>DATJJE010000036.1:0-103616 GCA_035492455.1 Vicinamibacterales bacterium | reverse complement strand
CGCTTCCCGCAGGGGCAGTGACGCCATCCCTGACGGCATCGAACATCCACAACCGCGCGGCGGTGGTTGCCGCATTGCGCACCGCGCTCGATCGCGGCGGCATCCGACCTCGGCGTGTCGCGCTGGTGATCCCGGACCTGGCGGCGAAGGTCTCCCTCGTCCGATTCGACACCCTGCCGGCGCGGCGCGAGGATCTGGATCAGCTCGTTCGATGGCAGGTGAAGAAGGCCGCGCCATTTCCAATCGAAGAAGCGGTGGTCACCTACGCGCCGGCGGCGCGCAGCACCGCTGGCGGCGCCGAGTTCGTCGTGTTGACCGCCCGCCGTGACGTGATTGCCGAATACGAAGGGATTTGCGAGGACCTGAAGATCTACGCCGGGCTTGTCGATCTTGCGACGCTCAGCGTCGTGAATCTGTTTCTCGGCACCGCGCCGGTGCCCTCCGTTGACTGGCTGGTCGTCCACATGCGTCCCGATTACACGTCGATCGTCATCATGCGCGGCGAGCACGTGATCTTCTTCCGCAATCGGCCCGAGGGCGACGAGGCCACCATCGCGGACCTGGTACATCAGACGGCGATGTATTACCAGGATCGGTTGTCGGGCGAACGGTTCTCGCGCGTGCTGCTCGGCGGCGGCGGCCGGGTGCCTGGTGCGCTCGAGACCGCGCGGCGCAGTCTCGAGGAGCGGCTCGGCGTCGAGGTGGAACCGATTGACGCGACGCAGGCAGCCGCGCTGACGGATCGCATCAAAATCACCCCGGACGTCATGGACATCCTGAGCCCGCTGGTCGGCATGGCCGTGCGCACGCGGAAGGAATCGGCGGCGGCCTGATGCTTCGGACCAATCTCGCGACCCGTCCCTTCTACAACGAGCGCGCCGTGCAGCTGGTGCTCGGACTGGTGCTGGTTCTTGTGGTCGCCATCACGGCGTTCAATATCGGCGAGCTTATCCGCCTGAATGCCAGCCAGCGGACGCTGGGCGCTCACGCCGCCGAATCCGAACGTGAAGCCGCAAGACTGCGCCGCGAAGCGGCGCGTATCCGCGCCCAGATCAACGCCAAAGAGCTCGAGAGCGTCGCCAACGCCGCACGCGAAGCGAACGGCATCATCGATCAGCGCGCGTTCTCGTGGAGCGAGCTGTTCGATCAGCTCGAACAGACCCTTCCCGACGACGTGCGAATCACCGCTGTCGATCCGACGCTCACCAAGGAAGGGGAGTTCATCATCCAGATCGCCGTCGAAGCGCGGCGCTCGGAAGATGTCGATCAGTTCATCGAAGCGCTTGAAAAGACCGGCAGCTTCCGCGATCTGATCACGCCGACGGAAGCCACGGATGATGACGGCTTACTGAAGGCCGTGATCCGCGGCAGCTACATCCGTCCGGAGGAGCCCCGTGGCTGACGAGGTCGGGGGACCGCTCTTTCAGCGCGTGATTCGCGAACACCGGCGCGTCGTCCTGCCGCTCGCGATAGCCCTGGGCGTGAATATCGTGATCTACGCGGCGGTGGTCTATCCGCTCAGTCAGCGGGTGGCCAACATCGAGCAGCGCGATCGCACGGCGGAGGATCAGCTGCGCGGTGCGCAGCGTGAGTTCGCGCAGGCCAACGGCACTCTGACGGGCAAGGATCGCGCGGCCACCGAACTGGCGACGTTCTACAACGATGTGTTGCCCGCGAATCTGGCCGGTGCGCGGCGGCTGACGCATCTCCGCCTGGCGCAGCTGGCCCGTGAATCCAACCTGAAGTTTCTCCGCGCAACGTTCGAATCGCTCCCACCGCACGACGGCACGCTCGCGCAATTAAAGATCGACATGGCGCTCGAAGGGAGCTACGCCAACGTGCGGGCGTTCATTCATCAGCTCGAAACCGCGCCGGAGTTTGTTGTCGTCGACAACATCGAGCTTGGCCAGGGCGCCAACGGCGGCCCGCTCGGCGTCACGCTGCACCTCTCGACGTACTACCGCGACACCGGCGCCACGCGAGACGGCGCGCAATGAAGTTTCTCATCTCGCGGCAACTGCTGGCGCTTCTTGCGATCGGCGCTACGGTTGGCGGCGTGGAAATGGCGCGGCGGTCGAGCAACCCGACCGGAACCGCGGCGGCGCCGTCAAATGCTCGACGGACACCGGCGCGAGCAGCGAACCAGGGGACGAGTGCGGTTGCGGACGTAAAGCTGGAGCTCCTCAAGGCGGCGCCAAGCGAGCTCGAGCCGTCGACACGAAATCCGTTTCAGTTCAAGCCAAAGGCGCCGCCGCCCGCGCCGCGGCCGCAGGCTGTCGTGCGCCCGCCGATCGTGATCGCGCCGCCAGTGCCGCAGGGACCGCCGCCGCCGCCGCCGATTGCGCTGAAGTACATCGGCGTGCTCGATACAGCGCAGGGGCGCGTCGCGGTGTTCAGAGACAGCGGCGGTGACATCGTCAACGGGAAGGAAGGCGATATCATCGATGGCCGTTACCGCCTGCTGAAAATCGGCGTCGAATCGGCCGATCTTGCGTATCTCGACGGACGCGGCCGTCAGACGATTCGGCTCTCGGGACAATGATGCGTGTACACCGGATGAAGTTGATCGTCGTGATGGCGCTGGCGCTGGCCGCGGCGGGGTGCGGAGCGTCACGTTCCTACAACCGCGCGGAAAACTCGGCGCGGCAGGGCGACTGGGACGCCGCCGTCGAGTACTACCGGCGCGCGGTGCAACAATCGCCGGAGCGCAGCGACTACAAGATCGCGCTGGAGCGGGCGATGATCAACGCGTCGCACCAGCATCTCAATCAGGCGCAGCTTGCCGAGGCGCGCGGCGAGCTGGAAGAGGCGCTGCGTGAATACCGGCGTGCCAGCGATTTCGATCCGCCGAACCGTCAGCTCGCGGCCAAGGTCATGGAGATTGAGCGGCGCATTCGCGAGCAGTACGAATCGCGTCCGGCGAACAACATTGCGCAGCTGCGGGAGCAGGCGCGGCAGGCCGGACCGCCGCCGCTGATCAAGCTCAACGAAGTGCTGCCCGAAATCCGGTTCAACAACACGAGCATCCGCGACATCCTCAACACCATCGCCAACATCACGGGCATCAACATCACCTACGACCGCGACTATCAGGATCGCGCCTACACGGTGCTGCTGACCGGTGTGACGCTCGACCAGGCGCTTAATCAGATCCTCTCGGCCAATCAGCTCTTCTACAAGGTGTTGAACCAGAACACCATCATGGTGATTCCCGACACCGCGCAGAAGCGTGCCAACTACGAAGAGCAGGTCATACGCACCTTCTACGTGTCGCATGCCGATGCCACGGAACTGGCGCAGATAATCAACCAGATCATCCGTGTGCCCGCCATGGCAGTGCAGCCGATGATCGCGCCGAACAAGACGAACAACACGATCACGATCCGCGCGACGACCGCTGTGGCGGCGATTATCGAAAAGATGATCGAGTCGAACGACAAGCCGCGCGCCGAGATCGTCATCGACGTGCAGATCCTCGAGGTCAGCCGCGAGCGGGCCAAGCAGTTCGGTCTCGATCTGTCGAATTACCAGATCAACGCTATCTTCTCCCCCGAGTCCGACCCACGCGGCACGACGGGCGGCACCACTCCGACGGCGACGTTGAACACGACCCCCTCGTTCAATCTGAACACCGTCACGAGGGGCGTTTCCACGGCCGACTTCTACCTGGCCGTGCCGTCGGCAGTCATTCGTTTCCTGGAGACCGACTCGGACACGAAGCTCGTTGCCAAGCCGCAGCTGCGCGGCGCGGAAGGGCAGAAGATCACGCTCAACCTCGGCGACGACATTCCCATCCCCTCGACGGTGTTCACGCCCCTTGCCACCGGCGGCGCCAACACGAATCCACTGACCTCGTTCAACTACCGCACGGTCGGCATCGTGGTGGAAATGACCCCGCGTGTGACGATCGAAGGCGACGTTATTCTCGACCTCTCCGTGGAGAACAGCACGAAGGGCGTAGATGTGAACGTTGCTGGCTCGAACCTGCCCTCGTTTGGCACGCGCAAGGTGGTCACGAGGCTGCGGCTGCGTGACGGCGAAGCAAATCTGCTTGCCGGCCTCTTGCGAGAAGACGAGCGGAGAACGCTGCGTGGGGTCCCTGGTGTCCTGCGTCTTCCGATCGTGAACAAGCTGTTTGCGTCGAACGACACCGACATCCGCACCACCGACATCGTGATGCTGCTGACGCCGCGCATCGTGCGCACGCAGGAGATCACCGCAAGCGATCTCAGCCCGATCTTCATCGGTACGCAGCAGAACCTCGGGCTCAACGGACCACCACCGTTGATCGCTGCACCAGCCGAACCGGCGCCTGGCGCGCCGGCGGCACCCGCCGCTCCTGGTGCTGTAACGCCCGCGCAGCCTGCACCGGCGCCGGCACCTGCGCCCGTGCAACCGGGGGCGCCGAATGCGCCTCCTGGCGGTGCTGCTAATGCCGCGCCGGGAGTGTCGATTGTTCCTCCGGGAAGCTCGCCCATTCCCGGCACGACGGCTGTAACCGCCGCGCCCACACCGTCGGCGTCCGCGCCTGCTGTTGCTCCGGCTGGCGCGCAGCTGATCGTGACGCCGCCTGGCACCGATTTCCGCGTCGGCGCGGGTCCGTACACGGTTGCGATCTCGGCGACCAACGCGTCAAGGCTGTCCGGGATGTCGCTGACGATGACCTTCAACCCGGCGGCTCTCCGCGTGCGCGCAGTTCAGGAAGGGAGCTTCATGCGCGCGGGCGGAGCGCAGGCGACATTCACTCAGATGGTGGATGCCTCTATCGGCCGGATTGATATTGCCATCGTGAGAACCGGCGATGCGACCGGCGTTGCCGGGACGGGGCTGCTCGCAGCGGTGGTGTTCGATGCTGTTGGCGGCGGATCCGCAAACCTTGCCATTACGGGGACGGCGACAGCGCCGGGCGGCTCGGCGGCGTCGCTGCAGGTATCGCCAGTGCCGGCGGTGACCGTCCGATAAGACAGATGTTCAAGGGTCATCGCGGATACACCTTCATTGAGCTACTCGTGGTCGTCACGATCCTGATGATCCTTGCGTCAGCCGTGCTGCCGCTGGCGCAGGTGACGTCGCAGCGGCAGCGCGAAGCGGAGTTGCGCCGCAATCTCCGTGAGATCCGGACCGCGATCGACAAGTTCAAAGACGCAGTCGACATGGGGCAGATTCCGACCACCGAACTGAGCCCGGAAAACCAGGGCTATCCGGCGGACCTCGAGACGCTTGTCGAAGGTGTGGCCCGAGCCAACGATGCGACGGGTACGAAGTTGAAATTCCTGCGGCGCATCCCTGTTGATCCGATGACCAACGGCATGGAGTGGGGGCTGCGGTCCTATCAGGACAAGCCCGACTCGACGTCATGGGGCGGGCAGAACGTATTCGATGTGTATACGAAGAGCGACGGCACGGCTCTGGATGGAACGAAGTACCGTGACTGGTAAGCGACCCATTCGGATCCCCAATCCCGGATCCCGGATCACCGGATTCACCCTCATCGAGGTGATGGTGGTGATGGCGCTCATCGTCGTGCTGGCCAGCGTCGGCCTGACGCTCTACTCGAACAGCGTTACCCGCGCGAAGGAATCAGTGCTGAAAGAAGACCTCTTCCGGATGCGCGACGCCATCGATCAGTACTACGCCGACAAGGGACAGTACCCCGCCACTCTGCAGGATCTCGTATCCGACAAATACCTCCGGGCGATTCCCAAGGATCCGTTCACGAACTCGGTGGACACGTGGCGGGAGGTTCCGTCGGAACCGGATCCGAACAATCCGACCGCGCAACCCGGCGTGTACGATGTGAGGAGTGGCTCCGAGCTGACCGCACTCGACGGGACCAAATATTCGGAATGGGATTGATGAAGCTCTTTGTTCACGCGGTGCTCGTCGGTCTGGTGGCGCTGCTTGCGGCATGCGACAAGGTGCCGCTGCTAGCTCCGGCGAACTCGTCGATCACGCTTTCCGCCAACGCGACGACGGTTCCCACCAACGGCAGCGTTGGATTGACGGCATTTGTCTCGGAATCAAGTGGGACCCCCGTTCAGAACGGCACCACGGTGCGTTTCACGACGACACTCGGTGCGGTTACGCCGACTGAAGCGCAGACGACGAACGGGGTAGCGGTTGCCACGTTCCAGGCGGGCGCTTCCTCCGGCGTTGCGGAGATTCACGCCATCTCCGGCGGTGCAGCGGGCACCAGCGGTACCGGCACCACGGCGACGACGACGAACGTCGTGAAGATCACTGTTGGTTCAGCGGCGGCGACGAAGATTTCTGTGCGGGCGAATCCGTCCACTGTGGCGGCGAGCGGAGGGACGGTTGAAATATCTGCCAGCGTCACCGGCGGAGCGAGTTCGACTGACAACAATCCGGTCGCTGGCGTTCCCGTCAGCTTCTCAACGACTGCTGGAACATTGAGTTCGACGACCGCGATCACCGACCAGAACGGGGTCGCGGAGGTGTCGCTGACGACGAACAGGAAGGCGACCGTCACGGCGAGCGCAGGCGCGGCCACCCCCGCAACGGTCGACGTCAACGTCAACCCGGCGGCCTCGGTGACGCTGTCGGTGACTCCGGCCAGTCCCGCGGTCGGCCAGCCGGTGTTGCTCACCGTCACGCCGGCTACCGATACCTCACCCAACGTAGTCATCGACTGGGGTGACGGCAACACCTCGTCGCTCGGTACGGTGCGGTCCGCGCAGACGGTTGGCCATTCGTACCGCAACCCAGGTAGCTATGGCATCACTGCCACTGCGAATCAGGATGGCATCACCTATCAGACGACGACGTCTGTCACGGTTGCGCCGCCGCCGAGTGTCGCCATATCGGTGAGCCCGAGCAGCGGAACCACCACGACAACCTTCGTATTCACCGTCACACCGGCAACGGCCAACGGCGTAAAGGACGTGACCCTCGATTTCGGTGATGGTGATTCGATCGATCTCGGCGCGATCAATTCAGCGTCGACCGTCAGCCACCGCTACGGCAGCACCGGCAGCTACAGCGTGAAAGCGACGGAGACCGATGGGAGCGGCAATACCACCACCGCCGTTACGGTGGTGACGGTCACGCCGTAAGCAATCATGCGCCAGAAGAACGCCGGCTTTGCGATGGCGGCGCTGCTGGTCGGGATGACCATCATGGCCGTCTTCATGACGATGGCGTTGCCCGCGTGGAAGACGGCGATGCAGCGCGAGAAGGAAGCGGAGTTGATCTTCCGCGGTCAGCAGTACGCGCGCGCCGTCATGCTGTTCCAGCGCAAGTACGCCAACACGTTTCCGCCCACGCTCGACATCCTGCTAAACGAGCACTTCCTCCGCAAGAAGTACAAAGATCCGATGACGAATGACGGTGAGTTCCAGGTCCTCTACGCGAACCAGCAGACGTCGGGGCAGCCGGGCGCCGCTGGCGGCACCATTCCGACGCAGGGGCAGCCGCAACAACGCCCGACGACAGTTGTCGGCACGCCTATCGCGCAGGGCGGCATCATCGGCGTGGCGAGCAAGAGCACGGCGACGTCCCTTCGCGTCTACAACGGGCACGACAAGTACAACGAGTGGGTGTTCGTCGCACAGCAGGTGAGCAACCGCGCCGGTGCGCCGACTGGCTCGCAGACTCCGACAGGCGGTATCAACCTGCCGGGCGGGCCTCCAGGCGGTATCGGCGGGCGCGGACGTGGTGGCCAGGGCCAGCAGCCGGGCGGGTTCCCTCCTGGAGAAGGCAGGGGCGGCCGCGGTCAGGGCAATCAGCCGCAGGGTCCGTTCGGTCCGCGCGGCGGCGCTCAGGGTGGGCCGTTTGGTTCCAATCCGGGCAGCGTCTTCGTGCCTGCGCCGGGCCGCGGCGGACGCTGACGGCTACGATGAAATTGTTCGCCGCACTCTCAACACTCGTCTCGCTGGTGGGCGCGCCCGCCGTGGTGCGAGCCCAGGATTTACCGGCGCATCCGATCACGCCAGGTGAACGTGCAAAGTGGGTAGGCACATCGGTGTACGGACCGCGAAGCCTGACGGCCGGCGTATTTGTCGCCGGCATCCAGACGTACACCGACTGGCCGGAGGAGTGGGAACATAGCTGGCGTGGCTTCGGTCGGCGCTACGTTGGCCGTGACGCGGCGATTGCCACGTCGAACTCCATTGAAGCCGCACTCGGATCGGCATGGGGCGAAGATCCGCGGTACTTCCGCTGTTCGTGCGACAGCCTGCGCGATCGCGCGGCGAACGCGGCGAAGCTCACATTCCTCGCGCGACGCGCCGACGGACATCTGGCGCCGGCCTGGGCGCGCTACGCGGGAACGGCGAGTGGCAGCGTGATACAGAACGCGTGGCTGCCGCCGTCGCTCGACGAATGGCAGCAGGTGGCGCTGCGTGAAGGAACCGCGTTCGCTGGCAGATTCGTCGGCAATCTCTGGTCCGAATTCTGGCCTGACATCCGGCGTCACCTGCCCGGAAAATAGCGATCAGCGCAATTCGCTGATCACTGAATCGTGCACGGCTGGGCGTATCCGCTTGATCGCCTCGTTGCTCCTGGTCGGATGCACGCGGTTGGTCAGCAGCACGACGTAAACATCCTTCTCTGCATCAATCCACAACGACGTCCCGGTAAACCCCGTGTGGCCGAATGCACGCGCCGACATCTTCGTTCCACACGATGAAGTCGGCAGCATCGTGTCCCAGCCGAGCGCGCGCGAGCTGCCGGGAATGTCCGCTCGTTTCGAAACGAACTCCTCGAGTGTGGTTCGGCGGAATACACCCGAGCGCCCATCGAGCACCTGCATCAGATGGCGGGCATACGCGCCTACGGATGCGGCCGTGCCGAATAGCCCCGCGTGCCCGGCAATGCCGCCGAGCGCGGCCGCGTTCTCGTCGTGCACTTCGCCGACGAGCAGCCGTCCGCGCCATTGGTCGAACTCGGTCGGCGCTGTGCGCGCGCGCCATAGTTGCGGCGGGTTGAATTGGAGCTCTTCGACGATGCCCATCTGCGAGAGCATCAGCGCGAAGCGCTCGGTCAGTGCCATCCGCCCGTGGACGATGAAGCCAAGCAGGATGAAATCGAGATCGCTGTATATCGAGCGCGTGCGCGGCGCGTACTCGAGTGGCTCCGCGGAAATGGCGCGCTCGTACATCTCGCGACCGTCAAGCTGCTTGTAATAAGGACGCCACGCCGGCAAACCGGAACAATGCGCGAGCAGATCGCGCAGCGTGACACCGGACCGATCCTCGTGTCGCCATTCGGCAACATGGCCCGATACGAGGTCGTCAAGCGCGAGCACTCCGCGCTCGAGCTGCTGCATCACCAGCGGGGTTGTGGAGATGACTTTTGTGAGCGAGGCGAGATCGAAGATCGTGTCGTCGGTGGTGCGCGGAGCGTCGTCGGCGTAGGTAAGGCGGCCGAACGCCTCGCGCCACAGCATCTGGCCGGTTGTGCCGACTTCGATGACGGCAGCAGGAAAAGCGCGCTCGGACGTCGCCTGGTCGAGCAGCTGCCGTGCAGCGTGAAACATCAGGGAACGCGGTTGGCGATGCGCGCAAACCCCGCCGGCGGCGTCGTCACTGGTACCCACACGGGGCGCCCGGCTGCAAACGCAGCCATCTCCGAAAGCTGCGCGGCGACTTTGGCTGCGTCACCCGCAGCGACAATCGGGCAGAGCGCGTCGAGGAACCCGTTGTCCACCCAGGTTCGCCAATCCTGCAGATGATCTCGCTCGGCAATCGCCGGATCAAATGTGATCGCGGCGCTCACGATCGCCTCGGGGCGGACGGCCTTGACCGCACTGCGGAGTCGCGCGACCAGCGCCGTGAGCTGCGACTGACGGAACAGGCGCCATTGCTCCGGCAACTCGTTTGGATATGCGAATGGATCGATCGCCTCGGCGGAGTCGATGCGCTGACGTTCGGCGAGCGTCAGCTGCGTCCGCATTGCGTCGCGGAATGCGGCGATCGACCTGCCGCTGTAATCAAAATCGGCGGCCGGGTACTGCGCGTGATCGAAATAGACACCGTCGAACGCGTAGCGCGCGGCGAGCGCGCGCACGATTTCGGCGACGTATGCCGCGGCGTCCGATTGCGTGGGGGAAACGTAGAGGCCATCAGCACGATCGGTGTTGGCGCGTGTCCAGCGGGCGAGCCGCCCCAGATAGTCCGGACTATGTACATCGATAGTCAGCAACTCCGCGGCTAGCGCGCGCGGAACCATCAGCCATTCGGGGTGTTGATAGACGACGTGGGTGCGCGCAAACGGCAGCTCTCCGGGCGACGTGACCCGCGCGATATCGATCCACGCATGCACCCGCATTCCGACCGTATGCGCCTGCGCGATCGTCTCCGCGATCGGGTCGAACTGCGTCACGGTCGCGTCGTCGTCCAGCGCCTGGATGAAGAGAGTGTTGAACCCGGCGTTTGAGGCGGAGGTGACGAACCGCCGGATAGCCTCTTCGGACTCGACGTTGGCGCGACGGACCCACAGTGGGCGTACCGTGTCGGCCGGTTCGGCCGCCTGCAGCGGAGAAAGGATGGAAACGAGCGCACAAAGAATGGGCGCGATGAAGAGAAGCGGTCGTCTCATCTGGAAGAAGCGCTGACTGTACTACAATTTTCGGAGGATGCATGTGCTCGGCATAGATGCGGGCGGCACAAAAACGATGTGTCTGCTCGCCGACGAGGATGGCCGCATCATCGGCGAAGCGCGCGGCGGCGGCGCGAACCTGCAGGCGGCGGGCGAACTCGAGGTAGAGAAAGTGCTGCATCACGTGATGGATGCCGCGATTGGCGATCGAGACGTTCGTCCGCAGGCTATCTGTCTCGGCATCGCTGGGGTCGATCGCCCTGACGATACAGCCGCGGTCGAGAGCATCATGCGCCGCATCGGGTTCAAGGCCAAAGTGATCGTCGTAAACGACGCACTGGTTGCGCTGGTGGCGGGGGCTGAAGATCGCGAGGGTGTCGTCGTGGTCGCAGGAACTGGATCAATTGCCTACGGCCGCGACTCGTCCGGTCGCGCCGCGCGAGCCGGTGGATGGGGGTATCTGCTAGGCGATGAGGGCGGCGGCTTCTGGATCGGCCGCGCCGCATTGACCGCAGTTGTGAGGCAATTCGATGGACGCGGCCCTGCCACGCTGCTGACGCCGATGATTCTCGACCACCTCGATCTATCCACGCCCAAACAGTTGATTCACGAGATTTACTACCGCGACGTTCATCGTCACACGATCGCGGGTATCGCGGGCCTGGTGCAGCGGGCGATGGAACAGCGCGATGCGATTGCCGCGGATATCCTCACGCGCGCCGGCGGGGAGCTCGCATCGGCTGCGGCTTCCGTCATCGGCCGCCTGGAGATGCGCGGCAAGGCGTTTCCGACCGTCCTTGCGGGCGGGATCTTCCGCGGCATTCCGTGGCTTGTCGAGGATGTGACGCGACGGCTGTCGGAGATCGCACCGCGCACGCACGTGCGACGGCTTGAAGTCGAGCCGGCAATCGGCGCGGTGCGGCTCGCGCTGGCGGCAGCGCGCGGGTCGTTCGCACTTCCCACGTATGTTTGAGTCCGCGTGACCATTACCGTCCTCAACAACAGCGAAGAGGTTGCTGACGCGCTCGCGCAACGTATTGCTTCTGCGCTCCGCGCGAAACCAGATGCGGTGCTCGGTCTCGCATCCGGTCGAACCCCTGTTGACGGCTATGCCGAAATGCAGCGGATGCACGCGGCAGGGAAGATGGACTGGTCGCGCGCATCGACGTTCAATCTGGATGAATTCGCCGGCGTCGCGGCGACACACCGCGGCAGCTTCCGCTCGTTCATGGAGGAGCATCTGTTCCGCGGCGTGAACCTGCAGCGAAACCGCATTCATTTTCTGGACGGCGTTGCCGCGGATCTGGATGCCGAATGCCGGCGCTACGAACAAGCCATTGCTGCGGCCGGCGGAATCGATCTGCAGCTGCTCGGCATCGGCAGCAATGGCCACGTCGGCTTCAACGAGCCAGCCGACGATCTTCCGGTGCACACGCATCGTGTGACGCTGATGGAGTCAACACGGCGCGACAATGCCGCGCTCTTCGGCAACGATCCGTCGCGCGTCCCGCGCGAAGCGCTATCTATGGGCATCGGCACCATCCTGCACGCCCGGCGCATCGTCCTTGTGGCGACGGGCGAGAAGAAGGCGGACTGCGTCCGCCAGACGGTGAACGGTCGGATTACGACGCGTGTGCCTGCGTCGATGCTGCAGCTGCACAGGGACGTCGAGTTGTTGCTGGATCGAGAGGCAGCGTCGCGCATCAGGCCGACCTAACCACCTTCGCCAAGGCTACGGTGGTCCGCCGAAGCCGAGGCAGGTCGGCTTTTGCGCGTAGGCGTGTCTACGGTTTGCCGCCGTTGTTGCGTGCGGCCTCGGCGGCGCCCTGCAGCATGCCGCGGAGACGAGGCTCGATATCCTCGCCGAGCGCTTCGCGCATCGAGTCGTGCGCCTTGCGCAGACGCGTGATCGCCTTGGGATAGGGCAGACTCGTTTTCTGCATCACGATCGCGGCCTTCACATTCCAGTGCGCCTTCTTCAGCAGCTTATCCGCCTCTTCGTATTCGAGGCCGGTGACGATGTTCACGATGCGCCGCGCGCGATCCTTCAATTTCTCAGATCCGGTCTGTACGTCGACCATCAGATTGCCGTACGTCTTGCCGATGCGCACCATGGCGCCGGTCGTCAGCATGTTGAGCACCATCTTTGTGGCGGTGCCGGCCTTGAGGCGGGTTGAGCCGGCGATCACCTCGGCACCGACGGCAGGCGAAATGGTCAAATCGACGAACGTCTGCAGCTCGGTATGCGGATCGCAGGTGACGAAGATAATGCGTGCGCCGGCGCGCCGTGCGCGCGTGAGCGCGCCGCGGACGAACTGCGTCATGCCGCTTGCCGACACGCCGATTACCAGATCGCGCTTGGTCGGCCGCATACGCATGATCGAGCGCGCGCCTTCTTCGTAGTTATCTTCGACGCCCTCTTTGGCGCTGAAGATTGCGCCGCGGCCTCCGGCCATGATGGCCTGCACCAGGTTCGGATCGGTGCTGAAGGTCGGCGGCATCTCCGCCGATTCGAGGATGCCGAGGCGGCCGCTCGTGCCTGCCCCGACAAAGATGACGCGCCCTTCCTTGCGCAGCGCGGTCGCGATCATCTCGATGCCGACGGCGATCCGTTCATGCTCGCGCTGCACCGCGGCGAGCATCTTGCGATCCTCGCTCAACATCAATTCAACGATGTCGCCGGCAGTCAGCTTGTCGATACCGAGGGTGGCGGGATTGATGGCTTCGGTTGGGAGGGACTGCCACTTCGAGCGCACAGCCATAAGTTCGCTACAATTCTACAATTCCAGGGACATCTACTTCAGCGGTCGACGCCTACCTGACGCACTTGACGGTCGAGCGGCGGCTTTCCGTCAACTCGGTGGAAAGCTACGCGCGCGATCTCATTCTGCTGCAGGAGTTCGCGGCGGGAAACAGCGCTACGGTCGAGCGGCTGACGCGACAGCAGCTCGAGGAGCTGGTTCGGCAGTTGATGTCGGAGGGGCGCTCGCCTCGATCCGTCGCTCGTGCCATCGCCTGCTACCGCGGGTTTTACCGTTTTCTGACAATCGACAAACGGATCAAGTCCAATCCGGCCGATCAGCTTCGTGCGCCGCGATCGTGGAAGTCGCTGCCTCGGCATCTGTCGGTCGAGGAAGTCGATAAGCTGCTGCAGCAGCCGGATGTAAGCACGCCTCGCGGTCTCCGCGACCGAGCGTTGATCGAGCTGCTGTATGCGACCGGACTGCGCGTCTCGGAGCTGATCTCGCTGCGTCCGCCGGACGTGAATCTCGACGCGTTATTTCTGACGTGTACGGGCAAAGGCGATAAGCAGCGGGTTGTGCCAATGGGCGACGAGGCAGCCGCGTGGGTCCGCCGTTACCTGCGTGAGGGACGTTCGGCGTTACTGGGAACACGCACGAGTCCACGGTTGTTCGTCAACGCGCGCGGCGGCGGTTCCGGTCTCACGCGCGTTGGTTTCTGGAAAATCTTGAAGGGCTATGGGCGCACCGCCGGCGTGACCGCGACGTTGAGCCCGCACATGCTGCGGCATTCATTCGCCACGCATCTGCTCGAGCGCGGCGCGGATCTCCGAGCCATCCAGATGATGCTCGGCCACGCCGATTTGTCCACCACGCAGATCTACACTCACGTGCTGCAGCAGCGCATGCGCGCGGTCTACGACCGCTTCCATCCCAGGGCGTAATTGCGCGTGTTTCGTCTGATGCGGCGGTTTGCCCTGCTCACCATCGCGGCCGTCGTGCTGTTTGTGATTATGCCGCCGGCACCGCGCCCGTTACCCGCCGCGCCTCCTGGAATGGCTGCACCCATCCGCGGTGTCATTCATGTCCACACGAATCGTTCCGATGGCACTGGATCGGTCGACGACGTGACGCGTGCCGCGGCGGCGGCGGGTCTGCAATTCGTGATCATCACCGACCATGGCGATGGGACGCGAACGCCCGATTTGCCCGATTACCGGAACGGCGTGCTGTACATCGACGGTGTGGAGGTCAGCACCATCGACGGGCATCTGGTCGCACTCGGCCTGCCGAAGGCGCCGTATCCGCTCGGCGGGGAAGGCCGTGACGTTGTCGACGACGTGCACCGGCTCGGCGGAATTGCGATAGCTGCGCATCCAGGCTCGCCGAAGCCCGATCTGCAATGGAAGGACTGGAACGCGCCGATCGACGGGCTCGAGTGGTTGAGTGCGGACAGCGAGTGGCGTGACGAGCGGCCATGGGCGTTCGTACGCACGCTCCTGACGTATCCGTTTCGTCCACCGCAGGCGCTCGCGTTGCTGCTCGATCGACCCGAGCCCGTCATCAGGCGTTGGGACGAGCTCGCACAGCGGCGGCGGATCTTCGGTGTGGCAGCCGCTGACGCGCACGCTCGTGTCGGCGTGCGATCGTTCGGCGAACCGTACGATTCGGCAGGGTCGCTTCACTTCCCGTCCTACGCAAACTCATTTCGCGAGTTTTCGATTGCGCTGCCGGACGCGCGGCTGACGCGCGATGCGGCGGCCGACGCCGGCGCCGTACTGAACGCGATTCGGGACGGAGCGTTCTACTCGATGATTGACGCGCTTGCCGGACCGGCCGCGCTGCGCGTCGCGGCGAACGCCGGCTCGATCACTGTTGATGCGCAGGCGCCGGATGATGCCCAGATCACACTGTTTCGCAACGGCGTCGCTGTCGCCAACACGCAGGGAAGACGGTTGGAACATGCTGCCGATGCCGGCGTGTATCGCGTGGAGGTGACGCTGCCCAGTGGTCCGGGAACGCCGCCGGTGCCGTGGCTGATGTCGAATCCCGTATACGTAGACCGGGAGCCGGAAGCGCCCGCGCCGCCGAGGACGTCGACCGCGAGCGCGCGGACCTCGAGCAGCACGGACCTTTCAGGTCCGCGGACATTCCATGCGGTGTATGACAACGGTCCGGCGCGCGGCTGGACGATCGAAAAGAGTGCCTCCTCCGACGCCGCGCTCGACGTCGTCGGCGCGTTGCCGGGAACGCAGCTTCTCCTGCGCTTTGCGATTTCCGGATCGTCGGCCGACAGCCCGTATGCCGCGTTCGTGATGCCGGCGACTTCCGCAATAGGGATGTACGACCGATTGATGTTCATGGCGCGAGCGGATCGGCCCATGCGGTTGTCCGTGCAGCTGCGGGCCTCGGGCGGAGCCGACAGCCGGTGGCGCAGGTCGGTATATGTGGATCAGATGCCGCGAGCGATTGAGGTGCCCTTCGCCGACTTCCACGGCATCAGCACGTCAATGCCCGAGCACCCGGACCTCTCGCAAATCGACTCGGTGCTGTTCGTCATCGATTCCGTGAACACGAAGATTGGCTCGAACGGACAGATTCAGATCGACGATATTAAATACGCGAAGTGATGCCGACCATCCGCTTCACGGACAACATCCAGCGTCATATCGAGTGCCCGCCGCGCGTCGTCGGCGGCAGCCGCGTCCGTGACGCGCTCGACGCGTACTTTGCGGAGCACCCGCGGGCGCGCAGCTACGTGCTCGACGAGCAGGGACGCCTCCGCGAGCACATGGCTATCTTTGTCGACGGTGGACAGCTTCGCGATCGCGTGGGGTTGACCGACCCGGTCAACGAGGAAGGGATGATCGACGTGATCCAGGCGTTGTCAGGAGGCCAGCAATGAGCAGGGCATGTTACGTCGCCACGCGCAAGGGACTGTTCACCGTGGCGCGCGGTGCGTCGGCGTGGGCCGTATCGCGTGCGAATTTTCTGGGCGACAACTGCACGCTGACGATGCACGACCCGCGAAGCGGCGATGTGATCGCTGCGCTGTATCACGGCCATTTCGGTGCGAAACTGCACCGCTCCCGTGACGAGGGCGCAACATGGCAGGAGATCGGGACGCCCGCGTATCCGCCGATGCCGGACGGCTACACGCCGAAGATGACCCACAACGGTAAGCCAATCGACTGGGCGCTGAAACTCGTGTGGGCGCTGGCGCCGGGCGGCACAAACGAGCGGGGCGTCATCTGGTGCGGCACGATGCCAGGCGGCCTATTCAGGTCGGATGACGGCGGCGATTCATGGACGCTTAATCGGCAGCTCTGGGATGACCCGAAGCGCGAGATGTGGTTCGGCGGCGGAGCGGATTACCCGGGAATCCATTCGGTCTGCGTCGATCCACGCGACCCGAAGCACATCGTCATCGGCATTTCCTGCGGCGGCGCGTGGGTCACGCGTGACGGCGGGTGCACGTGGAGCGTCGGCGGCAAGGGGATGCGCGCGGAATACATGCCGCCGGAAATGCAGTTCGAGCCGAACGCTCAGGATCCGCATCAGGTGGTGCAGTGCGCGGCGAATCCGGACGCGTTATGGGTGCAGCACCATAACGGGATATTCAAATCGACCGATCGTGCGGCATCGTGGAGCGAGATTCAGCCGGGCAGCGCGGAGCCTTCGGGTCCACGATTGAGCGCCTTCGGATTCGCGGTCGCCGTGCATCCGCGCGATCCGGAGACCGCCTGGTTCGTCCCGGCGATCAAGGACGAGAAGCGCTACCCGGCAGACGGCCATGTCATCGTCAATCGTACGCGTGACGGAGGCAAGACATTCCAGACGCTCACCAGCGGTCTGCCACAGCAGCATGCGTACGATTTGGTCTACCGCCACGCGCTGGACATCGACGAGAGTGGAGAGGTGCTCGCGTTCGGATCGACGACCGGATCGTTGTGGGTGACTGAGAATGGCGGCGATTCATGGCAGACGATCTCATCCAATCTGCCGCCGATTCATTCGGTGAGATTTCAGCGGGCCGGCTGAAACCGACCCCTGCGTCGTCGGTAGCGGCCGCCTTCAGGCGGCGCTACGTCCGCACGGTTAACAGCAGATACGCAGCGCCTGCGCCAAACAGGATATTCGGCGCCCACGCCGCGAGCATCGGCGCGACGACACCGCCGGTGCCGAGCGCCGCGAAAACACTGAACGCCACCCAGTAGCTGATGGCAATCACAATCCCGACGCCGATGCCGTACATCGCGCCGCGGCGGCCCGCGGTGACGGCAAACGGCACCGCGATGAGCGTCATGATCAGCGTAACGAACGGAAACGATGCTTTTCGTTCGAGTGCTACCTGCTGGGCGATGACATCGAACCCGCTGGTCTTGAGTTGATCGATATACGACTGCAGCTGTGAATAGGTCATGAACTCGGGCTCCGGCTGCCGCGTGCCGAAGTACGAGGGTGGTTCGAGTGTGAACTCGGTTGTTGGCGCGGATGCGTACTGCCGCGTGTCGCCGCTCGGCAGCAGCTCGCGTGACCACGTCTGTTCAGCGCGCCACTGTTCAGGGTGGCCCGGCTGCGGCGAGAAGCGCGCCACCTTCGCGTAGGAGCGGTGGGTGAGTGCGCGCATCCGATCGGAGAACCCGAATACCTCGAGCCCCATCAGCGCGTTGTTCGCGGGATCGAAGTAATCGTAGTGATAAATCTCGCCGCGGCTGCCGACCACCCACTGGCGCGTCAGCATATCGAGCGTCTCCGGGGCGACGCCGTTCATTACACGCTTGATCGCCTCCGCGCGACGGTTCGAGTCGCCGAGCACGGTCTGCTCGAGCATGAACAGCGTTCCGCCCGCGAGCAGCGCCGCGCCAAGCATCGGCATGGCGATACGATACAAACTGATACCGCACGCCTTCATGACGATAAGCTCGCTGTTCTTCGTCAGCACGCCGATGGTGACGAGCGAGGCGAGCAGCACCGACATCGGCAGCACGTAATAAACGTACTGCGGCATCAAATACCAGAGATACGCGCCCATCATGCTCCACGTCGCCGCACCTTTGAACACCTTGTCCGATCGATCGATGAACGTGGAGATGTAAAACAGCGCGAGCAGTCCAAGCGCACACAACAGAAACACGCGCACGTACATCGTCGTCACGTAACGATCGAGGATGCTGGGGCGAAGGCGAGCGAGCACGCTCGTCGGCGCGGACAGGCTGTCGGCGGTTCGTGGGTGCGAAGGCTCCGTGGGTCGATGACGACGTTCGAGCCACTTCGGGCGAACCAAACGGAACTCCTGATCCGCGGCACGCGAACGCCAGAAGAACAACGCCGCGCCAACCAGGCTGAGGATGATGTTCGGCGCCCATACCGCGAGCCACGGCGGGATCAGATGTCCCTTCGCCAGCGCGGGTCCGAGCGTCAGCGGGATGTAATACGCGAAGATGACGCCGAGGCCGAAGACGAAGCTTCCGAGTTTGCCGTCGCGGCGGTTAGTGGCGCCGAGCGCCAGCCCAATCACGCCAAACACCAGGCAGGCGACCGGAATCGCGAACTTTCGGTGGATGGCCATGACCTGGTTGTGCGACGACATGCCTTGCGCTTCGAGCTCCGCGGCACGCTGCCGGAGCTCGGCGATCGTCATCTCGGGATCGCCCTTTGTCGGGCCGCCACGCGGAAACACGACGTCCGGATTTACGCTGACCACCTGCCGCGCGAATTTGACGACCTGATATGTCCCGTCGGCGTTGGCGACATGCCGTGTGCCGTCTTCAAGAACCATTTCGACCGTGCGCCGCTTCGCGTCGAGCACGACCCGACCGTGTTTGACGAGATAGATCGCCTGTGGACGCCCCGGCGTGTTGTCGGCCATGAACACGTCATTCCACCCGCCTTCCTGTGGAATGTCGCGCACGTAGATGACCAGGTCGGGGAATTCGGTGAAGAAGATGCGCGGCTTGACTTCGCCTTCGGCCCGCTCAGCGAGGACGTTGAAGGCAATCTGCCGGAATGCCTGGTTCGCATCCGGAAGCGCTTCGATCATCACGTACGAGGTGGTTGCCCAGCCCACGACCGACAGAATTCCCACGGGCCAGAGCAGCCGCGCAACGCTGACGCCGCACGCCTGCATGGCCACGAATTCGCGGTCGGCGGAGAGCCGTCCGAAGGCGATGAGCAGCGCGATGAGGAGCGCCGAAGGAATCGAGAGCGCAAGCGATGACGGCAACAAGGTCGCCATCGCGCGAAGCACGACCGTTGTGGAGACGCCTTTGGCGATGAACGCCTCCGCGTACTGCATCATCGACGGGACGATTAAGATGAACGTGAAGACCAGCAGCGCGATGACAAACGGCAGCAGGACTTCACGGATCACGTAACGGTCGAGAATCTTCACCGGTTAGCCCTTCATTCTATGACGCGCGTCGCGCTTCTGTGGCACATGCACCAACCGTTTTACGAGGACCTGGCAACAGGGGAGCATATTCTGCCGTGGGTCCGGTTGCATGCGACGAAGGACTACTGGGGGATGGTCGCGCTGCTGCGCGAGTTCCCTGACGTGAAGGCGACGTTCAACCTGGTACCGTCGCTCCTCGTTCAGCTCGAAGCGTTCGCGCAGGACCGTGCGCGGGATCGTCATCTTGAAATCGGTCTGAAGCCTGCCGACGCACTATCGGACGAAGAGCGCGGCTACTGCATCGAAGAGTTCTTCCACGCGCAGCGGGCGCGCATGATCGATCCGTATCCGCGTTACCGCGAGCTGTTGGCGAAGCGCGAGGCAAATGGCGCCGGGCTGACCATGAGAGCGCAGGTCTCGCAGTTCTCGATCGAAGAGATCCGCGACCTGCAGGTCTGGCACAAGCTCGTTTGGATCGATCCCTACTATTTCGATCGCGACGAGCGTATTCGGGCGCTGGTGGCGAAGGGTAGTCGATTTACAGAAGGCGACAAGGAGACATTGCGCGCGGTGGAGCTCGAGCTGCTGCGCCGTGTGGTGCCGGAATATCGCGATGCCGCGGTGCGTGGACAGGTCGAAATCTCGACGTCGCCGTTTTACCATCCGATCCTGCCGCTGCTGTGCGACACGGACGTCTACCTTCGCACGCATCCCTCGTCACGCATGCCCCGTGAACGGTTCCGTCATCCGGAAGACGCCGCGGAGCAGTTGTCGCGCGCTGTTACCCTGCACGAGCGGTTGTTCGGGCGCAAGCCGGTCGGCTTGTGGCCGTCTGAAGGCTCCGTATCGGACGCCATGGTGCCGCTTGTAGCGACGGCGGGTTTTCAATGGATGGCGACCGACGAGGAAATCCTGGCGAAATCGACCGGTCGCGAGTTCATCCGCGATCGCGACGGCAACGTCGAAAACCCCGAGGCGCTCTACCGCGCCTACCGCGTCGGCCGCGAGGGACAGCAGGTCACATGCGGCTTTCGCGACCATACGCTTTCAGATCTGATCGGCTTTACGTATGCGTCATGGAATCCGGAGGACGCGGCGGAAAACTTCGTGCGGCGTCTTGCCGACGCGGGCAGCCGCTATTCGACACGTACGAACGGCGGAGAGGCCACTATCTTCGTCATCCTCGACGGCGAAAACGCCTGGGAGCACTTCGAAGGCCAGGGCCGTCCGTTTCTCCGCGCCCTCTACAGACGTCTCGCCTCACACCCCACGCTTCGCACGGTGACGATGACGGAGGCGTGTAGTGCACCACGCGATTCGCTGCCCTCGATTTTTCCCGGCTCGTGGATTAACGCGAACTTCTACATCTGGGTCGGTCACGCCGACGACCAGCGGGCATGGAGCCAGCTCGCGGATGTGCGCCGGGCGCTTGAAGCCGCGACGAATATTGCTACGGAGGCGCTGGCGCGGGCGAAGGAGGAGATGCTCATTGCCGAGGGCTCCGACTGGTTCTGGTGGTATGGCGATGACCATTCATCGGAGCAGGATCTGGTATTCGACGATCTGTTCCGGAGGCACGTCCGGAACATTTACCGCGCCATTGATGTACCAGTTCCCGAGGAGCTTTTCGTCAGCAACATCACGACGCATCCGCCGTCAGCCGGCATCGTCGGGCCTACCGGATTGATCACGCCGACGATTGACGGCGAGGCGACGGATTACTTCGAGTGGCTGGGAGCGGGGTCGGTCGACATCGTTGCCGCTGGCGACGCCATGCACGAGGTCTCGACGCGGCAACTGTCGATTTCGGAAATCGAGTTCGGCTTCGACTTGCAGAACCTTTACGTGCGTACGGCCGGGCCGGTGCCGATGCGCGAGGTCATCACCGCCGATCAGCACATGAGCCTGAACTTCCTGAAGCCTGAGGGCTGCAGTGTCGTCGTCACCGGCGGTGGCGGCGGAGTGCGCGCCGAGATGGTCGATCGACCGCGCGCGGCGGGCGGATTGACGCGCAGCTGTCCGGGTATCAAGGTCGCCGCCGGGCGGCTGCTGGAGCTGCAGGTGCCGTTTCAGTGTCTCGGTGTGATGAAGGATTCGACCGTCGCGTTCATCGTCGCGCTGAATCGCCACGGCGCAGAAGTGGAGCACTATCCGAGGCATCAGCCGATCGAAGTACGGGTACCGGACGAACGGTTTCCGGCGCGGAATTGGACCGCCTAAAGGCCGGTCCGGCTAATTAGTTAACATAACATCTATTATGCGACCCTGCGGATATTCGGTGGAAATCCACGCAAGATTCCGGCGCTCAGCCTAATGCGCCCCGATCTTGCGGGCTACCTCGCTGCGCGCAGTTCTTTGATGATCGTTTCGAGGGCCGAGATGATTTCCGCTTTGTCGACCCTGCCTTTGCGGAAGCTCATTCGCAGGTTGAAGTGCTTTGTCTCTGGTCTGAACGCGAAGATGAACGGCTTCGGTCGACTCGTTGCTTTGGCCGTTTCCTTCCGCACGTCCTGACGCGTTACTCCGTTGCCGCCGTTCACGAGGCGCTCGACGAGCGCCATCATCTTCTTGGGATCTTCCTGTCGAACGATCTGCAGCAGCGTCGACTTGGATGTAATGTCGGCCAGCCGACATAGGTTGCGGACCTCGTCCGGCATCCTGTTCAGCGACAGCGATTCGGTGATTGCGGTGCGTGACTTGCCAAGCTTCCGCGCCATGTCCTCGTGTGTGTAATCGCACCTCTGCGAAAGCTGGTGCAACGCCTCCGCCTCCTCAAAGGCGGTCAGATCCTTCCGCTGCAGGTTCTCTACAAGTGCGAGCTCCATTACCTCGGCGTCATCCACCTCGCGCACGACGACGGGAATTTCCCGGAGGCCGACCTGCACCGCGGCGTGGTAGCGCCGCTCGCCGGCGATGATCTGGTAGCGGCCGCCGCGCTGACGAACGATGAGCGGCTCGATAACACCCTTCTCGGCGACCGATGCCATCAGCTCTGAGAGGTCGCCCATCACCTGCCGCGGCTGATTGGGATTCGGATCGAGCAGCTCGATGGAAATCATTCGTCCGACGGGCGCCCCGGCCGAGGCGGCCAGCGCCTCGACGTAGTGCTCGTCATGCCGCATCCGCAGGGTCTCAGGCAGTCCGCGCTTCGACACGTTCGATCACCTCTTCGCAGAGACTGTAGTAATCCGTCGCGCCGGACGAGTCCGGCGCGAATGTGAAAATCGATTCCTTGTAGGCGGGACTCTCCTCCAGCCGGACGCTCTTCGCGATCACCGTGTCGAAGACCTTGCCGCCGAACACCTTCTGAATCTGCTCGCGGATGTCGCGCGCCAGGGCGGTTCGCTTGTCGTGCATCGTGATAACGACGCCGAGGATGCGCAGCGCCGGATTCGGCCGCTGTCTGACCTTCTCGATCGTTTCGAGCAGATCGTCGGTTCCCTCGAGCGCGAAATAGGACGACTGAATCGGGATGAGCAGATGCGTGGCCGCGACGAGGGCGTTCACCGTCAGGAGCCCGAGTGCCGGCGGGCAGTCGATGACGATGTTCTTGTAGAAGCCATTCAGCGCCTGGATCTTGTCCTTGAGCCGGAAGTGCGCGTCGAGCTCTCCGACCAGCCGCGACTCGAGCTTCGCCAGTCCGATTCGCGCGGGCGCGATGAACAGGTTCTGAACAGGCGCGGGAAGAATGATGTCGCTCAGCGAGACCGTCGGCTCGGCGATCGCGTCGTAGGTGCTTCGCGCGATGGCCCGCAGGTCGAGAAACGAGATGCTGCTGTTCGCCTGTGGGTCGAGATCGATGAGCAGCGTCTTGCCGCCGCGCATGGCGAGCGCTGCAGCGAGATTCACGGCGGTAGTCGTTTTCCCTACGCCGCCCTTTTGATTGGCGATCGCGACGATCATCAAATCTGTTTTTGTTGAGGCAAGAGTTGCAGAGATTCTAGGGATGGTGTGTCGGTTAGTCAAACACCCAATATAAAGTGTCGGGTTTTAGGTGTGAGGCATCAGGAGGTTTCAGGGAAGTAGATGGCAGGTGTCAGGACGTTTTACATGAGAAGGCCGCACTGTCGGCCGGCCGACAAATCGATGTCGGCCGGCCGACAGTTTACATCTTGTACTTGCCGAGCTCCTCGGGATCGAGGCTCTCGAGCCACTTCTGCAGACGATCGTTGTCGGTCCGCTCGGCATTGAAGTCCACGGTCTTCGCGGTGTCGATGACGTTCTCCTCGACGAGGATCGGAGATCGTGTGCGGAGCGCCAGTGCAATGGCGTCGCTCGGCCGCGCATCGATCGCGACGCGCTCTCCTCGCACGGTGAGATGAATGATGGCGTAGAAGGTGTTGTCCTTCAGGTCGCAGACGACCACGCGATCGACGCGTCCCTCGAGGTCCGTGATGATGTTGCGGAGCAGGTCGTGCGTCATCGGCCGCGGCGTCGCGACGTTCTCAATCTGCAGCGCGATCGCATTCGCTTCGAAGATGCCAACCCAGATGGGCAGGACGCGTTCGCCGTCCTTGTCCTTCAGAATGACGATCGGCATGTTCGTGACGGGGTCCACCATCAGCCCCTTGATGGTCATTTCTATGAGCATGTTGGCGCCACCCTTCACACGTTTGATACCACGGCTTCGCCCCACAGGCTGTGCGGTCCCGCGCGCCGGACGCGTACCGGAACCGTCTTTCCTATCCACTCACAGGCGCCGGTGTCCGCCGGGGCGACGCAGTTGACGACCGTGTTGCCGCTCGTTCGTCCCGATATCTCGGAGTCGCGCCGACGGCTTGCGGAGTCGATCAGAACGTCGACGATTCTGCCGACTGCCTGCTCGTTCAGGTGCGTCTGAATGTCCCGCTGCACCGCCTGCAGTGCGACGATGCGCCGCGTCTTTTCTTCCTCGCTCACGTCGTCGGGCATTCGTTTGAGCGCCAGCGTATTCGGACGCGGCGAGTACTTGAACGAGAACATGCTGTGGTACTGCACGGCCTCGGTCAGCGACAGCGTCTGCTCGAAGTCCTCCGTCGTCTCGCCCGGGAAGCCAACAATCATATCGGTCGAGAGCGTCGCCTCCGGGATGGTGTCGCGGATTTCGCCGACGAGGTCCAGATAAGTCTCGCGCGAATACCGGCGCCGCATCGCCTTGAGCACGCGCGACGAACCCGATTGCACGGGCAGATGAAAGTGCTTGCAGACCTTCGGCAGATCGCGCACGGCCTCGATCAGCCGCCGGCCCGTGTGCCGCGGATGCGGGCTCGCAAACCGGACGCGCGCGATGCCCGGCACCTCGTCGACCGCCGCCAGCAGCTCCGCGAAGTCGCAAGACGGATCGTCCGGCGCCTGGTAGTGATTCACGATCTGTCCAAGCAGCTGGACTTCCCTGCGGCCTGATTCCGCGGCCTCGCGCACATCGGCAAGGATGTCCGCCTTGGCGCGCATCCGCTCGTGACCGCGGGTGTAGGGCACGACGCAGAAGGCGCAGTGGTCGTTGCAGCCTTCGATAATTGTGACGTAGGCCTTCACGGGATCGCCGCGGCGCGTAATGCCGAGCGGGAACGTCACGTCATCCCACGGATTGATATCGATTTCCGCGAACGGCGATCGCTCGGACTTCTCGATAAGTGTCGGCAGCATCTTCACGCGCTGCGTGCCGACGATAACGTCGATGACCCGCCCGTTGGATTTCTTCAGTAGCGTGCCGCCTTCTTGCTGCGCGACACAGCCGGCCACCGCGACAATCGGCTTCCGGCCGGTCTCCTGTTCGAGCACGCGAATCTCGCCGAGCCGGGTGTACAGCTTCTCCTCCGCGTGCTCGCGGACGCTGCACGTATTGATGACGATGACGTCGGCGTCGGTCTGTTCGATCGTCGGCTCGTAGCCGGCCTGGTCGAGGAGACCAGCCATCCGCTCCGAGTCGTGGAAGTTCATCTGACAGCCGAACGTCTCTATGAGGTATTTCTTGGCCATTCGTTCAGGAAATCGAGGACTTTCGCTTTCGCCTTTCGCCTTTCGCCTCGGGCCGGCTGAAGCCGGCGCCTACCTGGAGGAGCTCACGGGCGCTTGCCCGCACCTGCTCGGTGACGGACGCGCCGCCGATCATCCGCGCAACTTCTTCAACTCGTCCTGCGTCGTCGAGTCGATCGACACGCGTCGCCGTCCTGGCGCCGCGCACGGACTTCTCTATTAGAAACTGCGTCGTGCCGCGTGCCGCAATTTGCGGCAGGTGCGTAATGCACAATACCTGGAAGCGCTCTCCTAACGCCTGAAGCCTCGCACCGACGACATCGGCAACCCTGCCGCCGATTCCCGCATCCACCTCGTCGAAGATCAGCGTCTTGCCCGGAGTGTCTCCAGCCGCGAGGGTCTTCAACGCAAGCATGATGCGCGACAATTCGCCACCGGACACGATGCGCGCCAGCGGGCGCAGGTCTTCGCCCGGATTCGGCGAGACGAAGAATTCTGCTTCGTCGATCCCGCGCTCGTTCCACGCTTCCGGCGGCAGTTCGCCATCGTTGAAGCGGACCTCGAACCGCGTGCGTCCCATTGCGAGTTCGGCGAGCAGCGCTTCGATCTCGCGGGCAAACTTCACGGCGGCACCGCGGCGCTTCCTCGAGAGGTCCCGCGCAGCAGCAAGGAACGAATTTGACGCCTCGTCGAGCGCCGCGGCGAGATGCTCGGCGCTCTCTCCCGCACCGGTCAGCAGCTCGCGCTCGCGCAGCAGCGACTCGCCTTTGTCGATGACGTCCTGCAGGGTGGGACCGTACTTCCGCTTCAGACGTTCGAGCAGCGCAAGGCGATCTTCGACCTGCTGCAGTCGGGCCGGTGAGGCATCGATGCCGTCGGCATAACTGCGCAGGAAGTACGCAAGGTCCTCGAGCTGCGACTTGATAGCGTCGCGCGACTCCACGTACGGGGCGAACTGCGGCTCAATCGTCGCCAACTCGCCAACCCGCTTCCACACACCGCCCAACCCGGCAAGCACTGCGTCATCGCTGTCGTAGAGCGCCGAGTAGCTTTCCTGACAGAGGCGCTGAATCCGTTCTGCGCTCGCCAGAACCTGCTTCGTGGCGGCGAGCTCTTCGTCTTCGCCAGCCTTCGGGACCGATTTCTCGATCTCCCCGAGCTGAAAAGCAATCAGATCGAGGCGCGCGCTCTTCTCGCGGGCGTCCATGCGGGAACGTTCCAGCTGCTCACGCAGTGTCCGTACCTTCGTCCACGCCGCGGCGACGCGTCCGGCGACATCGCCAAGCTCCGCGTATTCGTCGAGCAAAGGGAGGTGGGACAGCGGATCGAGCAGCGCCTGATGCTCGTGTTGGCCGTGCAGCTCCACCATCCGCGCTGCCAGATCGCGAAGCGCCGACGCGGTCGCCAACGCGCCGTTCAGGAACGAGCGGCTGCGCCCCTGATTGCTGATCTCGCGACGGACGATCAACTCCTGCCCGTTGAGTCCTTCGAAGATCGCCTCAATGGTGGCTTGCGCCTCGCCGGTACGGACGAGATCAGCAGATGCGCGCGCGCCAAGGAGAAGGCCGACCGCCTCCACCAGGATGGACTTGCCCGCGCCCGTCTCCCCCGTCAGCACATTGAAGCCCGAATCGAACTCGACCTCGACGGCTTCGATGACCGCCAGATTGCGGATACGGAGGAAACGCAGCATGCACGCGGAACTGCAATCGTATCATACGTTTGACAGCACTTCTGCCGCGTGCTACCCTCGCGTGTCTGCGCTGTCCCAGCGGCGCGCTGCCGATGCTTCGGAGGCTTCGTTGCACACGCTTGGCTTCTTCGTCCTTGCACTTCAGGTGCAGGACGGCGCTGCCCCCGTTACGTCTGGGTCCCGCGTCTTAATCGACATCGTCACGAAGGCGACCGTCATCAATCAGGCGGTACTCGCGATTCTCATCGTCATTTCGGTGGCCTCGTGGGCGATCATCCTGTCCAAGTCGCTTGCCTACCGGAGGGTCGAGAGCCAGACGACGCAGTTCCTTGACGCGTTCAGGAAGAGCAGCAAGTTTTCAGAGGTGCAGGCCGTCTGCGCCACGCTGCCGGCCAGCCCGCTCGTCGGCATCTTCCAGTCCGGCTATGCCGAGCTGAACGCGCAGTTCCGCCTGGGCAATCCCCAGCAGCAGCCATCCAATCCCCCGGGCGCCTCATCACGTCCTACGATCAAGAGTCTCACTGCCGTCGACCGCGCGCTGCTGCGCGCCGCTACGGTTGAGATCAACAAGCTCGAGAAGCGGGTGCCGTTCCTGGCCACGGTGGCGAGCGTTGCCCCCTTTATCGGGTTGTTTGGAACGGTTGTTGGAATCACCATCGCGTTTCAGCGCATTGGAACCACCGGCTCGACCAACCTCGCGGTCGTCGGCCCGAGCATTTCCGAGGCGTTAATCGCGACGGCGGCCGGCCTCTTCGCCGCGATACCCGCAGTGCTGGCCTACAACCACTTCAGCACGCGGGTGAAGACGTTCGCGGCCGAGATGGACGACTTCTCGCTCGAGTTTCTGAACATCACGGAGCGCAACTTCACGTAAAGAAATCCGATGCCGAAGGTTCTACCGTCAGCGCCGACGCCAGGTGGCGGCCGATTGACACGCGGCCGCCGCGTATCGACGACGCTTGCCGAGATTAACGTCATTCCCCTCGTCGACGTGATGCTCGTCCTGCTAATCATCTTCATGGTCGCGGCGCCGATGCTGCAGCGCGGCGTGGAGGTGAATCTTCCGGTGGCGAGCCGCTCGACCGAAATTGCCAGCGACCGCATCTTCGTCAACGTCCCGATCACCTTCAAGGAGGATCGGCGGGTCTACATTGGTCAGGATCCTGTTCGCGTGGACGTGCTCACGGAGCGGATGCGGCAGATGATGGTGAACCGTACCGACAAACAGGTGTTCCTGCGTGGCGATGGCGGGATCGAACTGCAGGAACTGCTCGACATCATGGACCGCCTCAAGGCCGCCGGCGTTGAAAAGGTCGGCATCGTCTCGAAGCTGCCCGGAGAGCAATGACCGAAGGGACCGTCACCGACATCATCGTCGCGCGCTCACGTCTTGATGAGCGGCTGAACGCAGCAATCCCGTGGTCGGTCGCGGCGCACATCGCGCTCTTCGCGTTCATGATCTTCATGCCCGCGAGCTGGCGCGGTGCTGTCGACGAAGGACCGCGCACGGTGATGACGATCAGCTTGGGCGGCGCACCAGGTCCGCGCAATGGCGGTCTGACCACGATGGGCGGACGCACGGTGCAGGCACCGCCACCGGAAGCGGTGAAGAAAGTGGTTGAAACACCGCCGGCGCCCAAGACACCCGAGATGGCGCTGCCGACGAAGAACCCGCGGGTCGTCAAGCCGCAGCCGAAAGAAGCGCCGAAAGAAGCGACCGCGCGCACGCCGGCGGTGGGCCAACCTGAGGAAGGGTCGACGCGGGTGAACACCGGCGCACGCGGTCAGGGCTTCGGGCTGACGTCCGGTGGCGGCGGTGGAACGGGCGTGACGGTCGACACCGCAAATTTCTGCTGCCCTGAATACCTGTCGCAGATGGTGACGCTGATTCAGCGCAACTGGGACTCGAAGCAGCAGGCGACGGGAAGCGTCATCATGAAGTTCACGGTGACGCGCGCCGGCACGATTGAGAACGTGCAGGTGGAGCAATCGAGCGGCTTCGTCGCTCACGAACTGACCGCGCAGCGTGCGCTGCTGCTGACGCGGCTTCCCGAGCTTCCGATTCAGTATCCGAATCAGACGCTCACGGTTCACATGCGATTCGAGTATCAACGTTAGATGGACAAGAACGTGATGAATTGGACGCTGGGAGTTGTGTTAGCGGCATGCTGCGTCATCGCGCTTCTGGCGCAGACGCCGCAAGAGCCTGCGCCGGCGACGCAACAGCCGTCAGAGATTCAGCTGGTCATCAGCGGCGAGCCGGGAACACCGCCGCGGTATGCGGTGCCCGATTTCGTCGCGCTTTCTCCTGACGCGGCGGACACCGCAAAGACGCTCGGTCAGGTGCTATGGGATGACCTGAACTTCGAGCGAGAGTTCTACATGATCCCGCGTGACACGTATTCGACGATTCCGCCGGCACGCACAGCCGACGATGTGCCGTTCGCCGCGTGGCGTGAGCTTGGCGCGGATGCGGTGGTCTTCGGCACGGTCCAGAAAACCGACGCGAACAACGTCCGCGTGCAGGTGCGCCTCTACAACGTGCGAACGCGGCAGTCCGTGTTCGCGAAGGAGTACACCGGCGCGGCGGCCAATCCGCGGCTCTACGCGCACACGATTTCCGACGAGATCCATCAGCAGCAGCGCGCGCTGCGCGGTGTGGCGCGGACGAAGATCGCGTTCTCGTCGGACCGCAATCGGGAACGCATCGCCGGGCCCGTGCAAAACCGCGACGTGAAAGAGGTCTACATCGCCGACTACGATGGCGAGAACGTTCGCCGCGTGACGACGAATCGGCAGTTGAACATTACGCCGACGTGGGCGCCGGATGCGCGCGGCATCGCCTACACGTCGTATCGCCGCGGTTATCCCGACATCTTCGTGGCGCTGATCTATCAGGGTCTGCAGGAGACGCCGACCAACGGCGTCGCGCAGAACTGGCTGCCGATGTTCTCGCCCGACGGGACGCGCATCTGCTTCACGTCGAATCGCGACGGCAATCCCGAGCTGTACGTAATGAACCGCGACGGCTCGAACTTACGACGCGTCACCAACAACCCCGCCATCGACACGTCGCCGACGTGGTCACCCAACGGCACGCAGATCGCCTTTACGTCCGATCGCGGCGGCACACCGCAAATCTACGTCGCCGGTGCGGACGGGTTGAATCTACGCCGCATAACGACGAACGAGTCGTACGCCGACAGGCCCACGTGGGCTCCGGCGCCGTTCAACGAGATCGCGTTTGCCGCGCGCACGGGGCCCGGTTACGACATCAAGGTGTACGACCTGGCCGGCGGCGAGACGCGGCAGATCACGTTCGGCGAGGGCAGCAACGAGAGCCCGGCGTATTCGCCGAACGGCCGCCACATCGCGTTCACGTCAACGCGCGGCGGCCGCGGCGTGCAGATCTACACGATGGGACGCGACGGGAAAAACGTTAAGCAAATTACTCGCGACGGCAACAACTACACGCCGTCATGGTCGAACTAAGGACGGGACATGAACCGTGCAATAACCCTTGTGATGCTCGTTGTAGCCCTGGCGATCGGATGCGCGAAGAAGCAGCCGGCGACCGCGGCCGGTCAGCCTGCGCCGCCCGCAACAACTTCCACACAGCCGTCAACGCCACCGCCGCCGCCTCCGCGTACTGCCGAACGCGTCGAGGAGGCCGTCCCGGTTCCGTCGATCAACGAAGACAACATCAGCAACCGCTCGCTCGAGGACCTGAATCGCGATTCGCCCTTCAAGCCCGCGTTCTTCGCTCTCGACAGTGAGGACCTTGACGATGCCGGGCGCGCCGTCGTCGCGGCGAATGCGGACATCATGAAGAAATATCCGACCTGGGTCGTCACGATCGAAGGACACTGCGACGAGCGCGGGACCGCCGAATACAACCTCGCGCTCGGAGAACGCCGCGCGGTCGCGGTGAAAACGTATATGGTGGCGCTGGGCATCTCTCCCGATCGCCTACGAACGGTGAGCTACGGTAAGGAATTCCCGTTCGACATGGGACACACGGAGACGGCCTGGTCGAAGAACCGCCGCGCCCACTTCGTGATTACATCGAAGTAGTACGGAGATCATGATGAACAGGATTTGCACGATTGTCGCCGTGTTGCTGGTCGCCGCCGCGCCATCTTCCGCGCAGAGCCGCGAGCAGCGGCAGATGATGGCCGACATTCGCATGCTGCAGCAGCAGACGCAGGAGCTGCAGGTGGCCATCGCCACGCTGACCCAGGCGCTGCAGGATCAGATCAAGACGGTGAACACGCGGCTCGACGCAGCCAACGACGCCACGCGCAAGGGCTTTGCCGATCAGAAGGTCATCGTCGATGACATGGGCAAGGACCTGCGCGCGATTCGCGAGCGTGTCGACGACACGAACGTGCGCGTCTCCAACGTGCGCGAGGAGATCGAAGCGCTTCGCAATTCGATCCCCGTCGCGCCGGCGATCAGCGCGGCACCCGCCGTACCCGTTGGCGATCCGAATGCGCCTCCCGCGCCGGCGCCGACGACGGGCGCGCCGCCGTCAACCGCCGGCCTGTCGCCCACACGCATGTTCGACACGGCACGCGCGGACTACGCGGCGGGCCAGTGGTCGCTCGCCATCACCGGCTTCGATGCGTTTCTGAAGACCTTCCCGCGATCGGAGATGGCCGACGATGCGCAGTTCCTGATCGGCGAGACCTATTACGCACAAAACAAGTGGACCGACGCCATTGCCGCATACAATGCGGTGATTCAGAACTACCCGATGGGCAACGCCGTACCCGACGCGTACTACAAGCGCGGGCTGGCGCAGGAACGCCTCGGTCAGCTCGACGACGCGCGCGAGTCGTGGAACACCGTCATTCGCACCGCTCCCGATAGCGACGCCGGTCGGCTGGCGAGACAGAATCTCGATCGGGTGGCACGGCGTCCGGCACAGTGACCTCTCCCGTCACGCTGCCCCGCTAATGTAATTGCTGCATAGGGGCGGGGTCTGCATGCCCGCCCAGGCGACGGGTGCAACATCCGTCGGAACGGAGAATGTCGAATGGGAAGCGTGAACAAAGTGATTCTCGTGGGCAACCTGGGTCGTGACGCCGAGCTTCGCTATACCCCTGGCGGCGCAGCGGTTGCGACGTTGAATCTGGCGACCACCGAGGTGTGGAACGACAAGGGCGGGCAGCGGCAGGAAAAAACCGAGTGGCACCGCATCGTCCTCTGGGGCAAGCAGGCGGAGTCGCTGCAGGAGTACCTGACGAAGGGGAAGCAGATCTACGTCGAGGGGAAGCTGCAGACGCGCCAGTGGGACGACAAGGACGGCAACAAGCGCTACACGACGGAGATCAAGGCAGACCGCATCACGCTGCTCGGCGGTGGCGGTGGCGGCGGCCGCGGAGCAGCGATGGATCGAGGCGGCTCGAGCGTGTCGCACAGCAGCGGCGACGAGCCGCCGATGGAGCCGATCACCGACGACGATATCCCGTTTTGATTGGGATTAGTGATTTGTGATTTGAAATCTGATCACAAATCGCAAATCACGAATCCTATTTCCCTGCCCAGGGGCCCACTTCCGGCTTGCCCTGCGTATTTGCGAGCGGCCCGAGTTCGGCCGCAACACCGCGCGCGATGGCCGCGGTCTCAGTACCTGCCTGGAAGCAGGTGAAGTCCGGTCGATCGCGCCAGGCGAGCGGCCCGCATAGCCGCCTGCCGGCGCCGATCGCCGCGTCGTGCACGACGTTGATCAGGCGTTCGTAGTCCGGACTTCCCTGGGCGTAGCCGCTGAAGTTGCCGAGATCGCCGCTGGCTGCGAACAGCGCAGTCACACCAGGCACTTTGGCGATCTCCGCCGCATTCTTCGCGCCCTCGAGCGTTTCGATCATCAGGATCAGCACGATGTTGTCGTTGATGGTTTGACGGTAGCCGCCCGGAACGCTGCCGTACACGGCCGGATCGAATGCCTGTCCTCCACCCTGGCTGCGTCGCCCAAGCGGTGGAAAATACACCCAGTTGCGCGCCGCGATGGCTTCTTCGACGGTGTCGATCGTCGGCACCACAACGACAAGGGCGCCCGCGTCCATCGCATGCTGGATCTCTCGCTCGTCCGCATAGGCAACGCGCACGCCGGGGACAGCCTTCGCGTGCGGACAGGTCCGCCACAGCCGCGACGTCGCTTCCCAGTCGCGGCCGTCGTGCTGCTGCTCGGTCCAGATGAAGTCGTAGCCGGCGTTCGCCATCGCGCAGTAGGTCGCCGGATCCGTGGCGCTGAATACGGTGCCGCCGGTGACCTTCTGGCCAGCCATCATCTTCAGCTTGACCGGATTCCAGATCTTGCTGCCGCTTGGCGCATCGAACGCGGGACCGTACTTCCAGTTGTCCGGATTAAGCGCGCCCTGATTTTGCGCCCCTGGCGGAGGCGTGGTCTTCGCGTTGCTGTCCTTGCCTGTCGGAGCCGCCAGCGGGAACGTCGTCGGTTGTCCCTGCGCGAGGAATGTCGCGGCGCCGAAGACGAGGGCTATCAGCGTGCTGAGGCCAACGCGTGTCATCACACCCTCCATTTTTGACCGATCATTGGGCCGGCTTCAGCCGGCCCCTACGTGCCTTCGCGTCCGTACCTGTCTTCGAGCCTGACGACGTCATCGAGCTCGGGTGTCGACACTTCAAGCAGATCGCAGTCTTCAAGCGCCGTCATGCGGTGAACGGTGAGCGGTGTGACGTGCACCGAATCGCCCGGACGCATTTCGCGCTTCTCGAGCGGACCGCCCTTCGGACCGATTTCGAACAGCATCTTGCCCCTGTGGACGTAAATCGTCTCGTCCTTCTTGTTGTGGTACTGGAGGCTCAGTGCGTGACCCGCGTTGATGTGGAGCACTTTGCCGACGTAGCGATCCGTCTTCGCCCAGTGCAGCTCGTAGCCCCAGGGCTTCTCCACTCTGGTCACACTCATTGCGTCTTCACCTCTTCGCGTCCGCCATCGCCGCCGCGCGGCTTCGGCGCGACGGGCCCGCCATCGGGCCCGAAGTGCTCGACGAGTACCTGTTCGATCTCTTCCACCGTACCGAGCGTCATCACGCGCGCGGCGATGCGCGCCATTTCCCCCGCGCTCGTCTCGGAAACGACGCGGCGCGCCATGGCAAGAGAGCCGGGGGTCATGCTGAACTCGGTGAGGCCGCAGCCGATCATCAGCCGCAGCAGCAGCGGGTCCGACGCCATTTCACCGCAGACGGCGATGGGAATCCCCTCTCGCACGGCACCGCGACGCACCTGACGAATCAATCGCAGCACCGCCGGATGCAGTGGCTCGTACCGATCCGATACGCGCTCGTCCGTCCGATCGACGGCAAGCGTGTACTGGATTAGATCGTTCGTGCCGATGGTGAAGAAGTCCACCTCGCGCGCGAGCAGCGAGGCGGTGAATGCCGCCGACGGCACCTCGATCATGATGCCGACGTCGACCTTGCCTGCCGCTGCGCGGCGTGCATCGAGCTCAGCGGCTGCCTCCGTGAGGATCAGCCGCGCCGCACGCACCTCGTGCACCGACGAGACGAACGGAAACATGATGCGCAGCGGTCCGTGCGCAGCGGCCCGGAGCAGCGCGCGCAGCTGCGTCTTGAAGATCGTCGGCTGCGCGAGACCGAAGCGGATGCCGCGCAGACCGGCGTGGCCCGTGCGCTCCGCATCCGGAAACCATCGCGCGTCAAGCGCTGTGTCGACCAGCGGCCGCGCGAGCTGCCGTTCGTCGATGTCGAACGTACGGATCGTGACCGGCCGCGGCGCCATGTGCTGCACGACGTGTCGGTACACCTCGTACTGTTCGTCCTCGCCGGCCAGATCGGGCGGTCCGCCGACGAGCAGGAATTCCGATCGATACAACCCGATGCCTTCGGCGCCGGATGCGAGTGCCATCGCGACATCGTCGGTGCGCTCGATGTTCGCGTGCAGGTGGATACGAATACCGTCTGTTGTTTCGTTCGGCCCCTCGCTCTGCGGCGCCGCGTGTCGTCCGCGCTGCAGACGCGTACGTGCTTCAGCTTCACGTCGATCGCCGGGCGCCGGATCGATGACGACGTCGCCGCTGTCGCCGTCGATGATGACCGATGCACCTGCCGGGATGCGCGTGCTGACGTCGTGGAGGCCGACGACGGCGGGAACGCCGAGGGAGCGCGCGAGGATCGCGGTGTGGTACGTGCGGCTTCCCGCATCGGTGGCGAAGCCCAGAATGCGCGTCCAATCGAGCTGCGCCACGACCGATGGTGTGAGCTCGTCGGCGATCAGTACGCAGGGCGAGTCGAGATCCTGCAGCAGATCGCGCGCGCCCTTCTCGCCGCGCAGATTCATACGCAGACGGCCGGCGACATCATGCAGGTCGCCCTTCCGCTCGTGCAGGTAGGGATCCTCGACGTTGTTGAACACCTCCGCGATCTCGTCGAAGGCGCGCTGAACCGCCCATTCGGCGTTGACGCGCTCGGCGGAGATGAGGTCCGCCGCGCGGCCCACGAGCACGGGATCGTCGAGCATCAGCAGCTGCGCGTCGAAGATGGCGGCAAGCTCTGTTCCCTTGAGCTCGGAAATCCGCTGCCGGATCTGCTGCAGTTGATGGTGTGAGCGCTTGCGCGCACGCTCGAGCGCCGACAGCTCGCGCGCGACGCGATCCGGCGCGATCGGGAAGCGAATCACCTGCGTCCGTTGAATCGCGACGAGCGCAGGTCCGAATGCAACGCCGGACGAGACGCCGATGCCCTTCAGACGTTCCACGATTCTTCTCCAAAGCCGGATTCCACCAGCTCGATCAGCGATTGCACCGCGCTCGCTTCGTCCGGCCCCTCCGCGGTAATCGTGAGCGTCGTTCCACGCGCTGCGGCCAGCAGCAGGATTCCCATGATGCTCTTCCCGTCCATCACTTTCGAATCGCGCGCGACACGAATTTTCGATGTGAAGCGCGTCGCCAGGTGGACAAACCTGGCTGCCGCGCGCGCATGCAATCCCAGAGCGTTGGTCACTTCGACCGATTGCGTTACCATCTACGGCTTCTCGCCTGCCTTCTCTCCGCGTAGGAGATCGGAGGCCACCCATATCGCCGCGCGGCCTTCTTCGCGCATCTCACGCGCAGCGGTCAGCAGATCGGCGCGCCGGCCAAGATCGGCAAGCTTGATCAACATCGGCAGGTTCACACCCGTAATCACTTCGACGTGGTCGCTCAGGAACGTCATCGCCAGGTTCGATGGCGTTCCGCCGAACATGTCGGTAAGGATCAGTACGCCGTCATCCTGCCCGACGCGCGCGATCGCCTGTGCGATCTCCCCTCGCGCATCCTCCGTGTCTTCATGCCAGCCGATCGACACGGCCGTGAATTGCGCCAGCTCGCCGACGATCGTTTCGGCCGCGTTCACCAGCTCTGTAGCCAGCTGCCCGTGCGTGACGACGACGACGCCGATCATGCTGGCGCCTGGCAGTTCACGCTTCCTCTTAGCTGAAGTGGGAACGGCATGTTAACTATCCCGGTGCTTCACCCGCAGTCGGACGCCCTTCACGCCCTTTAACGACTTCTTCAATGCTTCCGCAATCATCACCGAACGGTGCTGTCCGCCCGTGCAGCCGATCGCCACCGTCAGGTAGCTCTTTCCTTCCTGCACATACTGCGGCAGCGCGAACTTCAGAAACGACGTCAGCCGATCCAGAAAGTCGCGCGTCTCAGTGTGCTTTCGCATGTAGCGGACGACCGGCGCGTCTCGTCCTGTGAGTTTGCGCAGGTTGTCCACGAAATGCGGGTTGGGCAGGCAGCGCACGTCGAACACCAGATCCGCGTCTACCGGCACGCCATTCTTGTAGCCGAAGCTCACAAGATTTACCACCATGTCGGCCCGTTCGCGCCCGTCGCGCGACATCTGCATGAAGATGTCGCGCAGCTCGTGCACGGTCAGATTCGACGTATCGATGATGAGGTCGGCCATCGACCGGATTTGATCGAGCTTTTTGCGCTCCTCGGCGATGCCTTCGCTGACCGAACGGTCGCGCGCCAGCGGATGCGGGCGGCGCGTTTCGCTGAAGCGCCGCACCAGCGCGGAATGGCTGGCCTCCAGGAAGATGAGCATCGGCTTCAGGCTCGGCGCCGCGCGCAGCTTGCGGAACACGCGGGGAAACTGGGACAGAAAATCTTTCTCGCGGATGTCGACGACGATGGCGACCTTATCGAGCGAGCTTGCCTCGCGTGCCGCCAGATCCGCCATGGTCGGAAGCAGCAGCGTCGGCAGGTTGTCGATGCAGAAGTAGCCGAGATCCTCGAGCGCGCGGATGGCCTGCGTCTTGCCCGAGCCGGAGAGTCCGGTGAGGATGACGAAACGCCGCGTGCCTCTCCCACTCAGCAGCGTTTTCGCACTCACACCTGCCCTCCGTGCTCCTCGTCTTCGGCCTCGGCGTCCGCATGCAGCTCTTTTTCGCGCAGCGTCTGCTCGAGTCGATTCGCAAGGTCGCGTGCGGCATTCAGCCCGCGGGTGCGCAGCAGCTGATTCCGGGCCGCCACTTCCACCAGCACGCCAAGGCTGCGTCCAGGCGCCACAGGCATGCGGATCAGCGGGACCTGGATGCCGAGAATGTCATACCGAAGCTCGTCGATGCCGAGGCGCTCCACATCGCGATCGGGATCCCATCGTTCCAGCTGCACGACTAGTTCGACGCGCTTGGCGTTCCGAATGGCGGCGACGCCGAACAGATCGCGGATGTTGATCAGGCCAAGGCCGCGCAACTCCATGTGGTAGCGCGTCAGCTCCGGACACGTGCCAATGAGGGTCGTCTCGCCGCGGCGGCGAATCTCGACCGTGTCGTCTGCCACCAATCGATGGCCGCGGACGACGAGGTCGAGTCCGCACTCGCTCTTGCCGATGCCGCTTTCGCCGACGATGAGAACGCCCAGACCGAGCATGTCCATCAGCACGCCGTGAATCACCTGCCGCTCCGCCAGTTCATCGTCGAGCAGATATTCGATCTTGGCGATCGAGACGGCCGTGGAGGTGGAAGTGCGCAGCAGCGGTACGTGATAGCGATCGGACGCCATCAGCAGCTCCGCGGGCGGATTCCATCCGCCGGTGATGAGGACGCACGGAATATCGTGGCTGAAGGCGGCCGCAAGGACGTTCATGCGATTGCCCGCGTCGAGACTCTCGAGGTAGCGGACTTCGCTCTCGCCGAAGACGAGGATGCGCGCCGGCTGCAGGTATGCGTCGAAGCCTGCGAGTGCGAGGCCGGTTTTCTGGATATGAGGGCTGGAGATGGTGCGCTCCAGGCCGGAGGCGCCGCCCAGAAGCTCCAACGGCAGACCGATGGACTCGGCCCTGCTTTTCAGGAGGCCTTCGACGCTGATGGAACGCTTCATTTGCGATTCGCGATTGGTGATTTGTGATTGGCAGCTTAAATCACGAATCACCAATCACAAATCATCTATGCCTCGGGCTCGATCAACCCCAAGTTGCCATCGGCGCGGCGGAACAGCACGTTGATTTCTTCGGTCGACGAGTTCCGGAACACCAGGAAGGCATCGCGTCCGTCGGCCACTTCCATGGCGGCTTCGTCGATCGACATGGGCTTCACCGCGTAGCGGCGCGCACGAATGATGCGCAGACCTGACTCGTCGTTGCGATCGCGCTGGTCGAGGCCGGTGGCGAACGCGCGCGCGGCACGCTCGGGGCGCGGCGCGGCCGATGCCGCCTTGGCCGGTGACACGCCCTGGCGCTTGCCCTCGGTCCATCTGCTCTTCAGCTTCTGCACCTGGCGTTCGACCTTGTCGATGGCGGCGCCGAGCGCCGCGGCGGCGTCTCGTCCCGTGGCTTCGCCGTGCATGAAGTGCTCGCCGCGCGCGTGCAGCGTGACCTCGGCGTGGAACCGTGTCTTCTCGCGGGTGATCACCACCTGCGCCGACACGGCGCTGGAGTTCAGCGGCCGCAGCAGGCGTCCGACGCGCTGCTCTGCAAGCTTGCGTACGGTCGCCGAAATCGTGAAATGTCTGGCAGTAAGTTCGAGGCGCATGGTGTGTAGGGCGCGCCGTGTGAGGCGCGCCAGACTCAAAAGGTTCGCCTAGTAAAGCACCTTCCGTTGATTCGATGTCGGAATCTTCAGTTCTTCGCGGTACTTCGCAATGGTGCGGCGCGCGAGCTCGAGGCCCTCGCGCTGCAGGATGCTGACGATCTTCGAATCGCTGAGCGGCTTGCGCGGATCCTCCTGCTCGATGATCTTGCGGATGCGCTGCTTGATCGTCACCGATGACACGGCGTCGCCGTAGGAGCTGGCGATGCCGCTGTGGAAGAAATACTTCATTTCGAACACGCCCTGCGGCGTGTGCATGTATTTGTTCGTCACGACGCGGCTGACCGTCGATTCGTGCATGCCGATGTCGTTGGCGACGTCGCGCAGCACGAGCGGGCGCAGGTACTCGATGCCGTGATCGAGGAAATCGCGCTGGAAGTTGATGATGCTGGTCGCGACCTTGTGGATCGTCTTCTGCCGCTGCTCAACGGACTTGATCAGCCAGAGCGCCGAGCGGAACTTGTCCTTGACGTAGGCGCGCGTTTCGTCGGTGTTCTCGGATGCGCTCTTGTCGAGCAGGCGCCGGTACACCGGGCTGATGCGCAGCTGCGGCAGCCCTTCCTCATTGAGCACCGCGACGTACTGATCCTCGACCTTCACGACGTACACGTCGGGAATCACATACTGTGACTGCGACGGATTGAGACGGCTGCCCGGCTTCGGATCGAGATGGCGAATCAGCTCGATGTGCTGCTTCAGCTCGTCGATCGACAGCCCCAGCTTGCGCGCGAGCTCCGGCACCTGATGGTTCTGCAGAAGGCGCATGTGCTCGGTAACAATCTTCTCCGCAGGCGTACCGCCCATGCCCAGATGCCGCAGTTGCAGGAGCAGGCATTCCTGCAGGTCGCGTGCGGCAACGCCGATCGGGTCGAAGCCCTGAATGAGCTTCAGCGCCGTTTCAACCTGCTCGACAGGCCAGGGTCCCATCGCCGCGAGCTCTTCGACTGTCGCCACCAGCTGTCCATCGTCATCGAGATTGCCGATGATCGCTTCGCCAATTTCGCGCACCTGCGGGTCGTCTGTCTGCATCGATAGCTGCCAGAGCAGGTGATCCGCGAGCGACGTGCCGGTGGAAAGCGTGTTCTCAATCGGCGGAAGCTCTTTGACCTCCGTTGGGGTGCGCGGCCTATACCCGTCGTCGAGGTAATCGCCGAAGAAGTACTCGTAGTCCTGGTCGTCCCAGGCGTCGCCTTTCTCCGGGGCGGGCTTCTCTTCCTGTTTTTCCTGTGCGGCTTCGACTGGCTGGAGCTCTTCGGTGGGGACCTCCTCGAGCATCGGGTTCTCCACCATTTCCTGGTTGAGAAGTTCCGACAATTCGAGCGTCGACATCGGCAGCAGCTTGATCGCCTGCTGCAGCGACGGCGTCAGAATCAGCTTCTGGACGAGCTTGGTGTGGAGCTTCTGAGAGATCGCCACTAGAGACCCATCTTAATCGATCAATCCAATCGAAATTCCGTACCCAAATAAATGCGCTTTACGTCTTCGTCAGCGGCAAGAAAATCCGGCGTTCCGCTACGAAAGATCACGCCGTCGTGCACGATATATGCCCGATCCGTGATGCGCAGCGTCTCCCGCACGTTGTGATCCGTGATCAACACACCGATGCCGCGCTCCTTCAAATGGAAGATGATGTTCTGAATATCGGTTACAGCGATGGGATCGATACCCGCGAACGGTTCGTCGAGCAGGATGAAGCGGGGAGAAATCACCAGCGCACGTGTTATTTCGGCCCGCCGACGTTCGCCGCCCGAGAGCGTGTAGGCGGGGGCTTTCGCCAGCGGCGTGAGATTTAATTCCGCGAGGAGCGATCGCAATCTGTCGTGCCGCTCGGCGGCGCTCAAGCCGAGCGTTTCGAGGATGGCGAGGATGTTGTTCTCGACGGACAAGCCACGAAAGATTGAGGGCTCCTGCGGTAGATAGCCGATCCCCTTGCGGGCACGGACGTACATCGGATCGTCCGTCACGTCTTCGCCGTCGAGGAACACCCGCCCGGAATCCGGCACGGTCAGTCCGACCGTCATGTAGAAGGTCGTCGTCTTCCCCGCGCCGTTCGGTCCGAGCAAGCCGACGACCTCCCCGGAATTCACGTCGAGACTGACGCCTTTGACCACCGTGCGTCCGCCGTACGATTTCGTGAGGGAATCCGTGCGCAGGGTCGACATCAACGCGGGCGCGCGACTGGCGGCGTTGGCGGAGTAGCAGCGGCGGGTCGCGTCGTGGTGCAGGCGGGGCTCACGCCGTTTCTCGTCTGTGTGCGTTGTTCCTCGTTGCCATCCACGATGATTCTATCGGTCGATTTGAAGAAGGTCAGCGTGCGGCCGGTCGTTTCGCGGCAGTTTTCGACGACTTTGACCGATTTGGTGCCCACCCCGGACATGAGGTAGCGCTCGTCGGCGGCGAAGTACGTCAAACGCTCGCCGGTGGCCGCGCGGGTGTCCACCTTCATGCTGACGCTCGTGTACGCCTCGAGCCGATCGACATGGCTGCCCTGCGGCGCAAGGATCACCTCGATGCGGTCGGCGCGCAGATCACCCTGAGGCCCGCTCAACTGTGCCTGCGCGGTGACCACACCCGCAGCGTTCTTAGCCGACGTATAGGTGATCGTGTGCGCCGCATCGGTGTAGCGGATCTCCGCAGCGTGCGCGATCGAGTTGCCGGTGTCGAGCACGATCGTCGAGCGCGCGTTGCCCGAGGCGAGGAAATCTCCCTTGCCCTGATCGATCCTCAGCGTGTCGGCCCGCACGGCCGTTTCGCCCTGCCACATGGTCGCGTTGCCTGTGTAGATCGCCTCGCCCGCTGCGCCCTGATAGTCGAGACCGTCGGCGTTTACGTTGGCCGGCTGATCCTGCTTCAGAAGGCCCGGCAGCTTCGTATCGTCTGAGCCTTTCGATGTGTTCGCCCGCAGCAGCGTTTTGACGCCGCCGCCGGCCTTCATCAGGCGGCCCTGCAAGACCACGTCGATCGTCATCGCATCGATCGTCACTTGGTCGTCGGCGACTCGCGGCAGCGCGCCGCTTTCCACACCGGTGAGCCGCAGTGATGACTTGGCCGGGTCATAGCGCGCCTCGCCGCCCGCAGCCTGCAGCCCCTGCTCCTCGAACTTCACGGCGCCGTCGAAGACCGCATTGCTGATCGCATCGTTCATCAGCGCAACGGTGAGAGTTCGCGACCGAGCCGTGCGCGTGGATGATTGCTTGCCGCTCTCTTCGCGATACTCGACGTTGTCGGTGAACTTCGCCCCGGTCAGCCCCTGTCCGGGAGCGCCGTCGGCATCCACCGCGCGCGCCTTGATGCTCCGAGCAGGGGCATCGGACGACGCGGGAAGATCAAGCCGAACGTTGTCGCGTCCCACCACCTTCGTCACGGATCCGTCTGTTGCGAGCGCGATGTCAAGCGCGTCGCCGAGGAACTGTCGTCCGGGCGAACCGTTCTGCCCCGTCATGGCGACCGCGCCGCCGCCCAGTAACTGCGCATGCTCGAGCGTCTGGCCATCAGCGGCGTAATGCAGGTTCATGTCCCGCGCGCTCATCGAATCCAGACCCGAGCCGCCGCCGACGACGCGTGAGTTGCCGCGCAACTCGATATCGGTGACGTGCTGCTCGTCTTCCGTAAGCCGTGCGAGTCCTTGCGTCGCATCGATCAGCTGTTCACCGCGCACGACGTGGATGTTGCCTTCGAGCACCAGCGTGTGCGCCATCCGATCCAGAGTCGACTTACCGGACGTGAATTCATGCGTGACGTTCCCCTGCTCGTCGCGCATCGACACGTGTGACTGATCCGCCAGCGACAGCACGTCGGCATTCTTGTCGTACGACATGCCGGTGCCCGAGCCCATCATCCGATCACGCTCGAACGTTACGGCGCCCGGCGCCAGCATCAACCCGGTGTCCTGATTGAACGTGGCGCTGTCGGCACGCACCGTGAAGCCATCGCTTGCCTTCAGCTGCACTCCGCCGGCAAGCTGCAGCGCCTTCTGGTTCTCGCCCGCCTGCGCCTCGCGGCCGGTGACCACGTAATCGCGACCGCCGCGATTACGAACGGTGATCTTCACGCCTACAAGCTTCGTCAGTCCGCCCTCGTAGGTGAGCTGGCGCTCGGCTTCGATCAGATAATCCTGCTTGGTGCCGCGGACCTGCTGGACGATATTGCCGGAGCTTTCGATGACCGCTTTCGGATCAATTCGCGCAGGAGCGGTGGCAGGAACGAGTTTGGCGCGCTCCCCCATCGTCGCGTAGACGACGACGGCGGCGGCGATGCCGATGGCGGCCACGAGAAAACGAGCCCATTTCTGCCACCTCATGAGGTAGTCAACAGAATAACAGTCAGTTCGCCCTTCCGCTTCGCGGTTCGCCGTTCGAGATTCGATGCAGAATCTGCGTTGCGCCGGTTAGGCGAGCGCCGCCCGATTTGCAATGTTCTCGGTATGTCGGCACGAATCAGGCGCGATCCCTGCTCCTCCGAGCGACATGTCGACAGGAGTAAAGCGGTTTACTCTGAACACGAACAACGAACAGTGAACGGGAAGGGCGAACAGCTTAGCTGTCTGGAGCTCTGAAGTCCGCGACCGAGAGCTGCAGATACCGCTCTCCGTTGTACGTGTCGTTCTCGAGGGAAAACGCCAAGTCGATGGCCGCCTTGTGCTCAGCCACGAAGCTCTCGCGCTCGGAGGCGCGCCAGGCGATGCCGCGCAGGATGCGGCCGTCCTGTTTGAACGCCATCTTCAGATGCCGATCCTTCAGCCGGCGCGGGCCGTCGACGATCTCCACGCGGCTGGTGGAGAAGATTGGGCACGGATTGCCCGCGCCGAACGGCGCCAGCGTCGCCAGTTCGGACACGACCTGCTCGTTGATCGACCGGAACGTCAGCGCGCCGTCAATCCACAACCGCGGGCGAAGGTCGTCGGGTGTGAGGCAGCCGTCCGCGAAGTCGTTGACGCGCGCACGCAGATCGCGAATCCGCGATGTTTCGAGCGTCAGTCCCGCCGCCTGCTTGTGCCCCCCGAACTTAGTCATTAGCTCGGCGCACGATTCGAGCGCCGCGAGCATGTTGAAAGACGGGATGCTGCGGCAGGAACCATGCGCGACGTCGCCGTCGGTGGAAATGACGATCGCCGGCCGGTGGAACGCATCCACCAGCTTCGAGGCGACAATGCCGATCACGCCCCGGTGCCACCCGTCACCCGCGACGACGAGGACCGTGCGCGAGCCGACTTCGAGATCCGTCTCGACGATCTTCCTCGCCTGGCTGACGATGTCCGCCTCCTCCTGCTGCCGCCGCAGGTTTTCGGAGTTCAGCTGGTCGGCCAGCGCACGCGCCTCCTCGCCCATGGTCTCGTCGGACGCGAGGAGCAGACGCGCCGCAATGTCGGGCGTGCTCATGCGGCCGGCCGCGTTGACGCGCGGGGCGACGACGAAGCCGATGTGATAGCTGTCGATCTCGCGACCCGTCAGACCGCACACCTCGAGCAGCGCGCGCAGGCCGATCTTGTGCGGACCTTTCGACAGCATACCGAGGCCCAGTTTCGCGATGACGCGGTTCTCGCCGGTAAGCGGCACGACGTCGGCAAGTGTCCCGATGGCCGCGACCTTGATGAATGCGGGCAGCCAGCTCGCACGGCCCGTGCGCGCGCACAGCGCCTGCACCAGCTTCAGCGCGACACCGACGCCTGCGAGGTTCTTGTCGGGATAACGACAGTCGCGGCGCTTCGGGTTGATCACCGCCAGCGCATGCGGCAGCTCGGCATCGGGCTCGTGGTGGTCCGTGATGATCAGGTCGACGCCCAGCTCGCCCGCACGTGCCGCCGCCTCGGCTGCGCGTATGCCGCAGTCGACCGAGATGACGAGGCGCGCCCCATCCTGCTGCAGGCGATCGATTGTCGCCGGCTGCAGGCCGTAACCGTCGCGCAAACGCTCCGGGATGAAGTGCACCACGTCCGCGCCGAGCAGTTCGAGCGCGCGGCGAAGGATGACGGTGGATGTGACACCATCGACATCGTAGTCACCGTGAATGGCTATGCGATCCTTCGACGCAATGGCTGCGAGGATGCGCTCCACTGCGGCGGGCATATCTGCCAGGCCAAATGGATCGTGCAGATCTTCGAGCCGCGGCGAAAGGAAGCGCCGTGCGTCATCCAGATCGCCAAGGCCGCGGATGCACAGAAGCCTGGCGGTTACGCGCGACACGCCGAGCTCGCGAGCCAACGCCTCCACCGGCGCGTCGTCACACCGCACGCTCTCCCAGATCCGGTCAGCTTTCATTGATGCCGATGTTGCCCATGCGTCGGAACTTCTGATAGCGCGCTTCGAGCCGCGTCGCCGAGTCCATCTGCCAGAGCTCGCGCAACGCGCGCTCGAGCGCCTCGTCGAGGAGCGACGTCGCCAGCTCGGGATTCGTGTGCGCACCGCCGATTGGTTCGCGCACAATCTCGTCGACCACGCCGAATTTCAGAAGGTCCGGTGCGGTCAGGCGCAGGGCTTCCGCCGCTTCGACCTTGCGGCCCGCGTCGCGCCACAGGATCGCGGCGCATCCCTCAGGAGGAATCACGCTGTAAATCGCGAACTCGTGCATGAGGATGCGGTCGCCTATCGCAATGCCGAGCGCGCCGCCGCTGCCCCCTTCGCCGTGCACGATGACGACGATCGGCACGTCGAGCGCAGCCATCTCGCGGAGGTTGAAGGCGATCGCTTCCGCGATGCCCCGTTCTTCGGATTCGACGCCCGGGTATGCCGCGGGCGTGTCGATGAACGCGATCACCGCCCGGCCGAACTTCTCCGCCAACTTCATGGCGCGCAGCGCCTTCCGGTAGCCCTCGGGCCGCGCGTAGCCGAAGTTGCGGAAGATCTTCTGCTTCGTATCGCCGGCGCCCTTGTGGTGGCCGACGATCATTACGGCCTCTTCCTTGTAGCGCGCAAAGCCCGCCACGATGGCGTGATCGTCGGAAAAACGCCGATCGCCGCTGATCTCGGTGAACTCCGTAAACATGCGGTTGACGTAGTCGAGCACCGTCGGCCGGTTCGGATGCCGGGCCACCAGCACGCGCTGCCACGGTGTCAGCCGCGAGTAGATGTCCGCGCGAATCGATTCAATCCGCCGGTGCAGGCCCTCGATTTCCGTCTGACGCTGCGGTGTTTGCGGCAGCATCGACAACGCCTCGATCTCCTTGAGGAGAACAGCAATCGGTTCCTCGAACTCGAGTGTGTCAGGAGGCATGGACAGGGTAGGTCATCGGAGCGTCACCGATCCGGCGCCGCAGATCTTCTCCACCTCAGATACGAGCGCCTCTGAAGGGCGCACTTTTACACCGTTCACATCAACCGTAATCTTCATGTGGCGCTCGCGCTCATGCAGGACGATGGCGACGCGGCGGTCGCCCTTGTGCTGGGCAAAGACGTCCCACAGCCGCTCGAACGTGTGACGGTCCGCCGGCGGCGTCGTCAGCCTGATGGCGACCGATTTGGCGAGACGCTCGCGTACGAGGCCGATGGGCACGATTTCCGACGCGAGGATACGCGCCGATTCGTCATCGCGCTCGAACTTCCCTTTTACCAGCACCGTGTTGCCGTTGTCCGCCAGGTGGCCGTGCTGTTTGAATGCTTCCGGGAACACGACGATCTCGATGCTGCCGGACGCATCCTCCAGCATGAAGACACACATCCGATCGCCCTTGCGCGTCTTCAACGGGCGGAGGCCGGAAACGATGCCACCGATGGAGATCTCTTCGCCGCGTCCATTTGCACCGATCGCACCTGTTGCCCCATTCAGACCGCTCGTTGTCGCGACCTCCTCAACCGCGGGGTCTTCGTCTTTCCTCTTAATGTTGAGATCCGCGGTCGTCTTCGCGCCGTATTCGCGCAGGTCGTCGGCATAGTGATCGATTGGGTGGCCGCTCCAGTAGAGGCCGAGGGCGTCCTTCTCGTAATTGAGCTGCTCGATCTCAGTCCACGCCGGCGCCTCGGGGAGCTGCGTGTGGCCGGGCGCACCGCCGGCATGATCATCGCCGCCGAACAAATCGTGCTGACCCAGATCGTTGTCCCGCTGCTTGCGCGCACCATGTTCGCACGCCGCGTCGATGATGGCGAACAAGCGCGCGCGGCCCGCTCGCAAATCAATTCGATCCAGCAACAACGAATCGCATGCGCCTGACTTGATGAGCGCTTCGAACACGCGCCGGTTTGCCAAACGCAGATCGAGGATCTCGCAGAGCGCGTGGAGCGACGGGATGCGCCCGGCAAGCTGCGCCCGCGCCGAGAGAATCGAATTGATTGCGCCCTCACCCAATCCTTTGATCGCGGTGAGGCCGAAGCGCACCCCTTTGCCGGGCTCGACAGAGAAGTTCAGCTGGCTTTGGTTGATATCAGGCGGCAGCACTGGAATGCCGCGCTCGCGTGCCTCGGCGAGATATACCGCGAGCTTCTCGGTGTTCTGCGCTTCAATCGTGAAGAGCGCCGCAGCGAAGTGCCACGGATAGTTCGCCTTGAGATACGCCGTTTGATACGCCAGGACTGCATAGGTCGTCGAATGTGATTTGTTGAAACCGTAGCCCGCGAAATACTCGATCTGCTCGAAGAGCTTGGCCGCCTTCTTCTCGTTGATCGCCTTCTTGTGCGCGCCGTCGAGGAAGGCATCCCGCTGCTTGGCCATGACCTTGGGATCCTTCTTGCCCATGGCCTTGCGCAGCACGTCGGCCTGTCCCAGCGTGAAGCCGGCAACCGCCTGCGCAATGCGCATCACCTGTTCCTGATACGCGATGACGCCGTAGGTTTCCGAGAGGATCGGCTCGAGCTCCTTCAGGTCGTACTTGACTTCGCGCTTCCCCTGCTTGCGCTCGACCCAGTCGTCCACCATGCCGCTCTTCAGCGGCCCCGGACGGTAGAGCGCGTTCAACGCGATCAGATCGTCGATGCGCGTCGGCTTCGCCTTGCGCAGCAGTTCGCGCATCCCCGAGCTTTCAAACTGGAAGATGCCGTAGGCCGCGCCTTCTTGGAACACCTTGAATGTCTTTGCGTCGTCGAGCGGAATGTTGTCGATGTCGAGATCGATGCCTTCGGTGCGTTTGATTTCCTTGAGCGCGTCGTCGATGAGCGTGAGCGTGCTCAGCCCCAGAAAGTCCATCTTCAGCAGGCCGACACGCTCGACCTCCTTCATATTCCACTGCGTCGTCAGCTCGTCGCGCGTGCCTTTGTAGAGCGGCGCGTAGTCGGTGATCGGACCCGGTGCGATGACGACGCCTGCAGCATGGACCGAGGCGTGGCGCGACATCCCCTCGAGACGCTTACCGATCTCGATGACCTCCTTGACCTTCGGATCCTTCGTCCACATGTCCTTGAGGACGGGGTTCTCGTTCAAGGCTTTCTCGAGCGTCATGTCGAGTGCGGGCGGGATCTGCTTGGCGATGCGGTCGACGTCCGCGTACGGCATTTCCAGGACGCGGCCGACATCGCGCACAACCGCCTTGGCTTTCATCGTCCCGAACGTGATGATCTGCGCCACGTTCTCGCGGCCGTACTTGCGGGTGACGTAATCGATGACCTCGCCGCGGCGTCGCTCGCAGAAGTCCACGTCGATATCGGGCATCGAGATGCGTTCCGGATTCAGGAAGCGCTCGAAGATGAGATCGAAATCAATCGGATCGACATCCGTGATGTGCATGCACCAGGCGACGAGCGAGCCCGCCGCCGATCCCCGGCCCGGGCCGACCGGTATGTGCTCTTCACGGGCGTAGCGGATGAAGTCCCAGACGATCAGCAGATAGCCCGCGAACCCCATCTTCTTGATCATCTCGATTTCGTATTCGAGACGACGTTCGTATTCGTCGATCGTGTGGCGAAGACGACCGCATGCCGCGAGCTCGCGCAGTCGTGGCAGACGCTGCGCGACGCCATCGCGCACTACATGTTCGAAGTACGAATCGATGGTGAAGCCTTCGGGGACGCCGAACGTCGGTAGGTGATTGACGCCCTTCGGGATCGTGACGTTGCAGCGTTCGGCGATGAGCAGCGTATTCCGCAGCGCCTCCGGCACGTCCTGGAAGACGGTCGCCATCTGCTCGGGCGTTTTGAGGAAGAACTGGTCGCCGTAGTAGCGCATGCGCTGCGCATCGTTGACCGTCTTGCCGGTTCCAATGCACAGCAGGATGTCGTGCGGCTGATGATCGCCCTGCTTCAGATAATGCACGTCGTTCGTGCAGACCAGCGGCAGGTTCAGCTCTTTGGCAAGCGGCAGCAGTCCGCGGTTGACGACCTTCTGTTCCTCGATGCCCTGGTACTGCATCTCGAGAAAGAAGTTGTTCCGGCCGAGGATGTCGCGGAGCCGGCCGGCTGCTTCGAGCGCAGGACGCGCCTGCTCCACCTTCAGCGCGCTCGCGATTTCGCCTTTCAGGCAGCTGCTCAGGCCAATCAGCCCCTGTGAATGCTGCGCGAGCAACTCCTTGTCGATGCGCGGCCGATAATAGAAGCCTTCCGTGTAGCCCGCGGAGACGAGCTTGATGAGATTCTTGTAACCCTCGTCTGTCTCCGCCAGCAGGACAAGGTGGTTCGTCTCTGTCTGCGGTCCGCTCTTGTCGAACCGGCTGCCCTGCGCGACGTAAACCTCGCAGCCAAGAATCGGTTTCAACCCGCGATCGCGCGCATGGTCGTGGAAGACGACGGACGAGAACATGTTGCCGTGCTCGGTCACGGCAAGCGCCGGCATTTTCAACTTCACCGCTTCGTCGAGCAGCTCGTCGATGCGGCATGCGCCGTCAAGCAGCGAGAACTCGGTATGCAGATGAAGATGAACGAATTCAGCAGCCACTACCTACCACCCACAACCCCACCACGCATCATTCCCATTCAATCGTTGATGGTGGTTTGGAACTGATGTCGTAGACGACACGATTGATTCCTCTGACTTCATTCACGATCCGCGACGACATCGTCGCCAGCAGATCGTGCGGCAGGCGCGCCCAATCAGCAGTCATGCCGTCGAGACTCTCCACGGCGCGGACCGCGATCGTGTACTCGTAGGTCCGCGCGTCGCCCATGACGCCGACGCTCTGCACCGGCAGCAGCACCGCGAAGCTTTGCCACAACCGCTCGTACCACCCGGCGCCGCGAATTTCCTCGGCAACGATCTTGTCCGCGAGCCGCAGCAGATCGAGGCGCGGCTTCGTGATTTCGCCGACGATGCGGACAGCAAGTCCGGGGCCGGGGAACGGCTGGCGGACAACGAACTCTTTGTCGAGGCCGAGATCCTGCCCCACGCGCCGCACTTCATCCTTGAACAAATCGCGAAGTGGTTCTACAAGCTTGAATCGCATCCGCTCCGGCAAGCCGCCGACGTTGTGGTGGCTCTTGATCACCACGGCTGGCCCGTGCACGGACGCCGATTCGATCACATCCGGGTAGAGCGTGCCCTGCGCCAGGAAGTCGAAGTCGCCAAGCTCGTTGGCGCACCGCTCGAACACATCGATGAACGTGGCGCCGATGATCTTCCGCTTCTGCTCCGGATCGGTGACGCCGGCGAGGCGCTCGAGGAAGGTGCTCGACGCATCGACGAACTCGAGCGGCAGATGCATCTTCTCGCGGAAGCGCTTGCCGATCTGATTCGCCTCGTCGTAGCGCAGCAGCCCGTTGTCCACGAAGATGCAGGTGAGCCGATCGCCGATGGCACGATGAATGAGCATCGCGGCGACGGTGGAATCAACGCCGCCGGACAATCCGCAGACGACCTTGCCGTTCCCTACCTGCCGCTTGATGCGCGCGGTCGCTTCCTCGATGAACGAGGCGATCGTCCAATCGCCCACGCATCCGCAGACGTTGTAGGCAAAGTTGCGGAGGATGGCGAGACCGTGCTCGGTATGCGCCACTTCCGGATGGAACAGCAGCGCGTAGAGCTGACGATCGGGCGCCTCCATCGCGGCAATGGGCGCCGTCGCGCTCGTGGCCGCCACCTGGAATCCAGGCGGCACCGAATTCACATCGTCACCATGGCTCGCCCAGACACGCAGGTCACGCGGCACCTGCGTGAATAGTCTTGGTGATGTCCCGTTGCCGGTGACGCGGACATTCGCATGACCGAACTCGCGCTGGCCCGACCGGCGGACTTCGCCACCCAGCACATCCGTCATCAACTGCATGCCGTAGCAGATGCCGAGCACGGGCGTGCCGAGCTCGAATAGTTGCGGCGCGCATTTCGGCGCGCCCGCTTCCGACACGCTCTTGGGTCCGCCTGAGAGAATGATTCCGACAGGATGCTTCGCCGTGATCGAGTCGACAGGCGTGTTGAACGGAACGATCTCCGAGTAGACCGACAGCTCACGCAAGCGTCTGGCGATCAACTGCGTGTACTGCGAGCCAAAATCGAGGACCAGAATGGTTTGGTGGGACACGAACGGCGCTATTATCACACACAAGGAATAGTGTTTCGCCGCGCGCGCCCTACGACATTTGCGCTTTTTCTGCTCGCCACAGTTGTGATGGCGAGCGTGTGTTGGGGCGCTGAACCGAAATCCAAAAAACTCAAGCCTGTTCCATTGCCGCTGTTGCCGGCTACGCAGGAATGGATCGCCACGCTCGAAGATGCGCCGTCGGCTGGGGGCGCGATGGACACCGAGCGCGTCTATGTTCCGTTGCAGTCTGAGCAGATCGTTGCGCTGCGTCGCGCCGACGGCTCCAAGGTGTGGACGCGCGAGATCGAATCGAAGTGGCCGCCCGTTGTCATTGGTGACGCGGTATTCGTTGTCGCGAGCGACGAGATGCACGCGCTCGACGCGGCCACGGGCGCCGAGCGCTGGCGCGTGCCATTCGATCATCAGCTCACTGCGCCGTTGGCATCCACTGCTTCGCTGACCGCCAGCAAGGTCGAGGGGCTTGCCCCGAGCGGAGCCGAGGGTGCCCTCCTGGCGGTCGCCGACAACGGGCTCGTCATTGTCGTTGCCGCGGCTGATGGGCGGACCGTGTGGATGCGCGACCTCGGCGCAGTCTCCCGTTTCATGCCGGCGCTCGACGAGATGCGTGCGTTCGTCGCGCTCGACGACGGCCGCCTCGTGGCGTTGCGGTTGATGGATGGTCGCGTCGAGTGGGAGCAGAAGCTCGAGGGAAAGCTGAATCAGCCGTCGGTTGCTCGCGATCGCGTGTTTGTGGGCACGAACACGAACCTGCTCTACGCGCTCGACAACGCCAACGGCCGCCTGGCGTGGCGATGGAAGGCAGGCGGCGATGTCATCGGCACGAGTGCCGATGCGAAAGGCGGCGCCTATTACGCGTCGCTCGATAACGTGCTGCGCTCGGTGAATCGCGGCAATGGGAACCAGCGCTGGATCAAGGAGATTCCCACGCGTCCGCTGTTGCCGCCGCAGACGTTGGGCGACGGGGTCAAATACGAAGAGATTGTCGTCCTTACGGGGGCGACGTCAGAGATCGACGCGTTCGCGGCAAAGACAGGCGCACCGGTCGGCATGTATCAGCCGCCGCCCGGTGGTGATCTCGAAGGGCCGCCGCTCATCGATGGCGATCTGAAGCCGTATCAGGTGGCGGTCGTCGTGATCACGCGCGACGGCCGCGTGATTGGGTTGAAGCCGTCCGCCATGCTGCTGCCCGAACCGGCTATCGTCCCCTTTGCGACCGAGCTGCCCGGCAGACGCCTCGAGCGGGAACGAATTACTCCGCCAGCGACGCGGTAGGATCCACTCCACCGTCTCTTCTTATCGCGACCGCAAGGCGTTTCGCCCCTTCGCGGATGCGCTCCGGCGTGGGCCAGGAGAATGACAGCCGGACGCGATCGTGGCCGCTGCCATCGACGCAGAACGCGCTGCCGATGACGAACATCACCCCTTCCTCCATGGCCTTTGCGAGCAGCGACTCGCATTCATAACCTGCCGGCAGGCGCGCCCAGATGAAGAATCCGCCCTTCGGCTGGATCCACCCGATGCGATCGCCGAACTGCTCGCGCAGCGTCGTCTCCATCACGTCGCGACGGTTGCGATACAGGTTGCGCAGCGGCGCCGCCTGACGCTCCAGCACGCCGCGCACGATCGACTCGTGAATGACCCGCTGATCGAGGATGCCGCACATCAGGTCCATCGACTGCTTGGCTGTGTCGAACCGCTCGACGATCGCCGCCGGCGCCGCTACCCACGCCACCCGAAAGCCGGGCGCCAGCGTCTTCGAAAACGTGCTCAGGTAAATGACGCGGCCGTTGCGGTCGTCTGCTTTGATGGGCCGCGTCTCCGTCGCGTTTGCCACATCCTCGAAGTAGAGCTCGCCGTAGGGATCGTCCTCCACGATGAGCATGTTGCGCCGCTCGGCCCACTCGAGGAGGCGCCGGCGTTTGTCGATGCTGAGAAGGATGCCCGCGGGGTTCTGGAAATTCGGGACCAGATACAGCAGATTGACGCGCGCGCCGGTGGCTCGCTCGCGCATCAGCGTCGCGTCGAGATCATCGAGGTTGATGCCGTCGACGTCCTGCCTCACGCCGACAAGCCGGCACTGCGCGTTGCGGAACGCCGCGATAGCGCCGGTATACGTGGGCACCTCGACGAGCACGACGTCGCCCGGCGCGATCAGCACGCGCGCTGTCAGATCCAGCCCCTGCTGCGATCCGCTCGTCGCCATCACCTCACGGAGATCTGCCTTGATGCCGCGCTTCTCGAGCACGCCGAGGATCGATTCGAGCAGGGGCCGATAGCCGCGGGTCGGTCCGTACTGCAATACCGATCCGTCTTCACCAGACAGCAGTTCGCTGGCAATCTCCCGGAATTCGTTCCAAGGAAATCCCATCGGATCGGGATAACCGGCGGCAAACGAGATCAGATCACCGCTGCGTGAGGCGATAACCTGCCCCATCTTCCGCAGCACGGATTCATGAAGGTTGCGTCCGAGTGGGGACAGAAAAGAGTCGTAGGAATTCATGCAGATTCGGAAGGCCGCCTGAAGGCGGCCTCTACATACGTAGGGGCGGGCTTCAGCCGGCCCTCCGCGGATAGAAAATCCCGATATAAACGGAGATACGCGCCAATCGACGTCAGGCCCAGGAACTGAAACACAACACCGCGGAAGATCCACGCCAGCAGCTGCAATGGCAGCACGGCGAGGCCCACGAACGGCACGAACGCGATGAGGCCAAGCGCGGCGGTCGCCAGCAGCGACACGCCGGTCGCGGCGATGACGAGAGCCAGCACCACGCCGAAGACGATGCTGACACCACGGCGCTGCTGACGGACGAAGGCCCCCATGCGCGACCACGCCTTGGCGACGCTGCAATCCTCCGCCGCGAGGACGATCTGCATCAGCAGGTAGACGAGATTGATCAGCGTGATCCAGCAGACGAAGCCGACCGTCATCAGAAAGGTCAGCAGACCGCCGAGGTCGCCGCGAAAGCCGGACTCGTAGGCGGCGAACAGGTACAGTCCGCCCGAGACGAGGTACAGCGCCATCAGCGTGAAGCCGAGGCGCATGTAGCGCGGAAACAACGACCGCGCGGCGTCGATGAACAGCTCTGCCGAGAACTTCGACGCCCGGGTAAGACTGTCGAAATGCAGCGGCGGCTGCTCGATGGGACCCGCCTCGCGCTCGCCGCGCACCAGCACCGAAACGGCCCCAGCCTTCATTAGGAAGATGAACAGCGACCCGCCCACGACCATCACCCCCAATGAGGCGAGGAAGGCGGTGAGCACGACCGGGTGCGACAACAGCGACGTGATTGTCGTCTCCGCCATCTCGCGCCACTCGAGGCCCAGCAGATCCTCCGGCGCCGCCCCAATAACCAGCCCCACCAAGAACAACCCACCGATGACGGGCGTCGCAATCAGCAGTTTGAAGATGGAATCGGCCGTCGCCTGAATCAGCGTGACCTGCCAGTTGGCAAGCGCCACCAGCGCGCCGCGTTTCAGCACGGGTTTGAGGAATGGTTCGGTGAGCACCGGAGACTTCATGTTAAATCATCCATGTGACCTCACTGGTTCGACGCCTCACCGGAATCGCCCTGACGGGTGCCGTCTGCGGGCTGGCCGTACTGGCGGCGGGACGTATCGGTGAACGCGCGGTGCTCGGCGCCAGCGACGCGGCGATTCGCGCGCGCGTCGAACGCGACGTCCGTGGCGCGTTTGGGGTGATGTCGAATGGCCTGCGCGTGATGGCGCGTCGAGTGTCGGATGCCGACACGCTCGTAAACGCCAGCCGCGGCGACGAAACGGCTGCGCGCAAGCTCTTTGACGCAGCACAGAATGCCGCCGTCGCGCAAACGGCCGACGTCGAACTTGCCGTCACGGCCTATGCGGCAGACCGCCCGATCGCATGGGCGGGCCGACCATCAGAGCTGCCGAAGGACAGGCTCGAAGGTGACGAGGCATGGTTCATCGCGCAGGGCGCGCTCGGCTTGCGCCTCGTGTACGCCATGCCGGTCAACGACGCTCATGGCGATCGCATTGGCACGGTCGCGGCGGAACAATCGATTCGCCCCCCGAGTTCATCGGGCGCCGTGACGCGCGTTGACCAGTTCCAATTCCCTGGAGAACTGGTTCCCGTCTCGCTCGAGCTCGCGTTCGAAGACATCCGCATCACGCCCGATCCTGATCGCATCGACGTCACGGGCCCGAACGGCCGTCACCTCGTCACCGCAGTTGTGACACCCTCCGATCTGGCCCAGGCACGCACACGCTGGCGGCAGATGACGTTCTCCATCGCCGAAATGACCGCCGCGGTGTTCCTGCTGCTCCTGTGCGGCCCGCTGCTCGATTGGCGGGATGCCCGGAATCCGGAATCAGGGATCAGGGATCCGAAGTTTCATGACGGATCCAGGATCCCGGTTTCCGGATCCCGTTACGTAGCGGCACTTGCCGCCATCGCCTCCGCGATCCTCGGTGGCCGGTACCTCCTTCGCATCGCCTCCCCGGCCGACTGGTCCGACGCACCCATCTTCTCCGCTGCCGAGTACGCATCTCCGTTGATGCGGCCGTTCCTCGCCTCGCCGTTCGATTTTTTCGTCACCGCATCTACGGCAGCGGGTCTCGTTGCCCTCGCTTTCTTCGCCTTCGAAGCGTGGCGCGTAGATCGCCGCCGCGCGCGTTTGACGGTCGATTCGCTGGCGACGATGATCGCGTTCTTCGCCGCGCAGGGTGTAGCCGGTGTCATCGCCGTAATCCTGCTTGCGTCGCACCACGCGCTGCTGGCGGATACCGTCGCCAACACCACGCTCGACCTGCTCCACTTCTCGCTCCATCCCTGGAACACGGCTCTCACCGCCCTCCAGGTCGGCATCGTCATCTGGGATGCCACCTTGCTCGCCGCGATGGTGCTGGTGTTCAGGGCGGCCTATCTGCCGTGGTGGATTGCGCGCGGCGGATGGAGCATTCGCCTCGGCACCATCGCGTGCTGGACGCTTCCGTACTTGCTTGTCATGACACGTGCGGAGGTCGCCGCCGCGTATCGCCCGCTGTTCATCGCGCTGGCGTTGGCGGTCTTCGTGGCCATTTTCGCAACGCGGCTGAAAGGCCGCTACCGTCAGGGATCGCAGGCGTTCCGCCTGATGCTGTTGTCGATCGGGCTCATTCTGCCGGCGCTCGCGTTCTATGCCGACATCTTCGAGCTCGCGCACCGGGCAAAGACACAGCTCGTGGAGACGCGTTTCGGTCCGCAGGCACTCAATCAGCGGCGGACGATTCAGTCGTTGATGCAGCAAAGCCTGCAGCAGATCGACGCGTTCCCGGGCCTCGCCGATCTCGTATCCGTGCCGCCTGGACCCGCAGGGTCCGAAGCGCTCACCGATCGCGCGTTCCAGGTGTGGCGGATTACCGGTCTTGCCGCCTACCCGATCACATCGTCCGTCGAATTGTTCGGGCCTGAGGGCCGTCTCGTCAGCCGGTTCGCGTTCAATCTCCCGGACGATCTGAATGCCGTGCCGACATCAGAAGACGAGGGCTGCACCTGGGACGTGTTCGAGGAAGTGTCGCCCTTCTTTGCTGTCGAACGGCGCGTGTTGAGCGCCAGCCGCGCGGTGTGCATCAACGATCCGACCGGCACGTCGCATGTAGTTGGTTCCCTGGTCGTGCACGCGATGCTCGACTATGCGAACCTGCCGTTCATCGCGTCGAAGAGCCCATACGTCGAGCTGCTGCGGCCCGCGGAGCCGGCGCGTGAAGAAGGCGTCTCGGGCGGCGATGTCGAGTTTGCGGTGTACGGCTGGAGCCGGATGTCGTTGTACGCGTCGAACGAAACGGCGTGGCAGATGAGCGATCCGGTCTTTCAGACACTCGCCGAGTCGCGCTCACCCCTGTGGGCGCGCCTGCAGCGTGATAAAGAACAGTACGACGTGTACCTGCTGAGCGATCGCGGTGGCATCTACGCCCTCGGCTTTCCCGTGGTCAGCGTGCTCGGCCACATGATGAACCTCGCCGAGTTGACGGTGATCGCCGCCGTCACATTTCTCGCACTCGTTCTGCTGGCGGCCCTCTTCAGCACGGTCGCCCGTCGCACCACGACCGCGCGAGCCCTGCTCCGCGAAATCCGCGCAAGCTTCTATCGCAAGCTGTTTCTCGCATTTGTCGCCGCTGCGGTTGTTCCTGTCGTGCTGCTCGCGGTTGTCACGCGCAACTACGTCGCCGATCAGATGCGGGCAAATGTCGAGCAGGAGGCGGTGCGTACCGCCTCCGCCGCGCAACGCGTCGTCGAGGATCTGGTGGCGCCGCGGGCGGTGCAGCAGGGGGTCGCCATCGACGACAACCTCATGGTGTGGGTGAGCCGCCTAATCGATCAGGACGTCAACATCTTCAGCGGTCCGCGTCTGCTTGCGACCAGCGAGCGCAACCTGTTCGCATCCGGCGTGCTGCCGATCCGAACGCCCGCGGATGTGTACGTGCCTCTCGAGCTTAGGAACGAGGCAACGACTGTTGTGAACGAGCAAATCGGAGGCGCGCAGCCGTTTCTTGTGGCGGGTACGCATGTGACGGCACGCCAGGTGGATGCGATCCTGACGGTGCCGCTCGCCTCACGCGCGCAGGCGATTGAATCGCAAATCGACACGCTCGATCGCCGAGTGCTCCTGGCCGCGCTGCTGTTCATCCTGGGGGGTGCGGCCATCGGCTACTCGATGGCCGAGCGCATCGCGGATCCGGTAAACCGTCTGACACGGGCGACACACCGCATTGCCGGCGGGGAGTTCAACGCCCGCGTCGTCGCCAGTTCTTCCGACGAGCTTGGACGTCTGGTCGACGACTTCAACCGCATGGCGCACCACCTCGAACGCCAGCGAGCCGAGCTCGAACGCACGAATCGCCTCGAGGCGTGGGCGGAAATGGCGCGGCAGGTCGCGCACGAGATCAAGAATCCGCTGACGCCCATTCAGCTCAACGCCGAACATCTGCGCCGCGTGAATACGGACCGCGGAGAGCCGCTCAGTCCTGTTCTCGATCAGTCGGTCAACACGATCCTCACGCAGGTCAAACTGCTGCGCCAGATCGCGTCCGAGTTCTCCAGCTTCGCTTCATCGCCTACGGTGCAGCGCGCCCCGGTCGATCCGGCCGGCATGCTGCACGAAATCATCGACCCATATCGGAGTGCGCTGGCGGGCCAGGTCGAATTCAACGTCGACGTGCCTGCGGATCTTCCGTCGGTCTATATCGATAAGTCACTGATCAGTCGATCGCTGACAAACATCGTCGAGAACGCGCTGCATGCGATGGGATCGCGTGGAACGCTGACGGTGATCGCCTCGCACGAAGAGGATGCCGTGCGCATCCGCGTCGCCGATACCGGTGCGGGGATGGATGCCGACGCGCTGGCGCGTGCGTTCGAGCCGTACTTCTCGACCAAGGCGAGCGGCACGGGTCTCGGCCTGCCTATCGCAAAGCGCAACGTGGAATTGAACGGTGGAACAATCGCCGTGGCGAGCGAGTCGGGTCGCGGCACAACCGTCGAAATCAGACTGCCGCTGTCCGAGGCTGTCGAATCGGCTTACTGAAGCTTCGAAGTCGGGGTCGCCTTCGCCGCTGCAACTTCTTGATGCTCTTCGGGCGCATGGCGATGCAGGCGTGACCACGCCCACATGACGGGTCCCGACATCATGTAGGTGTACGAGAGCACGACGAGCATGACCTCGTGCGCCGACAGCAGAGCGAGACCGAGTGCCAGCAGCGCCAGCACCGGGTAGGCGCGGCGCGACTGCAGATCGAGCGTCTTGAAGCTGTAGAAACGGATCGTGCTGACCATCAGCAGCCCTGGCACGATCACGAGTGCGAGCACCGCCAGCGCCTCGAGCGGCGAGCGGAATCCCTGCGGATACAGAAAGATTGTCGTGGCTGGGACGGCGGCCGCCGCCGGGCTCGGCAGACCAACGAAATACTTCTTGTCGACGCTCCCAGTCTGGATGTTGAAGCGCGCGAGACGGATGGCTGCGCCGGCAACGAACACAAAGCCGGCCGCCCACCCGACGCGGCCGAGCGGCTGCAGCCCCCACTGAAACGCCATGATCGCGGGCGCGACGCCGAACGAGATCACATCGGCGAGCGAGTCGAATTCGACGCCGAACTGGCTGGTTGTGCCGGTCATGCGGGCGACGCGGCCGTCGAGCATGTCGACGATGATGGCGAGGCCGATCAGCGGCGCGGCCTTCTCCAGCTCGCCGCGCATCGCATAGACAATGCAGGCGTAGCCGCTGAACATATTCGCCAGCGTGAACATGCTCGGCAGCAGATAGACGCCGCGGCGGAATCGCCGCGCCTGGCGATCGGTCGCGCGCCGCGTCGGCGTGAACATGCGTATCCGCGGCGTCGGGTTATCGGTTTCGTCGCTCATCATTCGGCGGGAGGCGCACCACGCGCCGACAGCCTCGCAATAACTGTTACGCCTCCAACAACTTTATCGTTCACCCTGACCGCGATCTTCGCGCTCGTCGGCACGAAGATATCCATGCGCGATCCGAATTTCATGACGCCGAACCGATCGCCGGCCTCGACGACGTCGCCCTCCTTGATTCGGCAGACGATGCGCCGCGCCAGCACCCCGACGATCTGCCGGACCACAATCAGCTGGCCGTTATGGTCCACGGTGACCTCCGTGTACTCGTTGAGGTCCCCGGATTCATGCCGGTATGCCGGAAGGAAACGGCCGGGATGATACTCCACGTTGGTCACTCGTCCGCCAATCGGCATACGGTTGACGTGCACGTCCATGGGCGACAGAAAGATGCTGATTTGCTGCCAGTTGCCTGAGGGACGGGCCTGTCCAGTTGGCGCGCCGGCGATCAGTACGCGCCCGTCGGCCGGCGACAGTACCGCATCAGCGTCCTTTGTTATCGGCCGGTCCGGATCGCGAAAGAAGAACAGGAAGAAACAGGCGAGAGCGAGAAAGATCGCCGCGCCGCCAGCGCCGATGAACCACAGCGCCACGACGGCGAGGATCAGCGAGCCGCCGATGAACGGCCACCCGGCCGGGTCAATGCGCATCTACGCAATGGTAACGGGAGCTGCGCGGTGAGGGGCGGGTCTGAAGACCCGCCCGAATCTAATTTTTTGCGCTAGGAAGCGCGTTGGTGCTGACGTGCGTACTCGCGGAGCATCGTTTCCATCTGATCCTTGAGCGCGAGTTTCTTTTTCTTGAGGGTAACTTCTTCGAATTGTTCGGAGGTTGAAAGGTAGTGTTTCTCGATGAGCTGGTGGAGGCGATCGTCCAGTTCGTGGTGCTGCTCGGCGAGTGATTTGAACTGAGGGTCACTCGCCAGCAGGAAGTTCTTCACTTCCTGCGCTTCTGCTGCGCTCATACGCCGCCCTCCTTTATCTCGAAAGGCCGGTAAATCGGTCGCTACGCCGGAAAGTATCACGAAGGATCGTCACGCCACAAGATCAAAGCATCCTCAACCGGGTTCGTGTAGTAGTTGCGACGCGTACCGGCAACGTAGAAGCCGAGCCGTTCGTACAATCGCCGTGCCCCGGTATTTCCTGCGCGCACTTCGAGCGTCGCGCGTCTGGCGCCGAGCCGCCGCGCTTCGCCCAGCACGTACTCCATCAACGCGGTTCCGTATCCGTTGCTGCGGTACTGCGGCCGCAGCGCAATGTTGTTGATGTGAATCTCGTCGAAGACGAGCCAGAACGCGCAGAAGCCCGCGACAGGACACTCCGGCGTACGGACGATGTAGATGTGGCAGACGGCGCGATTCTGCAGCTCCCAGTTGTACATCTCGCGCGTCCACGGACTGGTGAACGATTCCCGCTCAACCTCGAGGACGCCTTCGAGATCCTTCTCGCCCTCGAGCAGATCGATGCGAAACGCAGGGACCACGTTCATCGCTGCGGGATCCGGGATCCGGAATCGGAAATCCGATCTCTTGCTAATTCTGCGTCAGAGCGGCGCACATAGATTGGACGAATCGCGTGCGGCGCCGGACGGTTGCCATTCTTGTATTCGATGGTGGCGAGCATGGCGATCACTGCGGCCACTAACGGAGTCGAAGGATCCGCAATCCTCGCCGCATGGCCGAGGCGCGACGCTATTAGATCTCTATACGTCTCGGCACCATCGCCGATGAACAGCACATCATTGGTGTAGACCGCCGGTTTGCCGCGCACCATTTCGTCCAGCAGGTCTATTGGCTTTGCCACCACGGGCTCGGCAACCTGATGGCCGTCCTCGAACAGCGACGCGTAGACATCGCCGCGCCATGCGTCAACCCAGGTCGCGATGCGCGAGCCGAGAAACGCCGACCCCGCCACCGCGCGCAGCGCCGCGAAACCAGAGATGCCGATCAGCGGTTTGCCGCGACCGAACGCCAGCCCCTGCATGGTCGCGATGCCGATGCGAAGGCCGGTGAACGATCCGGGGCCGGTGGCGACGGCAAAGGCGTCCACGTCGTGCAGCGATACGGCGGAGAGATCGAGGATGTCGCGCAGAGCGCCCGGCAGCTGCAGCGCCAGCTGGCGTGACGTGTCGATTGGCTCCTCGTTGAGGACGACGCCGTCGCGGGCTACCGCACAGCTCGCCTTGGGCGTCGTCGTATCAAGGGAGAGAAGCAGCACCTGCCCTGTTCTTGACCTCCTGAGTGATCGTCCAAAGATACAGCGTATACGTGCGACCGGGTGTAACGACGCGGACGGTGCGGTCCGGCCTCCAGTCGCCCATGGCGAAATCGTTGGAAACGACGCGGGCGCCGATCGGCAGCTGCTGCCAGAACAGCGGCCGCATCACGAGGTTGAACGCTTCGCCCATGAACAGAAAGACGACCGTCGCCTTTGACATGTCCACCGTGAGCGCGTTGCCCCAGCGGACTTCGACCCTGTCCTGGAGTCCCGCGGATTTCACCGCCGCATAGGCAACCTCGGCGAGATCAGGATCGATGTCGACACCGAGGCCCGCGCGCGCCCCGGCGTTCATCGCGGCAATCAGCACGCGCGCGTCGCCGCAGCCGGGTTCGTAGACGACATCATCGCCGCCGATGCGCGCCAGCTCGATCATGGCGGGCACAACAGAATACGGCGTTCCCTCGTAGCCGTAGGCGGCGGAAGTGCCGCGAAATTCATCGGCAGCGGGGCCCAGACGGCCCTCGCCCTGGAGCCGGATTGTCGTATCCTGCGCCGCGGAGGCAGATGCGGCGCCAAGGCACAGGATAATGAGGAGGACGCGCATTGAGGGCGGAAATCCTAGCATGGACGCCGAACGGCAATAGGCGTAACCTAGCCGGCCTGGACGTCCGACATTCGCGGAGGATAACAATGCGAAAGGTTCTTCTCTTGGTTGTAGCTGCCGTCGTGCTGCTGACGAGCACTGGCGTCCGTCCGGCGGGGGCACAAACGTCAGAGCGATTCGGCATCGGCATGTTCTCGTATCAGAACCGGACTTTTGCAGGTGTCGTCGTCCGCTACCCAACCGAACCGCAGCAGATCGGCGGGTATGTCATCGAGCTGCCGGCGGCGGCGCGGGCGGCGAATCTCACCGGCATTCCCGGCGACCTGTTGTCGATCATGGACCAGTGGAGCACTGTGGGGCCCAAGATCAAACAGATCGTCGCACGGGTGTCCCCGACGATCGCGACGAACAAGCCCGGCTACGTGTACGACTACAAAGCCGTGGATGCGTTGCGCCCATTCGTGCCGCGACTGGCGTTCTACGGCTTCTCCAACTACCGTCCCGTGCCGGGAACGCCGCCGCCCGCGCAGGCGCCGCAGATTCCGCCGTCGATGCCGGGCATCTGGGAGCGTGCCGCCAACGACACCCGGCCGCAGAACCCGCGCCTGTTCATGATTCCGAACACCCCGGAGGTCTTCATCGGGGACGGCGATCCCGTCATCAACTGGGTTGCCGACCGGAGGAAGGATTACGAGTACGAGTGCGAGATGCTGGGCATCGTCGGCAAGCCGATGCGCCGCGTGCCTGTCGATCAGGTGAAGAACTACATGTTCGGGTACACGAACACCAACGACATCTCGGATCGCCAGGAGCGCGCACCGGATCCCGTTCGCCAGGACTGGCTGGTGCAGAAGGGGTGGGACAGCTTCAAGCCGGTCGGTCCGTTCGTCGTCCCCCAGGAGTTCGTGGATCCATTGAACACGAGCTTGAAGATGACGGTCTCCGGCACGCTCGTGCAGAACTCCAACACGAACCAGACGTGGCACAGCATGTACGAGTACGCGGCGTATCTTTCGAACATGCTGACGCTGCCGGTCGGCACCGTCATCGCGCTCGGCACGCCTCCCGGATCACACGGCGGCCTGGGCCGGCACCTGATTCCGGGCGACACGCAGGTCTGCTCGTATGAAGGCCTTGGAACGCTGAGCAATACATTGATCGCGGAGAAGCCAGCCTCCGCAACGAGCTCGCGCTAGCGAGTTGACGTCGGCGCGCTGGTCAGCTTGACCGGCTGCACCAGTGCGCCGTTCCCCGCAACATCCCACGCCGCGAAGCGCACCCACTTCTTTCCCGTCGCATCGAACGGGATTTCGAAGTGCCGTGCGCCAAATCCTGTGGCCTCCGTCGTTGAGATGATCTGACGGTCGGTGCGCTGCCCGTCGCCCCAGACCACCTCGACGAAGTCGAGAGGGAACGTCCACTCGACATCGGCGACGATCTTCTTCTGGTTGCCGGTCCCCTGAACACCGTAGTTCGGAATCAGGACCTCGCCCGTGGAAATGAAGTAATCCCCGCGCTGCAGGACCTTGATGATCGAGCTCGTATCGTCGGGCGTGGGCACCGAGTCGAGCTTCAGATAGTTGATCGGCTGGAAGCCATAGATGTCATCGCCGGGCGCCTGCGTCTGCACCTCCGAGATCGCCATGATGTATTTCGGCGGCGTCGGATCGCTCGCGAACCAGTTGCTCGCCTCGTCGAGCAGCGGCAGGCAGCGGTTCTCACAGAGGCGACGCTCAGAACGATCGATCCCCATGCCCCACCGGTAGCCGAAGCTCACGAAGTGCGGATCCTTGAAGAACCACTTGTCCTTGTAACCATCCGGATACCCGGTGTTGTTCTTCGTGCGCGGATGCGGCATCGACAGGATGATGTCCTCGCGCTTCGCCATCTCCATCAGGTCCTCGGGGCTGCCGATGTTGTAGACCTGGCCGTATTTCGGATGCCGCTCGACGAGCGGCTTGCCGTTGGCGCGGCCGTAGAGCCAGAACACCGGATGCGAGAACAGCATGTCGGTGTGGCCGCCAAGGACGCTGCCGTAGAACTCGTGATCCGGCATCACCAGGAAGTCGCGGTCGGAATGCCGCTTCGCGCCTTCGACCTGGTACTGGCGCTGTGTCAGCACGGCCTCGGGCATCCGCTGCCCCGCGCCGCCGCCCACGCCCACGTTATCTACCGGGCTGACGATATTGATGCCGACGGCGCGAATGGCGGCAAGATCGACGATCTCGGCGTCGGCACTTCCGGCAGCCATCAGCCGGTTGCCGAAGTTCATGTGATAGTGGTGAATCATCGTCTTGTAGCCGGGAATCGGCTTGTAGCGATCGCCGTGCGTGAAGGCGAGCACTGCGTCACGCGTTGCCTCGGCTGGCTCGGCGCTGACGTAATAGAAGACCGGCATGTGCTGCATCGTGCCGGGGCGCGCGCTATAGAGCGCGAAGTTGCCGCGGATGTTCTCCTTCTCCTCGCCTTCGGCCTGGCGCACGCCGAACGCGAACGCGCTGTCCGAGTCCTTGCGGTACCAGCTGTAGCCGAGGTTCTGATCGCTTTCCCGCGCCCAGAAGAAGTTGTGCGGCGGCGGGAAGGCGGCAATCGATCCCGCGCGGCCACGATCGGCAACGATCAGGCGATTCGCAGTGTGGAGGGGCATCTCACGTTCGTTGCGTGCGCCGCCGAACGCGTACTCCTGACGGATGTTGGTCAAATCGCGCCAAGTCACCTTGCTATCGGCTGTTGAGAGTCCCTTCAGCCCCGCGTCGTACTTGTAGGCGACCGAGTTCTGATCCGTCTTCGCGACGACTTCCTGTTGAATCAGATTGCTCCCTTTATAGATCGTGAATTGCAGTTGGCCGGCGAACACGCCAAGCGAGACGCCCGGGAACGTGACGGTCGTATGCGTCTTGTCCGTCTTGATCTCGCAGCGATCCGCTTGATAGGTCGCTGTGGCGCGATGAATCTCTTCGGGCTTGCGCGGCAGGCCGAGGGTGCGCGTGTCGGTCGCCTGGCCGCCAGGCACAAAGAGCGGCGCATCCCAGAACGGGTCCCACTGATACTTCTCAAACACGTCCGGCGTGATTTCCTTGATGCCGTTCTCTCTGAGGCCTTCCTCGGCCTCGCCGTCCATGCGGCGGCGCCCGGAAGCAACGCGGTATTCAGGCGTGACGTTGGCGGCGAGCGTCCCCCAGGCACCACCTTTCTTCCGCGCCGCCAGCTCCGTTATGGTCGGCGTGCCGTTGTCGATGGCAAACCGCAGGCGGAATTCCTGATTACGCTCGCCGTCCCATGTCAGCGTCGCGCCGTTGCAGTCGCCCGTCTGCGCGGCGGCGCTGCCCCCTGACCCCCGCATATACAGGGAAAGAGCAGCCAGAACTACGAGTACAGACACGAGCAGGCGTTTCTTCATGGCGCACTACTATACGCGGCTCCGCCTCCGCTGCCAGCGACGGCGTGACAGGCTGCCGTGCTAGTATCCCGAGCAAATTTCGCCTGAACCTCATCTCAGGAGAGCCTATGAACGCGCGGCGTTGGATCGTGTGTGCGGCTACGGTGGCATCCCTGGTACTTCCGGCACTTTCCTACGGTCAGAGCGCACAGAGCGCGCTGGCCGGTGTCGTCAAGGACGCGACGGGCGGAGTTCTCCCCGGCGTGACTGTCGAAGCAGCAAGTCCTGCCCTCATCGAGCGCGTGCGCTCGGTGACCACCGATTCCTCGGGCCTGTATCGCATCGTTGATCTTCGGCCCGGCACCTACACGATTACGTTCAGCCTCCCCGGTTTCAACACCGTCAAGATCGAGAATTTCGATCTGCGCGCCGACTTCACGGCGACGGTGAACGCGGACATGAAAGTCGGCGAACTGAACGAAACGATTACCGTCTCCGGCGAAGCTCCCCTCGTGGACGTGACCAGCACGACGAGGGCGGCGGTTTATAACAAGGAAGTCATCGAGAGCCTGCCGAACAACCGGCAGATTCAGAGCCTCGCGCAGACGATCCCCGGTGTCGTCGGTGGTCAGAACATCGACGGTCCTGCGTCTCGCAGCCTCTCGGTGCACGGCAGCCGCATCGCGGAAACGAACAGCGCCATCGACGGCATGTCGGATCGACGCGGCTCGGCGGGCGGACAGGCCGTGACCTTCTACATGAACGAAGGCAGCGTGCAGGAAGTCAGCGTGCGCACCGACGGCGGCGACGCCGAGGCGCAGTATTCCGGCGTCTGGATGAACGCCATCCCGAAAGAAGGGGGCAACACGTTCAACTGGAACGTCACCGCGCTCTGGGCGAACAAGGATCTCGCGGGCAGCAACCTGTCGCAGGCCTACATCGATCAAGGCCTCACCGCGGTAAACGGGCTGAAGCGCACGTGGGACTTCAATCCGAACGGCGGCGGACCGCTGATCAAAGACAAGCTGTGGTTCTACGTCGCATATCGCAATAACGAGATCGATAAGTACGTCGCCGACGCGTTCTACAACACGAACCCGGCGTCGTGGCTGTATGTGCCCGACAAGACGCGGCAGGCCGCCGACACGCAGATTCACCGTAACTACGCCGGGCGCCTGACGTGGCAGGCGTCGCCGCGCAACAAGTTCAACTTCAGTTACGAGAAGGATCGACGCATCACCCCGCTGCGGCGCGTCGCCTCGACCGTCTCGCCCGAAGCGACCACCTACACGCCGTTCTATCCGAACGCGATCTCGACCATCGTCTGGCGCGTGCCGTTCAACAGCAAGCTGCTGTTCGACACCGGCTTCATGTCGTACGTGCAGGACTGGGACGAGCGGAGGCAGATCAATCCGAGGGTCGGCTTCGACATGATTTCCGTGACCGAGGACTCGACCGGCCAGATCTACCGGGCATCCACCGTTTACGGCCACAATTTCGACAACCCGATCACGCTGCGGTCGTCGGCGGCCTACGTGACGGGAACGCACAGCTACAAGGTCGGGTTCATGTTCCGGGTGCGCGGCAACGGGCCGACCTACAACAACATCGACGTCAACGGGAACATGAATTACAACTTCCTGAACGGCGTGCCGCGCCGCATCACGCTGTTTGCGACGCCGATCGCCCAGCGCAACGACGTCAAGGCCGATACCGGCATCTTCGCGCAGGATTCGTGGGCGATGAACCGGATGACGATCAACTACGGCATCCGCTACGACTACCTGCACGTACGGGTTCCCGAGCAGCACCTCGCCGCCGGCCAGTTCGTGCCGGAGCGCAACTTCGCGCCCGTCGAGAATGCGCCGAAGTGGAGCGACATCAACCCGCGCGTCGGCGTCTCCTACGACCTGTTCGGTACCGGACGAACGGTAGCGAAGTTCACGGTGGGCCGCTACATCTCGGGCGGCAGCCTTGCCACCAACGTGAATCCGGTGAATGCGTCGGTCAACAACGCCACGCGTACGTGGAATGACAGCTTCTTCGGCGCCGGAGATCCGCGGACGGGCAATTACGCGCCCGACTGTGATTTCAGCAACGCGGCCGCCAACGCCGAGTGCGGTCCGCTCTCGAACAACAATTTCGGCAAGGTCAATCCGACCGCTACGCAGTTCGACAAAGAAGTCCTCGAGGGATGGGGCGTGCGGCCGTACAACTGGAGCGTGAGTGCCGGCGTGCAGCGTCAGATCGGCAGCGGCGCATCGATCGACGTCTCCTACTATCGCCGCTGGTACGGCAACTTTACCGTCGTCGACAATCTGGCTGTTACGCCGGCCGACTTCGATCAGTTCTGTGTCACCGCGCCGACCAACGATCCGCGGCTGCCCGTAGCCGGCCAGCAGATCTGCGGGTTCTATGACGTCAAGCCAGGGAAGGTCGGCCAGTCGCAGAATCTGGTCCGCCTCGCCAAGCACTATGGCGACCAGACCGAGGTCTACAACGGCGTCGACTATTCCGTGAACTGGCGGCACAAGGGACTGACGGTCTTCGCAGGGGCGACGACAGGCCGCACGGCGACGAGCCAGTGCTTCAGCGTTGATGCGCCGGTCGTCTACCTGTCGATTGTCGCGCCCGCCGTTCCGTCGGCGACGACACCGCAGGCGCCGATGACGAACTGCAAGGTGGTGCCGCCATTCCTCACGCAGTACAAAGGGTACGGCGTGTACCAGTTGCCGTACGGGTTCAGCGTCAGCGGTACGTATCAGGCGGTGCCGCAGCCGGCGAGCGGCGGCGCGTTGACGTCAATTACGGCCGACTACGTGGCGACAAACGCGGAAATCCGTCCGACGCTGAACCGCGATCTCTCCTCGGGCGCAACAGGTACGATGACGCTGGATCTGCTGAAGCCGTTCGCGCTCAAGGGCGGCCACAGCAAGCAGCTGGATGTGCGCGTCGGCAAGCAGCTCTACTCTGCGAGTAAGACCCGCGTGCGGCTGTCGATGGACATCTACAACCTGTTCAACTCGAGCGACTGGCAGACGATTTCGACGAGGCTCAGCAACAATGCCGCCACCAATCGATGGCAGCGGCCAACGCTGATCCTGCAGGCGCGGTATTTCCAGATCGGGACGCAGATCGATTTCTAAACGGGCGAGTACGTAGGGGCCGGCTTCGGCCGGCCCTGTTGGAGGACAAATGCGTAAGACTGCTCTCTTCGTTGTCGCGGTGGTGCTGAGCGCTGCCATCCCGTCGTTCGCGCACCACGCGTTCTCGGCGGAGTTCGACCAGGCCAAACCGGTGAAGGTCCAGGGCGAAATCAGCCGCCTCGAATGGACCAATCCCCACGCGTGGCTGTTCATCGACTCGAAGGACAAGGACGGCAAGGCCGTGACGTGGCGCTTCGAGATGGGCGCGCCGAACGCGCTGCTGCGCGCCGGCTGGTCGAAGAGCGACATCAAGCCGGGCACGCAGGTGACGGTCAGCGGCTTCATGGCGCGCTCGGGAGGATCGGTGGGCAACGCGTATCAGGTGCGTCTGCCGGACGGCCGCGATCTGTTTGCCGCCTCGTCTCTGAAGGATGCTGAAAGCAAATGAGAACGCATTTTGTGGCGACAGCCGTCGCCTTCATCGCGGCGACCGGGGTGCTCGTCGCACAGCAAGCCGCGACGCCGAAGCCGCAGCCGAAGGCGGCCGCACCAAGCGTCAGCAACGTGTCCCAGCGCGCATCCGCGATCAAGCGGCTGCCCGACGGCACGCCTGACATCCGCGGTGTATGGGTGCGCGTTGGCGGCGGCATGAACGAAGTGGGTGCGCCCGACAGCGAGCTGAAGGCATTCGGCGTGCTGTCCGAGCCGCAAGGCTTCGGTCAGGGGCTGGTCACCGCGGGACCCGAAGGCGGCAAAACTGACGCGAAGCCGCCGAAGTACATGCCGAATCCGCGACCGCCGCAGGGGATCGTCGATCCGGCGGACCGTAAGCTGCCCTACACCGCCGAGGCGCGCGCCAAGCGCATGGACTACGCCAAGAACATGTGCTGCCCCGCCAAGAACCTCGATTACCTCGAGCTGAGCGTGCGCTGCGCGCCACCGCAGCCGTGGGCCGGCGGAGGCGTCACGATCTTCCAGAAACCGGGTCAGGAGATCGCCATGCTCTTCGAGCAGAACCATCAGACGCGCAACTTCTATCTCGATGGTCGTCCGCATCCGGGCAAGGGCATGATCTTCTTCGGCGGACATACCACGGCCCATTGGGAAGGCGACACGCTTGTCGCCGACACGACGAATCTCGATGGGCGGGCATATTACGGCGTCGGCAACACGTTCGCGCCGTTCAGCCGCGAGCTGCACATCACCGAACGCTTTACGGTGGTCTCCGACAAGCTGATCACGTTCGTGATGACCTACGAGGACCCGAAGACCTTCACGCGGCCCGTGAAGGTGGCCGGCTACTTCTATCCGCAGGACGAGGACGAGGAGCTGACGCCGGAGTTCACCTGCCATGAGGGCAGCTATCAGCTGGAAGACATCTTCGGATTCTGAATATGAAGCAGCTTTCCACGGTCGCGTTCGTCCTCCTCAGCGTTGTTGCCGCGGCGGGTCAGACCAGGCCTGCCGCCGGCGGAAACCAGATGCCTCGTACGACTGACGGCAAGCCGGACTTCAGCGGCATCTGGCAGGCGATCACCACCGCCGCCTGGGACATCCAGGATCACAACTCGGATCTTGCCGGCTACCTCGGCGTGCCGCCGGGGAAAGGGATCGTCGACGGCAACGACATCCCCTATAAGCCCGATGCGCTTGCCCAGAAGAAGAAGAACTTCGAGAAGCGCGACACCGAGGATCCGGCGTTCGCCAAGTGCTACCTGCCAGGCATCCCGCGCGCCAACTACATGCCCTACCCCTTCGAGATCGTTCAGAATCCGAAGCAGGTCGGCTTCCGCTACGAGTTCGCGCGCGCAACGCGCGTCGTCGATCTCACGGGGCACTCACGGGAGTGGCTCGAAGGATGGCCCGACTTCTACATGGGCGACTCGCGCGGCAAATGGGAAGGCGACACGCTCGTGGTCGACGTGCGCAAGCTGAGCGAACGCACCTGGTTCGATCACGCCGGCAACTGGCACACCGAGAACGTGCACGTCGTCGAACGCTACACACCAATCGACCGCGATCACATTCAGTACGAAGCGACGATCGAGGACCCCGACGTCTTCACGCGGCCGTGGAAGATCAGCTTCCCGCTCTACCGCATGATCGATAAGCAGCCGGAAGTGTTCGAGTGGGATTGCCGGTTCGATCAGGACACGCGGAAGTACAAGGAAGCCATTCCGAAGTAAGGTCCGGCTCTAGCCGGACCTTATTGCACAGTCCGCGCGAGCGCAGGCCGGGGCGTCAGCACTGGCTCTCCAAATTTCGATTGATCGATCGGCTGGTTGAACTTCACGTCCGCGAAGTCGAATGAATCGCGGCCGTCGAGCCAGGTAAATGTCCACCTGTATGGGAACTTGATCCCGCCGACATCCCGCCAATTCTCGTAGTCCACCTGCGTCGGCACCTTGCCGATCTTCGACGGCGTGTAACGGATCGTCCGCAGCAGCAATCCCGAATCCATATCGAAGTAGAGGCTCACAAACGCTCCCCGTGCTCCGTTGCCCTGCAGCAGGAAGACGAATTTGCCATTGAGCTCAGTCACCGGCCCGACGCGCAGGCCGCTCAGCGCATGCGCGATGTTCGCTGGAAACGACAGCTGCGCGTCGATGCGCGCGCCATCCAGCTCACCGCCGGTCAGCGGATACTTCGGCACGACCGCCAATGGAATCGCGAACCACCCCGCCCGGCCGTCGAACGTCCGGCTGCTCTCGCCGTCCGGGAGGTGGCTGAGCATGGCGCGCTTGTCGGGCGCCTGTGCGAAGTATTCGAAGTTGCCGCCGCCGCCGAAGCTGCCGAACGCGACGACCTTGCCCGTGCCGGTGATGGTGTTGATGCCCATCACCTTGTCCGCGCCGCCGAGCGCCTGCATGTACTTGTCGAGCAGCTGCGTCACCGATGGCACACCCTCGGCCTTCGACACCTGGTCATCCAGATCCGTTTGCGCCTCGGCGTAGAACTGATCCAGCTTCGGCGTCTGCAGCGGCGTCAGGCGCAGGCGATGGCACGTCCAGCAGGTGACCACCTGCTGACCGTTGAAGTTGTCGCGATTGATGGCCTGCACCATGAAGGCCATCTCGCGCGCGCGAATCTTGCGCGGGTTCTCATCCGATTCCCAGACCACCTTGTCTGTCCCCGCGCCCGGATGGCAATCGTTGCAGCACAACCCCAGCGACGCCGACATCAGCCCCATCGTTCCCATGAACTCGTCGACGGTGATGCCTTTCAGCGCCTGCACGTTTTTGAACACGTCTTCGACCATCACCGGCCCGCGCACTTGTCCCGCGGCTCTGGCCTTGGCAAGCGCGATCGCCTGCGGCGTCTGCGTAGACGGCGCCGGCGTGGTGCGGAATCCCTGCACGGTGAGCAGCGTGATCATCGCGAACACGAAGATGAAGCTGCCGATGACGATGGGACGCTGACGCGCCCCGCGCTCCGGCCGCGTGTCGAGGAACGGCAGCAGGAACAACAGCGCGACGACCAGGCCCGGAATGACGATGGTCGCGATCGGCTCGAGCCGGCCCGGGAAGTGCTTCAGGAGCTCGAACAGGCTCATGAAGTACCACTCGGGTCGAGGGACGTAGTTGGCGTCCGTCGGATCCGCGATGTTGTCGAGCGGTGCGTTGAAGGCGACCGCGAACATCAGCAGGATGGCGAACACCACGGCGATCGCCAGCGTGTCCTTGATCGCGTGATACGGATAAAACGGCGTTGACGGTCCCGTTGCCGGCTTGACTGGTCCGGAGATGCCGTGCCGCCGCATCAGGTAGATATGCGCGACGGTAAATGCGATCAGGCAGGCTGGGAGCAGGAACACGTGCGCCGCGTACCAGCGCATCAACGTCAGCGCGCCGAGGTCGGTGCCGCCCTTCATCAGGCTGCTGACGAAGTTGCCGATAAATGGCGCGCTTCGCGCGATGTTCAACGTGACCGTGGTTGCCCAGTACGCCTTCTGATCCCACGGCAGGAGATATCCAGTTAGTGCGAAGCCAAGAATGATGAGGAGGAGCAGGACGCCGATGATCCAGTTCAGCTCGCGTGGCTTCTTGTATGAACCGAGCAACACCACGCGCAGCATGTGCACCACAGCCGCAATGACGATGAAGCTGGCGCCGAAGAAGTGCAGGCCGCGGAGGACGCGTCCGAAGGTGACGCGCTCCATGATGAAACGGATGCTGTCGTAGGCGTGATCCGGCGAGGGGGAATAGAAGATGGCAAGGAGCACGCCCGTCACCATCTGCACCGACAGCAGGAACAGGACGATGCTGCCGGTGACAAACCACCAGCCGACGCCGCTCGGCAGGGGTTCGTCGAGGAGATGTTTCAGGAGCGCGCGAAAGCCGGTTCGGTTATCGAGCCAGTCGCGCATGTGATTGGGCCTCTACGCCTGTACGAGAACGCGTTCGCCGTCGATGCGTGTGGCGACCTTCACCAGCGGCGCCGGCGGCGGGCCGTCTTTGACCTCGCCGTCCTTGCCGTAGATGCCGCCGTGGCACGGACACTTGAATACCTGCGCGTCGGTATCCCAGGCCACGAGGCAGCCAAGGTGCGTGCAGGTGGCGTTGAACGCAGTGACGTCCGTCTCGCCCGTTTTCACGAGAAAGATCGTCCGCCGGTCGAGGACTTCCCTGAAGCCGTCGAGCCGGCGCACCGTAAGCGTCACCGGGGTTGGCTCGTGTTCGGGGAGATCGAGCAGCGTGGTCGCCGCAAGCCAGTCCTCCTGGCGCCGTGCCGTGGAGGACAACACCGCACCGCCGCCGATCACACCGAGGATGGCGCCGATGATGGTCAGAATGCCGCTCGCGATCGAGCTTAGAAAGCGTCGTCGTCCGGGATCGTTCATTGTTTCGAGCGCGGAAGGGATATCATAGCCGCGCTTACGCGTCAAAGGAGACTGAAGATGGTTCGACGTGCCCTGCTCGTTGCGCTGCTAGCGCTGGTCACGGTGCCGATTGCGGCGCAGGGTCCCGCCGGATGGAAGGTGCGTGGCGACGCGGCGACCGCTACGCTGAGCGTGATGCCGACCGAAAAGGGATTTCAGCTCGCCGGCGGCCCTGGCATCTTCTTCAACCCCATGAATTCCGTGAGGCCGATCTATCGCGTGCGCGCGACGTTCACGCAGCTGAAGGCGCCCGCAAAGAAGACGTACTACGGGCTGTTCTTCGGCGGCAACGCCATGGACGCCGCGACGGAGTACGTCTACTTCGCCATCGCGCAGGACGGCAGCTTCCTGATTCGCCATCGCGCCGGCACGCAGGTCGACGAGATGGACACGTCGCTGCACTACGCGATCAAGAAGCCGGATGCGAGCGGCAAGGCGGTGAACAACCTCGAGGTGCAGGTGGCGCCAACCGCTGTCTCCTATCTCGTCAATGGTGCCGTGGTCGACGCCACACCGACGCGGTCCGCCATTGCAGGAAATTCGTTTACCGTCACCGAGAAGATCGGCGGCATCGTCGGCGTGCGCGTCGATGATCCGATCGACGTGCAGGTTGACGGGTTCTTCTTCGAATCGCCGTTTCAGTTGAACGACCGCGGGCAATAACCCGCGGTCGTCGCGTCTTACTTCGTGGCGCGCTGCCCAACAGCGCGCTTCAGCTCGTCGATCGAAACCTTGCGACCATCCGCCGGATAATGGACCGGTACGATCGTCTCGACATCCAGCTTCAGCCGGCTGATGTTGTCCATCAGGAGGGCGTTCGCCGGGTTCGGCGGCGCCGCCGCTTCGGCCGTGGCCGGAGGGTTGAACGAATCCGCTTCGAGCAGCACCTTTTCCTTCGGAAGATACGCGAAGAGCAGCCCTTCGTTGTGCAGGCTGCCCTGCGTCTTGTGGATCTCGATCGTGTGCACGCCGTCGGTGAGGACGCGCTTGTCGCCTACCAGCTCCACCTTCACCTTCGCGTGGTTCTGCGACAGCTTGTCGGGAACCAACGTATGCGGCAGCGCGAAGATCTTCTCGAAGTAACCCTTGTTCGATTGACTGGTGATGATTGTTGCTCCCTCAGCGACGAACGCACGCAGGCCGCTCGAGTGGTCGAAGTGGTTGTGCGTGTTGAACACGTACTTGATCGGCTTGTTCGGGATGTCCTTATGCACCTCGGCGATGATCTGCTCGCCCCGCATCGTGCTCTGCGGCCCTTCGAGGACGACGATGCCATCCTTCATGTCTACGGCAATCGCGGCATACGCGGGCATAATCAGAAAGACCCCCTCTCCGAGCTTCTGAGACGAGGGACCCTGCGGCCCGGCGCCGCCAGCCGGCGCACCGCCGCCGCGCTGCGGCGGCGCGATGTTGGCGGCCACATTCATCTTCGCGTCGCTGATCGTCAGATCGAGTGTTGGATAATCGCCTTGCCGTTCCACGATGTGGGTCGGCACCTTCACGCCGCCGAAGTCCTTGTAGTCGCTGTATGTCTCGGAGTACGGCGTGTCGCCGAGCATCGGCGAGTCGATCCAGGTCTCGACCTTGGCGATCATGTTGTCGGCGCCGATGTAGCCGTTCACTTTCGCCTTGTTCGGAGCCATGAATGTGACAACGCTGTACTTCTTGCCGCCCATCGTCGCCGAGCCGAGCGTCACGTCGTTCTTCGCCGCCTGGCGGAGGAACCCGTAGGGTGTCAGCCAGACCGGCAGCTGGTTCGGCCACGGGGTGTTCGCGTTCACGATGAGCTGCTGCATGGCGCCCGGCTGAAGGCCGCCGCCCTTGCGCCCGGGATCGGGCGTGTCGGCGACTCGTTCGATACGCATCGCCGGCGCATCGAAGTCAATCGTGCGCGTTTCGCTCTTCATCTTCCATCCCGGCCATGGCGAGCTCGGGTTGTACGCCTGCCCGAACGCGTACTCCATGCCCGCACCGGATAGCTGAATCGTCTTCACCTGATCGGCGCCCATCGCTCTCGAGGCAGCCGCGACGACGCTCTTCGCGTCCTGCGCGCCGCCGCTCAAGCCTGCCAGCGCGATCAACGCGAGCATAAACGGAACCTTCTTCACCATACTCGTCGCCTCCTCAGGCGAGCGATTCTGACACAACCCGGTAAAATAGCCACGGACGATCACTCCTCCGCGCGGTTGATGACATCCCAGACAGCAACTCCGGCCATGCGTCAGTATCTCGACGCGAAGCGGCAGCACCGCGACGCCATCGTGTTCTTCCGCATGGGCGACTTCTACGAAATGTTCTACGAGGATGCGCTTGTAGCCGCGCGCGCGCTCGACCTCACGCTGACGTCGCGATCGAAAGACGCTGGTGGCAATGGCATCCCGATGTGCGGCGTGCCGTTCCACGCCATGGACGGCTATCTCGCGAAGCTGGTGAAGAAAGGCTTCCGCGTCGCGATTTGCGAGCAGGTCGAAGATCCAAAGAAGGCGAAGGGGCTCGTCCGGCGCGAAGTGGTGCGCGTCGTTTCGCCCGGCACGCTCACGGATACGAACTATCTCGACGCGCGTGAACCCGCGTTTCTGATGGCAATCGTCGCTGGCGCTCCTGACAAGGCACGCCCTCCCTCGGACCTGTTTGGGGTTGCGCTGCTCGACCTCTCGACTGGCGAATTCACGACCGCGGAATATCACGGCGACGAAGGCCTGCAGGCACTCGCCGACGAAATCGCAACCATCAGGCCGCGGGAAATCGTGCTGCCCTCGGACTCAGGCATCACCGAGAAGTTGCCGGACATCACGCGATTGCAGCTGCCGGTCACCATCGCGAGTGGGTGGAGCTTCGAGCCTGAAGCCGCTCGTCGCGCGCTACTCGATCAACTGAGGACAAACGCTCTGGACGGGTTCGGGCTGCAGGGCCGCGCAGCCGCCATCCAGGCCGCTGGCGGTCTCATCGCGTACCTACGCGACACACAGAAGGCCGATCTCGCGCACGTCCGCGCGGTCACGTACAAAACAAGCGCGGAGTGTCTGCTCATCGATGCCGTGACGCTGAAGCATCTCGAGGTGGTCGCCGGCAGCGAAGGCGGACCGCAGGGGTCGCTGCTCAACGAGATCGATCGCACGGTAACGTCGATGGGCAGCCGATTGCTGCGGTCGTGGCTGTTGAAGCCGCTCTGCTCGCTCGAGCGGATCCGGGATCGGCTCGACGCCGTGGAAGAGCTTGCGTTCCGCGCCACCGACCGCGGCCGCTTCCGCGAAGTCCTGAAGACGGTTCACGACATCGAGCGGCTGGTTGGCCGCGTCGCGCTCTGCACAGCCGGGCCGCGCGATCTCGTGTCGCTGCGGATGTCGATTGCGGCCATCCCGCGGCTTCGATTGATGTTAGGCGAGCCTGACAAGGTTCGCTCGACGGAGACCGAACCGCAGGCCCCGCTGCTCCGCAGTCTGCTGGCGGAGCTCGACGATCTCGCGGATGTCCGCGATCTGATCGAGCGGACGCTCACCGACGAGCCGGGAGCATTCGCCCGTGACGGGGGGTTCACCCGCGATGGTATCGACGCCGAGCTCGACGAGCTGAAGTCGATCAGCCGCAACACGCGTCAGGTCATCGCCGAGATGGAAGAGCGCGAGCGCGCCCGTACCGGCGTCGGCTCGCTGAAGGTCCGATTCAATCGCGTATTCGGCTACTACATCGAGATCTCGAAGTCGAACCTGCACGCCGTGCCCGCCGACTATCAGCGCAAGCAGACGATTGCCGGCGGCGAGCGCTTCACCACAGCCGCGCTGAAGGAATACGAGGAGAAGGTGCTCGGCGCGGACGAGCGGATTCTCGAACGCGAGCTGGAGATCTTCGAATCGTTGCGCGCCTCCGTTGCGGCCGAGGCGCCGCGCATCCAGGACACGGCGCGGGCGCTCGCCACGCTCGACGTGCTGGCCGGGCTCGCCGAGACCGCTGCCATCGCCAACTTCACCAAGCCGCACGTCCACGACGGCGACGAGTTCGTCGCTACCGACTCGCGTCATCCGGTCGTCGAGCGGTTCGCGGCAAGCCCGTTTGTTCCCAACGACATCGACTTGAATGGCACGGCGAGACAGTTGGTCATCCTGACTGGCCCGAACATGGGCGGCAAGTCAACGTATCTGCGGCAGACCGCACTGCTGCCGCTGCTCGCGCAGACCGGATCGTTCGTACCGGCGAAGGACGCGAAGATCCCGATCGTCGATCGCATCTTCGCGCGCGTCGGTGCTTCCGACAACATCGCGCGCGGGCAGTCGACCTTCATGGTCGAGATGCAGGAGACCGCCGCCATCCTGCACGCCGCCACGTCGCGCAGCCTCGTCGTGCTCGATGAAATCGGCCGCGGCACCTCCACCTTCGACGGCCTGAGTATCGCCTGGGCAGTGGCCGAGTATCTGGCGAGCAACCCGAAGGCGCGGCCGAAGACGCTCTTCGCCACGCACTATCACGAGCTCACCGACCTTGCCGATTCGCTCCCCGGCGTCGTCAACGCTCATGTCGCGGCGCGCGAGTGGAAGGACGAGATCATCTTCCTGCGGAAAATCGTACCTGGCCGCTCGGATCGCAGCTACGGCATTCAGGTCGCGCGGCTCGCGGGCCTTCCTCGTGAGGTGATCGATCGCGCGCGGCACATCCTTGCCGGCCTCGAGCATGACGAGCTGTCGCGCGGCGGCCGGCCGACGCTGTCGAGCGCGCCATCTCCTGCTTCGACGCAGCAACTCGGCCTGTTTCAGGCCCGCACGGAGCCCGATCCAATTCGTGAGAAGCTTGCAGCGGTGGACATCGATCAGCTGACGCCGCTGCAGGCGCTGATGCTCCTCTCGGAGCTCGCGAAACAGGCGCGCTCGTGACGACTGGCAACGCTGCCGCGCAACGCGCGCGCGCAGACGAGTCCCCAGTCCGACGTCCGCCGGCGACCAGGCGCCCCGTCCTGCGGTCCCTTCGCGAGCCGAAGGTTGCCGTGATGCTGATGCTCGGCTTCTCGTCGGGCCTGCCGTTTTTTCTCACCGGCAACACGCTCGGCTACTGGCTGCGAGACTCGGGCACGGCGCTCTCGGCGATCGGGTTCATCTCCTGGGTCGGTCTCGCCTATTCGCTGAAGTTTCTGTGGGCGCCGATCATCGATCGCGTCGATGCGCCGATCGTCGGCCGTCTCGGCCGCCGCCGCGGATGGATGTTGATCGCCCAGCTGTTCGTGGGACTCGGCTTGCTGGCGATGGCGTTCACCGGCCTCAAAGCCGGCCTCGTGACACTCGGCATCCTCGCACTGGTCGTCGCCTTCTCCTCGTCGACGCAGGACATCGTCGTCGATGCCTGGCGCATCGAGGTGGCGAGTGACGGCGACGAACTGGGGCTGCTCTCTTCGGCGTATCAGCTCGGGTATCGATTCGCGATCATGATCACCGAGGCGCTGATCCTGATCATCGCCAATCACCTCGGCTGGCCGTTCGGGTACACGACGATGGCCGCGCTGATGATCGTCGGCATGGGGGCGACGCTGTTCGCGATGGAGCCGCGGCGCGTAGCCCCCGTTGGACGTTCGACGGCCGCGGATGCGCCACTCACGACCGTACGCGGACTCGTGGACGCCATCGTGAACCCGTTCGTCGAGTTCTTCCGCGCGCATGGATCCCTCGCGCTGCTGATGCTCGCGATGATCAGTTTCTATCAATTGGGCGATTACGTATCAGGCCCGATGTACAACCCCTACTACGTTGATCTCGGGCTGTCGAAGGATGTCGTCGGCGGCGTGCGCGCGTCGGTCGGAACGGTTGCGACGATCGTCGGCATCGCCGCCGGCGGGTTCAGCGCGATCCGCTTCGGCTACCTGCGGACCGTGCTCGCGGGCATCGTCCTCAAGAGTCTGGTGATTGCGAACTTTGCAACGCTCGCGTGGGTTGGCACGAGCGTCGGCATCTTCAGCTCGGTGATGTTTCTCGACAACTTCGGAATCGGGTTCGGCGGCGTCGCGCTCGTCACCTACATGTCCACGCTGACCAGCGTTGGCTATACGGCGACGCAGTACGCGCTCCTCAGTTCCACCTACACCTGGCTGGGCAAGTTCACGAAAGGCTTCTCGGGCGTGATGGTCGAACACTTCGCCGCCGGGCGAACACTGCTCGACGGCTACGCGCTCTTCTTCATCACCTGCGGGTTACTCGGGGTGCCTGCGCTCGTGCTCTGCCTCGTTCTCGCACGCGCGACCCGTCGCGCGCGCGCGGCATGACACCGCGCGCCCTCGCCGCCGCCAGCTGGCTGGTGGGAGTTGTCGCGACGATGTCAGCCGGCTGCGGCGCTCCACAGCCCTCCGCGCCGCCAGGTGCGATCATCGTCGGCGTTCGCACCGGTCCCGATCACCTCGATCCGCGCCTCGGCAGCGACGAAACATCCGAACGCATCGCTCAGCTTGTCTTTAATTCCCTGCTCGACATCGGCGACGACCTGCGGCTGAAGCCGGCGCTGGCGGAGCGAATCGACAATCCCGATCCGCTCACCTACATCGCCACGCTGCGGCGCGGCGTGAAGTTCCACGATGGTCGCGAGATGACGGCGAAGGACGTCGTCTTCACCTACGGCGAGATGATCGATCCATCGTTTATCTCGCCCTTCAAGGGCGCCTATCGATCGCTCCGCAGCGTCCGCGCGCTCGACGACTATCGCGTCGTCTTCACGCTGAACGAACCGTTCGCTGCGTTTCCGGGGCAGCTCGCCGGTCCGCTGCCGATTATTCCCGCCGGATCCGGCGACGACTTCGGCGAGCATCCGATTGGTACCGGTCCATATAAGTTCGTGCGCTACGCCGTCGACGATCAGGTGGTGCTTGCGCCGTTCGCCGACTATTTCGACGGCGCACCGAAAAACAAGGGCATCGTCATTCGTGTGCTTCCCGACGACACGATGCGCGGTCTCGAGCTGCAGAAAGGCTCGATCGATCTCGTCGTCAACGACCTGCCACCCGACATCGTCCATCAATTCAACGGGAAGAACTTCCACATCGCTAAGTCGCAGGGGCTCGACTACTCGTACATCGGCATCAACATGGCGGACCCCGTGCTGAAGGACAAGCGCGTGCGCCACGCCATCGGCTATGCGATCGATCGCAAGGCGATCGTCGAATATCTGCGCCGCGGCCTCGCGCGGCCGGCAACTGGATTGATCCCGTCGCAAGCGTGGGCCTACGAGCCCGACATCTTCCAGTTCACCTACGATCCGAACCGCTCGCGTCAACTGCTCGACGAAGCCGGCTATAAGGATCCCGACGGCGATGGTCCGCTTCCCCGTTTGCACCTGTCGCTGAAAGTTGGCAACGCCGAGGAGGTTCGGCTGCAGGCGACCGTCATTCAGCAGCAGCTCCGCGACGTCGGCATCGATCTGGACGTCCGCTCCTACGAGTTCGCAACGATGTACGCCGACGTAATTAAGGGGAATTTCCAGATGTTCAGCCTGCAGTGGGTCGGCGGGGCGATGGTCGATCCCGACATCCTGCGGCGCGTGTTCTACTCGACGCAGACGCCGCCGGCAGGATTCAATCGTGGCCACTACAGCAACCCCGAGGTCGATCGGCTGCTCGACCTGGCCAACGCGGCGACCACCGAACCAGAGCGCAAGAAGTATTACGGCGAGGCGCAGAAGGTCATCGCGGACGACGCGCCCTACATCAGCATCTGGAATCGCACGAACGTGGCGGTCGCGCGTCCTGTCCTGAACGGGTTGCACCTGGACGCGACCAGTAATTTCGCATCGCTCAAAGATGTGACGAAAGCGTCGTAGAGGCAGACCTTTGCGTCGCCCCGCACTGGCGCGCTATTCGCATAGAGGCGAACGCACCATACATATGTTTCGAACCCTGGTCTTTGTGTGCGCCCTTGCGGTCGCCGCGGGCGCTCGCCTCGCCGCGACTTCATTTGAGCCTGTCACGTTTGACGATCTCGTGACCCAATCCGATGTGATCTTCGTGGGCGATGTCGTCGATGTGCATCCTTACATCCTTCAGGTCCGTGACCGCACCATCGTCAAAACTCGCGTCACATTCCGGGTCGACGACCCGCTCTACGGCACAACGAGCCTTGTGGAAGTGTTCGACTTCCTCGGCGGCGAGACCCCGGAGCTCGGGATGACTGTCGCCGGCATGCCGACCTTCACGGTGGGCGATCGCCGCGTCGTCTTTGCGCGCCGCGATCGCAGCATCAATCCGATCGTTGGCTTCACACAGGGGTTGATGAAGGTCGCCCCTGACGTAAACGGCATCGATCGAGTGACGACGCTCGAGGGGCTGCCTGTCGCACGCCTTTCAGACTTTCGCGCGCGCATCAACGGCGGACTGATCGAGGCGCGCAAAAAATGAAGGTCCGCATCACCATCGCACTCGCTGCGGTCAGCGTGCTTCTCTTCGCCGACTCCGGCCGCGCCTATTACACGTTCGGCCGACGCTGGCCGACCGGCAGCACGATCGTCATGCACCTGGGGCTCGGATCGCCGACCACGACGCTGCTCGACGGCAGCCGTGACTGGGACAGCGTTGCTGAAAGCGCGCTCGCCACATGGAATCCGTATCTGAACGGCGTTCTGTTCAGCAGCGTCCGCGACGGCGCAGCGATCGCATCCGGCAATCGCGTCAACACTGCCAGCTTTGCGGACGATGTGTTTGGCGAGCCGTTCGGATCGGGCGTGCTTGCCGTGACGCAAACGTTTTATTCGCCGCGCACGAACACCATCACCGAAGCTGATGTCGTCTTCAATAAAGCGCGCACATGGAATTCGTATCGCGGCAGTCTGCGACCCGGCAGCATCGATTTCCGCCGCGTCGCGCTGCACGAATTCGGCCACGTCATCGGCCTCGATCATCCGGACGACCATAGCCAGTCGGTGGTCGCGGTGATGAACAGCCACGTCAGCAGCGTGGATACGTTGCAGACGGACGACGTCGATGGCGCGATTTCGCTCTATGGTGCGACGACGACCGCTGCGCCGCTGCCCACTGCACCCGCGCCGACCGCGCGCAACGTGCTCGCGTCCGGGGCGCGAATGATCCCTGGTCAGTCGCTCATCTCACCCGACGGCCGCTACCGGCTCTTGTATCAGGGCGATGGGAATCTCGTGCTGTATGACGATGCGCTGCAGACGCCGGTGTGGTGGAGCGGCACCAACGGGCGCAGCGCTGGTCTGGTGGGAATGCAGGGCGACGGGAATCTGGTGATCTACGACGCGTCGATCACGCCGCTCTGGATGAGCGGCACGGCCGCGAATACAAGCGCGCGGCTCGTGCTGCAGACAGACGGCAATCTCGTCGTCTATGCCGCCGATGGGCGGCCCGTGTGGGATCGCTTCAGCAACCCGTCCGGGTTCATCCCTTGATCGATTCCAATTCCTTGCGCGCTTCCGCCACGTACGGCGAATCGGGGTGGTTGTCGACAATCTCCGTGAAGGTTTTCTTCGCCTCCGCGGTGTTCCCCTTCGCCTGATACGCACGACCGAGCTGCATCAGGATCGCGTCTTCCGGCAGGTTCGCATCCTTCTTCGACGCGAGCTCCTTCCAGGTCGCGATCGCGGCATCTGGCTGCCCCGCCGCGAGCTGCGCGTCGGCCTTTCCCATCTGCGCCATGCGGCCGTAGATGCTGTCGTTGCCAGATCGCTTGATCACCTCGTCGAACTGTTTGACAGCTTCCTGCTGCTGACCGAGCGCCGCCAGCGATGCGGCAAGGTGATAGCGCGCCTGGATGCCGGCCTGCGTGTCGGGAAACGCGTCCGCCGCGGCGCGGAGTTTCGGCACCGCCGAATTCAGCTTCTGCGTTTCCGTCGAGAAGGTGCCCTTCGCGCCGATCGATGCAGCTGCTGGCGCATCGCCCGGATTCGAGCTCGCCGTCACCGGCACGACCGCCGTGTTCAGGACGACCATCGCCTGAGCGAGCAGGTCTTGTCCGCGCGCCTGCTGGCGATTCCTGTAGGCAAAAAAGCCGAGGATTGCCACGCCGGCGACGACGACAATGACGAGGGCCGCGGTGATCTGCCGACCGTATTCCTGCGTGAACTGACGGGTGGCGGCGATCAACTGCGCGACTTCGTTTTCCTTCAACTGACGACGATGCTTTGTCTTCATGCCTGAATCCTAATTCCTGCTACCTGCTGATACCTGACACGTGAAACCTGACCTGCGCGCGCGAAGCGCGCGTGGCGTCCCCGCCCGGATTTGAACCGGGGGCCTCGCGCTTAGGAGGCGCGCGCTCTATCCAACTGAGCTACGGGGACTCGAATGTGTTAAGCCGTTTAGTTTACCAGTGGTTGCTATAGAATCTCGCGACGCTCTTCCGCCAGAACTGATTCTTCCATTCTGACTTACGGCGCGAGGTTACGACCCCATGCTGGCGCCCGGCACTCGTCTCGGCGTCTATGAAATCCTCGCTCGGATCGGTGCCGGCGGCATGGGCGAGGTCTATCGCGCACGTGACACCCGATTGGGTCGTGACGTCGCCCTTAAGATCCTGCCCGACTCTTTCGCTGCCGACCCGGAGCGCATTGCCCGGATGCAACGAGAGGCGCACCTATTAGCCGTCCTCAACCATCCGAACATTGCAGCGATTTATGGATTCGAAGACAGTGGTGCAGTTCGTGCCCTAGTCCTCGAATTTGTCGGCGGCGAGACGCTGGCGGATCGGATCGCTCGCGGCGCCATACCGTTGGACGAGGCGCTGCCGATCGCGCGGCAGATTGCGGAAGCGCTGGAAGCAGCCCACGAAGAAGGAATTATTCATCGTGACCTGAAACCGGCGAACATCAAGGTGCGCCCGGACGGCACCGTTAAGGTACTGGACTTCGGGTTGGCGAAGGTCGCGGAGCGAAGTGCACGTCAGGCCCCGACGCCCGTAGAGCTCTCGATGTCGCCGACCGTTACGTCTCCCGCTTCGATCAGCGGTGTAGGTGTGCTTCTCGGGACCGCGGCGTACATGTCACCCGAGCAGGCGAAAGGCAAACCGGCAGACAAGCGCAGCGATATCTGGGCGTTCGGCTGCGTGCTGTTCGAGATGCTTACCGGGCGACAAGCATTTGGCGGCAACAACGCCATGGAAGCGATGGCACGGAGTATCGAGCGGGAGCCTGACTGGACTGCTCTACCGGGGTCGGTGCCGCCGACGCTACGACACCTCCTGCGGCTGTGTCTGGACAAGGATCCGACACGGCGCCGACAGTCGGCTGGCGATCTCCGGATCGATCTCGAACATCTGGAGGCACAACCGCTCACGATGCCGTCCGCGCCAGGCATGTCCGATTCCCGACATTCCCGGCGGCCCAGGATCCTGATAGGTGCGACCGTTCTGCTAGCCGTCGCTGCGGTCTTAGGAACTGTCTGGCTCTCCAACACCACACGCTCCCAGACGCCGCGTATCTCTCGCCTCGCGATCATGACAACAGCGGCAACCTCGCTCGCCATTAACGGAAACGATCGCGATGTCGCCATCACGCCTGACGGCTCGCGTGTCGTCTACGTGGGCAACAGCGGCCGTGACCTGTTCGTTCGGCCGCTGGACGCTTTGGATTCGCTGCGGCTGTTTACTGGTGCGCCACGAGGACCGTTCGTATCCCCCGACGGCCAGTGGGTCGGCTTCATCGACGGTGCAGCCGCCTTGAATAAGGTCGCGGCGACGGGTGGCCCGGCCATCCCGGTTGCAACGCTTGATGGCGGTTCACGCGGAGCGACATGGACACCCCAGAATACGATCGTATTTGCGACCGCGGCTCCCACGACCGGCTTGCAGGAAGTTGCTGATGATGGTGGCCCGACCAGGATTTTGACGCGCCCGGATCGCGCCCGGGGTGAAGCTGATCACGTATGGCCGGAGCTGCTGCCGGATGGGCAGGCCGTGCTCTTTACGATTGCTCCAATCACTGGTGGTGTCGAGGCCGCGCAGATTGCCGTGTACGACAGGCAGACCGGCACTCAAAAGGTGCTGGTGCGAGGCGGTAGTCACGCACATTATGTCGATAGCGGACACCTGGTCTACGCCGCCGGCAATACGCTGCGCGCCGTGGCATTCAATCCGGCTACGCTCGAAACGCGTGGAAGCCCGGTTGAAATTGTGTCGGACATGTTGACGACAGAAGCCCCGCCTGCTGGGGGAATGAATGGTGGGATCGCGCGTGACGACACGTTCGTCTATGTGCGTGGCAGTGGCACATATACAAGGCAGCGCGCGCTGGTCTGGGTGGACCGACAGGGCCACGAAACGGCGATCCCGGCGCCACTACACGCGTACTTCTCGCCGCGCATCAGTCCGGATGGAAACCGTATCGCCGTGTGGGTTGCGGAGCAGGACAGCGATCTGTGGCTCTGGGACGCGACGCGCCTCACGATCGCGCGCCTGACGTTCACTCCCGGTATCGACACCTATCCCGTCTGGACACCGGACGGTCGGCGACTGATTTTTGGCTCGGAGCGTGAGGGCACACGCAACATGTACTGGCAGGCCGCGGATGGCACCGGCGGGGTCGACGCGCTGATTCGCAGCGCCAACGTTCAGTACCCGGTCGCGATAACACCCGACGGCAGTCGGTTGATCTTTACCGAAACGGCACCGAAAACCGCTGAGGACGTGATGCAGCTCGAACTAACGCCAAATCACACCGTCACGCCTCTCGTGCGGTCGAGTTTCGCCGAGCGCAACGGCGTCGTGTCGCCCGACAACCGCTGGCTTGCGTACGAAGCGAATGATTCCGGGCAGTTGGAGATTTACGTGCGTCCGTATCCCAACGTAAACAGCGGCCACTGGCAAGTCTCAAACGGCGGAGGTACACGACCGGCGTGGTCGCCGAACGGACGCGAGTTGTTCTACGTATCACCTACCGGCGCCATCATGGGGGTCGCCGTGAGCGAGGGCGCATCGTGGGCCGCATCCGCGCCGACATCACTCGTGAAAGCCGATTACGAGACGACTCCGCCTGGCTCTCTGAATCGGAACTACGATGTCTCGCCGGACGGGCGGCGATTCCTCCTGGTCAAGCCGGTCAACGGACCCGGCGACCTGCCAACGCAGATGGTTGTCGTACAGCATTTCGACGAGTTGCTCAAGCGCTTTGTCCCGGTGAAATGATCGACGTGTTCATTCGTGTTCACTCCGCACGGCCAGTTGCGCGCCAAGGTCAGGCTCGCGCGAACTACGGCGCTTGTGCCCCCCGCCCTGCCGCTGCTCCCCGTCCGCCGCGCGGGGCTTGTGTTCCCTGCCGCGCCGGCGACGCCTCAGGAATGCCATACCTGTCCAAGTAGTTGTCCGGGTATCGCACCGGTTTTCCGTCTGCATCGAGAAACCGCGGCGATTGCTGAAACAATCCAGGCTCCGGCGCACGCGGCGGAACCGTCGACTCGAAGATATAGAGACGATTGTCGTAGATGTGGATCTGGACGAATGTTCTCGACTGGACTTCAAGCTCGCGCTCGCCGGCGTCGATGAAACGCTGACGGTGACCGGTGAGGCGCCGATGATCGAGGCCACGCAGTCGAAGGTCGCCTCCACCATCCAGGCCACCGAGCTAGAGAACCTCCCGATGATCACGCGCACGATCAGCGGCATGCTGGAGCTGCTGCCGGGCGCTGGCCCCATCGAGCTGATGACGGCCGCGAGCTGACGCCCGAGCAGCAGGCGTCCTACTCGACGCTCGTACCACAGTCGCAGACGACGATTTCGCTGACGAAGTTGGGAGCCGATCTGCTTCTCCGACGAAGGCTGCCTTCGTCGGAGAATCCGCGCGCGACGCGTCGTTATCCAACCGCAGCGAGTCCGACCGACGCGATCGTTGATTAGTGTCTTGACTGCTGAACCGTTTCGTGGATGATCACTGCAAGCGCGTTTTCCCCGAACGCGCTTCCCCGTACAACCGAAAAGAGATTTTTCTCATCGAATGAACAACGCACAGGTATCCGACCTCACTGCGGCGGGCCCGGGACTAGCCAGTTGGTACACACCGGGACGCAGTGACGGCTTCGGCGACCGTCTGTTGATGTGTGACAACACAGACGCTTCGTCACTGGAGCTGCTGCGGTTCCGCCGCGATCTTGCCGACGCGCCGGGGTTCGATAACGCACTGCGTGATGGCGTCGATCGCGTCTCGGCCGTCAAGCATGCCGCGTTTCCCGCCGTCCGCGCCGTCGTCTTTCTGGACGATCATGACCTGACGCTTGTCTCCGCGCACGTGTCGGGACAGCGGCTGTCTCAGCTCTCCAAGGGCACACGCCAGAGACCGCTCCATCCCGCACTCGTGACGTGGATCGTGCGGGAGGTGACATCGGCGCTGGCTGCGCTTCACGCGGCGGGGCCGGGAGCGGCACATGGCGCGCTGACCGCCGATCGCATCGTATTCACGCCCGACGGCCAGTTATGTGTCGTCGAGCAGTCGCTCGGGCCGGCACTTCGGCGGCTTGGCCTCTCGTCGCAAGCCTTGTGGCGCGAATTTGGCTTGCTTGCGCTCGCCGACGAGCGCGGAATGGCGCAAATCGACGCGCGCAACGACGTGGCGCAGCTCGGCGCAATTGCCCTGTCGCTGCTGCTCGGACAGCCGATCACGCTGGAAGCGTTCGCCGACAAGCTGGTACTCCGCGCGCTCATCGATCAGTTCATGGTTATGTCCACGCGGAGACCTTCCGCGTTTGCGGCACCGCTTCGGGTATGGCTGGAACACGCGCTGCAGTTGGCTGCCCACCCGTATCGCTCGGCTGCCGACGCGCAGGAGGGCCTCAAGGAACTGCCCGAGTCGGGCGCTGATCTGCTCGGGTTTCCATCGGAATCTGCGGATCAGGAGGCCGTGATGAGCATTCGTCCGATGCGGCCGCAGCAGCTTGACAAGCCGACAATGGTTCGCGAGCTTCCAGCGCCCGCCCCTTTGTCCTATGAGATTCCGGTCGAGGGACTTCGATGGGCATCGCCGGCCAAACCTGTGGAGACGCCGAACACCAGCGAGGCGTCGCTGCAGCGGGATGCCGTTGCTCGCCGCGCCGCTCGCATCCCGTTGTTCGCGATAGGCCTCTGCCTCGTCTGCCTTGTCGAGGGCGCCGTTATCGCGGTTCTCGCGGCGCGGCCCGCCACATCGGCTCCGACGAGTGCGTCGGTGGTGATCGAATCACCGACAGCCGGTGACACGGTTCTCGTCGACGGGAAACCCGCCGGAACAACACCGCTGAAACTTGCCGTGAGCTCCGGCACGCGTGCAATTCGCCTGGTACCGGCAGTCGCGCCGGCAGCATTTGTTGCGCCTGTGGAGGTGACAACCCTCTCGGCACAGGCGGACAGCGATAAGCGGGCGCTCGCCGCAATCGAGGCCGCGGCCGCACAGCAGCGGTCCGGAGGCGTGAGAATCTCGTCGCCTATCGAGCTCAAGGTGCTCGAAGGCGATCGCGTGCTCGGCTCAACGGCCGACGGCGCGATCGTCACGACCGCCGGTACGCACCAACTGGATCTGATGAACAGCGCGCTCGGCTTCCGCGTGCGGCAGACGGTGACGATTCGAGCGGGCGCGCTGACGGCGATGACCGTCACGCCACCGATGGGCCGCCTCAGCATCAACGCCGAGCCGTGGGCGCAGGTGACGATCGACGACAAGCCGATCGGCGACACGCCGCTCGCGAACGTCTCGGTGACCCTGGGCGAGCACGAGGTGCTGTTCCGTCACCCGCAGCTGGGCGAGCGTAAGGAAACCGTGGTGGTTCGCGCCGACGCGCCGGCGCGCGTCAGCACGTCGTTCCAGCGCTAGTTGCGGGAGGCAGCCGCCGCGCGGACCACGAGCTCGAAATCCTGACGTGAGATCGGCGAGAGGATTGCGTCCGTTTCGCCGTTCAGCCCCAGATCCAGCCGTCGAATGAGGTCGGCCGTCGGCAACAGCGGCACGTCGTAGACCGTCACATCCGCCAGCTTCAACACCTGCGCGAAGCGCTGGGCGTCGCGGACAAGCGCGCTGCCGTCCGCAACCAGGCCGTCCACACGCGCGTGCGCCACGAAACCCGCATCCGCGATCGACACGCAGACCGCGTCGCCCGTTCTGACCATTCCCCGCACTTGCCCTGCCGGGTTGACGGCGAGCAGCCGACGTTTGGCGATAACGGAATCGACGTACGGGACGCGCGGCGTCTCTTGCGGCAGCCGGATGGCGGCGACCCAGCATCGACTTTGGGCCGATTCCTCGGGCACATCCGCCCGTTGGATTGAAACGACCGCAGTACCCGCCGCGGGCCGACGGTCGAGCACGTCGATCAACGAATCTACGGTGGTTGCAGGGCTCAACACGCGCAGAATCTCGTCGTGCGTCAACCGATTTGCGCCAACCAGATCCGCCAGATGCAGGATGCCGTCGACCGAGACCAGGCGTATGTCCGGATGGCGTTGGCTGCGAACGCTTTCCTCGATACGCGATCTCGCCGAGCAAAGCGGCGTCAGCACGCACAGCCCCACGCGCGGCGGCCCGGGACGATCCCGAGGATCATCGGTTGCCGACATCGCGTTCGACAGCGGCGCCAGGTGCGAGGCGTCAGTGTGCGGGCCGCAGACCATCAACGACACGCGCAGCCGGCGGCGCGACAGCCACTCGCCGCTGACAGGCGACGCACCCGGGGCGTGCTGATACGGTCCGTATTGCGTCTCGAAGCCGAGCAGCTTTCCCGTCAGCAGCACCGCGTCCTGCAGCGCGCGGACGTGCTGTTCGCCTCCTACCTGCCGGCATTCGGCGATGACAGCGCGCGCGGAGGCCGCATCGGTGATTCGCTCGATGAGAAACCGTCGAAAACGTTCGCGCGGGGTGTCGAAACCCGGATTGTCGTCCAACCGCCCGACAACCCCCAGCAGCTGGTTGACCGTGAGGTTCATGGCGCGACTACGGGACCGTCGGAGGTGGCGCCGCCCGGGCGAGCATCGGCTCACCAGACGGCGTTCCGCTGCCGCCCTTCGGCTCGATTGTGACCATCGCGCCGAGCATCGGTGGAGGAATTTGGGGCGAATCCACGAGCGTCACACGGCCGTTCGCGTCAGGGGTGAACGTGCCTCCGCTGACGGCACCGGTCCGGGTGAGAAGCCACATCTGATAGGTGCCGTCCTGGGGAGGCGCCGGGATGCCCGACGCGCTGAACACGTATCCGCGCGAGCGGCTCCACAACATCTGACCCGAGGCGGTGACGAGGCCATCACGTCCGACCAACGCGTAGCGCACCAGATCTGGCGCTGCGAGGACGTCGCTGACTTTTTGCGCTCGACCGGCCAGTTCCTCGGCGGCCGCGAGCTGGCGCGATGCTTCCTCCTGCCGTCTGGTCATCTCGCGCGTTGCCTCGTCCGCCGCGAGCCGAAGCTGACGCTGCGACTCCTCCGCCCGAGCCGCCGCCGCGCTCATGTTGCGGTCCAGGCGCCACACCAGTCCTCCGCCGACGATCAAAAGAACAAGGGCGGCCACGATAACGGCACGACCCAATCCCGAACGCGCCATCGTCGTGCCGGACGTGTCGACGGCTGGCGTGTTGTCGGGAATGCCATCAGCCAATTCGAACGTGGACGGCGGCCGTTGTGGGGCACTCGCCTCAGGCAGCGCGCGCGGACCGGCCGGGCCGCTCACAGGACCGTCGCGCAACTGCTGATGCAGACGGGTGACGTCGTCGAGCGGCCATGACGGCGTCTCGCCCGGCAACTGTCGTGATGCTGGCGACAGCGTCCGGATTTCATGAAGCAGTGTCTGGACCTGCGCGGTCAGCTCGGAGGTGGTTTGCTGAAACGCCGATTCCATTGCCGCCAACCGTGCCTCGGCGCGATCGAAGCCGTGCTGCGCGGCATTGGCAGTCGCGATGCAAACCTCGGTCAGGTTCGCCGCCTGCTCCACCAGCTGGCGCACAGGCGCTTCATGCAGCTGCCGCAGCGAGTCCCATTCTTGCTGGATGATTTTTTCGAGATCGGCGAGCCGCCGCTCGGTGTCCTTGTGGAGCGCTTCACCGGTGCCGCTCAATTCCTGGAGGTGTGTTTCGAGCTGTGCCACGGCCGCTGCATGACGGTTCGCAGTCGCCGCCCAGCGCCGCAGAATTTCGGCGCCGATATCGGTGAGCGCGGCCAGCCGCCGCTCGAGCGAAGGTGGATCGCCCGAAGACGTGTGACGGAGCTGATCGATCTGAGTCTGGAGGCTCGAGAGGCGCTCCTCAAATGCTCCGTTTGCCTCCACCTGCATGGTGTGCGCGCATGTTACCAAACCCACGCGCGATCTAATACGTCGGATTTTGGATTTTGATCGTTGACAACGTGGCGCGCGTCTGTAACATGAACGCATCCCTGCGAACAGCAGCGCGGCGGCGTGACGCCGGAGGAAGCCATGAGTGTCATCCGTGTGAGCGTTTCAATCGCGCTCGCGTCCGTCATCGGCCTATCGTTGGGTCTCCCCCTCAGAGCCGCCGACGATCCGCTCGTGCGCGCTAAAGAGCTTTATCGCACCGCGGCCTACGATGAAGCGCTCGGCATCCTCGACGGCATTTCCGACTCGTCCCCCTCCGCCACCATCGAGGTGAACGAATATCGCGTCTTCTGCCTGGTGGCGCTCGATCGCAAGGACGATGCGAAGAGCGCGATTACGGCGCTGGTCACAGCCGACCCGTCGTATCAGCTCTCGGAAGCGCAGGCGTCGCCGCGGGTGCGCGCGGTATTCAAGGAAGTGCGCGAGGCGCTGCTTCCGTCGATCATTCAGCACACGTATGCGGATGCGAAGGCCGCCTTCGACAAGAAGGATCCTCAGGCCGGCGCGCAGTTCGAGCGCGTGCTGACGCTGCTGAAGGATCCTGATCTGAAGCCGACACCCGAGCTGACGGATCTTGCAGTGGTGGCGGCGGCGTTCCGCGATTTGAGCGCGGCACGCGATGCAGCGGCAGCACCAAGGGCGGCTGCGCCCGCCGCTGCCCCCGTCGTCCCCAGCAAACCCGCCGAACCGATCGTCTATCGTGACGGCGAACCCAACTTCACCCCTGCCACTGTCATCAACCAGGCGCTTCCGACGGCCGTGCTGCCGGAACGCCGGATCTATACCGGGGCGGTTGAAGTGCTGATCGACGAGACCGGCAAGGTCCTGTCGGCGAAGATGGCCATGCCGATCGCCGGCGCCTACGACAGGCAGCTCATACAGACCGCTCTTAACACCTGGAAATACAAGCCGGCGCTGAAAAACGGCGCGCCGGCGCGCTACACGAAGATCGTCAACGTCAGGGTCGACGCGCGGCCTGCGTGCACCACCTTCGAAAATGCGGACTGCCGTCCCGCAAATCCGAAATAGCGTCGATAACGTTTCTCTCCGTCGATCGAAGGCGTCTGGCAGATTTCATCCTTCGTCGTCACAGGCGCCGAACCCCTGAACATCCCGAAGGCGCAGCCGAGTCAGATCATCTTCACCAAAACACATTACGCGTGGGTCAGTCTGGGTGGAGCGACGGCACGCAAGCCGGTAACCATAAAGGTTCCAGGCAAGCCGACCGATGCTGAAAAGCTGACGCTGTGGGAGATGTGGAATCCGTTGACTGCGCAGGCCGGCGCCTACCAGTTCGATGGGAAGACACTGACAACTCGGCCAACGGTCGCCGAAGGGACGATGGTTCTAATGCGAATCGAATAGATCGTTCGACGCGTTACTTCTTGTCCAGCCACACGTCGGGGTTGACGTTGCCTTCCCAGCACGCCGACTCCCAGAACTCGTCGTCCGGTCGCCGCTTCGCTCCGATGCGCATCGTCCACGGGCGCGTGTAGACCGTCGGATCGGTGACTGTCGCTTCGTAATTCATGGTGTTCGCATCGACGAACGTGATGCGCTCGGTCACGTGCGCGTTCTCGCTATAGAAATCGCCGATGAAGCTTAGTCGCGCGCCGCGCACGTTCGTGGTATCGACCACGAGCGTGTTCCCCTCCCAGTGGCCGCGCGCGTCGCCCATCCACAGCTTGACGTTCGGTGCGATGTGCGGGCGATTGTCGACGGGGATGATGCGGTACGCATGGAACTCGTCCCAGACAAAGACCACCTCATTCGCCGGCTGCAGGATGCGAAACGCCGGAACGATGGTGTAGAACCGCGGAACGCCGCCGAGCAGGCATCGATGCTGCGTGTCGATGTCCTCCGGCTTGGTCGGGTGCTCGTAGTCGCGCTCTTCCTGCTTCTGTTTCGCCGCCGCCCACGGCTGATATGGCAGCAGACCATCGGCAGGATCGATGATGCGGCTCGGCCGCTTGATGTCCTGCCCGGTGACGCGACGATCGAAATCCTCTCCCCCGCTGATTGGATTGGTCAGCGACGTCGATCCGGCATTCACCGCGGCCCACACGCCCTGCACGTCCGGCTGTCCGTCAGCCAAACGCTTCCCTTGAGCGCCGACAGGCGCGGTCGCCCACACCAGCGCCGCGAAGGTCCCGACACCGATGATCAGCGTTCTCATCTGGCACCTCCCAGCTCGGGATACGGGTAGATCTTTTCGAAGTCGAAGCCGTAGCATTCGTACTCGTACAGCTGAAAATTCTTTTCCTTGTGCCGGTAGAGGATCATGCTCATGTTCCACGGGCGCGTGAACACGTTCGGATCCTCGATGGTCACCGTGTAGGTGATGTGATCCGCATCCGTCGGCGTGTAGCGCTCGACGACGTGCAGCGCGGTGCTGTGGAAGTTGCCGGCCCGATCGAACCACGTCTGATCGTTGAAATGCACGACGTCGACGACGAGCGTGTCGCCTTCCCAGCGGCCCCGCGAGTCGCCTAGCCACCATTCGATCGGGCCCTTCGGGTGCGGCATGCCGTTGGTGAAGACGTAGCGGACCGTGTGCACGTATTCGTAGAGAACCGTCACCTCGGTCGGCTTCTGAATGATCTGAAATGGATACGGCATGTAGGTGATGCGCGGCACGCCGGGCAGATAACATTTCGTTTCCGGATCCGCCGTCGCGCGCTGTTCGTAATTCTTTTTCTTCTGCGCGAGCGCTTCGGGTGTATAGGGGATGTCGTTCCCCTCGACGACCCCCGGTCCGCCGGGGACGCCTTTCTGCGCGGCGTGATCTTGGATGTCCCACGCGGCGGTGTTCATCACCTGCCAGATGCCGGAGAGGTCAGGCTTGCCGTCGGCGGTGCGTGGGATTGCCTGAGCGGCTGCCGCGTATGGCACCAACGAGAACGCCACCGCAATCACGACGCGTCGCATTGTCACTGTCCTCCGAAAATGACCCCCGGCCCCATTTCTAGTAACCCGCGGGCTGGCCGTCCTCGCGGAAGTTCGATCCGGCGCGATAGAAGCCGGCGATCGGCGCGCTGCACTTCGCATCGTTGGCCGCGCATCCGCCGCCGCCGCTCGCGTCCGGCGTGAACATGATGCCTTCGTACCCGCCCACCGGCGATCCATTCGACGATTTGACGTCGTGCCCCATCGACTTCAGCCTGTTTCCGACCAGTTGATAGAGCTGCGATTCCATCTGCAGCTCGTTGCGTACCTGGTTGTGGCTGAAGCGCGCCATGTCACCCGCGGCCTGCATGTTCGCGCCAAGGTCGAGGATGTTGACGAGTACCTGCATGTTGCCCTGCCCCTGCTGATCTCCGCCGTGCTGCCCCGTGACGAGCAGCGGCCGGCCATCGCGCGTGACGAGCACCGCTGATAGCGTGTTGTAAGGCCGCTTGTTGCCGGCGATGACGTTCGGGCTCTTCGAATCGAGCGTGAACAAGCCGCCGCGATTGTGGAGGATGAACCCGTAGCCAGGGACAGTGATGCCAGATCCCCACGTCGAGAAGTTGCTGTTGATCCACGACACCATGTTTCCCCATCGGTCGGCAGTCGCGAGATAGATCGTGTCGCCGGTGCCGTCCGCGTCGCCGTTCGGCGGGCCTGTCGATGCCGCATGATTCGGATTCACCTTGTCGCACAGCGTGGCCGCATGCGGCTTCGACGTCAGCATGTCGAGGGGCACGTTGACCGCGTTTGGATCCGCATTGTTCGCGTAGACGTCGCGGTAGACCGCCTTCTTCGCCTCCACGAGCGCGTGCCAGTAGAGCGGACTCGCCGGGCCGAGCGATGCCAGCGTCTGTCCCGGATACCACTTCGGCACGCACGCCTCGAGCACGTTCATCGCCTCGACGATGCCCCACGCCTGCGACGGCGCGCGGGTCCCATACACGGTGAACTCGTTGTGATACGTCGTCGACGCGGGCGTCACCCACTCGCCTTTGTAGTTGGCGAGGTCCTCCATCGTCATCGGTCCGCCGAGCGCCTGCGACTTGGCCACGATCGCGCGGCCGATCTCGCCGCGATAGAACGCATCACGTCCCTGCTGCTGGATCAACCGGAACGCTTTCGCGAGATCCGGGTTACGGAAGATTGTTCCCGCTGGCGGCTGCTTGCCATTCACGTAGAACGTCTTGACCGAATCCTGATCCATCTGCATGCAGCAGCCCTGCAGCGGCAGCGCGTTCTTCATCTTCCAGAGGCTGGCAATCTCTTCGGTGATGGGAAATCCCTGATCCGCATAATCGACCGCAGGCTGCAGCACCTCTTTGAAGTTCTTCGTGCCGAAACGCGTCAGCACTTCCTGCCAGCCCCACAGCGATCCCGGGACGGTGACCGTGAGGATGCCGCCTCCCGGCATCCCCGATCCCGGACCGAAGTTCTTCGGATCCGCCTTGTAGCCAAGCTGATGCATCCGATCGAGGGTCAGGCCAGCGGGCGTGATGCCGCTCGCATTCAGTTGATAGACCTTCTTCTCTTTCGCGACGTAGATCAGCGCGAACAGGTCGCCGCCGATGCCGACGTTCTGCGGAAAGACAACGTTGAGCATGGCGGCGGTGGCCACCGCAGCATCGATGGCGTTGCCCCCCTGCTGCAGGATGCGAAGACCAGCTTGTGCGGCGAGCGGCTGCACCGTGGAGACGACGCCGTTGCGCACCATCACTTCCGAGCGTGTCTGCTGCAGCCATCCTTCGGATCGATCGCCGCGCACGGCGCTGCAGAACGGTGCTTTGTCTTTGGCCTCCGCGCACACGCGCGCGAGCGGTGCCTGCGCAAGTACCAGAGGCGCTCCGACAACGGATCCTGCCAACATCAGCCAGGCGAGTCTTTTCATGGCGCGGATTGTAACGCCGGCATCCGATCGAAGCGGTAGAAATTGCGCCGCCGATGAGCGGGACAACTATGGTCAGTCAGTTACGGCCAGAGCCCGCCGCCTCATCGCGGGGTTGCTCAACGTCTACTGCCGCTAGTTTCCAGGCACACAGGTGCCGAAGGTGGACTCGCCTACGCGCAGGCAGCCTTCGATCTGCAGATTTCCTTTCACAACGAGTGAATACGGCGGCAACTGCTGCGGATCGGTATCCGCCCCAACCACGAGCGTGCCGTTGTACAGCAGCATCACGTGGCAGATTGCTTCGTCCGCCGCTGCCTGCCGACCCGCGCCGTTCCGCGGATAACTCGCCATCCCCGTCGCGGCCGAGAGGCACAGATAGCCTGTGCCGTTGTTGCGTGTGAAGAACTGCAACACCGTTTCGTACGCCGTCGCTCTCCCTTCGGCCGTATAGCCGGATGCGCCAATCTGACCGACAAGCGCGTAGTTCGCCAGCCGTCCGAAGCGAACCGGCGTGTTCGGATACTGGCCAGGCATCCGCCAGAACCGGATGTCACCAGGGTCGCCGACTTCGACAACGTTCAGCGAGCGAACGCACGTCTTGCGCGTCCGCGCGTCGTAGACGAAGTCACAGCTGTAGATCGTGTTGTCCTGCGACATCGGCTGTTCGAGCACGCGGTCGGTGTAGACGCGGAAGTTCTCGCCGAGAAGCACGCTGTAGGTTTCGGTGTCGCCACGCGGAGTGGCAACGGTTCGCATCTGTGCGACAGCCGGTTGTGAGTGTCGGAGGAGGAGCGCTGCGGCGAGGATCAACGTCTGTCCGCGTATCCGGTTCATGTCGTTGGCCATGCGCGCGTCGTGAGCCGCGACATGATCGTCGCGTGCTCCGGCGACGCGCGCGTGACCGGCAACGGTTATGCCCGTTGCGAACCGTTTACGTCGGGAGCCGTACTATCTCAGTGCGTCGTATCCCGGTTGACAGCCACGAGATGAAGCTGGGCCCGTGCGCGCCGTGCACGCAGCGATTCCAACGAGGCATTGCCGAACCGAGAAACCAGGTGCACCTGACCTGCCAGCTCCGACGGCTGACGGAGATCCGCCGCGAGCGCCGAGACGGCCGCCGGTCCAATCGTCAAATCGATAGTTTGAATGGGCTGCGTCTTGGTCATGTCGTCGCTTATCGGCCCCTGCAAAAAGTCCTCCTCTTAGTGGACTTTTCCGCTGCGGATCGTAGAATCCGAACCATGAAGTACTCCGTTCTCGTTGTCAGCCTTTGTCTTACGGCCGCAGGAACGATCCTCTTCGCGCAGGCGCGGGGCGGCACGCCGCAGACGGACAAGGTCGCGCCGGTCAACAGCGGGGCGCAGACGAATCCCTATCGCGTGATGCGCGACTGGGCGAAGCTCGATAAGGAAAACCGTCCGTGGGGCGGATCGAACGGCGTCGCCGTCGACAAGGACGGCAAGACTGTCTGGGCCACCGATCGCTGCTCGCCGGGGACGACGCCCGGGTGCGCGAACACCAATGCGAATCCGGTGCATCACTTCGACGAGACGGGCAAGGAGATCAGAAGTTTCGGCGGCGGAATGTTCGCGTGGCCGCATGGCATCCACGTCGATCGCGATGGCAATGTATGGGTTGCCGACTCACGCGCGGATCAGCCCACCGGCAAGGGCTCTGTCGTCGTCAAGTTCAGTCCTGATGGGAAGGTGCTGATGACCATCGGCAAGCCGGGCGTGAAAGGCAATCCGCCGGATGCGCTCACCGAGCCCACCGACATCGTCACCGATCCACGCAACGGCGACGTGTACATCGCGGAGAGCCACACGGACGTCACGGACCCGAATCTGGTCGGCCGCATCTCGGTGTTCGACAAGAGCGGCAAGTTCCTGCGGACGATTGGCAAGACCGGCAGCGGGCCAGGAGAATTCCGCACGCCGCACGCAATGGAGTTCGATTCGATGGGCCGGCTGATCGTTGCCGATCGTCACAACCATCGCGTGCAGATCCTGACGAAGGATGGGAAGTTCGTGCAGGAGCTCGACAACTTCGGCCGCTCGAGCGGCCTCGCCATCGATCGCAACGACGTGATCTACACGACTGATTCTGAGTCGACCGAGCGCGTGCATCCAGGGTGGCAGCGCGGCATCCGCATCGGCAGCCTAAAAGATGGCAAGGTGACCGTCTACATTCCGGCACACAAAGCGGATAACCCGGAAGGCGCGATGGGTGAAGGAATCGCCATCGATTCAGCGGGCAACATCTACACCGCGGAGGCACAGCTCCGCGGCATCACGAAGTACTCACGGTAGGTGAATCGTAGGGCCCGGCTTCAGCCGGCCCTAATACTTCAGCACCGAGAAAACGTTCTCACCGGGAAGCTTCGCCTTCCCGTCGAGGAACGTGAGCTCGATCAGAAACGCCAACCCCTTCAGCTCTCCCCCGAGCTGCCGCACGAGCCGCGTCGCTGCCGCCGCCGTTCCTCCCGTCGCCAGCACATCGTCCACGATGAGCACACGCTGACCCTTTTCGATCGCGTCGGCGTGGATCTCGAGGGCGTCCTTGCCGTATTCCAGGTCGTAGATCTCCTTGAGCGTTTTCGCGGGGAGCTTGCCGGGCTTGCGCATCGGCACGAACCCCGCGCCGATGCGCTGGGCGACGGCGGAACCGAGGATGAAGCCACGGCTTTCGATGCCGACGACGGTGTGAATGCCGGCACTGGAGTACGGCGCCGCAATCGAGTCGATAGTCACCTGCAGCCCGTTTGGATCCTTGAGCAGCGTCGTGATGTCGAAGAAGTTGATGCCGGGCTTCGGAAAGTCCGGGACGCTGCGAATCATCTGCTTGAGATCGATCGTCAACATGAAATCCTTTAAACCGCGACGGTCCCGAAGATCGCGAAGGTCACAATCATCTGATAGAAAACCCGCGAAATGCTCCGCTTGCCTCTTCGTCGACGATGGTGACGCGATCGACGCGGGCCCGCGGTGGCCCGCGGCGCAGCGCCTGCTCCACCCGGGTGACCGCGTCCTGGTCGCCCTCGACGAACGCCTCGACGCGGCCGTCGAGCAGGTTCTTCACCCACCCGGATGCGCCCTCGCGCGTCGCCGCGTCATGGACGAACCAGCGGAACCCTACGCCCTGGACACGTCCACTGATCACGAACCTCCGCGCCACACGCATGTCGAGAAATCGAGATTATAAGTGCAGCCGTACTCGCCGCTTCGTTGTACTTCGTAGCGTACGCCGAGGTCGGCCTTTTGCATAGCTACGCTCGCGCGGGTTTTTTGAGGGCTCTCCCCCATGGCAAGTGTTGGTGAACGGTTACGGCACGCGCGGGAGCAAGCGGGACTGACGCTGTCCGACGTGGCGGCGCGTACCAAGATTCAACGCTGGATTCTCGAGGACATCGAGCGTGACGATCTCTCGCGCGTACCAGGCGGCGTGTTCGTCCGCGGGTATTTGACGTCTTTCGCGCGCGTCGTCGGCATCGATGCCGAACCGCTCTGGGCGGATTATCGCGCGGCGACGCAGACGGTCGAGCCGGCCCCGGTAGTCGAGCGCGCGGAGGTTCCAATCGTCAGCCGCTGGACGATCGTTCGAGTCGCCGCGATCGTGCTCATTGCGGCCGTGATGTGGATGAACGCGCCGCACAGGAGATCCGACAAAGTGTCCGTCGCGGTCGCACCGGCTCCAGAGGCTGCGCCTAAGGCGGCCGCAACGGCGCCGGCGGTTGTGCCCGTCATCGCGACGACGGGATCGACGGCCGAGCCGCCGAAAGCGATCGACACTCGACCATCAGATGCGACCAGCGCGGCGCTTGTCGTGCAGGTCCACGCCAACGGCGAATGCTGGATCGACGCGAGCGCGGACGGCGAGCAGAAGGCCTACCGCCTGCTGATGCCGGGCGAGGAGCTTCGTCTCGAAGGCGCCAAGGAAATCCGGATGCTCGTGGGCGACGCCGCGGCCGTCACCTATTCGATCAACGGCAAACCTGGCCGTGCCCTCGGCGCCTCCGGCATCGTCCGCGAGATCGTCGTCCCCGCAATCGGGTATGAGTCGTTGATCCAGCCGGCGGCGGGATAGCCGCTCACATCACATTCGACTCACCGCTGACAGATTTCGTAGCCGCCCATGCCGGTGGCCCCCTTGCATATTGCTCAGCCGAGGGGGTTGCCGCATGGCGACTGTCGGCGAACAGCTACGACGGCGGCGCGAGCAGGCGGGCATGACGCTTTCCGAGGTTGCCGCCCACACGAAGATCCCCCGGTGGATTCTGTCCGACGTGGAGCGCGGGGATTTGGCGCGGATTCCTGGCGGCGTATACATCCGCGGCTATATCACGTCGTTCGCGCGCGCTCTCAACCTCGATGGCGAGAAGCTGTGGACGGAATATCTCGCCGAGTCGAACTCCATCCCCGAGCCGGTCTCCCCTTCCCCTCCGCCGGTTACAGATTCGACGATTCCACGCTGGAGTTTTGTAAGTGCCGGCGCGATCGTTCTCGTCGCCGGCACCTTCGCCTACTACGCAACTCGTCACCACGCCGACGCGGTCGTTCCGCCGTCTGAGCCGCAGCCCGTGGCAACGACCGAGGTCGAACGCGCGCCCACAGCGAACGAGCCCATTGCTGAGCCGGTGGTCGCCGTCGACGCACCCGCGCCGGAACCGCCTGCGCGAGCTGCCGCTAAGCCAACCCGCCCGCGCCGCCGCGTTGCCGAACGCGCCGCGACCGTCGTCACCGCGACGAACGAGGAGCCGACGCCATCAGCCCCCACGCAATCCACTGAGGCGGCGCCTGCAGTCGAGAATCAGCAGGCTAATTAACGAGCATCCACGCGGCCGCGGCGATGAGCAGCGCGCCGCTCACACGCGCGGTAGCGGCGCCAACCGGCAGAAGCTTCTCCAGGGCGACGAACACGGTGAGGGCGACGATCACCATCAGGTTCATGACGCCGCCGACAAACAACAGCAGCATCAGCGCCCAGCAGCACCCCACACAGTAAATACCGTGATCGACGCCCATGCGGAATGCACCGAGCGTTCCCGCGCGCCAGCGGTGCATCATGAACGCCAGCGGGGATCGACAGGCGTTGAGGCACGCCCGTTTCAGCGGTGTCAGCTGATAAATGCCGGCGAGCGCAAGCACCGCGATGGTGGCAATGCGGCTGGTGAGCGTCATCATCGGCGAGACGATGAGCAGCGTCGCGAGGAGGCGCTGCGCCGCGGTCGCGGCGACGCTGAAGAGGACCCATGCCGCGAGGTATCCAGCGGCAAGCGCATAGATCTGCCGCCATCCGCCGGCACTCGATCCCGAACGTCGCACCGCCGCGCCGTACAGCAGCAGCAGCGGCGAGGCCGAGGGCAGCATCATCCCCGCCATCATCACCGCCCACATCGCCCACAACAGAAGCACGTGCCGGGCGTCCCAGTCGAGCGTCATCATCCACGCGCTGGCGCCGGTCATCGAACCGTACATGTCGCGCGCCATGACCACGATCCACGACCAGCAGACGAGCGGGATGAGGATCAGGAGGATCGTGAGCGCCGCGCGATCGTGCTCGAGGAGCCGCTCCAGCCGCGTCGGCGTCTGTTCGGTCAGCAGTGCGTCAGGCACTTCGCCAGGTGAACGGCGCGAAGTGTGCGTTGTTCTTCCCGCTGTCGTCATCCCACGTGAGGCCGAGCGCATGCAGATGGCTCTTCGCAGCGTGCGCAAGAGCCAGGCGCGTCGAGACCGGATGGCCCGTGTTGTCGATGAACATCGGGTCGGTACTGTTGGGATCGATACCGCGCGCGCCTTCGCCAGCCATATCCAGCAGGTTGCCCGCCTTGACGTTGAACTTCAGGCCGTTGCGGTCGATGCGGATGCTTGCCGATTCGGCGCCGAGGAACTTGCCGATGAGCCCAGCCAGCGGCGCCATCGGACCGCCTGCCTGTCCGCTGGCGATGGCGACGATCGCGTCGCGCTGCTCGGCGGTTGCGCGCTCGTCAACGATCAGGCCGACCGACCAATTGCCCTTCCCCATCTCCTCCGGCGTGTAGCCGAGGACAACGAACGGAATACCGTCGAGCGAGACGCTGCCGAACGCACCGCGCTCGATCTGCATAGCCATAGCGAACGTGCACGAGCCCTTGGTCGGACG
>DATJJE010000035.1:0-3528 GCA_035492455.1 Vicinamibacterales bacterium | reverse complement strand
GCCTCGTGGATGGTCGACGGCGTCAAGCGCGAAGCGATCGTCTACACGCCGAAGACGACATCGGGAAAGCTGCCGCTGATCCTGTCATTCCACGGCCACGGCGACGACATGGACAACTTTCAGTACGTGGGCTTCCAGAACGTCTGGCCCGACGCGATTGTCGTCTATTTTCAGGGACTACCGAGCAACGACGGTTACCGCGGGTGGCAGGTCGAGCCGGGTGAGTACGGCGATCGCGATCTGAAGATGGTCGATGTCGCGCTTGCCGCGCTGAAGAAGAAGTACACCGTTGACGAAAACCGCATCTACGCGACCGGGTTCTCCAACGGCGCGCATTTCACCTACCTGCTGTGGGCCACTCGTCCGCAGGTGTTTGCGGCGTTTGCGCCGGTCGCGGGACGCATCCGGCCATCCGCGATGCCCAGGCAGCCGCGGCCGATCATCATCATCGGCGGCGCGCGCGATGCGCAGGTCGCGTTTCCGGATCAACGCGCCGCTATGGGCATCGCCGTTCGCCTGAACGGCGTCGAGGGCAACACCAAATCGTGCGGCGATGGCTGCACGTTGTACGGCGGCGATACCGCCGCGCCGGTGATGACGTGGATCCATCAAGGTGGGCACGAGTATCCCCGGCCGACGTCCTCGAAAATCGCCGAGTTTTTCCACGCCCACACCCTAGGGGGAAGGGACTAGGGTTTAGGGGTTAGTATTACCGCCGCAAGGGGGACAGGTTGATGCGCGCAGTTGCAATGGTGGTCGCGATGGTGCTGTCGGTGGCCGCGACCGCATCCGCCCAGGAATGGGACGAGTTTGTCAGTAAGGACGATGGCTTCAAGGTGGACTTTCCGGGTCAGCCGAAAGTGTCGACGATCACCTGGAAGTCGCAGCTCGATTACATTCTTCCCGGCCGTGTCTACACGGTGGAGAAAGGGAAGGAAAAGTATTCGGTGACGGTCGTCGATTACCGGCCAATCGAGCAGCAGGGGATCGAGCGCGCGAAGACCTGCGAGGAAGGCAACCAGCAGTGCCGCCAGAACGCCGGCATCATGGGGCCTGGCTACTGGAAACACGACGAGCGCGGCGCCGTGATGTACGCCACGTTCAAGCTGCTCCAGCGCGATGCGAAGCTCACCAGCCTTGCGTGGGAATGGCAGGACATGGTGGAAGGCAACTTCATCCAGCTGACCAACAACACGGATCAGTCGCGCACGTTCGCGTACGTCGCAGCGCGCGATAACAAGCTGTATATCTTCGAAGGCACGGTGCCGAAGGGCTATCCGGAGCCGGGTCTCTTCCAGCAGTCTGTCGGCTGGGTCGACGCCAACGGCAACGGCATCCGCTATCAGGGCGTCGTGTACTCGAACGCGTACCACGGCATGGGTGTGTATCCGTCGCCTGTTGCGGGCGGGGGATTCCAGCCGCCAGCGCCGCCAGCGCAAGGCCGCTAGTCATGCGCGCGACCGCAGCTCTATTCGCGGCGGCGCTGTTGATGGCGAGCTCGGCACTGGCGCAAGAATGGGAGCAGTTCGTCAGCACGCAGGACGGTTTCAAGGTCGACTTCCCCGGTCAGCCGAAGGTCGCCGAGACGACCTGGAAATCCGAATACGGCTACATGCTGCCCGCGCGCGTGTACTCGGTCGACAAGGGCAAAGAGCACTACTCGATGACCGTCGTTGATTACACCGGCATCCAGAAGCTGGGCCTGGAGCGACGCGCGAATTGTCCCGCAGGCGCAGAGCCGTGTCAGGGTGGACGCGAGGGCAGTCCGATCGGACCAGGCTACTCCGTGCAGGACATCCGCGGCGCGCTCGTGTATGCCTCGTTTCAGTTCATCAAACGTGACGCAACGATCACGCATTACCTGTGGAACTGGGAGGACCTGGTGGAAGGCCACGAGTTGCACCTCACCAACCATGCGGACCAGTCGCGGACGATGGCGTTCATCGCCATGCGCGAGAACCGGCTGTACATGCTCGAGGGCACAGTGGCGAAGGGGTATCCGGAGCCGGGTCTGTTCTTCCAGTCGCTCGGCTGGGTGGACAAGCAGGGCAACGGGATTCGGTATCAGCAGATTTACGTGAACGAGATTTATGGACTGGGTCTGTATCCCGAGCCCGGTCACAATCAGGGCGGTCAGGGACAGCCGCAGAGATAAATCCAAGCTCCAAGCTCCAAGTTCCAAGCTTCGAATTTGGAATTTCCAGAGAGGTCGCTATGCGCAGGATGTTCATCGTCGTCGTCGCGGCCGCCACGCTGTTCTCGATTCACGCCGCCGCGCAGCAATCCACCCCGGACGCTGACAGTGTCATTAAAGCAGTGACCGCCGCGATGGGCACGGCGCGTCTGCGCTCGGTGCAGTACACCGGCACCGGCTCGATCAATATGACGGGTCAGGCGTACACGACTGGCGGCGCGTGGCCGCGCTATACCGTCACGAAGTACACGATGTCGGTCGACTATTCGCTGCCCGTCATGCGGCAGGAGCTGATTCGTATTGATGATGCGAAGGTGCCGCGCGGCGGCGGGGCAGGCGGCTACAACCCGCAGACGTTCCAGGGCGGCATCCGTCCGATTCCCGGCGACATCATCATGAACACCACGATCGACGCGCGCAACAATCAGAACGCCGCGATCCAGTTCTGGCTGACGCCGCACGGCTTCCTGAAGGGCATCGCCGCGAACATGGCGTCGGCGAAGACGGCGACGGTACGCGGCAAGAAGACGCTGACCTTCACCGCGTTCGGGAAATTCCCGTTGACGGCCACAATCGACAACGCCAACCTGATTGAAAAAGTCGAGGCGCTGGTGGACATCCCGTTCACGGGCGACACCGTGCTCGACGGCGCCTACACGAACTACCGCGATCTCGACGGCATCCGCTTCCCGATGCACATCCTGATGCGTGAAGGCGGGTGGCCGGTGCTCGAAATTAATGTGGCGCAGGTGAGCCCGAACGCGCAGGCGGCGATCGACGTGGTGCAGCGCGCGGCGGCACCGGCTGCCGCGGCGCCGGCTGCGCCGGCCGCGCCGCCACAACCGGTCAAACTCGCCGATGGCGTCTGGCAGCTGGTTCCGAACGGCGAGGGGAGCATCCTCGTCGAGTTCAAGGATTACGTCGTCATGGTGGAGGCGCCGGGCAGCGACGCGGTGACGGCCGCCTCAATTGCCGCCGCGCAGCGGCTCGCGCCCGGCAAGCCGGTCAAGTACGTGGTCAACTCACATCACCATGCCGATCACGCAGGCGGCATGCGTGCGTATGTCGCGGAAGGGATTCCGATCATCACGCACGAGTCGCACAAGAAATATTACGAGGAGCAGATTTTCAAGAACCCGCACTCGATCAATCCGGACCGCCTGGCACGGATGCCGCGGGCACCGATGTTGGAGTTTGTCAAGGACAAGCGGGTGATCACCGACGGCAATCAGACCCTCGAGATCTATCTGATGAAGGATCAGCCGCACGCCGAAGGGCTGCTGATGATGTATCTGCCGAAACCGAAGCTGCTGATTCAGGCGGATGCGTACATT
>DATJJE010000034.1:0-27228 GCA_035492455.1 Vicinamibacterales bacterium | reverse complement strand
GCCACGGCGTACTGCACGACGGGCATTACCGCATCGGGCGTTCCCGTCTCACGCGGTATCGCCGCCGCCGACCCCGCACTTTTGCCTCTCGGTACGGTGATTCGCGTCACCGGGGCGGCGCCATATGACGGCACATACCGGGTTCTCGATACGGGTGCGCTGGTTCGCCAGCGGCATGTAGACCTCTTTATTCCAGATTGCGCAGCCGCCCGCGAATTCGGTCGTCGCTCCGTTCACGTCGTGGTTGTTCGTCGCGGCCGATGAGTCTCTACGTCGTGTGGATACCATCGATGTCCGTTACGACACGATGCTCGCTTGACGATTTGTGGGGCGGGCAGAACGCCGTAGTTCGGTGTTACAGGTTCGGGGAATCTGACGATCGCCTCTGGGGGTCGGCCGCAATCGGGGCAGCGTAGACGCTTTTCGCTTTCAGTCACCACGGATAAGAATCCCTCCCGAGAACTCGTTTTTGAATGGCTCGGGATCTCCTATCGGCTCGTTGTGCGGCGACCCTGCGCGTTCACGCTATTGCGTGGCCTCACAAGTGACGGCGCGAGACATTCTTTGCAGCCCGCGCCCCGAAGACCTTCGCGAGCTCGTACGCGGGCGTGACCTCGAGTTGATCGTAAAGGCACTCTTCCGGCGGCTTGTCGGGCCGCCACCGCAGAAAGGTCGTGGCATGACGAAAGCGGTCGCCCTGCAGGTGGTCGTACTTCACTTCGCAGACGCGCTCAATCCGCAGCGGCTCCCAGGAAAGATCCTTCCCAGCGCTCCAGCGGCTTTGACCGCCGGGCATACGCTGGCCGTTGGCGTGCGCCTCTGCCCACGCGCGCCACGGATGTGACGCCAGCGCGTTCTTGCGCAGCGGCGCCAGCTCGCGCGTCAGCTCCTTGCGCTTCTGCAGCGTGAAGGAGGACGTCACGCCAACGTGATGCAGCACGCCTTTGTTGTCGTAGAGTCCAAGGAGCAGCGATCCCACCGCATCGTCTGTGTCCTTGTACCAGCGGAAGCCGGCGACCACGCAGTCGGCGGTGCGGGCGTGCTTGATTTTGAACATCGCCCGCTTGCCTGGCGTGTAGCGAAGATCGTCCGGCTTGGCGATGACGCCGTCGAGGCCCGCGCCTTCAAAGCGTTTGAGCCATTCGGTCGCCTGTTTCCGATCGCGTGTCATCGGCGTGAGGTGGACCGGAGGCGTCACGCCGACGAGCAGCGTTTCGAGCTGTTCGCGCCGGTCTTGCTGCGGTTTGTCGAGGAGCGATCGACCTTTCACCGCGAGCAGATCAAAGGCGACGAATGAAGAGGGTGTTTCCGCTGCGAGCTTCGCCACGCGCGAGGCGGCCGGATGGAGCCGCAGCTGCAGCGCGTCGAAGTCGAGGCCGTGCGGTGTGGCGATGACGATCTCGCCATCGACGACGCAGCCCGCGGGCAGGCGCGCGATAAGGGCGTCATGCAGCTCGGGAAAGTAGCGATCGAGCGGCCGCAGATCACGGCTCTGAATGTAGACATCGTCCTTCGTTCGAAAGACGACGGCGCGGAAGCCATCCCATTTGGGCTCGAAGAGGAAGCTCCCCTCGGGCGGGATCGAATCGACCAGTTTTGCGAGCATCGGTTCGATGGGCGGCGAGAGCACAGCCCATCGTATCCGACGCAGCCAGCTTCTGTTAGCATTGCGCTCCTTCTTCGTTATCGTTCCAGGAGATGCCGATGAGCACAGTTGTTGAACGGCACACCACGCACGCTGCGCACGGCAACGAAGCAACTGGCAAATGGAACACGGCTGCCCGTTGGATCATCGCCGTCGTCGTCCTGGTTGCCGCGTGGTTGTACGTAAGACCCGTCGTTGCCGCGATCGTCAGCCTGTGGACGTGGGGTATGCCGGGAGGATTCGGCACAGACCCGATGCTGCGCTCATTCGCAGCGGTGCTGCCGGGACTCATCATCGCGCAGCATGGTGCGTGGGTCGCGGTCTCGCGCCGCAAGCAGTTCCGTCAAGCGCTCGGGAGTGTAACGAACGCCGACGAACAAAAGAACGCCGACGAACTCGTGGATCTGTACTTCGGCTACGGATCGATAACCATTCGATACCTGATCCCGACACTGCTGGTGACGACGCTCACGGCCATCGTGATCACCGCTTTGCTGAATCCCGGATGCCACTTGCCGTGGCTGTACCTCGCCGATCCATCCGCGACGGCAAACCCGCAAGCAAAGGACTTGGCGTCGCTCTGTGTCTCCGGGAAGCTCACTCCGTGGCCCACAGGATGGGCCGCCCAGGTATTACGTGGTGCGGGTCTTGGCTTCGTGGGCGCCTACGCCTATCTGCTGATTCTGTTGACGGATCGTGCACGCCGGCGTGATCTCACGACCGGCATCGCCGTGTGGGCGGCTGCAATGCCCGTTCTTGGACCGTTGGTGGGCGGTGTGGCCGCGTTGCTGATCGTCGCCGGCACTGGTGCGGTCACCGGGTCGTTTACGCAGGACGCCGTGTATTTCGTCGCCGGCATGCTGCCGCGTCAGTTCGCGTTTTTCGTGCAGTCGGGTGTCAGCAAGATATTTCAGAACGCCCCGCAGCTCGCCGTCCGGTCCGTGCCGCTGACGACGCTGCGCGGGATTGGTCCCGACGTGCAGGCCAGGCTCGAAGAAGAGGGGATCTACGATGTCTCCTCGCTCGCCTACTCGTCGCCGCATCAATTATTGCGGGCGACGACGTATGCACCGCGGCAGATCGTCGACTGGATCGATGAGTCATTGCTCATCGTCACGCTGCCGATGCACTGGCAGGCGCTGGAGAACCTCGGCATCAACGGGGCCATGGACCTGGCATGGTACGACTTGAATCCGAATTCGATTCCAAGGCTCGCAGAGGAGATCAAGCTCGCCGAACCGATGCTGCGCGACGCAGTCGCCCGTCTCTGGCAGGACGCACAGGTTCAGGATCTCTACAAGCTGTATTGGGATCACACCGGGTTGCCGCCGACCAAGAAGAACCCGACGACGCCGGGCGCCATGGTTTTCTCGTTCAAGCGCGAGATCGGGCAGGATGCTCGGGAGCGCTTCCTGGCAGAGGTCAGGACGGCGGACGGAGTGACGTCGGCCGTCATGGACGGCGATCACTTCGTTGTCACGGCTGACGATAAGGTGCGGGCGGGTTTGCAGGAATCACTGAGCCGCAGGGAGGAAGTTCAATCGTAAGGCGCGACCGCTCATCTTACTGAGTCCCCACCGCGGTAAAAATAGGCGATGACACCCGAACATGGCCGGCGCATTACGGTCAGCATCCTGGACGATTACTTCGACACGCTGCGCACGCTGCCGTGTTTCTCCAAATTGGCTCCATTCGACGTCACGATCTGGAATGATCACGTGGAGGACGTCGACGTTCTCGCCGATCGACTGAAAGAGACCGAAGTGCTCGTTCTGATCCGAGAGCGGACGAAAATACAGGCGCCACTGCTCGCACGGCTGCCAAACCTCAGGCTCATCAGCCAGCGCAGTGTCTACCCGCACATCGACATCGACGCCTGCACGCAGCACGGCGTCATCGTGTCGTCAGACCAGCATGCCGATACACCGTCGTATGCGGCGGCGGAACTGACGTGGGCGCTCGTGCTGGCCGCGATGCGCCAGATTCCAGAACAGGTTGCGGCTCTCGGACGAGGGGAGTGGCAAGTCGGCGTGGGCAGGACCGTGCGCGGCAAGACACTCGGCATCTACGGCTACGGCCGGATCGGGAAAGTCGTTGCCGGCTACGGCAAGGCGTTCGGCATGCACGTGGTCATCTGGGCGCGGGAGGAAGGACGCACGCGGGCGCGCGAGGACGGATATCACGTCGGTATCAGCAAAGAGGCATTCTTCGCCGACTGCGATGTCATCTCGTTGCACATGCGCCTGGTCGAGGCGACGCGTGGCATCGTGACCGCAGCGGATCTTGGGCGGATGAAGCCGACCGCACTGCTCGTCAACACCAGCCGCGCCGGGCTGATCGCGCCTGGCGCGCTGGTCCAGGCGCTGCGCAGCGGCCGTCCCGGTACGGCGGCCGTCGACGTCTTCGAACAGGAGCCGATGACCGATCCACATCATCCCCTCCTCGGCATGCGCAACGTCGTCTGCACGCCGCATATCGGATACGTCACGCGCGAGGAGTACGATCTGCAGTTCTCGGACGTCTTCGACCAGATTGTTGCCTACGCCGCCGGCAATCCGATCAACGTCGTCAATCCCGCATCGGTCGTGCGCGCGCGGTAGACGACATGGTCGCCAATGCAAAAAACTACATCACGCCTGACGGCTTACAGCGGCTCAAAGACGAACGACGATTTCTCCTCACCAGGGAACGTCCGGCCGTGACAGAGGTGGTGGCTTGGGCCGCCGGCAATGGCGACCGCAGCGAAAACGCCGATTACCAGTACGGGAAACGTCGACTGCGTGAGATCGATCGGCGGATTCGCTTTCTGACAAAGCGAATCGACGCGGCGGAAATCGTCGATCCGGCGGCTCCGAGAGCGGGCAGGGCCGCGACGCAGGTGTTCTTCGGCGCCACCGTGCGTTATGCCAACGCTGCTGGAACGGAGCGGACGGTGACGATCGTTGGCGTGGACGAAGTGGATTTGGATCGTAACTACATCAGTTGGTTGTCTCCGCTGGGGCGCGCCTTGATGAAGTCCGGACGAGGCGACTGCGTGACGCTTCGCGCGCCGGGAGGCACGGATCGACTGGAGATACGCGAAGTTCGTTACGGGCATATCCCTATCGAACCTTTTCGTGGACCAGCCGTCGGGCCAAAATGAATGTCGACCCGAAACCGGTTACAGGGTCGGAGTTGGAGGACACGATGCGTTTAGCGAGTATCAGGACTTTCGTCGGCGGTTTTGTTTTTCTCCTGTTTGCGATGGCCGCCCCCGCGCACGCGCAGGGCTATATCAGCCCGCTGCTTGGCTACAGCTTCGGCGGCAGCTCGGGATGTCCGCAGATTTCGAATTGTGAGGACAAGCGAACGAACTTCGGCGTGGCTTTCGGCAAGATGGGCACGATTCTCGGCATCGAAGAGGAGTTTGCCGACGCGAAGAATTTCTTCGGCAAGGTTGGTGACCAGTCCTCAAGCGTCATCACGCTCATGACGAACGTCATGGTGGTTCCAGCACTTGGCCCCGTGCATCCGTACCTGCTATTCGGGCTCGGCCTGATGAAGACGCACGTCGAATTCACGCAAAGCGACGTGCTGTCCGCGACCAACAACAGTCTGGCGTGGGATACCGGCGGCGGGGTGACGATTCTCTTCACGCAGCACGTCGGCATTCGAGGGGACATCCGGCATTTTCATTCTGCAAAGTCATTCACCATTCCGTTCATCGGTGCGCCGGCGACGGATCAGAACCTGACGTTCGGCCGCGTGAGCGGCGCACTCGTTTTGGCGTTCTGAGGAATGGCGAGGGGCACCATCGCATGCCGTGTCAGTCCTCGTGTTTGGAAAGTTCGGCGCGAACAGCGTCTCCCGCCTTGAGGGCGGCATCGGTCTCGAATCGCAACCCACACGCACTGCACATTTTTCTGACGCGAAGAATCGCAGCCGTGGAGCTTCTGATCCCCTTGTCGCTGAGCAGTTCGATGGCGTGCTGCAGCTCGTGGCCGATGGAACCCATCAAATCCTGATCCGATTTCCCTGCGTCCACGACGATTCGAAGCAGTCGATTGTCGCCAGCGATCGTCACCGCGGGTAAGAGACAGGCCCTGACGCCCTGCCCGCATTCGCCCTCAACGACGTACACGATGCCATCGGTCCTCAGGATGGTGTCGACAAGCCCGCGAAACGTCTGCGACCGTGATACGGCTTCGCTGATCACCGCATCGAGTCTCGCGTTGGCGCCCCGAATGCGTGTCTGAGGCGCCGCTGCAGGGGATGGAGAGGCGACGACGGTAACGGCCAGCACGACGATCCCCGCGATCGCGCTTCGTGTTGTGTTCGTCATTGCGTTCCCTCCAGAGGCGGGCGGACTCGACGCCGCCGGCACGCTGGAATGCGGGAACGCGGTTCCGGAGGATGAAGATCGTCAGAATTGTTAGGAAAAAAGGTCTAGAATCGGCCCATCCATCAGGAGGGGTATTGCCGCAACAGTCGTCCGGGGCGGTCACGCAGCTGCTGCGCGCATGGAGCGACGGGGATGATGCCGCGTTCGATCAGCTGGCACCGCTGGTCGAAGCAGAACTCCGGCGTCTGGCTCGCGGCTACATGGCGCGCGAGCGTCCCAGCCACACGTTGCAGCCAACGGCCCTGGTGAACGAGGCGTTTCTTCGCCTGACCGACGCCCGCCAGGTGCGATGGCAAGACCGCGCACATTTTCTCGGCATCTCGGCCCGTTTGATGCGGCGTGTCCTGGTGGATCACGCGCGTTCGCGGATGTACCGCAAACGTGGCGGCGATGGACGTCGCGTCACGCTCGATGAAGCGCTGATCGCGTCGCCCGAGCCGCAGTTAGACCTTCTGGCGCTGAATCGCGCATTAGAGACACTGGCCGCAGCCGATCCGCGAAAGGGCCGTGTGGTTGAACTCCGGTTTTTCGGTGGCTTGACGGTCGAGGAGACCGCCGAGGTGCTGCACGTGTCCGCTGACACCATCAAACGCGACTGGCGGCTGGCCAAGCTCTGGCTAATGAAGGAACTCGCTGGGGGTGAACCGTGATCGAGGATCGCCGGCGGCAGATCGAGGAGATCTGCGACGGCGCGCTCAATCAGCCCGCTGGCGAGCGGGCCGCGTTCCTCGCCGCTGCCTGCGGCGATGACGAAGCGCTTCGGCGTGAAGTTGAAGCGCTATTGCGGCACGCGCAGACCGCGGATGATCTTTTCGCGACACCGTTGGCAGCGGTATCGGCGGGGATATTCGCATCAGGTCAGACCTCGTTTGTTGGACAGGAGATTGGGTCCTATCGCGTCGTCGCCTCTCTCGGTGCCGGCGCAATGGGCGAGGTGTATCGCGCCCGCGATGTGAAACTCAATCGCGAGGTCGCTATCAAGGTTCTGCCCAGGGCTTTCGCAGCGGATCCCGAACGCCTGGCGCGCTTCAAGAGAGAGGCACAAGTGCTGGCCTCTCTCAATCACCCGAACATCGCGCACGTTTACGGATTTGAAGAAGCCCGGCCCGCGAACGGATCGGAACCGCTGCTCGTGGCGTTCGTCATGGAGCTGGTGGAGGGCGAGACGCTTGCCGGGCAGCTCGCGAAGCGACTGCCGGCGCCGGGCGAGGCGCTCTCTATCGCGCGGCAGATTGCCGTGGCTCTCGATGCGATGCACGAGAAGGGCCTGGTGCATCGCGATCTCAAGCCCGCGAACATCAAGATCACCCCCGAGGGCGTCGTCAAGGTCCTCGACTTCGGATTGGCGAAAGCGGTGATTCGCGATATTTCGCGGCCTACAACCGCGAAGACGATCGGTGCAACGCGCGACGGCGTGATTATGGGCACCGTTGCCTACATGAGCCCGGAGCAGGCTCGCGGCGAACCCGTCGACAAGAGAACCGACATCTGGGCGTTCGGCTGTGTTCTCTTCGAAATGCTGTCCGGTCATTCGCCGTTCGCCGGCGCAGGTGCGGCCGATACGCTTGCGTCGGTGCTCGAGCGTCAACCCGATTGGGCGGCGCTTCCGCCGGCTCTCGACCCGCGCATCAAACGTCTGATTCGACGGTGCCTCGAGAAGCCTCTGTCGCGGAGGCTGCGGGACGTCGGCGATGCGATCGTCGAGCTTGACGAAATCAGCGAAGGTTCCGAGGACCGTCTCGACGTTCGCAAGCCGATCGCGAAGCGTGCCGTCGTCGCTGCGATTGTGATTCTTGGCATCGCGGCTGGCGTTGGCGCGTGGATCAGCCGTCGCGGTGCGTCACAGAGGATTCTGCAGGAGGTGCGGCTCGAGATCAACGCGCCGTCGACGCGTGATCTCGTGTCGATTGCCATATCCAGCGACGGACTCTGGGTGGCGGGTGTTGGTGATCCTGCTCAGAACCCGCGCCTCTGGGTGCGTGAGTTGCGTTCGGAGACGCCCCGATTTCTCCAGGGCACTGAGGGTGCGTCGTTGCCCTTCTGGTCGCCGGAGGGACATTCGCTGGCATTCTTTGCCGACAACAAATTGAAGCGGATCGACGTCGAGGGAGGAGTCGCGCAGGCGCTGGCCGATGCGCCCAATCCGCAAGGCGGCTCATGGGGCGCGGACGGAACCATCCTCTACACGCCCACGCAGATCTCGCCCGTGATGCGTGTGCCGGCAGCGGGTGGAGAGCCCCGCGCGGTTACGCGGACACAGGCGGACCAACTCGGCCACCTGTATCCGCATCTTCTGCCGGATGGAACGCACTTTCTGTATACCGTGAACGGCGCACCGGAAAGACGAGGCGTGTATGTCGGAAGCCTGGGCGATTCCGCGACGCGGCGAATCCTTCCGGGCGCCATCGCCGCGACCTTGTCTTCGTCCGGCTACCTGTTGTTCGCCATCGATGGTGCCCTGTTCGCGCAGAAGTTCGATCCCAATCGACTCGAACCTGTTGGTGAGCGGGTACGCGTGGCGGACAGCATCGCCACCGACAGGACTGCAGTAGCCGGCAGTCCTGATGGCGCGGCGGTTTCGGCGTCAATCGCCGGACCAATCGTCTACCGGGCGCGGCCGGCGCAGGACGACCATCAACTGATCTGGTTCGACCGGTCGGGTAACGAAGTCACGCGGTTGGGCACACCGTCGGCCGGCGGTCTTGCTCCGTCTCTCTCACCTGACGGCCGGCGCATCGCGGTAAGTCGTCTGATGGACGGCAATCGCGACATATGGGTGCTGGATCTCGATAGGAACGTCTTCAGCCGGTTCACATTTGATTCCGCAGTAGAGCTGTCACCTTTCTGGACCCCCGATGGACGATCGATCCTGTTCGCCTCCAACAGGCGTGGCATCCTCAGCATCTATCAGAAGTCTGTCGCCGGCGGCGATGAACAGCCGCTGCTGATGACAGAGCAGAACGTCAACACCGCCGACATTTCGCCCGACGGTCGAATGATGTTCTTTTCGCGCGCCGATCCGAAGACGCTGCGCGATCTCTGGGCAAAGCGGCTCGGATCTGCGGATCCGCCGTTCCCGATTTCCCGAACGCCGGGACAGGATCTCAACGGCGAATTCGCGCCGAACGGCGAATGGTTCGCCTATCAGTCAAGTGAGTCCGGACGTTACGAAGTCAGCTTGCGGAAGTTCAGCGGCGATGCGTCCGCGATTCAAGTCTCCAGCGAGGGTGGGACGCAGCCGCGGTGGCGCCAGGACGGACGTGAGTTGTTCTATCTCGGTCTCGACCGTCAGCTGGTGGCCGTGCCCGTCGCGTTTTCATCAGATGGTCAGACCGTGAAAGTGGGTGCGCCCTCGCGCCTGTTTCAAACGCGCATTGGCGGGTCGAATACGCTGCAGGGCGAATATCTGGTAGCACCCGACGGTCAGCGGTTCCTGCTGGATACGCCCATTCGTGACGTCACGCCGCCGATCACGGTGATTCTGAATTGGCACCCGCCCGCATGAAACCCAGTCAAGACCCCGAAACTTGCGTATTGCTGAGCTCTGATCAATATTGGGTTTACTCGCCCCGCCGATAACAGGATCGGGTTTCCATGAAATTCGGCGTTCGCGCTTCGCTGCCCTTGCGAAGCCTGTACATCCGTAGATCCGTTCCGTTTCTTGTATTTGCGCTCGGCTGTGCCATCACGTCCGCGGCCGTCTCGACCGTGGCGACCAGGCAGCAGGCGGCCGCCGCAGGTGCGTTCCGCTCGGACGCGCTCGCGCTGCAGCGCGTAGTTCAAGTGCAGCTCGACACTATTGGCGCGGTGACGCACGCCGCGGCGGCACTGCTCGGCGCGAGTCCCGAAATCAACTATTCCGAATTCAGGGCGTTTGTGTCCGGCCTGGAGCTGCGCCAGCGGTATCCGGGCGTCGACGGAATCGGGTTTGCGCCGCGCGTGGAAAGAAGCGGGCTCCGGTCCTTTGTCAGGTCGATGTCACTCGACGGCGTGGCCGGCTTGAACGTCCAGCCCGAAGCGAACCGGGACGAGTACTTCCCGGCGGTAATGGTCGAACCTCCCGACATGGACAACCTTGCGGCGACAGGCTTCGACCTCGGCTCGGAGCAGGTGCAGCTCGAGGCAATGAGGCGTGCACGCGACTGGAACACCTCTGCCATCACCGCGATGCTCGAACCCAACGACGCGGCTGGACGCAAGATGCGCGAGTTCGTGCTGTATCAGCCGATCTACCGGCGCGGCGCGCGCATCGATTCACTCGATGCACGGCGGCGGGCACTCGTTGGCTTCGCATTCAGCCGCCTGCGGCCGGACGCGATGTTCGGCGACAGTTTCGCGGCGGCGGCGGCCCGGTCGCTCGACATGTCGATCTACGACACGCAGAAGAGCGCCGACATGCTGCTCGTCAGTTCTGGAGAGCGCGCCTCGAATTTCGAGTCTGAGGCGATGCTGTCGATCGGCGGCCGCCAGTGGCTGCTGGTGGCAAGCTCGCGGGCGGCCGACACGGCACCATTGCCTCCCGAAGCGCAGCGCGTACTTGTGACCGGGATCTTGCTGTCGCTGCTGCTGTTCGCATTGATGCGCCTGCAGGTGCACGCCTGGCAGGCCGCGGCAACACACGCGGCGCAGCTGTCCGCGGCCGATCGCGCCAAGGATGAATTCCTTGCGGTGCTGTCGCACGAGCTGCGCACGCCGATCAACGCGATGCTCGGATGGCTGTCGATGCTTCGAAACGGCAGCGTGCGTGCCGACCGGCAGGCACACGCGCTCGAGATCATCGAGCGCAATGCACTAAGTCAGGCGCAGCTGATCGACGATCTGCTCGAGGTGTCTCGCATCCTGATGGGCAAGATGCCGCTCAACAAGCGACCGCTGTCCGTGGTCCCCGCGGTCACGTCTGTGGTTGATTCGCTGCGGCCGATCGCCGATGCGAAGGGGGTGGCGCTTCACAGCGTCGATCCAGGCGGCGGGGAGCCGCTGATCATCTCCGCCGACGTTGGCCGGTTCGCGCAGATCATGACGAATCTGGTCAACAACGGCGTGAAGTTCACGCCGGGCGGCGGGGCCGTCTGGGTGAACGTGGAAGCGGCCGGGGAGAGCGTGAGGATCACCGTGCGCGACACCGGCATCGGCATTTCGCCGGACTTCCTGCCCTACGTGTTCGACCGCTTCCGCCAGGCGGACACATCCACCACGCGCTCCTACGGCGGCCTGGGGATGGGCCTGGCGATTGTCCGTCATCTCGTGCTGCTGCACGGCGGCCAGATCGAGGCAAGCAGCAAAGGGTTGAATCAGGGAACGTCGGTGATCGTGACGCTGCCGCTCTGCCCGAGCGACGGGTCGGGACTTACCGAGAGCGATCTCTCTTATGGTCGGCCAGCCATTGTGGGCTGACGGGTGTCGGCGTCAGGTCGGGTCGGCGGCCTCGTCGCACGAAAGTGCCAATCGCCGTCACCGCCACAACAAGTGCTCCAGCGACCCCAGCTCCGACCAACCACGCGCCCATGTCTCGCTGAATATCGGCGATAGGGCGGCGCACGAATAGAGTCGGTGATGCGACGATTCGAGCGAAGAAACTACGCGGTGGCGATTTGACGGGAGACGATCGGCAGAAATAAATGCCGGCAATCGCCCGCCTCGTGCGTCAGGGGTTCAGTTCGGGTGTCCGAACAAAACGTCGCCGCTATTTCCGAACGAACAATTTCAATCGCATCGCCAACTGTGGCCCATGGCATCAGGCGGAGTAGCAGAGAACTGTCCGGAAGTTCGCCCAATTCAATTTGTATCCAGGTATTGAAGGCGTCCAGATGGACGCCCAGCACCTGCATCGTCAATTGCAGGGCGCCGATGACGAGTGGCCGGCGATCAAGTCCGGCGAACCACGAATCTGCAGTGGTGATCTCGCTGGCTGATGGGAGCAAAACGTCCACAGCTCCTCCGCGTACCGATCGACTCGTGCGTCCGCAGCACACTGATTACGGCGGGAATAGGTTTCTGATGTGGGATCGGCGGCCGGATTCGGATTTTACGCATCAGCGCAGCGCGCACAAGCGAAATGGAACACGAAGCGACGCTCATGTAACGATTTCGCTACGAAAGTGGCGGGATCGACGCTGAAATTTTTTTTTCCGCACAGTTTTTCCACACGTTGTGCACGTGTCTTCGACAGGTTTTCCACAGGGTATGGCTGGAATTCGTTTCTTCAAACGCGCAGCTCGCATCCGCACGCGATTTCCTCGATGCGCTTCCGGCGGCTGTCAGAGCCGTCAACGCTGGCATACCGGACAGTAATACGTCGACCGTCCGCCCTGGACGATGCGGCGGATCGTGCCGCGGCAGCCGCGGCGCGGGCACGGCTGGCCTTCGCGATCGTAGACGCGGAACGGGTTGCCGTCGCCGGGCCGTGCCTGACGTTTGATCGCTTCGTTCAGTACATCTCTGATTGCCTGCACCAATTCATGGAGCACTGGTCGCGCTGCGCCATTCTTCGTCACCACTGTCGCGGCCCTGCGTTTCGGTGACAGACGTGCGCGATGCAGCGCTTCGACGACATAGATGTTGCCGAGTCCACCGACAACGCGCTGGTCGGAGAGAGCGATCTTCAGCGACGTCTTGCGCCGCGCCAGTTCCGCGGCCAGCGCGTCGGCGTCGAATGCCTTCGCCAACGGCTCTGGTCCGAGGCGCAGCAGCGGTTTGTGCGTGGCGTGCTCGTCGGCTGACAGCAGCCGCAAGAACCCGAAGCGGCGAGTGTCGTTGAAGATCACGACCGCGCCGTTCGACATTTCGAAAATGACGTGGTCGTGCGTCTCGAGTTGATGTCCTGGCCGCGCGACGCGGAACCATCCTGACATGCCGAGATGCATGAGCAGCCGCTCTCCCGACGACAGATCGAGAAGCAGGTACTTCGCGCGGCGCTCGACGGCGCGCACCTGTTGCCCTTCGAGGCGCGCGGCAAAATCCGCGGAAAGCGGATAGCGCAGCTTCGGTTGTCGGACGGTGACGCGGGTAATTCGAGCACCGGCCATCGCGCGCTGCAGCCGCCGCCGGTTGTACTCGACTTCGGGGAGTTCGGGCACGGCGTTATTAACTGAGACTCTCGGCGCTGTAGCGAGCGATCAGGCCGACACGCACGGCGCGTCTGTACACCGCGGCGAATATCAGACACGCAGCGACGAGATACACGACTGCCAACGCGACGCCCCAGGCGAGCGGCGCCATCGCCACTCCCTGTCCCGCGACGATGGCGCGCAGCCCTTCGAATACGGGCGCCGGCGGCAGTAATTGCGCGATGAACTGCATCCATCGCGGTAGCGTGGAGACGGGGTAGAACACTCCGGCAAACGGTGCGACGACGGCCGGAATCGGCCAGACGAACCACTCCGATGCCGGCCCCAGTGATAGCACAATCGCGCTGCCGACGATGCCGAGCGCGAGGCCGAAGGTCAGAAGCACCAGCATGAACGGAATGATGGCAACGCCGAAGCCGACAAACGACAGACCGAACACGACGGTAGCCAGCACCAGCATTACCACCAGGCCGACGGCGCTCGTCAGCACGCTCGACACAACGAGTCCGGCGACGTACTCGCCGATCGACAGCGGCGTCGCGAACAGGTTGAGGAAGTTTCGCGACCAGACGTCCTCGAGAAACGTCGTGGTTACGCCGTGCATGACGCGCGTGAAGTAATCCCAGAGGAGCACGGCGCCGAGCAGCGTCGGTACGAAATCGAGACCAGCACGCGTAATCGCATTCAGGTAGCGCGTGAGAAATCCCCAGAGCACCATGTCCACGGCCACCCAGGCGAAGAGCGGGAGCACGCGGGCAACGCTGCCGCGCATCAGGAAGAACTGCCGAAGGACGATCGCCGCGATATGTCGCCGCGACACTACTTCGCCCCCAGCGTCAACGGTTCTCGTGCCACCGCGATGAAGAGATCTTCAAGCGTCTTGTGGCCATGTTCGATCGGCAGACGCTTGGGATCGCCTTCGAGGAGAATTCTGCCGTGAGAGAGGAACAGCACGCGATGGCAGACGTCTTCTACTTCATACATGTTGTGCGATGTCCATAGAATCCCGACGTTCGCTTCATCCGCGTACCTTCTGATGCGCGTCCGCACATCGTCGGCTGCCGCCGGATCGAGCGAGGCCGTCGGCTCGTCGAGCAGCAGCAGGGTAGGACGGTTGAGGAATGCTTTTGCAAGCGCGACGCGCGTCGCCTCGCCCGACGACAACACACCGCATTTCCTGTCGCGGAGCGGAACGAGATCGAACCGATCGAGGAGCTGCTCGATGCGGGCGTTGAGATCGTTGACGTTGTAGAGCAGGCCGAATACACGCAGGTTCTGGGCGACCGTGAGGTTGCCGGGAAGCGCAGCATAGACGGCAGCGAAGTTGGTGCGCTCGAGCGCGTGCCGCCTGTCGCGTGCGATGTCGATGCCGTCGATGGTGATCGACCCGGACGAGGGACTGAGCACGCCGAGGACCATGTTGATCGTGGTCGTTTTGCCGGCGCCATTCGGGCCGAGCAGGCCGACGATCTCGTTGCGACCAACATGGAACGAGACAAGGTCTACGGCTACGACGTCGGAACCATAAACCTTGCGAAGGTTGTTGACCTCGAGGACGTGGTGCGTCAGCGCGCTAGCGCCAGTCATCCAACAGGTATACACCGGGCCGGTTGTAGCCTTCCTCATTCGGCCGGTGCATGGCGACGCCCTGAACGTCCGTGCGATAGCCGCGCGCCTGCATCTGCGCGTACGCCTCATGCCGCGCCGTATTGACGCCCGCTGAAACGCGGCGCGCGCCTGCGGCGGCGGCGAAGGCTTCGCAGGCAACGAGCAGAGCATCGAAATCGGCCGACGCCGTGCTGCCCGGACGCGCGGCGCCAAACTTGATGTAGCAGGTGCCGCTGCCTGCCTCGCTGCCCGGGCCGACATGGCACACGGCCAGTGCCTTTACCGCGCCGTCTCGGCGGACGAGCACGGTGTCGCCAAGATCTTGATCGGCGACCGAACGGATTTCGGAGGTCACGTCCAAGCCGTCGTAAATCTGGCCGGTCAGGTCGCGACAAGCCGCGATCAGCGACTCGCGTTCGGCGGCCGACACCTCGGACAACTGCGTCAGATCGGATCCGTGGCGGTTCGTGCCGTCTATCGGCCCCGACATGATGGCGGTGAGGAACCGCGGCCAGAATCCGAATCGCTGATACAGGCTGACGTGCTTGGAACTGTTCGCGAATGTGAACAAGCCGGCGTGCGTGACGCCCCACCGCGCAAAGCAGGCCACCACCGGCTCCATCAGTTGTCTGGCGACACCGCGATCCCAGAGATCCGGACGGACGGTGAGCGGTCCGAAGAATCCGACGCTGCCCCATTGCGATGCGAAGTTCGATCCGACGACTTGCTGATCGAGGTATGCGGCGAACGCACCGTTCGGATTTGCACGCCAGCGCGTATTGATGTAATCCGAATCACCGCCGAATGCGGATGGATCGGGGAGGCCGATGAAGGTTCCGAATGCCGTGCGGAAAACACGGTCCGCCGCTGTCAGGTCGCGTTCGCGCAGCGGCTGCACCGTGACAGGCTGTTTGATGTTCGTACGATTCAGTGTGTCCTGTGCCATTGCTATCAATCCTGAAGTCAAAGGAATATTTTGCGGCAAGGAGCTGCACTCATGAAGGTCTCGATCGAAACGCGGGACGGCGTGTGTCCGGCATACATCTATCGCCCGACAGGAAACGGACCGTGGCCGGCAGTGCTTGTCTTTATGGACGGCCTTGGCATCCGGCCGGCCATGCTCGAGGTCGGCGAACGGCTCGCTGCGAGCGGATATTTCGTGCTGCTTCCCGATCTGTATTACCGCTCAGGCGCGTATGAACCGATGAACCCGCGCGCGATTTTTTCCGATCCCGAGCAGCGCAAGATGCTGATGGAAAGGTTCATGTCGCTGGCGACGCCTGCCAATGTGATGTCGGACACGAAATACTTTCTCGATTACATAGGCTCACAGCCGGACGCCAAGAAAGGCCGCATCGGAACGACCGGTTATTGCATGGGGGGACTGATGTCCTTGACCGCCGCCGGAACGTATCCCGATCGGATTGCGGCCGCGGCGTCGTATCACGGCGGAAGGCTTGCGACCGACGCGCCTGACAGTCCGCATCGGCTCGCATCAAAGATAAAAGCGCGAGTCTATGTGGCGGGCGCGATCGAGGACCAGAGCTTTCCCGATGACATGAAGGTGCGCCTTGAAGAGGCGCTCACAGGCGCCGGGGTCGATCACAGAATCGAGACGTACCCGGCCAAGCACGGATGGGTGCTCCGCGACACGCCTGTCTACGATGAGGCGGCCGCGGAGCGGCATTGGCAGACGCTGCTTGCGCTATTCGGCGCGAAGCTTACTTGACGATTCCGATACCCGACGGCGCAGCGAGCGTGTCGCGATATTCAAGCGCCTCTGACGGAACGCAGAACGATTCCGAGAATTCCTGCGCCTTCATCCAGTAGAGGTTCGCGCGCATGAAGGTCCATGGCTTCGTGTAGTACTTCGGATCGTCCACGGTGACCGTGAGCTGGATGTTGTACTGATCGTTGCGCGTGTAGCGCTCGGTGATGTGCGCCATCGCGCTCTTCGGATGTCCCTCTTCGTCCAGCCACGCGCGCTCGTCGAGACCGGTCGTGTCGATGATGAGCGTATTGTCGTTCTCCCAGCGGCCGACCGAGTATCCGTAGTAGCGCGATTCGGGCGCACCCCTCACGTCGACGGCCTTGGGGAGCGCTCGTCCGTCCATGAAAATCTCGCGCCACACGCGCTGCTGCTCGTAGGCGATGAGGATGCGATTGGGAGCAGAGCCGAAGAGCGTGCCGCCGCGAGCGGTGATCGCGTGCGCGAGCAGATTGCGTGGAAAGCCGAGCGGATCGCAGGTGATGAACGGATCGTTCGACTCGCCCGCCTGATCGCGTCCCTGGCCGCCAAGCCGCGAGGCGGCGCCGTAGCCTTTGCGCCCCTTGAATACAGCTTGTCCTGCCGCTGTCATCGGAGGCACGGGATCAGGCTTGTTGGTGGTCGCCGGTCCTACCCACGCTCCAGACAGATCCCGCTTCGGCGCCGGGCCGGGTGGGTTCGGCATCTTCGGAATGCCTTCAGAGATGAATCCCTCGCCGCTGATCCGCCCGCGGCCCTGCGCAGCGGGTTTTGCGACGTGCGACACGGCGAGCAGCGCCAGCGCCGCGGCAAGTGAAGCCAGGATGGAGTTGCGCACGATCTGCCTCCTCAGAATCGGTCGGGACGCCTTCGTTATTTGATCTGAATACCCGACGGCCTGGCGAGCGAGTCGCGATACTCGATCGCTTCGGACGGGACGCAGAACGACTCGGAGAATTCCTGCGCCTTCATCCAATAGAAGTTCGCCTTCATCGTCGAGAACGGTTTCGTGTAGTACTTCGGATCGTCGACGGTGACGGTTACCTGCAGGTTGTACTCGTCGGGACGCACGTAGCGTTCAGTGATGTGCGCTGACGAACTGAGCGGATGTCCGGCCTCGTCGAGCCACGCGCGCTCGTCCACACCGGTCGTCTCGATGACCAGCGTGTTGTCGTTTTCCCAGTGACCGATGGAATAGCCGTAGTAGCGCGACTCCGGCGCGCCTCGCACGTCAACGGCCTTCGGAAGTGCGCGGCCGTCCGTGAAGATCTCGCGCCACACGCGCTGCTGTTCGTAGGCGATGAGGATCCGGTTCGGGGCCGATCCGAACAACATGCCGCCGCGGCTGCTGATCGCATGCGCGAGCAGGTTGCGCGGAAAGCCAAGCGGATCGCACGTGATGAATGGATCGTTGGACTGACCCGGTTGCTGTTCCGCCGCCTGGCCCCGGCCGCCACCAAAATTGCCCGAGGCAGCGCCATACGCCTTGCGCTCCTTGAACGCGGCTTGTCCTGCCGCCGTCATGGGCGGCACCGGATCGGGCCTGTTGGCCTGCGGTCCGACCCATGCGCCCGACAGGTCCCGCTTCGGCGCAGGTCCCGGCGGATTCGGCATCTTCGGCACGCCCTCGGAGACAAAGCCTTCGTCGATCCGCCCGCGGCCCTGCGCGGCTGGTCTTGCGACATGCACGACGACCAGCACCGCCAGCGCCGCGGTGAGTGAAGCCAAAACGGAGTTACGCACTGCGTTGCTCCTCGTTACTTCGCGTCGGGATCGTAGCGGCTCTTGCCGCCCGAGTCGCCGCCAAGCTGTGTGTCATGCAGCTCGGAGCCGTCGGCCAGAATGATTTTGTTCAGACGCCCGGCAGGGTTGCCGTTCTTCGCCAGGTACATCCGAACGGTGATGACATCGCCTGGCATCACCGATGTTTTGTCCCAGCCGATGAGTCGAAGCGCCTGCGGCGCCGCCGTCTCGACCGTGACGTGGACGGGAGTCCCCTTCGCGTCTACCGCATCGAAATCGATCAGCGCGTGAGGATTGGCCCACAGGAACCGTGTGACCTTGGCCCCTTTGAATTCGGTGATCTTGTCGTCGTACGCCGCGTTGCCGTGATGCGCGAGCAGAGGGACGGCACCGCCGACTACCACGCCACACGCCAGAATCGTTACTGCAAACCTTTTGAGTCTCATATTCACCTCGCCGGACGGACGAATAATACAGCCATTTCGTGGCGATTGGGTCAGGGTCGGTGTAGAGTGTTCCGGCGCGCGGCTAGGCAGGGCTCGGGCCGCTGACAAGGAGCAAACATGTGCGATCAGGATCATTTTGATGACGATCTGAAGGACTACGAGGCGCGCGGAATGGTGACGCGACGGCAGTTCGGTGTCCTGCTCGGCGCAGGCGTCGCGATGATGCTGCCGAAGGTCGTCGACGCGGTCGCCGTCACCGAATCAGAGGTAACCATCAAAACGCCCGACGGTACGTGCGACGCCTATTTCGTGCACCCGGCGACGGGCACCGCCCCCGGCGTGCTGGTATGGCCCGACATCTTCGGCCTGCGTCCCGCGTTCCGCCAGATGGGGAAGCGTCTCGCCGAGTCGGGTTACTCGGTGCTGGTGATCAATCCGTTCTACCGCAAGATGAAGGCGCCCACGGCGGCCAAAGGATCGGCGACACCGATTCCGGAGCTGATGCCGCTGGCGCAGTCACTGAACGAGCAGACCACGTTTGCTGACGCCAAAGCGTTCATCGGCTGGTTGGATCAGCAGCAGTCCGTGGCGAAGAACAGGAAGGTGGGTACGCAGGGGTACTGCATGGGAGGACCGCTCGCGTTCCGCACGGCGGCGGCCGTTCCGGACCGCGTTGGCGCGGTCGGGTCCTTCCATGGCGGCGGTCTCGTTACGGACATGCCGAACAGCCCGCACCTGCAGGCGGCAAAGAGCAAAGCGCAGTTCCTCATCGCCATTGCCGACAACGACGACATGCGGGCGCCGAACGACAAGGTGGCGATGAAGGAAACGTTCGAGAAGGCGAAGCTGCCGGCGGAAATCGAGGTCTACAAAGGCTGCGCACACGGCTGGTGCCCGCCCGACTCCGGTGTCTACAACGAGGCCGGCGCCGAAAAGGCGTGGACCCGACTGCTCGCCCTCTACAGTAAGGCTCTGAATTCCTGAACGCCGATCTCTGAACTTCAGAATATAGGTCGCCGCAGCGGAGAAGCCTCTCCGCGCGGCGACTCGAAGTAGTCCGTTACGGCGACTTTATTCATCTTCTCCAGGCAGACTTTTGTCTGAAAATGTAATCCGCTCCACGCTTGAGATGTGGTTCTGTGAGTTTTCAAGAAATTCTGGTGCTGGGCAGATCCGGATCCTCTCTTGCGATTCGTCGGTCCAGCTATGTCCTCCCCAGCATTTGCGAATCGTCAGACACACGAATTGATCGGTGACAGCCCCGTCGTCGTCGCGCTCCGCGAGGAGATCGCCCGCGCGGCGCGTACGAGTGCAAAAGTGCTCATTCTCGGTGAAACCGGAGTGGGCAAGGAGATCGCGGCGCGTCAGCTGCACGTGCAGAGCGCGCGCTCGGAACGTCCGTTCGTCGCAGTCAACTGCAGCGGCGTTCCCGAGACACTGCTCGAATCGGAGCTGTTCGGTCACGCTCGCGGCAGCTTTACTGGCGCCTACCGCGATAAAGCGGGCCTGGTCCGTCAGGCCAACGGCGGCACCCTGTTCCTCGACGAACTTGGCGAGATGAGCCTGCGCATGCAGGGCGTTCTGTTGCGATTCACGGAGACAGGCGAAGTTCAGCCGGTCGGTTCAGATGGACCGACCTTTCAGGCGAACGTCCGGCTGATCACCGCGACGAATCGCGATCTGCGACAGCAGATATCGGCCGGGGCGTTCAGAGAAGATTTGTTCTACCGGTTGAACGTCATTCAGATTCACATTCCGCCGCTCCGGGAACGCGGCGACGACATCCTGTTGTTGATGGAGCACTATCTCGAACGTGCCGCGACCGCATTCGGCGTTCGTGTGCCGACGCTGTCGTACGAAGCAAGCCAGATGCTGCTGGCGTACGCGTGGCCGGGCAACATCCGCGAATTGCGCAATGTGGCCGAACGTCTCGCCCTTCACGATCGGGAGCACGCGATCGGTTGCGACGAGCTGCCTGTCGAGGTTCGGGGGTCGGCGCTGACGACGTCGCCGACGCAGGTGATGGGAACGTCAGTCCACCAAGCGGCGGCCAGCGAGGCGCCGACGACGATGATTCCGGATCTCCCACCCTCGGTGATTGCGAACGAGATGTGGCATCGCATGATGCAGGGCGAAGACTTCTGGGCAGTCGTGCACAAGGCGTACAAAGCACGCGAGCTCGCGCGTCAGGATCTCGCGATGATCATCGACCGCGGGCTGCAGGAGACGCGCGGCAACTATCGCGCGCTGCTGCAGGTGTTCCATCTGCCGGCGACGGATTACAAGCGGTTTCACGCGTTTCTCTATCAACAGAGGTGCAACCTGCCGGTCGCCGCGTATCGGCGCCGGGCACGTCGCGCCTTCGGAGGTGCAGCGGCGGTCGCATAATCGACCGGAGCGGAAGTCTCCCGGGATCACACCTTTCCTGAGCTTTCTCGGCGCCTGCCGGGAGGGCTCAAGGAGGATTGCAGCGTTTTTCTTATACCTGTGAACGCTCCCCCCTGGTACCGCGATGGACCACCCATTGCTACACTGGGGACAACGGCTTGCGAACAATTGTTGTTGTCGAGGACGAACAAGCCTCGCGTGAAGGCCTCCTGGTACTGCTCGCACGGGCGGGGTACCGGACGATCGGCGCGGGAACGCTGAAAGAGGCGAGGCACATCCTCGAGGAAATCACTCCGGATCTTCTCATCGTCGACATCCGTCTGTCGGGTGATAACGGGCTTCAACTGCTCGCCATGGCTCGCAACCCGATTCCCGCGATCGTCATTACGGCCTTCGACGATCGTACGCTCGCCGCTGAAGCCCGCAACTTCGGCGCTGAATTCATGCTGAAACCCGTGTCGCCGGCGGCGCTGCTCGCCGCGATCCAGCGGAAGGTGCCCGCGACATCGGACCAGCCGGCCGGGCCGTCGAGGCGATGGCCGCGTCGCCGGGTGAGCGGCGACATCGCGGCTCTTGTCGGCGATTCGCCCGCCCGCATCGTGGATGTGGGTTATGGAGGCGTGCGATTCGAGGTGCAGCAGTCCGGAACTGATCTCGCGCTGCCTGAGTGGGTCCGGCTCACTGTTCCTGGAAATGCCTCAATCGATCTGCACGTCGTGTGGAATCGCCGCAGCGGTGATACATGGCAGTGCGGAGCCGCAGTGAACGATGAATACCGGCCGGCTTGGGAGCAGCTGGTGGATACGCTGTCCTGATTTGCGATTAGTGATTAGTGTCGATCGCCTCGATGGCGTAATCGCCGATTACGACGCGCGGTCTCGCGCGAGCTGACAAAAATTCGAGTGAGTTCGTCGGCTTCATTCAACAGACGCTTCGTCGCGGCTGGCCGCACGATTCCCGCTTCGCCGAGGATCTCCAGCCAGAATGCTGATTCATCAGCTTCTTCGATCACCACGCCAAGCTTCGCGATGAAATCGTTATCCGACCGGCAGCGGCAGGTTGCACGGTAATTCGCGCCGACGGCGGGGCCGCAGCGTTGCAACTGCCAGGAAATCACACGCGTTTCGATGGCAAAGGTCTTTGTCCGCTGTCTGAGCTCGGTGGGAGTCATCCGTCAGAGCGAGGCATTCCAAATGCCGCCGACGGGATAGCGGTTTTCCTGGGGAAATAACGATCCGCTCGCGAACGGCGGCAGAACCTGCAATCACGAATCACTAATCACAAATCACAAATCACCAATCACTAATCACAAATCACCAATCACCAATGAATTGAGAAGTTCTGGTCCCAGCCAGATGTTCGTGCGGTGCCCGCCACTACACACCAGACCTAACTCATTGAACTAGCGATCGTTAGCGCTTCAAACCACCAGAAAAAGCGCGGCCGTCACCTTGCTGAGCTGACGTGTCGGCGGATCAGGTCCGCCAGCCAAGGAGCACACACGTCATGCGGGTACTCATTACGGGCGGAGCCGGCTTCATCGGCTCGCATCTCGCGGCCTCGTTGCTGGATCGAGATCACCAGGTAACGGTGATCGACGACCTGTCGACAGGTTGTTTCGAAAACATCGCGCATCTGCAGCGCCGCGCCGGCTTCAAGTGGGTGCACGGCACCGTGCTGCGCGAAGACATTGTCGGGCCGCTGGTCGATCGTGCTGACGTCGTGTTCCACCTTGCTGCCGCCGTTGGCGTGCGGCTCGTCGTTGACGCTCCCATTCACACCATCGAGACCAACGTTCACGGCACGCACATAGTGCTGCGCCGCGCGGCGCGCACCGGCGCACTCGTCGTGGTTGCATCAACCTCCGAGGTCTACGGCAAGAGCGCCGCGCTGCCGTTCCGCGAAGACCACGATCTCGTGCTCGGCTCGCCCACGAAACGGCGCTGGGGATACGCCGCCAGCAAACTGCTCGATGAATTCCTCGCGCTTGCATACTGGAAAGAGCACAGGCTGCCGACGATCGTCGTCCGCTTTTTCAATTGCGTTGGCCCACGTCAGAGCAGCCGTTACGGCATGGTGCTCCCGAATTTCGTGCGCCAGGCCCTCGTCAACGGACCGCTGACCGTCCATGGCGACGGATCGCAGACGCGCAGCTTCACGTGGGTCGGCGATGTGGTGTGGGCGCTCGAGTCGTTGATGACGGAGCGGCGCGCCTGTGGCCAAATCTTCAACGTCGGCAACGACCACGAAATCAGCATCGGTGAGCTTGCGCTGCGGGTGAAAGCGGCCGCACGCAGCACCTCTGACATTCAGTTCGTGCCTTACAAGCAGGCCTACGACGCGGATTTCGAGGACATGCCGCGCCGGATTCCCGACATCTCCAAGCTGCGCAATCTCGTGGGCTTCCGCCCGCGCGTCTTGCTGCCGGAAATCATCGACCGAACAATCGACTACTGGCGGCAGCGCGAGGGACTCGAGTCTGCTGCGGCGCGGTCGACCGTTGAGCGGGGCGGACGCGTCGCGTACGAACCGAAGCTGTCGCGCATCGACGTTGGGGTGACGGTGTGACCATGCGATCTCGCATCCTCACTCTCGCAGCTGTCATCGTGCTGGCCGGCGCCGGTCGCGCCCGTGCGCAGGACGGCCCGTTCATCGAAGCGATGGCGGAGTTGTCGCCGGTGCAGATTGGCAGCTACCAGAGCACCTGGCGTGTCGGCCGCATCGGCGGCGGCGTTCAACGCGATGGCCGCTTTGGATGGAATGCCGGCGTCGAACGTCATCAACGCGGCGGCGTGATCGATTGGGCAGGACAGGCCGGTGGTTTTCAGCGCCTCGGCGACTGGACGTGGAGCGGAACCGCGGGATATGCCGACGCGCCCGATTTCTTGTATCGCCGGTCGCTGGAGGGCCAGCTGTCGCGCCGCGTGGTTGGCGGTCTCGTCGTCGGTGGCGGCTACCGGCATCTCGAATTTCCAACGACAACCGTCCGCATCGCGGAGCCGTCTGCGTCGTGGTACTTCGCGCACGGCGAGATTGGCGCGGAAGGTTTCCTCGTTCGCCACCAGGGTTCAGCGCGCCGCTCGTCCGTGGTTCTTCTGCGCAGCGCAGTCGATCTGTCGCGGCACCTCTCGGTGACCGGCGGCGCCGCGATCGGCGCTCGCATTTTCGATGTCGATACGTTCGGGCACGGCTCGCACGACGCATGGCAGGCGTTCGGCTCGATGCGCGTGCGTGCGGGATCACGACTCTCGCTGGAGCTGCTGGCGGGCGGCGCGCATGAGGATCCTCTCTTCACACAGCAGACGATCGCCACCCGCGTTCGATGGAGCTTCTGATGTCATCCCTCGTTTCCTACGTGCTGTACGGAATCGCCGCGTTGTGGCTGCTGTTGATGGCGGCGATCGCGTTCGGCCGCTATCGATACGAACGGCGCGCGAATTACCTGAGCGCGCTGAAACACCGGCTCGAGCAGTGTTCGCCGTTGAACGCCTCGGCACTGAATGCGATCGTCGCGCAGCTGAGCGTCACCCAGCTCGACGCACTGATCCGCGAGGGCCTGCCTCCCGCGCTCGAGATCGCCGTTGCGCGCGCAATGCAGGAGCAGAGAGCCGATCTCGTGCATACGGCCGCTGCCGCGGCCAAACCGCAGGAGCGCATTGCAGCGGTGCGTGTTCTTGCCGCAGCGCAGGCGGAGCGCACCTACGACCTTCTCGACTCGATGCTGCGATCACGGTCCGCCGCCCTTGCCGCTGCGAGCGTCCGCATCCTCGCCAAGCTCGATAACCGGCGCAGTGCCGATCTGCTCATCACCGCGCTGCGGGATGGGCCGTACAGCTGCTCTCGCATTGCCGCGGCGATCGACATGATGACCGCACCGCGAGCCGATCTTCTCGGGCTGCTGTTTGCGGCGCCGCATGCGGAAGTGCGCTTCTGGGCCGCGCGGCTGGCGGGGCGGCTGCAGGCGGCGCAGTGGGCGTCGCACGTGCGGGAACTGGCGACCGATGTCGATCCGCTGGTTCGCCGTGCGGCCGTCGAAGCACTTGGCATCATCGGCGATGCGTCGGATCGATCTTTGTTGCTGGGCCGTCTGAACGACCCCGTGCCGTTCGTGCGCGCGCACGCCGCGCGCGCCTGTGCCCGGTTTGCCGACGGCGATGCCGCGGAGGCGCTTGCCGGTCTGCTCGCGGATCGGCAGTGGATCGTGCGAGCCGCCGCACGCGAGGCGCTGCAGCGCATGGGACGTGTCGCGCTGCCGGCGGTCGTGCAGGCTCTCTGGCACAGCGACGCGTTCGCGGCCAACGGCGCCGCGGAGGTTCTGCACAAGACAGGCAAGGCGGCCGATGCGGCGCGCCAGGTCGTCGCGGATCCTGCTGCTGCGCGACGGCAGCTGCCGATCCTCGCGCGGTTTCTGTCTGTGGCCGGTCCGCATCTGCGCTCCGCATTCATGTGTCAGCTCAGTCTGCGCGAACAACACGTGCTCACGAGCCACGTTGAGCCTCTGATGGGGGCTTCTTAAGTGACAGCTATGCCATTTGAATCCGTGCTGCAGATCGTTACGTGGGGCGGGTACCTCGCCTGCCTGGTATACCTGACGACTCTCACCGTCATCTTTGCGGCCCTGGCGCGCATGGCCGTGCGCGAGAACCGCGACCGCGCGCGCGATGCCGCGGTCGAGGACTTCTCGATCGTACGCAGCTCGCCGTTCACCATTCCTGTCAGCGTGGTTGCGCCCGCCTACAACGAAGAGGTGTGCATCACCGCCTCCATCCAGTCGTTGCTGGCGCTCGATTATCCGGAGTACGAGGTCATCGTCGTCAACGACGGGTCGACCGACAGCACGATGAAGCGGCTGACGCAGGCGTTCGACCTCGAGCCGAGCGCCGCGCTGTATCGGCGCGTCATCGATGCCACCGAGATCAAGCAGATCTATCGAAGCCGGATCGATCCGCGGCTTACGGTCATCGACAAGGTCAACGGAGGGAAGGCTGACGCGCTGAACGCAGGCGCGAACCTGGCGCGTTATCGCTATCTCTGTTGCGTCGACTCCGACACCGTTTACTACGCTGACGCCCTGCTGAAAGGAATGCGGCTGGTCATGCCGGATCCTGCGGTCGTCGTCGGGGTCACCAGTCATGTCACGCTGCACAGCCGTCCCGAACAGGCGGTCCGCGATGACCAGGGGCGCACGCGTCTCGACCGCCATCCGCTGATCGTCTTTCAGCTGCTCGACTACCTGCGCGCCTTCATCTGGGCGCGTGCGGCCTGGAGCCGTTCCAACTACATGATGTGTTCGGTTGGGGCGTTCGCCATCTGGCGGCGCGACGTGGTCGTGGAGCTCGGTGGGTTCTCGCCACGGTTCACCTGTGAGGACATTGAATTCACGTTCCGCGTCCACGAGCACTTCCGCCGGCTGCGCGTGCCCTATCGCATCCAGGCGCTGCCCGATGCCGTCGGTATTACCGAAGGTCCGACCTCGATTCGGGCGCTCGTGAGCCAGCGGGCGCGGTGGCAGCGCGTAATTGCTGAAACCGTGTGGCACTACCGCAGGATGTTGTGCAACCCCCGCTACGGGACCGTTGGCTTCCTCGGGATGCCGTACTACGTGTTTGCCGAGGTGATGGCCCCGGTGTTCCAGGTGCTGGCGGTCGCGATCGTACCGCTCGCCGCGTATTCGGGCCAGCTGCGGCCATTCGAGTGCCTGCAGATGCTGTTGATCGTCGCTCTGGGCAGCGCCGCGTTCACCTGCGCCGCCGTGTTGCTGCAGGACCGCTACGGACGGACGTACGCCGCGAGCGATCTCGCGTATCTGCTGCTACTGGCGCCGGCGGACCTGTTTCTGTATCGCCCGATCATCTTCTGGGCGCAGTGCAAGGGCACCGTCGACTTCCTCCTGGGCGACAGGCGGTGGAACAAATTCGAGCGAAATCGCCGCCGGGTCGTCAGCCCGAAGCTCGCGACCAACCACCAGTGAGTACGCGCGGCATGGCAATGCGAAAAGTCAGAGAGCAGGGTGACATTCTGATATTTCCAAGGCGTAGTCTGCCGGTTGGAAGACTATACCGGTGCGTTTTATCAATTTCGGCGTGTTGTGCTGCGCATGTCTATTGCACAACGGTTCGCACGTATCACTCGAAAGTCTGATGTGCGAGTTGGAGGTTTGTGGATGGTGCGTGCCTTTGTTCGAGCGGCGGTACTGATAGCGG
>DATJJE010000033.1:0-9470 GCA_035492455.1 Vicinamibacterales bacterium | reverse complement strand
GCCGCGCAGAGATCGAACTTGCACCGGAAGTCTTCGGTGAAGTTGAGCAGCTTCTGTCCGCCCTCGTAGTCCAGCTGACCATTGATTCGGAAGTACTTGAACAGCGTCAGCTGCGTGGTGAACGTGGTTTGCAGCGTCGGGAACGGCGTGCCAAGGAACTTGGCCGAATCCGCCAGCGTCACCTCGCCGAAGTCGATCAGGCCATCGCCGTTCGCGTCCTTGAACGAGTAGGGCTGCTGCCAATAGCCGCCGGCAGGGAATCCATTCGTGTGTCGCTGCGCATTGTCGGCTCCGAACAGGATTGGAACAATTGGCTTCCCGCCGAACGATCCGAGGTTGAGGATCTTGTTGTGATTCGACGAGACGTTGACGCCGACGTTCCACTGCACCGGATCCTTGGTGAGGATGTTGGCGTTGATGAGCCCTTCGACACCCTGGTTCTGCACCAATCCAAGGTTTCTGAAGATCGACGTGCCCAAGCCTTGGGATGGCGGCAGCGGCACGCTGATCAATAGATCGTTCGTCCTCTTGTGGTAGTACGTAAACGACAGCGACGCGCGCTCGTTGAAGAGACCAACGTCGAATCCGGTTTCGATCTCTTTCGAGCGTTCGGGCCGCAAGTCAGGCTGCCCGACACCTCCGGGAGCGAATCCCGCCTCTTCACCATTGTTGGTGTTGATGGCGACCGCGTCGAAGAACGTGATGGCGTCACGGAAGCCAGGCTGACGTCCCGATTCGCCGAATGCTGCGCGCAAACGCAGGGAGCTGAACAAGTCCGTCTTCGGGAACCACGGCTCCTCGCCAAGCACCCACGAGACGCTGGCAGACGGGTAGTACACTTCCTTGAAGTTCAGGCCGAATGCGCTGTTCTTGTCGCCGCGCAGACCGCCGGTTAGGAACAGACGATCGCGCCACGACAGCTGCTCGGTTCCGTACGCCCCGAGCGTGATGTCGCCCGTATTGATCTCGCCGACGGCGAACTGTGTGGTCGCGCCACCCAACGATCCCGTACCGCTCAACAACGTCTTGCCGAACGCCGTCGTCCCGCGGATGGTCTGGTTGTCGTAGCTGACTCCGACAGTGGTCACCGACTTGATGTCGGGCGTGAGTCCGAAGGTGGCCGTCCCGCCTCCCTGCATCGTGTACAGGAATGTCTGGAACGGGTTCGACGTGCGCTGGCCAAGAGGCAGGTCCGCGAAGAACACGTCGTTAGGCGGTATCAGCTCCTGGTTGGCATCGTCGGTGAAGTCGAGGCCGGCCGTCGCGTTCAGGCTGAGCCACGGCACCACCGCCCACGAACCGGTCAGCGAGGACGTGAAGCGATCCACGTTCTGGTGCGTGCTGATCGCGGAAATCTCCTGCGGCGTCTGTCCAGCGAGATATCCACGCGCCGCATCGTCCTGGAAGTTGCCCAGGAGACCGCCGCCAAGGACGCCGAGGATGTTGTTGTCGTTCTGCGGGAGCCGGAGCCGGCTCTGCACATAGCCGACGCTTGCCGTGAGGTTCATGTTGTCCCGGGGCTGCGCCGAGACGTTCGCCCGCACGTTGAAGTGCCTGGTCTGATTCCACTGCAGAATACCAACCTGCTTGTCAAAGTTGCCGGACAAATAGTACTGCGCACGGTCGCCGCCGCCCTGCACGCTCAGGCCGTAGTTCTGAGAATTGCCGTGCGTGAACGGGCTCGCCTGCACCAGCGGATTCCACTGGAGCACCGCCGTCTGCGTGCATGCCGCTTCAGCAGCCGCGATGTTGTCGCAGCCGAAGAGCGTGTCGCCGGGGGCAACGACCTGGATGCCGCCGAAATTCGCCGGCCAGGTCGTTTGGTCTCGATCCGAGCCAGCCTCGACGTGTCCAGACCACCGCGCCTGGCCGCTCTGACCATGCTTGGTGGTGATGTAGATGACGCCATTGGCCGCCGCCGTGCCGTACAGCGACGATGCCGCCGGGCCTTTGACCACCTCGATGTTCTCGATGTCTTCCGGGTTGATGTCGTTGAATCGCGACGCCGCCTGGCCGCCGACACCGATCGCGCCATTGTTCGGATCGTCGCCGAGGTCATTGTTGACACGGATGCCATCCACAATGATGAGCGGATCGTTGCTCAACGAGAGACTGCTCGATCCGCGAATGCGGATCTTCGAGTTGCCACCAACAGTGCCACCGCTCGCGGTGACAGTGACACCCGGCACACGCGACTGCAACAGGTCGGACGCGTTCTCCATCGTCGCCTTGTTGAGGGAGTCGGCGGCGACCTTCCCCGTCAGCACCCCGCTCTCGCGCACCCGCTGCGTCTGGGCGTTTGCCAGGACGACGGTCGCGTCGAGAGGTACGGCTCGTGCACTCACCGTGAAATCGGCGGTTACCGTTTCGCTGCCGGTCACCGTCACTGCCTTTTCCACAGCGTCGTAGCCGATGCGCTGCGCGCGAACGCGCAATGCTCCCGGTTGCACGCTGCCGATCCGGTATTCGCCCTGGGCGTCTGTGACGGCACCGCGGTGTGTTCCCACGATGGTCACTTGGACGCTCGGTACCGGTTCCTTTGATACGGCGTCGACGACATGCCCCGTGATCGTTCCCTGTTGGGCAAGTGCCCATGCGGGGAACATCGCGAGCGCTGCGGCCGCCGCGGCCCAGCTGCGGACATACCTCGTCATGCCTTCCTCCTTCACCTTGCGGTGAAAATGAGTAACGCCCTACGACTAACGAACCACAATCCGGGGATCTCGGCGCGATCCCCCGCCGCGCGGATGTGTTCCGCGCCACGTCTCGAGCTCAAATGGAAAAAGGCACAGGCGCACTACCACGAGCGCACTGCACCGATTAATGGGTCTTCGGCCTCAGGGACCTTCGCCATCACGATTCGCGCGTAGGCACTCCGGCAAGACACTTCGTGGATTGCCGCAACCAGACGCTAAGCTTGCCCAGCTATGACAGCGATGCCTCGCTGGACCTTAGAGGGGCATAATCCCAGCGGGCGATCATACGGCGGAGAGACTTTGATATCAAACGAATTGTGGCCAACTGTCGTGTCAGCGGGGCTAAGGTCTAAGCGTCTCGTAGGATTGTCAAGCGAACCTGACGCTTATCTGCCCGGGATCACCATTTTCGAACAAACGCTCACAGACGCCAGTCGGTGGCGAGTCCGAGTGCGCTTCGCCTAATGCCCACGGCGGGCGAGCGCCGCCTCGAGCGACGGTGCCGGATCGATCGCATTGCCCCATGCCTTGATGTGGATCTCGAAGTGCAGGTGAGGCCCCGCCGCTTCCGCATCTCCCGAATCCCCCACGTAGCCCACGATCTCGCCGGCGGACACTCGGTCCCCGTTCTTCAACCCGCGCGCGAACGCGTAGGCGGGCGGCGCGTCGTTGTCGCGCGTTCCCGGGTCGTCGTTGTTCAGGTGCGCATAGAAATAGAGGTTGCCGTCGTCGCCCCGCAGGAGCAGCTCATAGCCCTTCCCCTTCTTCGGCCGCTTCGTCGCGATCCAGTCCACGGTGCCGTCCACGGCGGCGAGGATGGGCGTCCATCTCGGACAGAACATGTCCTGTCCCATGTGGCTGCGCTTACCTCCGTCGCGGGGATCGCCGAAGCCACTCGTGAACCGCACCGAGTCTGCCGCGAGCGGAAACGTGATCGACACGACCCGCCGTTCCGGTTCGCCGGGACGACTGCCCGACGTGGCGCACCCGGTCCCCAAAAACAAAACGGCGAGCAGTGCGAGCCTCGCCGTTTCGGACCCCAATCGTGGGTCCAGCCGCATCACGGTCGCTGCGGTGACGGCGCGGGCGGCTTCGTGCTCGACGAACCCGCCGGCGCGGGATTCGAGAAGTCGACCTTGGGCACCTCGCGCGCCCCTGCATTCGTCACCTCGAAGTACGGCTTCTCCTTCGAGCCGATCACCTTCGCGGTGAGCACGGCCGGGAACCGCCGAATGTACGTGTTGTACTGCTGCGCGGCTTGATTGTAGTCGCCGCGCGCAACGGCAATTCGGTTCTCGGTGCCGGTCAACTCGTCTTGCAGCCGCAAGAAACTCTGATCTGCCTTGAGTTGCGGATACGCCTCCGCGACCGCGAACAGCCGGCCTAACCCTGACGTCAGCTGTGCGTTCGCGTTAGCCATCTGTTGCGGATCGTGCGTCTGAATTGCGCCCACCAACCCGGACCGCGCAGTGGCGACTTCGTTGAAGACCTGCTCTTCGTGCTGCGCGTATCCCTTCACCGTGCTCACGAGATTCGGAATCAGGTCGGCACGCCGCTGCAGTTGTACCTCAATCTGTCCCTTGGCAGCGTTCGCCTGCTCGTCCAACGTCTGGATCGTGTTGTAGCCGCATCCCGCGAGGAGCGGCACGAAGCACAACGCGAGCAACCGCATTCGCATTCGGTACCTCCGAACAGAGCCTCGCCCGAATGGTACAATCACGCGGGCCTAAAGCTCAACTGGACGATGTACCTGCCTGGCTTCACTGACCCTGACGTCGGCTTCCACGCTCGCGCCGCCTTTTCGTCCAAGCATTCGTTCACCGATTTGCCTGCCTTCGAGGACCACGTGTCGGCCTTCACGCGGGCGTCGCTCACGCCGCTCGACCCCACCGTCACGAGCATGGCTACGCCACCCTGCAGACGCGGATCTACCTTCTGCCCGAACTCCTGGTAGCAGAACTGCGAGAACGATTGCTCACGCTCCACCACTTCGATCAGCGCGGGCGGCGCGGGCGGAATCGGCTTCTCGGCGAGCTGCGGCTTGGGCGGTTTGAAGGTGTCCGGCGCAGCCGCAGGGATCGCGCTCTGTACCGAGTCGAGATTCATTGGCGTCGTATCCTGCGCGATCGGCGGCGGCGTGGGCGGCTTCTTGTCGTGCGAACAGGCGGCACCCAAGACTAACGCCGCGGCCGCGAGCATGCGTCGCATCATCCAACTCCTTGGTTGTCCAGGTAGTGAACCAATTCGTGTGCCCCAGCCAGATAGCTCGACAGCACCGTCGGGACATCGTCGCGGGTGAGGCGTTGCGTACCGCGCACGTGTTGGACCACGCGAATGAACGCGTCGGTGGACACCCCGGTCGCCTGCGCGACGTGTCGCGACAACACCTCGTAGTCTGTGGACGGCGTTTCCCCCCGATCGCGTAACACGGCGCGGAAAATCACCATGAACGTACTCAGGCTGGCCTCGAGCAATTCGAGCAGGCGCTTCCGATCGCCTCCGGTGGCGAGAATGCTCTGCCGCAATTGCAGAAGCTTGCCCATCGCTTCACGCTCGAGCTGCAGCCGCAGGTTGCGCCGTTCCACGCGAATGCCGGAAAACGGATCGGCGCCGAAGAGCACACGATTGCGCTCGAGGATGTCCGCGTACTCCATCGCGAACACGTCGGACGACGAGCGCCACTCCTCTTCCGTGAGCGTGAGCGGCGGCGGGTGGCCGGCTTCGGACCACGCGCGCGCAATGGCCGCCTCGCGCTCGAGCAACGGCAGGTCGAGCCGGCGGACCAAAACGAGCACATTCAGGTCGGAGCGCTTGGCAATGTGCTCGCCCGCGGCCGCCGAGCCGTAGAGGACAACGGCGCCGAGGTCGTCGCCGAACGCCTTCTGCAACTGCGCCACCAGCTCTTCGAGTGTCATCTTCGCCATGTGCGCCTCACCAGCTCGAGCCTCCGCCGCCACCGCCGAAACCTCCGCCACCGCCGAATCCCCCGAATCCTCCTCCCCCGCCGCCCCCGAAGCCGCCACCTCCGAACCCGCCGCCCCAGCCGCCGCGTCCGCCCAAGCCGCCGGACGCGAAGAGGAGCGGCAAACACCCCACGCATCCGCGTCCGCGCGCGAGCGACGAGACGATCACGATGAATACCAGGAGGAGAACGAACGCAGCGACGGGTGGAAAGCCGCCGCTTTGTCCGCCGGACGGCGCGGGTTGCTGCGGCGCCAGCGTCGTGTCGAGCGCGAAGTGGTACTCGCTGGCGAATTTCTCGGCGACCTGGTACGTGAGCTGCTCGATGCCACCCGCGTAATCGCGCTGCCGGAAAAAGTCGACCGCGGCGCGGCACATGTCGCCGGCGTCGGCATCGGTGATGAATCCCTCCGCACCGTAGCCGACTCCGACGTAGCACTGACCGCGACCGCTCGAGTTGGTCTCCTTCGGCACGACCAGGACGATGACGCCGGTGTTGCGCGTCGGATCGCCCGGCTTGCCGAACTTGCCCACCTTCCAGGTGCGACCGATTTGCAGCGCGACCTGATTTGGATCGTTCTGACCGATGTCAGGCAGCGTGACGACGACGATGTCGCCGCCGGACTTGGCGCGGACGTCGTCGATGATGCGCTGAATGTGCTGCTGACTTGCCGCCGGGATGATGCTGGCGAAGTCGTCGATGTATCCCGTCGGTGCCGGGAGCTGCAGCGCCTGCGCGATGACCAGCGCACTGACGAGCTGCCGCGGGAACACGGCGCTACTTGCTGAACACGAACGAGAAGCTGTAAGTGCCGCCGCCCTGCTCGGACGACGGGAAGCGCCACCCCAGGATCTTTTGCTTGATGCAGCTTTCGGTTTCCGCGGAGCCCGCGCCGGACCACGTGCGGTTGGTGATGTCGACGCCGGTGACGCTGCCGGCGCCGGTGAGCGTCACCGCCACGTTCACGGTCCCGGCCAGCGACGGGTTCACCTTGAGGCCGTTCTCCGTGTAGCAGAACTGGAGCTGCGACTGCCGGCCTCGGACGTAGTTGCCCAGGTCCGACACGTTGCGCCCCGGCCCGCCCACTTTCTCGGCGCGAATCACGCTGGGCGGCGCGACGCTCACCGACGAGAAGCCAACGCCCCCGCCGCCGCCGACGCCGCCCAAGCCGCCGCCGCCGGGCGTGGTGCCGAGGCCTTCGCCTAACCCACCGCGTCCCGGCGTGCGCGAGCCCTGTCCGCCCTGGCCGTAGCCGATCACCGCTTTCCCGCTCTGCCCCGGCGTTGAGCCGGCGCCCGAGTTCACGTCCACGCCGCGCAGCACGTTGGACACGTCGCCCACCATGCCGCCGCCCTGCTTCGTTGCCGCGCCGCCGAACGCCGATCCGAATGCGGCGGCGTCACTCTTCTTGGGCGCGTTGTTGCGTCCGCCGCCCGCAGGAGGCCGCGGCGTCGCCGCGGGCGCGGCCGGCGCGGCCGCCGGTTCAGGCTGCGGCGCGGGCGGCGAGAGGTCTTCCACCTTCACGTCGATCGGCGGCGTCTCCTGCGGCAGGAGCGCGATGGACGGCGGGACCAGCGGCCCGAACGCCACGAGCAGCAACCACAAGATGCCTAACGCACACGATGCGATCCACGAGTACATGATCGCCCGCCCTTCGGCGTCGGCGAACTCGTAGCGCATGTTGCGCGTGAACGACGTGTCGTCCTTGGGGCTCCGCGCCCGGCGCGGCGGGGGCGCCATCGGCTGGCGCAGCGGCGCGTCCGGCATGCCTAACGCGCTCCCGGTGCGGCGGCCGCGCTGTCCAGCCCGCCTTCCTGCTTGCTCACCTGCAGCGACAGGTTGCGAAACCCGGCCAGCCGCGCCGTCTGCATCATGCGCGCAAGCAGGTCGTACCGCATGCTCTTGTCACCCTGGATGGCCAGCGGTACGTCCAACGGCAGGCCGGCACCGACCTTGTTCGCACGGCGAATGGAGTCCGCTGCCACGCGCATCGCGGTGTACAGCGGCGGGATCAGGAGCGGCTGCGACGCGTCGTTCGACGGCGTGCGCGCGGCGTCGAGCGTGCTCATGATCGGCCGGCCGCCTAACGTCACCTGCGGCCCGACGCCGAGCGTGAGCTGCTGCAACGCCGCCGCGCCGATGTGTGCCTCCGGCAGTCGCACCCCCGGCACCACGGGCGAGAGCTCGCCCACCGTGGCCGTGGTCAGCGCGAAGAACACGATCGACACCAGCGTGTCGACCAACGGCACGAGGTTGAGCTCCGTGATCCGGAACTTGGCGAACTGCGCGGCGCGACGCGCCGCCCGCATGTCCCGCCCGCGGCTGCCCATGCCTTACCTCGCCGGGCCCGTCGCCGCGGGTCCGCCGCGCGCGCGGGTGCCGAGTGAGATGCCGGTGAAGCCCGCCAATCGCAGTCGCTCCAATACGTGAATGATGTTGTCGTACGCCACGTCATCGGACGGAATCACGAGCACGTCCTTGTTCTGCGGATATTGCTGGTGAATCTGCGTCATGAGCGCCTGGAGCGTGCCTAACGCACCGGCGTCGAGGCCCTTGATCGCCTGCCGGAACCCGCCGCCGCCCGAGTGCTCCACGTCCAGCTCGTCGTTGCTCACCCGCACGGCGAGCAACAGGTTGAGCACGTCTTGCTCCGATTTCACCTGCGATGCCTGCTGCGGCGTGGTGACCACCACCGGCGGCAGCGACAGGTCGAACGACGTGAGCGCCATCATTGTCTCGCCCTGATACGTGAGCAGGGAAAAGAATACGATGGACGTGAGCGTGTCGACCAGCGGCACGAGGTTGATGTTCCCGTGCGCCGTGACCGGTGCGCGCTCGGCGCGCCGCTGCTTGGATCGATGAAAGAGACTCGCCACGGAGACCCCTTACCGCGCGATGCTGGTCGTGATCAAATGCGCGCTCACCGGTGTCCCAGACGTACATCGGGACGATCGATCAACGCGTTGATCAGCCGGACCTGGAACTCGTCGACCTGCTCGATGATGCCCTCCGCCTGGCTCACCAGGTAGGCGTGCGCGACGGACAACGGCACGGCGGTGAGCAGACCGAAGCCCGTCGCGTTGAGCGCGACGGCGATGCCGGACGCGAGTGCCGCCGACCGCTGCGCCGCCGCCTGCAGCGACACCGATTGGAACGCGTGGCGGAGGCCGAAGATCGTGCCTAACAGACCGATCAGCGTTGCGACGTTGGCCAGCATCGGCAAGTAGTGCAGCCGGCGCGTGAGGCGCGGCAGCACGCTCAGCGCCGCGGCGTCGGCCACGTTCTGCAAGTCGGCTTCGTCGCGGCTCCGGCTCCGCAGGATGAGCAAACCCATGTCCGGCAGCACCGCGTTCGACTGCTGGCAGAGCTTGATCGCGTCCTCGATCTTCCCCGCGCGCACGAGCTGGATCACCCGCTCGATGAACGCGCGCCCGTTGATCTTGGAGCGGATCACGATCGTGTAGAACCGCTCGATGAAGACGGCCAACCCGCACACCGCCACCGCGAGGATGAAGTGCATGACGGGACCGCCGGCGCGGTAGTACTCGAGCAAGGTCATCATCTAGAATCGTCCTCCGAGTAAGTGCGGCACATGGTGGCCGTGGTGCTCAGCGTTTGGGTTGCGTGGTATCGTGCGGCGCGCGGAGAGAATCTCTGGCCACGCCGAGTGCCTTCACCACCGCTTCGAGCGAATCGAGACGCGCCCGGCGGTACTCGAGCTCCTTCAACAATTCCTTGATCTCCGCCGCGCGCGCGGCGGCATCCGCTGCATTCTGGCTCGACCGTGCTGCCGCCGTGGATGCCGAGTCCGC
>DATJJE010000032.1:0-84068 GCA_035492455.1 Vicinamibacterales bacterium | reverse complement strand
ACTGCCCCTGCGGGAAGCGGTTCAGCCGCGAACGACTGCACGACGAGGCTGCCGCCGCGGTCGGCGGCAACTGCCACCGCCACGCGATCGGTCGCAATCTCAATCGCCGCGTCGGGCGGCGGGCTGGCAATCCACGAGGAGAACAGGCTCATTCGACAAACGTCACTTTGTTGATCTCGCGCAGCGTGGTGAGGCCAAGCAGCACCTTCTCCACCGCAGACTCGCGGAGGAAGCGCATGCCTTCCTCGTGTGCGACTTTCTTCACTTCGGATGTGGGACGTCTGTCGAGGATCATCTCACGGATGTGATCCGACAAATTGAGGAGCTCGCAAATCGCCGTCCGCCCCTTGAACCCTGTGCCGCCGCATTCGATGCAGCCGGCACCCTCGTAGAATCGGTGCGTTTGCGCCAGCTTCGGATCGAGCGCCGACTCTTCGAGCTGTGTCGGTTCGACCTTCGTCGGCCGCTTGCAGTGCGAGCAGATGAGCCGTACGAGCCGCTGCGCGAGCACGCAATTGAGCGCCGATACGAATTGATATGGCTCGACGCCCATGTTGAGGAAGCGTCCGAGCACGTCGACCACGTTGTTGGCGTGAACCGTGGTGAACACGAGGTGGCCGGTGAGCGCGGATTGAATGGCGATCTGCGCGGTCTCCGGGTCACGAATTTCGCCGACCATGATTTTGTCGGGGTCGTGGCGCAGAATCGACCGGAGGCCACGCGCGAACGTCAGCCCCTTCTTTTCGTTGATCGGGATTTGCGTGATCCCGCGGAGCTGGTACTCGACCGGATCTTCAATGGTGATGATCTTGTCTTCGACAGACTTGATCTCCGACAGCGCCGCATAGAGCGTCGTCGTCTTGCCGGACCCGGTCGGACCAGTGACGAGCACCATTCCATATGGCTCGCGGATGTACTTGCGGAAACGCCGCAGCTCCTGCTCCGGAAAGCCGAGAATGTCGAGCTTCAGCTCGGTGAACTGCTCGCTGATCGATTCCTTGTCGAGAATACGGATCACTGCGTCTTCGCCGTGCACACTCGGCATGATCGATACGCGGAAATCAATCGTCTTGCCCGGCATGCGCATGCGGAAGCGGCCGTCCTGCGGCACGCGCTTCTCGGCGATGTCGAGCTCCGCCATCACCTTGATGCGCGAAATGATCGGGCTGTGGAATTCCTTCGCGATCGGCCGCATCGCCGGCTGCAGCACGCCGTCAATCCGGTACTTCACGTACACCGCATCGTCGCCAGTCTCGATATGGATGTCGCTGGCGCGCCGCTGGATGGCGGTGAATACCGTGGAGTCGACGAGCCTGATCACCGGGCTCGTGTCGCTCGTCAGCTTGTCGACCGTCAGGCTCTCCTCGCCCTGGTCGTCTTCCTTGACGACTTTCAGCTGGAAGCCTTCGGTCGCTTCTTCGAGCACGCGCTGCGAGCTCTCGCTCTTTTTCAGAATCGACTCGATTGCCGACGGCGCGCCGACCGTCACCTTGATCGGCGTATTCAGGACGACGCCCAGCTCGTCGATCATCGGCAGGTCCGTCGGATCGGAGACGACGATGACGAGGGCCCGGCCCTCGCGGCGGTACGGCACGAAGCCGTAGCGCAGCATCAGGTCGGCTGGAATCGATCGGAACAGCTCCTGGTCGATGCGGAAGTCGTCCATGTCGACGAACTCGACGTGGTAGCGCTCCGCCAGCTTGCGGGAGCGGGCGACTTCCTCGGAGTAGTCCTCCGGTGTCGTGACGAGATTGGTTGGATCAGCAGTTGCCATTACGTTCCACCTGCCACCGAGCTCAATTCGAAGAGCGGCATATACAACGCCATCACGACGAGCGCGATCACCACACCCATGACGATCAGGATGACGGGTTCAATGAGTGTGACGAACCGGCCGACTTCGGTTTCGATTTCCTCTTCGTAAAACTCCGCGAGACTCGTCAGCATCTCCTGCAGCGCGCCTGTTGACTCGCCAACTTCCACCATCTTCACGGCCACATCGGGGAACACACCGCGCGCGCGTAATCCGGCGGCGAAGCTTTCCCCCTGCCGCACGCGGTTCTGGACATCGGCGAGCTCTTCGGCCAGATACCGGTTGGTCATCGAACGACCCGCAATCTCCAATGCGTTGACGAGCGGGATACCGCCGCCCAGCAGCGTCGCGAGTGTTCTCGCCAGCTGAGAAGTGGAAAACTTCCGAAACGTCTCGCCCGCCCACGGCAGTTCCAGCGCCATTCGATCGATGCGCGTACGCTGCCCCGGGCGCCTCCACCAACTGACCAGCGCAAGCACCGCGCCGACGATCCCGACGAGGATGACCGGGAGATTGCCAGTGACGAAGTTCGAAATCCCGATAATGACGCGCGTCGACAGCGGCAGCTCGCGCCCGAACTGGTTGTAGAACTCCGAGAAGGCCGGCACGACGCGCAGCACGATGATGCCGACCAGAATCAACATCATCGTGACGAGAATCATCGGGTAAATCAGCGCCGAAATGGTCCGTCGCCGGACTGTCCCGACAACCTTTTCATAGGACACGTATCGGCGGATGACTTCATCGAGATTGCCGGCTCGCTCCCCGGCCATCAGCGAGGCCGAGTAGACACCCGGAAACAAGTCTGGATGCTCCCCGAAAGCATCCGACAGCGCCGTCCCGGCTTTCACCTTCTCGTAAACCCCGTCGAGCACTGCCTTGAAGGTTGGGTTTGCGACCCGCTGGCGAAGGATATCCAGTGATTGGACCAGCGGCATTCCGGCCTTGAGGAGGGTGGCCAGTTCCTGGTTGAAAACCAGGAGTTCCTGCCGGCTGATGCGTCTCCGCCTGCCACGCGAGAAACCGAAGGCCGGCAGAAAACCCCGGCGGTTCAGGGAAAGAACGAACAGCCCCTTCTCTTCCAGCTCTCGGCGGAGATGCGCTTCGCTATCGGCGACGTAGACGCCTTCCACGATTTCGCCGCCGGCCGTGGCGACCCTACAGCGGAATTCCATGCGGACAGTTCAGGAAATAAGACCGGCGCGGCGGCAACACGGCCGTCCGCAAAGACCGACCGAGAGGCCGGCCCGCGTTAACCCCGGCGGAGGAGTCGAAGTATGCGGCTGACGTAATCCTGCGTCTCTCTGAACGGCGGAATGCCGCCAAAGCGATCCACAGCCGCCTCACCCGCATTGTACGCGGCGAGTGCGAGCGGCAAGTCATACCGGGCAAGCAGCTTCTTAAGGTGTTGAACACCGGCGTCGAGATTTATTTTCGGATCGAACAGGTCGAGGGCCCCATACCGCCGGCCTGTGGCCGGCATCAGCTGCATCAGGCCGCGCGCCCCCTTCGGGGAGACCGCCCTGCTGTGATAGGCCGATTCCACCTGGATGACCGCGTCCACAACCCGGGCATCGACGCCGTGTCGGGCGGCAGTCCTGCTCACAAGGTCGCGGTAACGCTCGGGTATCGCCGGTGCCTCGAGGGTCGACGCCTCCACAGGCGATGGCTCCAGCGCTTCCTCCGGATACTCCACTTCGTCAGGTTCGACCCTGACAATGAGGCTCTTGTCACAATGGATGTCGCCGCCACTGCGCAACTGGAGCACGATCTCGTCGCCATCCGAGCGGATCGCGCGAACGGACATCGCGCGGCCGGATTGGAAGAAGACCAGCTCGGCACGCGCTGGCGCCGCAACCGTTACCGACAGCAAAACTGTGCAGAGGGCAAGTCCCCAACGCATCAGGCTGCAATTGTACGGGTTATTTCGGCTGTACGTAAGCCCTGAATACGCGGATGCCCAACTCCCGCGAGTCGGTGCTTTTCAGCTGAGTAACGGTAGCAGGCACAAATGTCTTGTCGACCGCGACGCTTACTTCCACCGTCTCCCCCGTGCCCATCTGTGCAGCAGTGAGATTCACCTTCCTGAGCTCGCGCTGACGAGGAGGCAGCATGAATGAGTCGATGACCATGTTCCCGATCCGCAACTCGATGCGTTGCGGTTCTCCAAGTCCCTGCACCGGCTGGTCACACTGCAGATAGAGAAGCGCGTCGCGCATCGGGTTCCGGAAAACGAGCGTCGCGGTCTTCTTCGACCACTGCCACTCAACGCCAGTCTGCTCCTCCGCCACCTCGGTTTCGTGCCAGCCATCCTTGAATACAACGTAGAGGTTGTCCGCTTGCGGATGTAGGTTGAACTTCGCGACCTCGTACTCGCGCTGTCCCCGCGATTGACCGCTCAGCGGGACACGCGCCCCGGACTTCGGCGAGTAGATCCCTATGACGACGCTCGTGTCCCCGGCATACGGGAACTTGGGCACGAACATCGTCCGCGTGTACTCGATCGTCTGCCCCGCCTTCCACTGACTGGTCGGCACCGGTGGCTCGTGGTCGTCGGTCCACATCAACTCGCGATCGGTGTCGAGGAAGTGGACGAACACTGTGTCGTCTTCCGGAATCTTGGGCGCATTCGGCGCGACGACGAAGCGGTACGTCATCTCGATCGGCGTCCCGATCGCAGCGTCCGCGCGGCCAAGGGTGACCGTCGCTGTCGCAACGGGTGTATCGGTCTGCTGCGTACGGCCGCAGGCAGCTGCGATGAGCGCGCACGCAAACGCACTCACGCGGAGGAGCCTCGAATGACCCATGGAAAGTGGAATGATACTCCGCAATTCTGCTACAGTGCGTCCCACACCCATGGCATCTGAAGCGCTCGGCATGGTGGAAACACGCGGTCTCATCGGATCGGTCGAGGCGGCCGACGCGATGGTGAAGGCGGCGAACGTAGTGCTGGTCGGCAAGGAGTACATCGGCGCCGGCTATGTGACCGTGCTCGTGCGTGGAGATGTCGGCGCGGTGAAAGCAGCGACTGATGCGGGTGCCGCGGCAGCGCGTCGCGTGGGCGAGCTCATCTCGGTACACGTCATTCCGCGGCCACACGGCGAGGTCGAGAGGATCCTGCCGAAATCCTAAGCGCCGCCATGGCCGTTCAGGACCGCGCCCCAGCTTCCAACAAAGACCTCGAATCAATCGCGCAGGCACGAGCACTCGCGACCGCCGCCCGGCAGGCGCAGTCGCAGATCGCCGAACTCTCGCAGCAACAGATCGATGCGATCGTCACCGCGATGGCAGATGCGGTGACACCGCACGCGGAAGCCCTGGCGCAGCTTGCGGTCGACGAAACCGGCTACGGTGTGGTCGCGGACAAAGTGCAGAAGAACCTCTTCAGCTCGCGTCAGGTCTACGAGTTCATCAAGCCGATGAAGACGGTTGGCGTCGTCAACCGCATAGAGGACCGAAAGATTGTCGAGATCGGCGAGCCGTTCGGCGTCGTTGCCGCCATTGTCCCGTCCACGAACCCGACGTCCACCGCCATATATAAGGTGTTGATCGCGCTGAAGGCGCGGTGCGCCATCGTCATCAGTCCCCATCCGGCAGCGGTCCGCTGTATTACGCGCGTCGCCGAAATCATGTGCGACGCCGCGTGTAGAGCCGGCGCGCCGACGGGATCGATCGGATGGATGAACACCGTGTCACTTGAAGGCACGCAGGAGCTGATGAAAAGCCGCGACGTCGCGGTGATCCTCGCGACAGGCGGCATGGGTCTGGTGAGAGCGGCGTACAGTTCCGGCAAACCTGCGTACGGCGTCGGCCCCGGCAACGCGCCGTGTTACATCGAGCGGAGCGCGGATCTGAAGAAGGCGGCAAGCGACGTCATGATCGGGAAGACATTCGACAACGGCGTTCTTTGCTCGTCCCCGAACTCGGTCGTTGTAGACGAAGACGTTGCCGAGGAGGTCCGCCGCCAGTTTGTCGCCGAAGGCGCGTACTTCATGAACGCAGCGGAGATGGATGCGCTGGCCCGAGCTCTGGTCACTGCGCAGCGGCTGCCGAATCCTGCGCTCGTCGGCAAGCCGGCCAGCTTCATCGCGCAGCGCGTCGGCATCACCGTGCCCGACGGAACGCGGGCGCTGATCGCACCCCTCACCGGTGTCGGCCGCGATTACCCGCTCTCGATCGAGAAGCTGTGTCCAGTGTTGTCCTGGTATGTCGTAAAGGACTGGCGCGAGGGGTGTGAGCGGTGCATCCAGATCCTTCGCTACGGGGGGATGGGTCACACGATGTCGATCCATTCGAAGAACGAAGACGTAATCCTGCAGTTTGGATTGAAAAAACCAGCTTTCCGGATCTGCGTGAATACGCCAACCACCCACGGATCGATCGGCCTGACCACCGGACTCGATCCGGCGATGACGCTCGGATGCGGAGGCTGGGGCGGAAACATTACGTCCGACAACATCTCGCCGAAGCATCTGCTGAACATCAAGCGGCTGGCGTATGAAGTGCGGCCGGCACTGAAACCGGGATCCGAGTCCCGCAGTCTGAATCCGGGATCACCGAACTTGCCAAAAGCTCCCTCCCGTCCTGAACCGGCAGGAATTCCTGCCCAAACACTCGCGGCTCGTATTGACAGCTTCCTGGAGTCGCGCGGCTATCGAGCTCCCGCCGATAAGGAAGATCGACCGTCACCACAGGCTGCGGAAAAGCCCGCGGTGGTTGTCTGCGAGGACGATGTGCGAGAGGCGATGAAGGCTGGACGGAAGCTACTCATTGACGAAAAGACCATCATCACGCCGTCAGCTCGGGACCTTGGGGAAGCCCAGAAGCTGTTCGTACAGGCTGCCTGGCCGCGCTAATGTGCGCAAAATCGTCTCAACTGTTGAGCCAATTGGACTTACTGTTGACCATCACCTCGGCGGAATGCTAGCCTAAACGGCCGTGCTGAGAACGCCCTCCGTCCCAGCGTCGACGCTTCTGGTCATCGTCACCCTTTCAGGGGGGTGTGCGGCTCGGTCCCAAGTGACCTCCGCAGCTCCGAAGCAGACGCTGACGGCGTCTGCACCCGTCCTGACGGCAGCTCCGCCGTCGCCCCAGCTGGCAACCGACCCCGTCGTCGATCTGATTGCGCTGTCAAACAGCCACTTTGAGGCGGGCCAATCCGAGCTTCAGCTCGGGCATCTCGACTCCGCCCGCGCCGAGTTCAACAAGGCGGTGGACGTCCTGCTGGAGTCACCGTGGGGTGCCCGCTCCGAAGCGCGGATCCGGGAGCATTACGACCGCTTGGTGGAGCGCATCAGCGCCACCGAACTGACTTCCCTCGCCCAAGGCGACGGGTTCACGGAGAAGAAATACGAGCCGGCGTCGATCGACGACCTACTGGCCCTCTCCACGTCCCAGTCGATTCCATCTCCCGAGACGAAGCAGGCAGTCGCCACGGATCTCGAATCGAACAACTACGACATCACCATCCCGCTGAACGCGCGCGTGCTTTCCTTCGTGGAACTGTTCACCGGACGGCTGCGGAACTATCTCCAGGAGGGCTTGAGCCGCGGGGCTCGCTTCCTGCCGATGATTCAGGATGTTTTCCGCGCCGAGGGCCTGCCGTTGGACCTCGCCTATGTCCCACTCGTTGAGAGCGCGTTCAAGCCGGACGCCCTCTCCCGCGCGAAGGCCAAGGGCATGTGGCAGTTCATGCGCGGGACCGCGCTTGAAAACGGCCTGAAGCACGATTGGTACATCGACGAACGTGCCGAACCTGAAAAGGCGACCCGCGCCGCCGCGAAATACCTCAAGACGCTCTACGCCATGTTCGGCGACTGGCAGCTGGCGCTCGCGTCGTACAACGGCGGACCGGGACGCATTCAGTCGGCCATCAAACGATCGGGCGGCGTGAAGGACTTCTGGCGGCTCAGCGCATCGAGGCGATATCTGCCGCGCGAGACCCGGGATTACGTGCCGCTCATCCTTGCGGCGATGATCGTCGCGCGCAATCCCGCGCAGTACGGAATGGACCTCGAACCGGCGCCACCCGAGACGCCACGGTTCGAGAAGGTCACGCTGCCGGCGGCCGTCGATCTCCGCCGCGTTGCCGAATGGGTCGGTACGCCGGTCCAGACCATTCAGGATCTGAACCCAGAGCTTCGCCGCTGGACGACGCCTGTTCGTGCGACGGACTACGAATTGAAGGTGCCCGAGGGCACGGCGGATGTCGTTCTCGCGAAGATGGCGGAGGATGGCTCCGACACCGCGAACCTCACGTGGCACACGGTGCGCAAGGGCGAGACCCTGCTATCCATCGCGCGCAAACTGAAGGTGAGCCGCGCGGATCTCGCGGAAGCAAATTACCTGTCGGTGAAGGCGCGCGTCACGCCAGGTCAGCAGCTGATCGTACCGCGTGCGCCGACGCTGTTGCTGGCAGCCCGCACCGACACTCCAGCGCCGCTTGTCGAAACACGAAAGACAGATCCTGTCGTGACGGCAAGCGTCACGATTCCGAGCGCCGTGTCGGATGCGCCGTCGACCCTTGCGCGGGCGAAGGTCGTCTACCGCGTGAAACGCGGAGACACGCTGTCCTCGATTGCGCGCGTCTTCCAGACCACCGTCGCGTCGTTGAAGAAGTGGAATGACCTGCCGGGCAACACGGTCAAGATCGGACAGCGGTTGACGATCATGACCACCAAGTCCGGCACACTCGCGACCCACTGAGTTAGATCTCCAACGTTGTCGCTCCGGCGCGGTTGCAGAAACTGCCGCGCTTCGCGGCGTATCCGCTAGTTAACGCCTTTTTCCGAGGATCACCCTCTTTGCACGGCTGTCGCGCATGCTTGCGCGGCTTCGTTCGGCAGCGGTCTTCGGCGTCGACGCCTACCCGGTTCTCATCGAGGTGGACGTCTCGTTCGGCCTTCCCTCTTTCACGATGGTCGGCCTGCCCGACACGACCGTGCGCGAAAGCCGCGACCGCGTCCGGCTCGCGATCCGGAATTCGGGTCTCGAGTTTCCTCCCCATCGCGTCACGGTCAACCTCGCACCCGCGGACGTGCGCAAGGCGGGATCGTCGTTCGACTTGCCGATTGCGCTCGGCGTACTCGCGACGAGCGGACAACTGCCGCCGGCCGCGCTCGAGGGGACGCTCGTCCTTGGCGAACTCTCCCTCGACGGCAGCATCAACGCGATTCGGGGCGTGTTGCCGATTGCGGTCGCCGCCCGTCGGCTCGGCCTGACCCGCTTGCTGCTGCCGCCCCCGAACGCTCCTGAAGCCTGCGTCGTCGATGGGCTCGTCGTGGGCGTTGTGCAATCGCTTGGTGAAGCACTCGACGCGCTGCGTTCGCCCGACGCGGTCAGACCAGCTCGCGTCAGCGTTCCGGAGATGACAACAACGCCGTGCGATGGAGATCTCTCGGACATTCGCGGCCAGTTGTTCGCACGCCGCGCGCTCGAGGTCGCCGCCGCCGGTGGACACAATCTGCTTTTGATCGGCCCTCCGGGAGCGGGCAAAACGATGCTCGCCCGAAGACTCGGCGGAATCCTGCCACCGCTCACGTTCGAAGAAGCGCTCGAGTGCACCGCGATTCACTCCGTTGCCGGCACATTGCCCGGAGCGGGGCTGCTGACGTGGCGGCCATTTCGCGCGCCGCACCATACGATCTCGCACGTCGCACTCGTCGGCGGCGGGTCGATACCGCGCCCTGGCGAAATCTCTCTCGCGCACAACGGCGTGCTTTTTCTGGATGAGATGCCGGAGTTCGATCGTCGCGTACTCGAAGTTCTGCGGCAGCCGCTGGAGGAAGGTCACGTCACGATCGCGCGCGCCGCGCGCACGGCAGTCTTCCCTGCGAGGTTTGTTCTGATCGCCGCGATGAACCCGTGTCCGTGCGGCTACATCGGCGATGACCGGCGTGTCTGCCGGTGCACGCCGGCGAGCATCGCCCAGTATCGCGGACGTCTGTCTGGTCCGCTGCGCGATCGAATCGATCTCGTCGTTGAAGTACCGGCGGTTCCAATCGCCACGATTGCCGAAGCCGCTGCCGGTGAGGAGTCCACGATCGTACGCCGTCGCGTCGTCACCGCGCGTGAGTATCAGCGCGCGCGATACGGTGCCGACGGGCCGCGAACGAATGCGGACCTTAAGGGAGGAAATATTGCGAAGCACTGTCGTCCGGAGATCAAAGGACGGTCACTGCTGTTGGAGGCGGCGAAGCGTATCGGCCTGACGGCGCGCGGACACGACCGCGTGCTGAAAGTGGCGCGGACGATCGCAGATCTTGCGGGCTGTGCAACGGTTGAGCGTGAGCATGTTGCCGAGGCGCTGCAGTACCGCCTCACGGACTGATATCGTCTCGATGCCTCTGGTCGGGTATTCGCCCGATATTCGCGTGCAGTTAATGTTCGCTTGCTCGCGGCCCGAGATCCTTGTTAGTCTGTCGCTCTCCCGAGCTCAACAGCTACCCCAGCAATACCCCGGAATTGATGGCTTCGAAACGCTACACGATTATCATCGCGGACCGCAGTTCGGGCGTCGTGCGCCGTCTCACGCTATCACTGCGTCCGCTATTCATCGGCGCCGGTGTTGTAGCGAGCTTGCCGGTGCTCATCGGTATCGGCGCCGCGTGGAAAGCAAAGACGGATATCGCTGACCTGCGCGCGAGCCATTACGCCCTCGAAGCCGAGAACGCAAACTTCCGTTCGGCAACCAGCGAGCTCGCAACGCAGGTTGCATCCCTCGAAGCTGCAATCCAGGACATCAGCGCACGCTCCGCACTCGATCCGAATCTCGCGAAGACGATGGACAAGCTGCCCGCAGTCGTGAAGTCGCGCGCGATGGGTGGCAGCACCGAAGCGGATCGCACCGCGCAGCGAACCCTGTCGGCGCTTGGAACTCCAGACGACACCTTCGGCCTGCTGCGCACACTGCTCGAAGGCCTCGAGTCGCGGCTCAACATCGTGAGCCGTACGGTCGATCGTCGCAACGCGCTGGCGGCAGCAACGCCGTCGATTTGGCCGGCGCAGGGCTGGTTGTCATCGACCATGGGACACCGCGTGGATCCGGTGACCGGGGGTGACGACTTCCACGCGGGCCTCGACATTGCTGGCGAGCGCGGTCAGCCCGTCTACGCGACAGCTGCGGGAACGGTCGTTCATTCGGGTTGGGCGACCGGCTACGGCAACCTCATCACGATCAACCACGGTTTCGGACTGGAAACGCGCTACGGTCACCTGCTCGACTACAAGGTCAAGGCGGGACAGAAAGTCGGTCGCGGCGACATCATCGGACACGTAGGCAACACCGGCCGCTCGACCGGATATCATCTGCACTACGAGGTGCTCGCGAACGGCAAGCTCCTTAACCCGCTGCAGCTCCTCTCACAGCAGAAACCACGCGCGCAGTAGGGCGCGCTTTGTCAGGCTCGCCGCGGGCGTGGCGGACCTAACAAGGTCCGCCCTCCTTCAGATTTTCCCGTAAACTAGACAGATACCCGGCGTGCCGTACGGCGCGTCCTAGGCTTCATGATCGGAAATATCCTCGCCAAGGTCATCGGCACTCAGAACGAGCGCGAAATCAAGCGGTTACGTCCGCTTGTGACCGACATCGGCGCTCTCGAGCCGCAGATGCAGGCGCTCACCGACGAGCAGCTGCGCGGGAAGACCCAGGAGTTCCGTCAGCGCGTCGCCGGCGGCGAATCGCTCGGCGATCTGCTGCCCGAGGCCTTTGCCGTCGTCCGTGAAACGGGCAAACGCGTGCTCAACATGCGGCACTTCGACGTGCAGCTTATTGGCGGCATGGTGCTGCACAGCGGAAAAATCGCTGAGATGAAGACGGGCGAAGGCAAGACGCTCGTCGCGACGCTTCCTGCCTATCTGAACGCACTTGAAGGCAAAGGCGTTCACGTCGTTACCGTCAACGACTACCTCGCCCGGCGCGACTCGGAATGGATGGGACGCCTTTACCGTTTCCTTGGCATGAGCGTCGGCGTCATCCAGCACGAGCTCAACGATCAGCAGCGGCAGGTCGCTTACGGCGCCGATATCACCTACGGCACGAACAACGAGTTCGGCTTCGACTACCTGCGCGACAACATGAAGTTCGAGCTCACCTCGATGGTGCAGCGCGGACATCATTACGCCATCGTTGACGAAGTCGACAGCATCCTCATCGACGAAGCGCGAACGCCGCTCATCATCTCCGGCCCGGCTGAAGAATCGACGGACCTCTATTACGAGGTCGATCGCATCATCCCGCGTCTGAAGAAGGGCGCGGTCACGCAGGGAAACGTCAAGCAGGAAGAGCGCGAGGAGCTGGAGAAGACCGGCGACTACATCGTCGACGAGAAGCACAAGACGGTCACCCTGACCGAATCCGGCATGGCGAAGGCGGAGCAGATGCTCGCACATCGTCTCGTGCCCGGCTCGAACGGTCTCTACGATCCGGCGAACATGCCGTTGCTGCATCACGTGCACCAGGGACTGCGCGCGCACACGCTGTTCCGCCTCGACGTGGACTACATGATCAAGGACGGCGGCGTCGTCATCGTCGACGAGTTCACGGGACGTCTGATGCCGGGACGCCGATGGAGCGACGGACTGCACCAGGCGGTCGAAGCGAAGGAAAAGGTCAAGATCGAGCGCGAGAACCAGACGCTCGCCACGATTACCTTCCAGAACTACTTCCGCAAGTACAAGAAGCTGTCCGGCATGACCGGCACGGCGGAGACCGAGGCGCAGGAGTTTGCGACGACCTACAAGATCGATGTCGTCGTCATCCCCACCAACAGACCGCTGCAGCGCGTCGAGGAGCCGGATCTCGTCTATCGCACCGAGCGCGAAAAGTTCGACGCGATCGTCAGCGACATCCTCGATAAGCAGGCCAGTGGGCGCCCAACGCTCGTTGGCACTGTGTCGATCGAGAAGTCCGAGCGGCTCTCTGCCCTGCTGCGCAAGCGCGGCATCAAGCATGTGGTGCTCAACGCCAAGTACCACGCGCAGGAAGCGGAAATCGTCGCCCAGGCCGGCAGGAAAGACACCGTCACGATCGCCACCAACATGGCCGGTCGTGGAACTGACATCCTGCTTGGCGGCAACTCCGAGCACATGGCGCGGCAGCAAACGCTGTCGGAAGAAGTCGCCGAGCGGCTGCCGAAGGGCGAGGAGAAGTTCGTAGACGACGACGAGTTCGTCTACTTCTTCCACGTTGACGGCTTCTACCGCGTGCCGCGCGGCGATTGGGAGCGCATCTACTCCCACTTCAAACGACAAACTGACGCCGAGCACGAACAGGTCGTCAATCTGGGCGGTCTGCACATTCTCGGGACCGAGCGTCACGAAGCGCGCCGCATCGACAACCAGCTGCGCGGCCGCGCCGGTCGCCAGGGCGACCCCGGTTCCTCACGTTTCTATCTGTCGCTGGAAGACGATCTGATGCGCATCTTCGGCTCGGATCGCATCTCCGGCCTGATGCAGCGGCTCGGCATGGAAGAAGGCGTTCCGATCGAGCACGGCATGGTCAGCCGCGCCATCGAGCGCGCGCAGAAGCAGGTCGAGGCGCAGAACTTCTCCGTGCGCAAACACCTCCTCGAATACGACGACGTCATGAACAAGCAGCGTGAGAGCGTCTACACGCTGCGCCGTGAGATCCTCGAGGGCAAAATTCACATCGACGAAGAGGAGCTCGTCGACACGCGCCGCTATCTCCTCGCGCTCGCTGAGGACATTCTCGACGCGCAGGTCGATCGGTTCGCGGGCAAACAGCTGGACGTCGAGGAATTTGACGTCGAGGCGCTGAAGCGCGAGGTCAACCGCGTCTTCGGTCTCGAGGCGCCGCAGCTCGATGCGTTGAATCTCGACGATCTGAATTCCGACGAGATGGGCGACGCTCTCTGGGCGGCGATCAAGGCAAGCTACGACGAGAAGGAGAAGCTGGTCGGCTCCGAACTGCTCCGCCGCGTCGAGCGCGACGTGATGCTGCAGATTGTCGACGAGCAGTGGAAGGATCACCTCTACTCGCTCGACCACCTGAAGGAGGGCATCGGTCTCCGCGGCTACGGCCAGCGCGATCCGCTCGTCGAGTACAAGCGCGAAAGCTTCGACCTGTTCACGGCGATGAAGGAGCGCATCGAGGAAGCGATCGTCCGCTACATCATGTGGCTGCGGCCTGTCGTGAACGAGGAAGCGCCCGCCGCCCCCCGTGCGGTCGCCCGCCGTCCCGCGCAGATGACCATGAACAAGGCCGAGGCGGCGTCAGCGTTCGGCACGGCGAGGGCCGCCGCGCCGGCGGCCGCGGCCGTAGCCGGCGGACGTCAGAGCGCTCCCCTCCCTGCCCGCACCGGCGGAGACGACGTCGTCAAGACCGTGCGCCGCGAGGAGCCGAAGGTCGGGCGCAACGATCCATGCCCATGCGGCAGCGGAAAGAAATACAAGAAGTGTCACGGCCAGGCAGCTTGATATGGAATTGAAAACCGGCTCCATCACCCTCCTGCCCACCGGAACCGAACTCGCCACAGCCCTGACATTCGATGACGTCCTTCTCGTGCCGCAGCACTCGACGGTGCTGCCGACACAGGTGGATGTGTCGACGCGGCTGACGCGCAACATCCGGCTGAACGTGCCGCTGCTCAGCGCGGCGATGGATACGGTGACCGAGTCCAGCCTCGCCATCGCGATGGCGCAGCACGGCGGGCTTGGCGTCATCCACAAGAACCTGTCGATCGAGGAGCAGGCATCGGAAGTGGATCGTGTGAAGCGATCGGAGAGCGGGATGATCGTCAATCCCATCACGCTCGGGCCGTCGAATCACATCCACGAAGCGCTGGACCTGATGAAGAAGTACCGCATCTCCGGCGTGCCGATCACTGATGACGGGAGCAAGGAGGGGCGGCTGGTCGGCATCCTCACTAATCGCGACCTCAGGTTCGAGACCAACGTCAACCGCACCATCGACGAAGTGATGACGAAGAGCCCGCTGTACACCGTCGCGGTGGGCACGACGCTCGACGAAGCGCGCGAGATCCTGCACCAGCACAAAGTCGAGAAGCTGCTCGTCGTCGATCGCGATTACCGGTTGAAGGGCCTCATCACGGTCAAAGACATTCAGAAGGCGGTGAAGTACCCGAACGCGTGCAAGGACGCGCTGGGACGACTGCGCTGCGGTGCCGCGATCGGCGTGGCAAAGGATTCATTCGATCGCGCACGTGCGCTGGTGAACGCGGGCGTGGACGTCCTCGTCATCGATACCGCGCACGGCCATTCGCAGGGCGTTCTCGAGATGGTGGCGCGCGTGCGCCGGGAGTTCCCGAATACCGAGCTGGTGGCGGGCAACGTCGCGACCGCCGAGGCCACCGACGCGTTGATCGATGCCGGTGTCGACGCGGTGAAGGTCGGCATCGGCGCAGGATCGATCTGCACGACCCGCGTCGTTGCAGGTATCGGCGTACCGATGATCAGCTCCATCATGGAGTGCGCACGCGCAGCATCCGCGCGCAACGTGCCTGTCATCGCCGACGGCGGCATCCGCTACTCGGGCGATATCGTCAAGGCGCTCGCCGTCGGCGCGAGCTGCACGATGGTCGGCAATCTGTTCGCCGGGACCGACGAAAGTCCGGGCGAGCTGATTCTCTTCCAGGGCCGCAGCTACAAGGAGTACCGCGGCATGGGATCTATCGGCGCGATGCGGCGCGGCAGCCGCGACCGCTACTTCCAGGACGAATTCGATCTCGAAGGCGGACGAGCCACGGACAAGCTCGTGCCCGAGGGAATCGAGGGGCGCGTCGCGCACAAGGGGAGCGTCGCAGCGATGATTCATCAGCTCGTCGGCGGCCTGCGCGCTGGTATGGGCTACTGCGGTGCGCCAACGATCATGGAGCTGCAGCGGAAAGCGAAGCTGATTCGCATTACGCCGGCGGGCGCGCGCGAGAGCCACGTGCATGATGTGGCGATTACCAAGGAAGCGCCGAACTACCGGATGGAATAGTCGGTAGTTGGTAGTTGGTTGGTGGTTAGTAGTTGGTGGTTTCGATGGTGATGCGACGCGAGGCGTCATTCACGATCTCGAGTCGAATCAGCTTTGCGTCGGAGATGTCGTGACTTAGCCGATCCGGCCATTCGATTGCCAGCACTCCGTCCCGCACTCCTGTTTCTTCCAATCCAAGGTCGTCGGTTGCGGTCTTATCAAGTCGGTAGAGATCCGCGTGATAGAGCGTGAGGCGTCCACCACGGTACTCGTGCAGGAGGGTAAACGTCGGACTGCTGACTTCGTCCGGATCGATTCCTAGGCCTGCAGCCAAACCTTTCACGAACGTCGTTTTGCCGGCGCCGAGATCCCCCGAAAGCAAGAGCACGTCGCCGGGCTTCAGCGTCGCTGCCAGCTCGCTTGCCACAGCCTGCGTCTCCGCTTCGGAAGCCGTAACCACTACCCACCAACTACCAACAACTAACTTTCGTTTTCCGGCTTGCAAAGACGGTTGAGCGCATCGCCCAGATGGGCGATCACGTCCGTAGCAACCATTGCGACCTGGCCTTCCTGGCCCTCGGCGATGTCCCCTGCGGCTCCATGCAGAAACACCGCAAGCCTGCATGCAGCCTCGGCATCGAGCAGCTGAGCGACCCACGCCGCGATCATGCCGGTGAGCACGTCACCCGTCCCACCGGTCGCCATGCCGGCGTTGCCCGTTGGGTTGATGAACACATGACCGTCGGGAGTCGCGACGATCGTGCGGTGTCCCTTCAATACGACATACACGCGGTGTGTCGTCGCGAAGTCCGTCGCCACATCAATGCGATTCGCCTGCACCTCGTCGGTCGTCGATCCGATCAGCCGGGCCATCTCGCCGGGGTGCGGCGTGATGATGACGTCGCGCTCTTCCCTGCCGACAAGTCGTCCCGGATCGTCGGCAAGCACGGTGATCGCATCTGCGTCGAGTACGAGCGGCACGGTCGCCCGATCGAGAAGCGCGCGGACGAAGTCCGCAACGCCGGGACCGCGGCCCAATCCGGGTCCGCAGGCGATGACGTCGTGACGGAGATCCAGGACGCGCTCGATTCCCGTGGCCGACAGGCAGCCTTCGCCGGAATCGTCGAGCGGCTCGGTCATCATCTCCGGTGCCATCGACGCGATGATCGGCAGCACCGATGCGGGCGTGGCAACCGTCACCAGCCCCGCACCCGACCGCAACGCCCCCATCGCGGCCAGGTGCGCGGCGCCTGTCTTGCCGCGCGAGCCCGCGACGATCGTCACCCGGCCGAAATCACCCTTGTGTGAGTCGGCCGCTCGCGGCTCCACGACATCGCGCAGCTGCTCGGGCGTCAGCAGCTCGATGTGCTGCCCTTCGACGCCGTCGATGACCTCGTGCGGGATGCCGATGTCGGCGATGACGACGTCGCCCGCATGCTCCTCACCCGGCGGCAGCACCAGCGGCAGCTTCGGCGTGGCGAGCGTGACGGTCATTGACGCGTCAATGCAATCGCCAATCATGTGCGGCGTATCCGCCGACATGCCGCTCGGAAGATCGATCGACACGATGGGAATCGACGAGGCGTTGACGTCGGCAACGATCGTTTCCATCATGCCGGCGAGGGCGGACTTCAGTCCCGTGCCGAAGATGGCGTCGACGATGAGCGTGCACTGGGAGATTTCGGAGAAATGCAGCTCCCAACTCTGCTCGTCCGCGATCTCGACAACTGTAACGCCGAGGCGGCCGAGAATGTCCAGGTTGGTCTTCGCATCGCCGCGTATTTCTCCGAGCGAGCCGATCACAAATACGGACGTATCGATGCCGCGCTGCAGTAGCGTGCGCGCGACCACGAATCCGTCGCCACCGTTGTTCCCACGCCCACACAGCACGGCGACGCGGCCGTTGAGCCGGGCCTCGAATGCGGCCTCGACCGCCGCCACTACCTGCCGGCCGGCGTTCTCCATGAGCACCAGCGAGGGGATGCCGATCTCTTCGATGGTGAAGCGGTCTGCCTCGCGCATCTGGGCGGCGTTCAGAATTCGCATTCGTTCGTGGGAATATTAGGACTCACTATGAACGCAACGGTCAACGTCAATGGTCGCATCACGCCGGAGCGCGATGCGGTGATCTCGGTCTTCGATCACGGCTTCCTCTACGGCGAAGGCATCTATGAAACGATGCGCACTTACCATCAGCGGCCGTTTCTGTTCGATCGCCACATGCGACGGCTGCGGCGGTCGGCGTGGATGATCGATCTGCCCCTGCCCTTCACAGACGAGGAGCTCGCGGCACAGATTCGCGACACGCAGGCGGCAGCCTGCGTCGAAGGCGAAGCGTACATTCGAGTTCTCGTGACACGCGGCATCGGCGAGCTCACGTACGATCCGAAGGCGACGCCGAACCCCTCGATCATTGTCATCGTCAAGCCCCAGGTCGATCCGGCGCCCGAGGTTTACGAGCGCGGCGTCCGCGTGGTCCTCGTGGACATCATCAGGAACCATCCGCAGTCGGTCAATCCGATGATCAAGAGCAACAACCTGATGAACAGCGCCCTGGCGGCGCAGGAAGCGATCAAGCATGGCGCCTTCGAAGGCGTCATGCGCAACTACCACGGCGAGCTGGCCGAGTGCACGACCGCAAACCTGTTCATTGTGAAGAAGGGCGTTGTGATGACGCCGCCGCTCGAGGCCGGGCTTCTGCCCGGCATTACGCGGGAATTCCTGTTCGATATCGGCAAGGAGATCGGCGTGGACGTGCGCGAGCAGGTGCTGCGCGACGAGGACCTATTCGGCGCGGACGAGGCGTTCCTCACCAGCACCACGCGGGAGCTCGTGCCGATCGTCACGGTCAACGATCGCCGCATCGGCAACGGACGGCCGGGCGCCGTCACGTGGCAGCTGCTCAACACGTTCCGCCGCCGAGCCAACGCCGACTAGCGGAAGGCGGACTTCGAAAATCGTTCCGCCGCCCGGCGCCGCGTCGCAGGTGATGCCGCCGCGATGCCGCTTCACGATTTCGGCGCTGATGAACAGGCCAAGCCCGGAGCCGGGAATCCCTTTCGTGGCCTGCGCGCGGTAGCCGCGCTCAAACACGCGTCCTCGCTCCTGTTCTGGAATACCGATGCCGTGATCGCGCACGGTGACGCGAGCGAGACCGGCGGCGGCTTCGAGCCGCACTTCGATATCGCCGCCGTCTGGCGAGTACTTGATCGCGTTGCCGATCAGATTCTGAAACACCCGCTGCACCCGGCCCTCGTCGTACACCGCCACAACGGCAGATCCCGGCGTCAAGCACTGGAGGCGGTGAACGCGCACGATCCCTTCCATCTGTTCGATGGCCATTTCCAGCGTTCGGCGCAGATCATGGCGCTGCAGATCCAGCTGCAGCGCATCCCCTTCCAGCGAGCGAAGATCGACGAGCAGATCGATCAGTTGTGACGCCTGGATGGCGGCCGAGTCGATGCGCTTCAGCACGCGCTGCACGTCGTGAGCAACGCCGCCGGCGAGAACGCGTCGCGCCGACCCGATAATGACCGCGAGCGGATTGCGAACGTCATGGGAGATCGCCGCAAGAATCGTGTCGCGCTCAGTACGAAGCGTACGCTCGCGCGCCGCCAGCCGCTCGGCCTCGAGCTGCTGTCTCCGTTTGGCCGCAACCAGCAGCCCCACGGTGATGGCGATCGTTGCGAAAATGAGCTCGTCGCGCCATTGGTCCAGCGGCGGAAGACGGCCGGAAAGAACGAGGTCGTCACCGATGACGACGGTGATGGCTACGACAATCGCAGGCCCCGTGCCGCCGGCAAATGCGGCCGCGACCACGAGGAGCACGGCGACCATGACATAAACGTCGTCGCGTGCGGAGTAATAGGTCGCGAGAACGGCGAGAGCGCCACCGGCGATGAGGGCGCCGAGATACACGCTGGCAGTACGCATAGCACGGGGCGACACGACAGTCTCGAGTGTAACGACTTTTTAGACGTGCAAGCGGCGCTGAAGGTCGCGCGGCTCAGGCGAACGCCTCGACCGGCGGACACGAGCAGAAGAGGTTGCGATCTCCGTACGGATTGTCGATGCGTCCGACGCTCGGCCAGAATTTGGTCAAACGGACAAACGGCAGCGGGTACGCCGCTGCTTCCCTCGAGTAGGGATGCGACCACTCAGCCGCGGCAATCGCTTCCGCCGTATGCGGCGCATTCTTCAGCACGTTGTCGCGCTGATCCGCCTTGCCGGTGACCACCGCTTCAATCTCTCGGCGAATCTGAATCATCGCGTCACAGAATCGATCGAGCTCTCCTTTGTCTTCGCTCTCCGTCGGTTCAACCATCAGCGTGCCGGCGACCGGAAAGGATACCGTCGGCGCATGGAAGCCGTAATCCATCAGGCGTTTAGCGACATCCATTTCCTCGATCCCCGCAGACTTGAAGGCGCGCAGATCGAAAATCAGCTCGTGCGCCACGCGGCCATTCGCCCTGGCATACAAGACCGGGTAATGATGCTCGAGACGCGCCTTGATGTAGTTCGCGTTCAGGATTGCGTAGCGCGTGGCGTCGGTCATCCCCTCGGCACCCAGCATCCGGATATAGCCGTACGAAATGAGAAGGATGCTTGCACTCCCCCACGGCGCGGCGGAGACCGCGTGAATCGCGCGTGCGCCGCCTGTTTTCGTCAGCGGATGCGAGGGAAGATAAGGCGCGAGGTGCGCAGCCACGCCGATCGGTCCCATGCCGGGTCCGCCGCCGCCATGGGGAATTGCAAATGTCTTGTGCAGATTCAAGTGGCAAACATCGGCGCCGATCGAGGCCGGACTGGTGAGCCCCACTTGCGCATTCATGTTCGCGCCGTCCATGTACACCTGTCCGCCGTTCTCGTGCACGATGCTGCAGATGGTCTTGATGTCGTCCTCGAACACGCCGTGGGTGGACGGGTACGTAATCATCAGCGACGACAGCCGGTCGCGATGCTCCCCCGCCTTCTTCCTCAAATCTTCAACATCCACGTTGCCGTTTGGCGCCGTTGCGACGACGACCACGCGCATGCCAGCCATAGACGCGCTCGCGGGGTTGGTGCCGTGCGCCGACGCGGGAATCAGGACCACGTCGCGGTGTGACTCTCCGCGATCACGGTGATACGCACGGATCACCATCAGCCCCGCAAACTCACCCTGCGCTCCGGAGTTCGGCTGCAGCGAGACCGCGGCAAAGCCGGTGACTTCTGCGAGCGCCTCCTCTAGTTCACCGATGATCTGCGCATATCCCTGCGCCTGATCTACCGGCACGAACGGGTGAACGCGCGAGAAGTGTTCCCATGTGACCGGCAGCATCTCTGTCGCGGCATTCAGCTTCATCGTGCAGGAGCCGAGCGGGATCATCGACGTATCCAGCCCGACATCCTTTCGCTCGAGCGATCGGATGTAGCGCATCATCTGCGTCTCTGACCGATGCGTGTTGAACACGGGGTGGTCCATAAACGACGAGGTGCGCCGGGGTTCGGGATTCGGGAGTCGGGACTCGTCGCTGTTCCAGTCAATGCGGCGTGCCCGCTTGCTGACAGCCTTCGCGAAGACGTTCACGATGTCTTGAACGTCAGCTGTAGTGACCGTTTCGTTCAGCGAAATACCGATCGCGCCATCGGCCATGTAACGGAAATTGATTCCCGCGGCGAGCGCTTCCTGTCTCAGCAGCGCAGCGCCTTCGGGCCCTGGAGTCGGCAGGGCGAGACGCAGGGTGTCGAAATATTGCGCGTTGGTCTGGCTGACACCGAGCGCCGTAAGCTCCCGCTCGAGAATAGCCGTCAGCTCATGGACGCGCGTGGCAATCGCCTTCAACCCTTCAGGTCCGTGATACACGCCGTACATCGCCGCCATATTCGCCAGCAGCGCCTGCGCCGTGCAGATGTTGGACGTCGCCTTCTCGCGGCGGATGTGCTGCTCGCGGGTGGCGAGTGCCATGCGGTAGGCCTTGCGGCCGTGGGCGTCGACCGACACGCCGATGAGGCGCCCAGGCGCCTGGCGGATGAACGCACTGCGCGTCGCGAAGAACGCCGCGTGCGGGCCGCCGTAGCCGAGAGGCACCCCAAACCGCTGCGAGTTGCCATAGACGACGTCGGCGCCCATTTCGCCGGGGGGCTTGAACAACGCGAGCGCCAGCAGATCGGCGCCGACGGCGACGAGCACACCGGCGTCGTGCGCCTGCGCGATGAACGCCGACAAATCCGCGACCGCACCGAATTGATCCGGATATTCGACGATGGCGCCGAAGACGCGCGGCTCGAATTTCATCGACTCCATCGGTCCGACATGGAGATCGATGTCGAGTGGTTCGGCACGTGTCCGCAGCACGTCGATGGCCTGCGGAAGACAGCGGTCGCTTACCAGGAAGAGTCCTCGTTCCGCCCGGTCCGAACCGGCACGATTGCCGCTGCCGCGGACGCGGTGCAGAAGCGTCATCGCCTCGGCCGCCGCGGTCGCCGCGTCGAGCAGCGATGCATTAGCCACTTCCATTCCGGTCAGGTCGGCGACCATTGTCTGGAAGTTGAGGAGCGACTCGAGCCTACCCTGCGCGATCTCGGCCTGGTACGGCGTGTACGGCGTATACCAGCCGGGGTTCTCCATCACCATCCGAAGGATGACGCTTGGCGTGATCGTGTCGTGGTAGCCGAGGCCGATATAAGACCGGAACGTCTTGTTCTTGCGCGCGACCGTCGTCAAGCGCCGAAGGTACTGATGCTCGCTCTCGGCCGGCGGCAGATTCAGCGGCTGCGTGAGCCGGATGGACGCGGGGATTGCCTCGTCCATCAGCACATCAAGGGATGAGGCTTCCACCGTCTGCAGCATCCGGTCGCGATCGTCTGGAGAAGGGCCGATGTGGCGGCGCGCAAACCAGTCGCTGGCGTCGAGTCTGTTCATCCTAGCTGGGACTGATATTGCGAGGAATCGAGCAGCGCGCCCGAGTCGGTCGGCTGCGACAGCTTCACCTTGATCATCCAGGTACCGTGCGGATCGCTGTTGACGATCTCGGGGTGGTTCTTCAAATGATCGTTGATGGCAACGATCTCTCCGGTCATCGGCGCGAACAGCTCCGACACCGCTTTCACCGATTCGATCGATCCGAACGACTCGCCCGCCGTTACCTTGCGACCCACCTCGGGCAGCTCTACGTAGACTACGTCACCGAGCTGCTCCTGCGCGTAGTCGGTGATGCCGACTTCGCCCGTGTCACCGGAGATGCGAATCCACTCGTGGTCTTTCGTGTACTTGCGGTCAGCCGGATACGTCATCTCGTCCTCTTATAAAACGGCAGCGGCACGACCGTCGCCCGTACGACGCGGCCGCGTACATCGATAGCGATCTCCGAGCCTGGCGCCGTCGAGTCCATCGGCACGTAGGCCATGCCGATCGCCTTCTTCAAGAACGGCGTCTGCGTGCCGCTGGTGACGACGCCAATCGGCTTATCGCCGTGCACCACCTGATAACCGTGCCGCGCGATGCCACGATCGATCATCTCGAAGCCGACCAGCTTCCTGGTGACGCCCTTTTCTTTCTGCTCGCGCAGCCGCTCGTGTCCGATGAAGAACTCTTTCTTCCAGCCGACGATCCACCCGAGGTCCGCTTCGAGCGGCGTCGTCGTTTCATCGATGTCGTTGCCGTAGAGGCGCATCGCGGCTTCAAGGCGGAGCGTGTCGCGCGCGCCGAGCCCGCACGGGATCACATCGGCCGAGCGTCCCGATTCGAGCAGCGCCTGCCAGACGCGATCTGCCATATTCGGCGGGACAAAGATCTCGAAGCCGTCTTCGCCGGTGTAGCCCGTTCGCGAGATCAGCGCTCGCGCGCCAGCGACTTCGCCATGCGTGAACCAGTAGTACTTGATGCCAGACAGTTCCGCGGAACAAAGCGGCTGCAGCACGCCGAGTGCGGCCGGCCCCTGAATCGCCAGCAGCGCGTAGCGGCTGCTGGAATCGACCGCCGCGGCCTCGCCAGCTTCTTTGACCTGGGCGGCAATCCACGCATAGTCCTTCGGGATGTTCGACGCGTTGACGACGAGGAGAAAGTGGCTCGGCGCCATCCGGTAGACGAGCATGTCGTCCACGAAGGTGCCGTCGAAAGTGGTCAGGGCCGAATAGTGGGCCTGTCCGACCTGCAGGCGGCTGGCGTCGTTGCTCGAGATACGCTGCACCGCCGCAAGGGCATCTTTGCCGGCAATCTCGATTTCGCCCATGTGGCTGACGTCGAAGATGCCGGCGCGCGTGCGGACCGCCATGTGCTCCGCGGTGATGCCGGAGTATTCGACTGGCATCTCCCAACCGCCAAACGGGACCATGCGCGCGTTGGACGCGCAGTGCCGCGCGTGAAGCGGTGTCTTCCTGAGCTCAGAGGTGATCGTCTCGGTCATCGCGGGGACGCGCGGAGTGTAGACGCGCGGAGTGTAGAGGCTGGTCTGTAGACCCGCCCCTACCCATCCGAGTTTACTTCGCCTACGCGGAGACGCTCAACGTGTCCGAGACCGCGCGCAGCGGCATCGTCGCGTCCACCTGAAGGCGTTCGAGGATGGCGGCGAGCACCGCTGCCGTAACGGGACCGGCGGTGGACAACTCGTGCGCCCTGAACAGTGTGGCGCGCTTGCTGACGAGGAACAGATACAGATCGCAAATGCCGCCAAGGTCGTGCGGATCGTGGGACGTGAGCACAACCGCCGCTCCGCGATCCCGTTTCGCTTCGAGCGTTCGCGATAGCCATCGCGACCCGTCCACATCCAGCGCTTCCCACGGCTCGTCGAGCACGAGGAGGCCGAGATGCGGCCGCGAAAGGACGGTGCGCAACCCGAGCAGCTGCCGCGTGCCGCGTGACAACGTCCGAATGCGACGCCGCTCCGGCGTGATTGCACCGCCTGTGGCAAGACTTCCCCACTCACATGCGCGGACCGAACCCGGCAGCGTAAATTCGCCGGCAAAGTACGCAAGATTGGCTCCTGCCGCCATCGCCTGACGCGGCGGCATTCCGCGCACGCGCACCTCGCCTTCGCATGGCGCCAACAGTCCCGCGATCACCCGCAGCAGCGTGGTCTTTCCGGCGCCGTTCGGCCCGATGATGCCGAGCACCTGCCCGCCGCCAAGCTCAAATGAGACGTCGTGAAAGACCTCGCGGTGCCGGTACCGCGCAGCGAGTCCGAGCGCCGCGAGCAGCACGTCGCTCACTGCGACCCCTCGAGCGGCGTGGGGCGGCGGGCGATTGCCATCAATGCCAAGGCGAACCCCGCGATAGCCACTGCGTACGGCGCGAACAACGCCAAGGGCCGAATCGCCGACGCGTTTGCGCCCACCCAGGCGAACGGCGACAGATAGCCAACGCCGGGAATCGACATCACCACCAGCCACAGAATCGTGGCGGCGGTTCGCGATGAAAAGACCGCTGTCGCCCAGGCGATGATGGACCATGCCACAAACGCCATACATGTACCCGCGCTCGCCGCGGCCGCATGGTTGCCACGACTGACCGTCAGTTCGAGGAGGACAACACACATCCAGGTGAGTAACCCGGGTGCGATGGATACGCCGCAATGCGCCACCGCAACCTGCCATCGCGCGGTTGACGAGGTGAGAAGCAGATCGTAGTAGCCGCGGCGCGCCGGCAGCTGAAACCCCGACGAGGCGGCAAACAGCTGCAGCTTCAACACGGGATTCAGGGCAGACTCCGCCGACGAGGAATCGCTCATCAACTGTATGCCGGCGAGAAGAGTCGAGACGATGAAGCCGCCAATGAAGACGGACGGCACCACCCGCAGGACACGGAAGTAGCGGAACGCGAACAGCACCTCAGGCTTCCTCGAGCCGTCCGTGGACGACAGTCGCGGTTGGGACTTCCACTGCGGCACTGGCTGAACGGACCCACTCGGGCAGCTGCCGATTGGTTTCCTTTCGCGGTCCCGAGTACGACAGATAGGCTTCGAGCGTGTGATAACTGATATCCAGGTGCCGGCACGTGCGTCGCTTGTTGCGACCGCAGCGTTCGTAGACGAGCCGCGCGTACCGGCTGCCCCACGCTCGCATCGACTCGCTTGCCGCAACCGACGGGGCGAGGACTTGCACGTACTCCCCCCGGAACTGCGGCGGCAGATCATCGAGCTCGATCTGATGTGAGTCCACCAGCGCGACCGCATGCTCGACAAAGCGCTCGAGCTCCCGCACGTTGCCAGGCCAGGCATACATCCGCAACGCATCCGCCGCCGCGTCGGAAATCGTCAGCTCACGAGCGCGGTTGTGCCGCCCGAGAAAGTAAGTCGCCAGCTCGCAGATGTCTTCCCGCCGCGCGCGCAGCGGCGGCACGTGAATCTCCACGCCGCCGAGCCGGTAATAGAGGTCGGATCGGAACAGCCCGCGCGTCACCAGGTCCGACAGCGGCCGGTTCGTGGCGGCCACGATGCGGGTGTTCACACGCCGCGAGCCGTGACCGCCGACACGTTCGACCGCGACATCCTGAATCGCGCGCAGCAGCTTGGCCTGCGCGGAGAGCGACAGGTCCGAGATCTCATCAAGAAACAGCGTGCCGCCTTCCGCGTGCTCGAACTTGCCGACACGCCCGCGCACACCGGTCGCGGTCCGTTCCTCGATGCCGAAGAGCTCCGCTTCGAGCAGCGTCTCGACAAGCGCCGCGCAATTGACGGCGACGAACGGTCCGTTCCTCCGACGACTGACCTCGTGAATTTGACGCGCCACGAGCTCTTTGCCCGTGCCGCTCTCGCCTTCGATGAGCACGGTAAAGTCGGTCGCTGCGACGCGCTCCACGCGTCCGCGCAGCATTTGCATGACCGAGCTGGATCCGATGAGCGGCGCCACTCCATCCGGCGGCCTCGCAGCGCCGGATATCCTGCCGCGAGATGCTTCCAGCACGAGACCGCCCAGCTGCGCGGCGGCGGCAAGGACGTCCAACTGCTCCTCCTGCGGCGGCACGCCGGCGTCGAAGCATGTCTCGAGAATCGCCTGCATCCGCGGATCGGCGTTCGGTACCCCGAGAACAATCGACTGCGACGTCCGCGTCGGCGTGATGAGTCTCGCGTTGTAGCGCGCGGGCACTTCGCGCAGGCGCACGCTGCGCACACTGGCTGCCTGCTGCACCTCGCGTTCAAAGACGCCCTGCAGATCCCGGTCGACCGGATTTGCCGCCAGCGCATCACCAAGCGCGCGTAACACCCGCCCCATCACTTCGTCGAGCCGCTCCATGCCGTCCTCCAGCTGAGCCTTTACCAAGCTGAGTGCCAACGTCCCGAAAGGCATCGGTTTCCTACGCAGATGGCATCTCCGCGAATTCGATGTCGCCCGGTACGGGTGCCGCCGGGTAGCGGTTGCCCGCTTCCATGTCGAACCCGCGGAGCGCGGCGGGCAGCGCATACCCTTCGACATGCACATCAAGCGCGCGCTCGAACGCCAGCGCGGCTTGATAGCGAATGGAATCGGCAGTGAGGTGCGCGACGCAGGCGCGAACTACGCGCGAGCGAGCCAGTACCCGGCCCTGCGCCGACATGATGTGCACGTCGAGATTGCGACCTGGAAGAAGACGCTCGGCCGTCTCCACGAGCGCACCCGAGGAGGACGCGTCAACGATTCGCAGCTGACCGCCGGTTCGCAGTCTGGCGCCCGAGAGCGGCTCGTTGAGCGTCACCGGCCGCCGAGCCGCCCGACGCCGCTCCATCGGTTACAGGCCCTCGATCCAGCTGCGGGAGGTGGCGTCGTACCGCAGCACGCGTGTGCGACCAGTCGCGCCAAGCACGCGCACGGCGTACCGAGAGCCGTCGCCTCCTCGCAGATACAACGTACCCGACGAGGCGGTCCCGAGAGGTGTGAACGACATCAGCGCGCTTGTCAGCGCCGGATCCGGAGGATCACTAAGCGAGAGGATGACGTGAGGGAACGCCACGTCGAAGCGCATCGGCGCGCCGGCTGCCGGATCGATGCCAGACGCGATCTCGCGCGTGCGAACGCCATCGCCGTTGCCATCGGCGTAGATGCCCATCGTTGTTCTTTCACCGGCGATCGTAAACAGCAGTGCGACGTTGGCAGAGCGAGCCACTGCCTGGGCGCGCGCCGAGCCGAGTCGTGCGGCTAGATACCGTGCTGCACCAACCGTGCGGGTATGTTCGATAGTGGCGTTCAACTGCGGAACCGCGACGGCGGCGGCGATGCCCACCGCCGCCGTCACGAACATCACTTCGAGGAGGGTGTACCCACGGTGATGAGCGGCTTCATCTTGAGGAAGCTCTTCTCGCCGACGCCGCTGACGTTCATCAGATCCTCGAGCTTCTTGAAGCCGCCGTTCTTCTGCCGGTAGTCGATGATGCGTTCGGCCATCTTCGGCCCGACGCCGGGTATCGTTGCGAGCTGTTCTGCGGTGGCGGTATTCAGGTTGACGGGCGCTGTTGCCGTGGCCACCGGCTTCGGCGCCGGCGCCTTGCTCTGCGCGCTCAGCATCGGAGCGCTCAGCGCAATCGCCGCAATCGCTGCGGTCAGAATGCGGGTCATCATCGTGTCCTCCTCGTAGCATCGTTGCGAACATGAACGACCGGCGGGCCCGCACTGAAGCGACCTGGTCGGGTGCGCACGCGCACGGTTACCCACCGGCACGCGCCAGCACAGCAAGGCGGCTGCCCATCACGCACCGTGAGCGCTGTCGCCGGATAGCGAAGCGTGGCGGGGACTTAGCGCACGCGCGGGAACTGCGCGGTTTCCTGCACGCGCATAAGTGACAACCAGCGTTGCGCGGGTGGCAACGTGCGTTGCCGGATCAATCCGCGATCAGCGGACGGTGATAGGCCCAAGGAAGAAGCGCGCGTATTGCGAACCGCTGTTCGGCCAGAACAGGTAGATTTCGAGAATCCACTGTCCTCGGTCATCGGCGGTGAACGACCGTGTCGCGACGTCGAACATCCCCTTGCTGTCAACTCGGGAGTCGCCGCGGATGAATTCGCCGTCACCGCCTAAGTTCCGGTACAGACCAACCAGCACGTTCGAGAAATCGTTGTGGTCGGTCGCCGTCACGCGGCCTGTCATACGAAACCGCTCACCGGGGCCGTAGACGCTCGGCACAGCCGCGTCCGGCGCGATCTCGCGAAAATCAGATGGTGCGAAGCGTGGTCCATCGACCGGCAGCGGCTCGCGAATTGGTTCGCCGTCGCGTGGGCGGATCTCGTGCGTCAGATCGATGCGGCCCGAGGTCGCCGCGTCGAACGAGCCGTGCCCGTTCCATGTGATGACACCCGTACGATTCGGATCCGCAATGCGTTGAGCGTGGAACGTCCAGTAGTCCATCTCACGTCTCGACAACAATCGTCCCGACGACACCACGATCACCGCCTGATCCCACGTGGTCGGCACCGGCCCCTGGCGCGGTCCGATCATGCCGATGACGTTGAATGCAGTTGCGGTCTTCGCGTCGCCCTTGACGGTCGTCCCAATCGCAGGCGTAGCGACGGATGCTGGACTGAATTGTCCCTGATCCTCGAAGACCGCAATCTCGGGAACCGCCTCCGGTGCGAGCAGCCCCATCGCATACAGCGTGTATGGATGGAACAGGATCGGCGCGGGCGTTCGCTCGATCGTCCAGCCGCCGGCGGCATTCGCCACGCGACGCGTCCCGTCGAGCACCGCCCCCATGCGGGTTTCGCCGCCAGTCATCAGCGGGTCATGCGCAGTCGGCTGATGACCCGCCGGAGTTATTCCGAGTAACTTGCCCCAGTCGATGAAGGCCGCCCATCGGTGCGCAGTCTCGTGTGCGACGGAGCGGCTCGAAGTCATCGTTGCGCCTGCAAAGTACTCGATTCCGGACAAACGGCCGGCGCTGCCGTAACTCGCGGACATATCGAACAGTGGCTGACCGATTCCCTTTATGTCGTTCTTGACCGGCCAGTGAAACGCCGCATACGTCGGCGTTGTCAGACGGGTCGACGCGTCCGTGATACCGATGGAATCGTAGGAGTCCGGAAAAAGTTGATAGAACCGCCGCGTGACCTTTTCGAACCCATACGTGTTCTCGTCGTCGAGCACCTGCGTGTAGCCGAAGTCGTCAGCACGGATGTTGACGATGGCGGACGAGTACTGCACATCGTCGGCAACCTGTACGACGGACACTTGCGGAATGGAATTCTGCAGGACACGCAGGTACACGCCGTAACCGCTTCCCTCAGCGACGCCGGGCGGCAATACCTCGCCCCAATAAAGATACGGCGTGTCGAATCCGACTTCCTGCGCCTTGAATGCCGAAGCGAGCTGGTTCTGGCTCCACGACGGAGAAAACACGCTTGCCGACCGATTGCCGATCTGGCTGATTCCCACGCGGGCCCAGGTCTCGATCGCGTCACCGCCACTCGGTTTGAACTGCACGGATTCGACGTCACCGGTCACCAGGACATTTCGCAGAGTGATGACGCCCTGATAATCGGCCGTCAGCAGCACGGGCTCCTGATCGAACCACAGGGGTGTGTTGTCCTGCAGCACGCGGCGCGGACGGAATCGCATGGCCGCCGCCGTCGCCCCGTCGACGGTTCCGCAGATCAGCGGCGGCTCGTCGAGGGGCGCGCCGCGCTGAGCGAATGGGGGTGCCAGTGCTACTGGGGCTTCTTGCGCGGTCAAACGGGGAATGAAGAAGAACGACACAACAAGACCGATTGCGGGCACGCCACGCAGAACTCGCAGGCGGACAAATCGATCGTCGTGTCTCAAAGGGGAGGGTGGAACTATACACCCTTCCACTTCGATGATGAGGTTTTACCTCACCGGCGCGCTTTCAAGCGATGTCGCGGACAGGGCGGTGTAGATCGCCGCGACACCCTCGATGTCGTCCGGCTGCAGTGCATCGACGTTGCTCGCGCGGCTGTTCATGATCGCGGTCACGATCTGGCCGTGATCGTCCGGATGGTCCAGACCGAGCACGTGGCCGAACTCGTGCAGCGCGACGCGTTGCATGTCGTACAACGTTCCTCCGTCCGGTCCGCGGCGGAGATCGCCACGATATGAATTCCATGCAAGCGCGCGGTTGAACACGACGTCCGATTCGATCGTCGCGTTGTCGGGGACCGTGTATGTGCTGAGCGTGAGCGCCAACACGCCGTCGCCGAACGGTTCACCATACACATCGTCGCCCCAGAACACGTTATTGACGCCGTCCTGGCTGGCGGCATCAGGAGCTGGACCGCGAACCGGCTGGAATGCGACGCCATTCAAGACTGCGTTCCACGAATTCAGCGCCGCTTCGGTCACCGCGTCCCAGTCGGCGTTGCCGTCGACAAGCGGAGCTGGGGATGGACCCATCTGCAGTTGCATTGCGATCACCGATCCCGCCGGCCAGTGATTCTCGTCTTCCCAGTGCGCACGTATGTTCGGCGCGATTGAAAGAGCGCCAGCCGCAACGACCAGAATGGCCAAGCGCGCCCTCATCGTTTTCCAGACTCCGCAAGCGCGCTCACAATCCGGCTTCGCAGGTCTGTCAGTGTGATTGCCGTGGACTCGGACAGACGCTCGACGCCGCTGGTGTCGCGCCCGACGCGCAGCAGGCCCTGCGTGAACCCGACGATTGGGTTGATGCTCGCTCGGCGGCGCGCGAATACGACGCGCCGATCGCCAACCGCGAATTTCGGCATTCCTTCGACAGCCATGCCGATGCCATCCGCTTGTCCGCCGAGAAAATCGAATACCTCGACGAGGCTGTTCGTCCCATACAACGCATCATCCACTCGGAACGTGACGCGCGTCTTCACGAGCGTGCCGGTGCGGGTGCGCTGCGTGTACGGCCGTACGTCGACGACATCGCCGATGAAAATGACGTCGGCCTGTGCGATCAGCTGTTGAAATGTGAGGGCAACAAAGGTTGTGGCGCGTGCGGGCGTGACGACCAGTGCAATGGCGGCAACAACACCTGCGCACGAGAGGCGCGTCGCGTCAGGTCTGGACATGGACTGTGGTCAGACAGACTATCGGCGCCTCGGCGACTAATCTCACGGGTTGCGAAGATTTATGCAGCGGACAGCTGCGAGGTGCGATACCAGGCGACGGTCTTCTCCAGACCTTCCTCGAAGGTGACGCTCGGCTCGTAGCCGAGAACGCGTCGTGCCTTGGAGATGTCCGCCTGCGAATCCTTGACGTCGCCGGCGCGGGGCTCGCCGTAAAGGGGCTCGACGTTCGTCCCGACGAGCTGACGCACCGTGTTGAAGAGCGTGTTCAGCGATATGCGGACGCCGGTAGCGACGTTGATTACTTCCCCCTTCGCCGCGGGTGCCGTGCACGCGCGCAGCACGCCGTCCACGACGTTAGCGACGTAGGTGAAGTCGCGGGTGTGTTCGCCGTCGCCGTAGATTGTCGGTTGACGCCCATCACAGAGCGCGCTGATGAAGAGTGAGATGACGCCGGAGTACGGCGATGACGGATCCTGCCGCGGACCGAACACGTTGAAGTAGCGAATGGTCACGGTCTCGAGGCCATAAAGATCCGTGAACATCCGGCAGTACTGCTCCGCCACCAGCTTCTGCAGCGCGTACGGTGATAGGGGCGCCGTCGGCATGGTTTCGACTTTAGGCAGCGTAGGCGTGTTGCCGTACGCGGAGGAGGACCCTGCATAGACGACCCGCTTCACACCAGCGTCGCGCGCCGCGACGAGAACGTTAAGCGACGCGTCGATATTGGCGCGATTCGACGTGATCGGATCCTCCACGGAGCGTGGCACCGACGGGATAGCGGCCTGGTGCAGGACGTAGTCCATGCCCTTCACCGCACGCTGCGCGATCTCCGGATCCGCTAGATCGCCTTCCATAAAGTCCACGGCCGGCACGTGCGAGAGGTTCTGCCGCTTGCCCGTGATCAGGCTGTCCACGACGCGCACGCGCTCTCCCCGCCGCACGAGCTCCTCCACAAGATGAGAGCCGATGAAACCCGCGCCGCCGGTCACGAGGTAGTTGGCCATGGTCAGTGTCGGAGCCGAGCAAAAAGCCTGCCGCGGTAATCGTACGCGATAATGTGAAGTCGCAGTCAGCCAGACGATCGCTCACCGCCGCGCTTCAGGAAACTGATAAGACGGTGGGGAGAGGAAAGTCCGAACTCCAAAGGGCAGTGCGCCGGGTAACGCCCGGGCAGGGCAACTTGACGGACAGTGGCACAGAAAACATACCGCCTCGGGCAACCGGGGTAAGGGTGAAAAGGTGCGGTAAGAGCGCACCGCGCCGGCGGTAACGTCGGTGGCAGGCAAAACCCCGCACGGAGCAAGACCAAATAGGATGGCGTGATGAGGACTGCCCGTCCCAAGCCATCGGGTAGGTCGCTAGAACCTGTGAGCGATCACGGGTGCAGAGGAATGATCGTTCTCGACAGAATTCGGCTTATCGGCTGACTGCGATCTTCTTCCGCAGACGCGGAACCAGAAGGTCCGCCGCTATCCGTCCACTTCCTGCTTGATTCCGTACTGTTCCAGCTTCTTGTAAAGATTGCTGCGCGGCGTGTCGAGGGCTTCGGCGGTCTTCGAGATGTTCCAGTTGTTCTCACGCAGCTTCTCGACGAGAAACGCGCGCTCGGCGGCTTCCTTGAACTCGCGCAGCGTGCCAGGCGCCGGCGTGCCACTCGTTGACGTGGCCGACCCGCCCGCGCCAGCGGCCGGCTGCGCCAACGCCGGCGCATCCGAAGGCGACGCCGGCGACGGCGACACTCCGCGAACCTCTGTCGGCAAATCCTCCACGCGAATGAGATCGCCGGGGGCCATGATCATCAGCCGCTCGACCGTGTTGCGCAGCTCGCGAATGTTGCCGCGCCAGCGGTACCGCTGCAGCGCCTCCATGGCGCGCGGCTCGAACCGCCTCGGCTTCAAGTTGTGCTCTTCGCTGATGCGTTTGGCGAAATGCTGGACGAGCTGCGGAATGTCGTCGCGCCGTTCGCGCAGCGGGGGCACCTGAATAGGGATGACGTTCAGACGAAAGAAGAGATCCTCCCGGAACTCGCCGCGCTGAATCGCCTCCTCGAGGTTCTTGTTCGTCGCCGCGATGACGCGCACATCGACCTTGATCGTGCGCGCGGACCCGAGTCGTTCGACTTCCTGCTCCTGCAGCACGCGCAGTACCTTCGCCTGCGTTTTCGGACTCATGTCACCGACTTCGTCCAGAAAGATGGTGCCGCGATCGGCCTGCTCGAACTTGCCGATCTGCTTCTCGGTCGCGCCTGTGAACGACCCCTTCTCGTGGCCGAACAGTTCCGATTCGATCAGCTCCTCGGGAATGGCCGCGCAGTTTACCTGAATGAAGCGCTGCCCTGCGCGCGGGCTGTTGCGGTGAATGGTCCGCGCGACCAGTTCCTTGCCGACGCCGCTCTCGCCCAGCAGCATCACCGTGGCATTGGTCGGCGCTGCGCGCTGCACCGCCTCGAGCACGCGCCGCAGCGCGGGACTGCTGCCGACGATCTCGTACCTCGACTCCATCGCGAGCTTCAGCTCGCGGTTCTCCTTGCGCAGCTGCGACTGACTGAGCGTGTTCTGGATGGTGACGATGACACGCTCGCTGCTCAGCGGCTTGTCGAGAAAATCGATGGCGCCGGATCGGATCGCTTCCACGGCCGTGGCGGTGGTGCCGTGGCCGGAGATCATGACGACCGGCAGCGTTTCGTCGACCGTCTTGATCTTGCGGAGCACCTCCATGCCGTCCATGGCCGGCATCTTGATGTCCAGCAGCACGAGATCCGGCCGCTCCCGCTGGATCTGCGCGAGGCCGTCCTGGCCGTTGGAGGCGCCAGCGAACTCGTAGTTTTCGTATTCGAGAATCATCCGCAGCGAATCGCGGATGGCTGCTTCGTCATCGATGACGAGGATGCGGTTTTTCATGTCGCCGACGGGGCGCTACTCAATCTTGACCGTATGCAGCGCGCGCGAGTCGCTCTCCGGCTTGTAGACGTAGAGCGCGAGAATATCGCCTGCCTTCGCGTTCGCCGTCAAACGGCGGAAGTCTTCGACGGATCGTACCGGGTGGCGGTTGATCTCGAGCAGCACGTGTCCACGTTCCACATCGGCGTCGAACGCCGGGCTCATGGGTTCCACCCGCGAAATCACCACACCCTGCATCCCCTCCGGCAGCTTGAAACGCGCCGCGAAGTCACGATCCAACTCGCGCACCGAGAGACCCAGCGACGGGCCGCGCTGGCTTGATGGCTGCGGAGCCGGGTCATCGTCGTTCGTCGCCTTCCGCTCGCGCGGCGCACGTTCGGCGAGCTTCACGGCTATGTTGAGCGGACGGTTGTCGCGAACGATCTGCAGCGTCGCAACCGTGCCAGGCTGCCGCGAGGCAATCAGTTGAATCAACTGATCGTTGCTGCTCACCGCTTTGCCATCAACAGCGACGATGAGGTCATACGTGCGAATGCCAGCGCGCGCGCCGGGCGATCCGGGCGTAACGTCCTGCACCAGCGCGCCGTCGGTGTTGCCCAGGCCGAGCGAGCGCTGGAGATCCGGATCCACATCGCGCAGTGACACCCCGATATAGCCGCGCGAGACCCGTCCCTTGTCGCGCAGCTGCGGCAAAATGGCACGCGCCTGATTGATCGGCACGGCGAAGCCGATGTTCGCCGCGCGCGAGCTGATCGCGGCGTTGATGCCGATCACCTCTCCGCGGGCGTTGATCAGCGGGCCGCCGCTGTTGCCGAAATTGATGGCCGCGTCCGTCTGTATGTAGCGGTCCAGCGAGCTGTCGAACAGCTTCCGGCCGATGAAACTGACGACGCCGACCGTCACCGTGTGCTCGTAGGCCAGCGGGTTGCCAATGGCAACAACCCATTCGCCCACACGAAGCGAGTCGGAGTCGCCCAGCGGTGCGTATGGCAGCTCCCTTGCGGAATCCACCTTGATGAGCGCGATGTCCGTGTCCGGATCCGATCCGACACGTGTCGCGTGCAGGTTCCTTCCATCGGTGAGGCGGACCATGATGCGGTCGGCGCCGTCCACGACATGATGATTGGTGAGAATCAGACCGCCGGCATCGATGATGAACCCGGTTCCAGCGCCGCGGCGCGGCCCCTGCGGATCGCGATCGCCGCCGGGACGATCGAACAGCTCCGGGCCGTCGGGTACCGGCAGGCCCCCGAAACGACGGCTTCGCGTGCCGCGTGACGTCGCGTCGATATTCACAACTGCCGGGTTGAGGCGCTCGGCGACATCGGCAAACGAGACAACCGCCGGCGACATGCCTGGCAACACGCGTGTGCGGACCGGAACCTGCGGCGCGCTCGGCGCCGAGATTGCGAACTGCGGGCTCATCGAGCCGGCGACGACGAGCCCGATGAGAAAGGCGATGGTCGCCGTCAGGCAGACCGTCACGAGAACGAACCGGCGCGTCACCTTTCCATTATCTCGCTACTTAATCAAGTCCAGGAAGGCTGCCTCATCGAGCACCGGGACGCCAAGTGCCCGCGCCTTCTCAGCCTTGCTGCCGGGCTCCGCGCCGACAACCACACCTGTCGTCTTTTTGCTGACCGAGCCGGCAACCTTGGCGCCGAGCCGCTCGAGGGCCGCTGTGGCCTGCTCGCGCGACATCGCTTCCAACGTCCCCGTAATCACGTACGTTTTCCCGGCCAATGGGCCTGGCGTGTCCGCTGCGATCCGCTGATCCTCGGGCACTTCCATGTTCACGCCCGCGGCGCGCAGCCGATCGATGAGCTGACGGTTGCGCGGCTCGTCCAGCCAGCTGCGCACGGATTCGGCGAGGACTGGACCGACCTCCTGCGTCTGTTGCAGGAGCTCGATCGACGCGGCGCACAACGCGTCCATCGATCCGAACGCGCGCGCCAGCACCTGTGAGGCGCGCTCGCCGACGTGCCGGATGCCGAGGCCATAAATGAGCCGCCACAATTCGTTGCCGCGGCTCTTCTCGACCTGCGCTATCACCTTCGCCGCCGACTTTTTCCCCATGCGCTCCAGCTGCTCGAGCTGTTCCGTCGTCAGCGCATAGATATCCGCGTAGTCGTGCACCAGTCGTCCATTGATGAGTTGGGCGATGAGCGACTCGCCGAGGCCCTCGATATTCATGGCCCCGCGCGAGGCAAAGTGCTCGAGGCCGCGCTGCAGCTTCGCAGGACACGATGTGTTCTCGCATCGCCACACCGCTTCGCCTTCCGGGCGATGCAGTGTGCTTCCACATCGCGGGCAGGTCGTGGGCATGACCCACGGCTTGGAGTCCGCCGGCCGTCTGCTCAAGATGGGTCCGACAACACGCGGGATCACGTCGCCTGCTTTCTCGACAATCACCCAGTCGCCCGCGCGGATGTCCTTGCGCGCGATGTCGTCCGCGTTGTGCAGCGTCGCCATCGACACGGTAGAACCAGAGACGAACACGGGATCCAGCATCGCGAACGGCGTCACCGCGCCGGTGCGGCCGACGTTCACCTCGATGCTCTTGAGCAGCGTCGTCTTCTGCTCCGCCGGGAACTTGAATGCGATCGCCCAGCGCGGGAACTTGCTGGTTGTACCGAGCCTTGCGCGAAGGTCGATGCGATCGAGCTTGATCACCACACCATCGGTGTCGAAGTCGAGCGTGCGCCGTTTCTCGTCCCACTCACGGGTGAACGCCACCAGTTCCTCGACGCCGACGCACCGCTTCCAGTGCGGCTCGACCGGCAGTCCCCACTCCTTCAGCGCCTCCAGTGTTTCGCCGTGCGTATAGGGGAGGGTGTTAACGCCTGCCCTTACATCGACGAGCTGGTAGGTCCAGGCGCTAAGACCGCGTTTGGCGACCAGTGCGGGATCGAGATTGCGCATCGTCCCGGCCGCCGCGTTGCGTGGATTGGCGAACAGTGGCTCACCCGCGTCAGCCTTCTCCTTGTTGATGCGCTCGAACACTCTGCGCGGGAGATACACCTCGCCGCGGATCTCGATTCGTCGCGGATCCGACAGACTGCCGCTGCGGAGTTTCAACGGGATCGCCCGGATCGTCCGAACGTTCGCGGTGACTTCTTCGCCGCGGAGGCCATCGCCTCGCGTCGCTCCGCGCACGAGCACGCCGTTCTCGTATGTGAGCGCGAGACTCAGACCGTCGATCTTCAGTTCCGCGACGTAGGTCACTTGCTCAGCCGGTTCGCCCGCCGCGGCGAGTCCGCGCCGCACGCGCGCGTCGAACTCGCGGAGCTCCTCCTCGTCGTAGGCGTTGTCGAGGCTGAGCATCGGCTCCGCATGTTCGACGGTGACAAAGCCGGCCGCCGGCCGCCCGCTGACACGCTGCGTCGGGGAATCGGCGCTGACGAGATCGGGATTCTCAGCCTCGAGGCGCTCCAGCTCCTGCATGAGCGCGTCGAATTCAGCGTCGGCTATTTCAGGATCGTTGAGGACGTAGTAGCGCTCTTCGTGGTAACGAATGACGCGCCGCAGTTCGGCGATGCGTTCGGCAGCGTTCACCGATCTCGCGACAGGACGTAGTCAGGCAGATACAACAGCGCGTCGCGTTCGGCGCTGGCCGGAAAGGTGTCGAGCGCCGCCTTCGCCTTCTCCACGAAGTCGGTGGCGACGCGCCGCGCATATTCGAGCGAGCGATGCTGCGCCAGCAAGTTGCGCAGCTCGCGCCACTCGTCGATTGAGGCGCCGCGCTCCTTGACGATCTTGCGGATGAGGATTTCGGCGCGCGCATCGCCGCTGGCAAGCAGATGGATGACCGGCAGCGTCATCTTGCCTTCGCGCAAGTCGCCGCCCACCGGCTTGCCCAGCGCATCCTCTTCGCCAGTGAAATCGAGCAAATCGTCGACGAGCTGGAACGCCATGCCGATGTTCAGCCCGTAGTCCCACAGTGCGTCTTCCTGTTCGGTGTTCGTCCCGGGACCGAGCATGCCGCCGATGCGTGCGCTGCCGGCAAACAGATACGCCGTCTTTCGCCTGATGATTTCGAAATGCTCGTCTTCGGAGAGATCGACGATGCCGTTCTTCGTCAGCTGATAGAGCTCGCCTTCGATCATGCGCAGCGTCACTTCGCAGAGCAGCCGGATGAAATCGAGGCTGTCGCGCGACAGCGCCATCGACATCGACTTGATGTAGAGGAAGTCGCCGAGCAGCACCGTCACGTCGTTGCCCCACCGCGAGTGCACGGCCTGGCGGCCGCGCCGCATGTCGGACTCGTCGATGATGTCGTCGTGAACCAGCGTCGCGGTGTGAATGAACTCGATCACCGATGCGAAGAGCGCCGCGTGCTCACCGGTATAGCCGCTCATGCGCGCCGACATCAGCAGCACGGCGGGACGAATGCGCTTGCCGCCACCCTGCTGGATGTAGTGGCCGATCGTCGGAATGAGCGCGACCTGCGATTCGAGATGCCGCACGAATTCAATTTCGACCTTCTCGAGGTCTCCGTGAATCGGCTCGAACAGCTGCGCCAGGACAGCGGATGAGGGCTTCTGCGCGGTCGGATTCAAGCCCGACCATCATATCAAGGCTTGAACAACCGCTCGAAATTGGCGCGCGCGCTTTGACCGATGTCGTCAGCGCTCGTGCCGCGCAGTTCTCCGATCGTTTCCGCGACGCGCACGACATGTGCCGGCTCGTTGCGCTTGCCGCGGTGCGGCACCGGCGCCAGGAACGGGCTGTCGGTTTCGATCAGCAACCGTTCGATCGGCACCATCTTCGCCACTTCTTTCAGCTCCAACGCACGCGGAAACGTAACGATGCCGGCGAGAGAGATATGAAAGCCGATATCGAGGGCGCGTCGTGCCATCGGCCGGTCTCCGGTGAAGCAGTGAAAGACGCCGCCGATGTCGCGCGCGTTCTCCTCCTCGAGAATGCGGAACGTGTCCTCGTCCGCTTCACGGGTGTGGATGACGATCGGCAGCTGCCGCTGCCTCGCCAGCCGGATCTGCTCGCGGAACACCTGCTGCTGGACGTCTCGCGGTGCGAAGTCGTAGTGATAGTCGAGACCAATCTCGCCGAGACCGCGCGTCAGCGCCTGTGCGGTCATCACCGCATCGACGCGTCTTGCCGCCTCCGCCGGATTGGCGGCGAACTTCCCCGCCGCGTGCGGATGGACGCCGATGGAAAACCGAACGGCGGGCCAGCGCGCCGCGACGGTGCTGCCCTGTTCGATTTCCGGTTCATCGTCCGCGGCGAGGATGACGAGCGCGTGCGACAGGCTCGCGGCCTTCGCACGATCGATGACGGCGGCGAGGTCGTCGACGAACTCGGGGCCAGCAATGTGACAGTGCGAATCGATCACCTCACCCTGGCCCCGGGCGGCACTTCCTGCTCGAAGCTCACGAGCACAGGTTTGCCGTCACCGACGCTGGCAGCGAGCACCATGCCGTTCGATTCGATGCCCATCAGCTTCGCCGGCTTCAGGTTGAAGACGATCGCGATGGTGCGCCCAACCAACTGCTCGGCCTGATACGCCTCCGCGATGCCGGCAACGATCGTGCGCTGCTCGGTGCCGACATCGATCTTCAGCTTCATCAGCTTCTTCGACTTGGGCACGGGCTCGGCCTCGAGCACCTTCGCCACCCGCAGCTCCACCTTCATGAAGTCGTCGATCGAGATACGGTTGTCTTCCGCCGGCGTTGCACCTGCGCCCACCGCCTGGGTCGCGCCAGGCGCCGCCGCTTCACCGGCGCCACCAATCGGCTTCTCGTCCACCTTGTCCTCCGACCGCGGCCACAGCGCCGCGCCTTTCACGATGTCGCGCGCGCCGTCCGCACGCCACGTGGCGTCGCGGTCGAGACGCAGCTCTCCCGATGCACCGACGCGCCGCAGAATCTCCGCGCACGACGAGGGCATCACGGGCGTCAGCAGCGTCGCCGCAATGCGAATGGCCTCGGCGACATTGAACAACACTTCGTCCAGACGGGATGCGCTCGCCGCGTCCTTCGCAAGCTTCCACGGCGCCTGCTCGGCGATGTACTCGTTGGCGGCGTCGATAATCTGAAACGCCGCCGCCGCCCCCTCGTGTAGCGCGAGACGATCCATCGCCGCTCGATAGCGTTTCACCGTCGCGCCGGCGATCTCCGCCAGCCGTCCGCCCGAGCCGGCGGGCGTCAGTCGGCACTGCCGGTACTTCTCCGCCATCGCTGCCAGACGGCTCACCAGATTGCCGAAGTTGTTGGCGAGATCCACGTTGTAGCGCTCTTCAAATCGCTCCCACGTGAAATCACCATCCCCACCGTACGAGATCTCCTTCACGAGATACAGACGCAGCGGATCCGGACCGAACTTCGCCGCCACGTCGGACGGGTCGAGGCTGGTGCCGAGCGACTTGCTCATGCGCTGGCCGCCGAAATTCACCCAGCCGTGGCCGTACACCTGTTGCGGCAGCGGCAGCTCGGCGCTCATCAGCATCGCCGGCCATACGACGGTGTGGAAGCGCGTGATGTCCTTGCCGATGATGTGCAGATCGGCCGGCCACCATTTGTTGAACAGCGCGTCATCGGTGCCGTAGCCAACGCCGGCGGCATAGCAAATCAGTGCGTCGAACCACACGTAGATGACGTTCTCCGGTGCGAACGGCAGCGGAATGCCCCAGAGCTGTCCGGCGCGGCTGACCGAAATATCTTCGAGGCCCGCCTCCAGCAGCTTCAGGATCTCGTTGCGCCGAACATCGGGCTCGAGAAACTCTGGGTGCTCGGCGAAATGCGCCAGCAGACGATCGCGATACTTCGAAAGCCGGAAGAAATAGTTCTTCTCCTTGATCCACTCGGGCGTCAGCGTTGGATGCAGCGGACACTTGCCGTCGACGAGATCCTTCTCCTGCTTGAACGCCTCGCACGAAACGCAGTACCACCCCTCGTAGAACCCCTCGTAAATGTCTCCCTTGTCGTGTGCCTTCTGCGCCAGCTTCTGCACCGCAGTCCGATGCCGCGGCTGGGTGGTGCGAATGAAGTCATCGAAGGAGATGTCGAGCTGCTTCCAGACCGAGCGGAACTCCTGCTCCATCTGGTCGCAGTAGGCGAGCGGATCCATGCCGCGTTCGAGCGCGCGCTTGTAGACATTCTGCGAATGCTCGTCGTTGCCCATCAGCAGATGCGTCTCGAAGCCGGCGAGACGCTTGTAGCGTGCAATGACGTCGGCCGTAATCTTTTCGTACGCGGTTCCGAGATGCGGACGGCTATTGACGTAGTCGATCGCGGTGGTGAGGTAGAAACGCATTAACTGTTGAAGGCTTTGATGGCGGCCGCCTGGATCTCCTTGATGGGACGCCCGTGGCGATTGGCCAGATTCACACAATCCTCGAATTCAGGCGAGGCGTTCAGAATGTCGCCGTCGCGGCGGGCAACCTTGAACCGGACATCGCCAAACGGCGTCTTCACGGTCTGTGTCTCCCGTTCGAGGCACTCCCGCGTCATCTCCCGGTAGCGCACGCCGATTGTCGTTGTCTCGCGGAAGATAATCGACGTCAGCTCCTGGCGCGCGCCGGGCGGTGCGATGGCCGTCAACAGTGTCCCCGGCCGGTTCTTCTTCATCTGGATCGGCGTGTAGTAGACGTCGAGCGCTCCACCAGCGAGCAGCTTGTCCATGACCACGCCGAAGATCTGCGGATTCATGTCATCGATCTCCGCCTCGATGACAACGACCGTATGCGACGGCGCCGAGGTATCGGCCTCGCCAATCAGCACGCGCAGGACGTTCGGCGTGTCGTCGAAGCTGCGCGCACCGGCACCGTAGCCGATCTTGCCAATCCGCATCGATGGGATTCCGCCGAACTCGTTGGCGTACGCCGTGATGAGCAGCGCCCCCGTCGGCGTGACCATCTCGGCGCGCTGCGTGCCCGAGTACACGGGAACGCCCTCGAGCAGCCGCGCCGTGGCAGGCGCGGGGACGGGCATCAGGCCATGGGCCGAGCGGATGGTGCCGCTGCCGACGTTCAGCGATGACGCCGCGATTCGATTCGCACCGATCAACTCGAGCGCGTGCACCGTGCTGACGATATCGACGATCGAATCGAGCGCCCCCACCTCGTGCAGGTGCACACGTTCGGGTGGCGTGCCATGAATCGCGCCTTCGACGTCCGCCAGCCGCGCAAAGAGCTCCTTTGCGCGGTCTTTGCCGGCAGGGCTGAGTCGCGAGCCGTCAATCAGCGTAGAGATTTCCCTGAGCGTCCGGTGCTGGTGAACCTCCGTCGCCACGCGTCCGCCGGTCGCATGGTGATGGCCGTCGCCGGGATCTTCGCCGCGGACCTGAAACTTCGTCGCCTGGATGCCGGCACGATCGACGCGCTCCGTCCAGACCGCGTCGCGATCGATCGAGAGGCTGCCGAGCGCCGATCGAATCTCCTCGAGCGGGATACCCGCGTCGATGAGGGCCCCGACGATCATGTCGCCGGACGCGCCCGAGAAGCAGTCGAAGTACAGGACCTTCACAATCCGTCAATCTTACTCGACACGACCGGCGAGTCTGCCGGCTTCGACCATCGAGTAGTAGCGCTGCTCGCTGAGAATCAGATGATCGATGACGTCGATGCCCATGATGTCTCCGGCATCGACCATCCGCCTCGTCAACGCAAAGTCATCAGCGCTCGGCGTCGGATCGCCAGATGGGTGATTGTGGAACAGTACGACCGCGGATGCGCCAACGGTCGTCGCCTCGCGAAAGACATCTCGTGGTTGCACGACCGTTGCGTCGAGCCCTCCGATCGATACGACTCTGATGCGAATGACCCGGTGCTTCGTATCGAGCAGCACGATGCCGAACTGCTCGACGACCGCGGCACCGTATTGCGGGAGGAGATAGCACGCCAGCTGTTGCGGCGTCTGGTAGCGAGGACGTTCAAGCGCCGTGCGCACGAGCGTTCTCCGTCCCAGCTCGACCGCCGCAGCGACCTGCGCGGCACGCGCCGCTCCAACGCCAGGTCCGCACAGCTGATCGACGGACGTGCGCGGAAGGACATGCAGCCCGCCCGCGCGTTCCAGGAGCTGGTTGGCGAGCTCCAGCGCGTCGCATTCGCGCGAGCCGCTGCCGAGCACGATGGCCACCAGCTCATTGTCACCGAGTGCCGCAGCGCCAAGCCGCTGCAGCTTCTCACGCGGTCGATCGTGCTTGGCCAGCTCTTTCATGGCGATATACTCAAATCCTCATGTCCGCGTTCCGGTTGTCCGCGTGCATCGTTGCCGCGGTTCTCGTTGCTGCCTGCGCAGAACCTCCAAACAAAGAAATCGATCAGGCCCAGGGCGCCATCGACGCGGCGCGCGCCGCCGGCGCCGACCGCTACGCGGGGACGGAGTACACCGCCGCGACCGATGCGCTCAAGCGCGCGCAGGATGCCGTGGCGCAGCGCGATTACCGTCAGGCGCTCAACGAAGCGCTGGACAGCCGCGAGCACGCGCAGAACGCGGCGCGCGAGGCTGCCGATACGAGGGCGCAGATCCGCGGCGAAGTCGAGCGCGACATGGCGCAGATTGCCGCCCTCATTGCCGAGGCGAATACGCGCATGAATACCGCCACGCGCACGCGCGTCCCGCGCCGCGCGCTCGAAGGCGCGCGCAAGGAGATGGCAGCCGTGGACGCCAGCGTGCAAAAGGCGGGCGCAGCGATGCGCGCCGACGACTACATTGCGGCGCGTATGGAGTTACAAGGGGTTAAAGAGAGGATCGCCGCCGCGCTGCGCGCGCTCCAGCCGCCGTCGTCGCAATCTTCGCGACGAACGCGCTAGCCGAGGCTGGCACATTTTGCCGATCGCGGCCCCTATGGGTCCGCGATCACCGTTCCCTCCATAACCAATTCGGCCCAGCCCGTCAGGTAAATCCCGTCCTCGCGCCATTCGACGCGCTGGATGCCACCCGGCGCGACGACGTCAACCTCACGCGCGGCGCCGCCATGCGCCGCGGCAGCTACGGCAGATGCGGCCGATCCGGTTCCCGACGATGTCGTTCGGCCTACACCACGCTCCCAGATCAGGATGCGCACACGATCGCGCGCTTCAACATGGGCGAATTCGACGTTCGTCCCGGCCGGAAACATCGCATGCGTCGAGAGCGCGGGACCGAAACGATGAAAACGAGCCTCGTCGGGCAGCGGTCCAAGAATCACACATTGCGGATTGCCGATCGAGAGAACCGATGCGGTCATCGTCTCGCCGAGCACCGGGATCTGCATTTGACGCACATCAACAGGTGGCCCGAGCGCCGCGCGAAACGTGTAACGAACGCCGTCGACCCGCTGGAGCTCGAGCGTTTTCGTGCCCGCGGTCGTGTCGACGGTGACGACGTCACCGGTCTGCAGGACCTGTCGCCGCGCGACAAGCGCCGCGAGGCAGCGCAAGCCGTTGCCAGACAATTCAGATTGACTACCATCCGCGTTGAAAAGGGCCATCGTCGCGCCATGATCGCGCAGGCCGAAGATGATCAGCCCGTCCGCGCCGATGCCCGTATGTCGCGCGCAGAGTTGACGTGCGAGGTCGGATTCGCGAAGCCGCGAGGTCCGCACCGCGGCCTCGTCGACAAACAGAAAGTCATTGCCGTAAGCGTGCGCCTTCTCGACGCGCAGCCCGATGGTCACGGCACCTGGAATGCCGTGAAGACGTACGTGAATCCGGCAGTGAAGCCGATGCCGGGATCGTTGTTCGTCGCGCCAAACAGCACCGCGGCGTCCCCTCGCCAACCGCCGACCGTGTAGCGCAGGCCCATGCGCACGATGCTGCGCGATTCGGTGCCGGGCAGGGGCCCGGCCGATCGCGTGTTCGCGCGGCCATTCACCTCGCCGACCACTTCGGCGGCATTGGTGATCGCACGCGCGAAGGAAGCGCCATATGTGACGACGTCGTTCTGCCGGTTGCCATTCGTCGGATCGCCGAGAATGGCGAACCCGATGTTGCCGACGATGCGCACGGACTGAGTTGTCTTCCCTGCTAGAACCGACGCAAAGAAGTCGGTCGTGTCAAGACCGAGACCGCTTTCGTTGTTTGCATTCGGCAGCTTCGTCGCAAAGCGGAATCCGAACGCCGGCCGTGCGGTGCCTTCGGGAGCGATCCGTATCTTCGTGCCGATGATCAGATCATCCGAGTCGGTGGTCGACGATCCCATCACGTTCATCAAACCGGTCAGCGGAGCGGGCCGCCTGCTGGTAATGTCCAGATGCGAAAATGACGCCTGATCGATCTGCACTTCGGCGATCGAGCTGACGCCGACGCTGACGCCGACCAGCGGGACGCGAAACAGATTTCCGGTCAGTCCCGACACCGGGTAAACGACATCATGGTCGTATTCGACGCCGCCTTCGAGGAGCACGCGTCCGGCACCGATTGTTTCGGGATCTTCAGTGATGAGGGGCCGCTGCTGCGCAAAGGCGCCGCTTGCAGCCAGCGAAACGATAAGAGCGATCAGAAACGTCCGCATCAGGAGTCAGAACTGCCGTTTGCTGTCGATCAGGATGGTTACCGGACCATCGTTGACCAGCTCGAGGCGCATCATGGCCTGGAATTCGCCCGTGGCAACGGGCAGTTGTGCCGCACGCAATTCTCTCACGACGCTTTCGTAGAGAGCGCGCGCTTCATCGGGAGGCGCTGCCGCGTCGAATGCAGGGCGTCTGCCCTTCCGAATGTCGCCGTACAACGTGAACTGCGATACGACGAGCACGCTGCCGCCGATGTCGGCAACGGAACGATCCATGTTGCGCCCGCCCTCGCCTTCGAAGATGCGGATGTCGCGGATCTTGCCGACGACGTAGGTGACGTCCTGCGGCCCATCGTCACGACCAACGCCGAGCAGGACGACGAGGCCGGGACCGATTTCGCCGACGACACGACTGTCAATGTGGACGCGTGCCTCGCTGACGCGCTGCACCACCGCGCGCACGCTACTGCCGGATTTGGAGGAGCATCGGGGCGGCGTCGTCCGCTAGCCGCAGCGCGGCACTGTCGCGCAGCTCGCCGCTCGGATTCAGCCGCGTGTCGAGGAGATGACGTGGCATCACGTTGCCCAGCGCCTTCAGCATCGACTGCTTGACCCCGGCGTGCTCCTGCTCGAGATCGAGAATCAGGCGTTTGACGCGCTGGCGCTGCAGGCTCAGGTCGCCGCATGCGGGACAGCAACAGCCGATGATCGGCAGCTCACGCTCTTTCGTGTACAGCCGCGCCTCGGCTTCGTCCACGTAAACAAGCGGTCGAATGACGACGTGCTCACCGTTGTCGGACACGAGCCGCGCCGGCATTGCCTTCAGCGCGCCCGCGAAGAACAGGTTCAGCAGCAGCGTTTCGACGAAATCGTCGAGATGATGTCCGAGAGCGATCTTCGTCGCGCCCACTTCTGTCGCGATGCGATACAGGACGCCGCGGCGGAGCCGCGCGCACAGCGAGCACGGCGTCGCGTTCGCGTCCAGGATGTCGTCCATCACGTCGCCGATGGCAGTGTGCTCGATGCGCCACTCCCAGCCGCGCTGCTCGCAGGTCTCGGCGATGACGTCGTGCTTGTAGTCCTTGTAGCCGGAGTCGACATTGACCGCAATTAGGGAGAAGTCGATGGGCGCGCGCTGCCGCAGCTCGTCGAGAATCTGGAGCAGCGCCCAGCTGTCCTTGCCGCCGGATAAACCGACCATGATGCGGTCACCGTCTTCAATCAGGTTGAAGTCGACAATCGCCTTCGTCGTTTTTTTCGCGATGCGCGCCTCGAGAGGCGACCGGTAGCCCATTGGTAGCAGTGTAAACCGTTACCCGCGCATCTCGGCGATCTCGTATAGCCGCGGCATTGGCCTGTTCGGATCGATAGCCTCGCGCATCAAGCGGCGAAGCTGAAACAGGTCGGAGACAACCGTGAACGTTCGACTGAGGTTGTATTTCGACCGTCCGTGCTGCCGGGGACGATGATTCACCTCAACTTCGGCGACGCGTCCACCGAGCTGACTCGCAAGCGCCGGGAAATACCGATGCATGCCGGGCCGCAGCTTCAGCGGCTTAATCACCTTGGCGCGATAGATCTTCAGCGAGCAGCCGTTGTCGTGCAGACGCACGCCGGTGACGATGCCCAGCAGCCAGTTCGCGAGCGCGGACGGCACATACCGTGTGAAGAAGTTGTCCTTGCGCTTGCGGCGCCACCCCGACACGATGTCCTTGCGCCGCGCCAGCACCAGCATCTCCGGAATATCGCGCGGGTCGTTCTGCAGATCACCATCGAGCGTGACGATGTACTGACCGCGTGCTTCGGCAAAGCCGGCTGCAAACGCCGCGGTCTGACCGAAGTTACGCGTGAAGCGAATGAGCCTCACCTTGGGATCTCGCCGCTGGATCTCTGCGAGGCGCTCGAACGTCCGATCCGCACTCCCATCGTCGACGAGAATCACCTCGTAGGAGACGCCAATCTGATCGAGCACATCGGTGAGCTCGCCGTGCAGCGGCACGACGTTGTCCTCTTCGTCTCGAAGCGGAATCACGACCGAGATTTCAGGATCGAGCACGCGAGCGTTGGACGAGCCACCAGCCAATGGCGGCGGCGACGATGATGATCGCCAGCCAGATGCCGACGACCGGCCCGTGGGTGCGCATCAACTCGAGGGCGGCGTCGCCGTACCATACCGTCAACGCGCCCAGCACAAGGTAGCGCGCACCGCGCGCCACCGCGATCGACAGCACAAACTGCAGCGGCCGCACTTCCGCGGCGCCGGCCAGCAGAACGAACAGCTTGAACGGCGCGGGCGGCGGCAGAATCGCCGGGATCATCAATGCCAGGACGCCGCGTTTGCGATATGCGGCGAGAACGCGATCGGCACGCGGCGTACGCATGCGCCTGGCGATGAACTCTTCGCCGCGCTCAGCGATCAGGTACAGCACCGAGCAGCCCGCGACGGAACCGAGCGTCGCCATTGCCGCGTAGTACGGCATCCAGGCTTTGTTCCTCACGACCATGAGGACGACCAGCAGGTCGTTGATCTGCGGCAGCGAGATGAACGAAGAGTCGAGGAACGCGACGACGAAGAGGCCGGGGCCGCCGAACGAGAGCGCGAGCCCATAGACCCATTTGATGAACGACTGCACGTATTCGCGTTATGCTGAGCGGCGACACGTGATTATATCGAAGCTTCCTCGCCTGCTTGCCGTTCTGGCCGCAGGCGCTGGTGGCGCCGCCTGGATCATCTTTTCCCGCGCCGACCTCGTTCTCAGCCATTATGACGCGAAGGCGCACCTGGTGGTATCGCGCCGCGTGTTCGACAACCTCACACCGGGATGGCAGCAGATCGGCGCGGTCTGGCTGCCGCTGCCGCATCTAATCGATCTGCTACCGGTGCAGATCGACTTCTTCTACCGCACCGGCCTCTTTGCTTCGCTCGTGTCCGTTGCGTGCCTGGCGACGACGACCTACGTCGCGGCACAGCTCGTTCTGCGTGTCACGGGATCGGCAGTCGGCGCGTGCGTCAGCGCGGCGCTGCTGATGTTGAATCCGAACCTGCTCTACCTCCACACGACGCCGATGACCGAGCCGCTGCTCATCGCAGCGACGTCGCTGGTTGTTCTGTGGTTGATCGAGTGGGTTGATGGTGCGGCCGGGACCGGGGATCCGGGATGCGTGTCGCCGAAACTCGCCTCGGCATTGTTCGCCGCGATGTGGACGCGCTACGAAGCGTGGCCGATCGTCGCGGTCGCGCTTGCGGCTGCCGCCTACGCCATGTGGCGACGCGGCGCGTCGATCGACATACTCCGCCGCCGAGGAGTGCGCGTGATCCTCTGGCCCACACTGGCAGTCGTCATCTTCTTGATTAACAGCCGAATCACCGTGGGATCCTGGTTCGTCAGCGAAGGATTCTACGTTCCCGATCCGACGTACCTGCATCAGCCGCTGCGAACGTTGGTGGGCATCTGGTGGGGCACGCATCAACTGAGTGGGTATGTGATCGAGACCATCGCGCTTGCGGCAGCAGCGGTGATTGCATGGCGCGCGTTGACATCGAAGCAGGATGCATCACTGATCATTGCGCTTGCGTTGTTCGCATCCGCGGCGGTGCCGATCGTCGCGTTCTATCAAGGCCATCCCTATCGCATTCGCTACATGGTGCCGTTGGCCGGCGCATGTGCGTTGTTTGGCGGCTTGGCGACAGGTTTATCGCGCACGTGGAAGGTGCGCGCTGCTGTGGCCGCTCTTCTGCTGATTTCGCTGATTGTTGAATCACCGACGTGGAATTTGAGCGCGCCGATGCTCGTTGAAGCGCAATGGGATCGAGGCGCCAGCATCGGGCGACGCAACGTCACGGCCTGTCTGGCGCGGGATTATGCCGGCGACAAGGTGCTGGCGAGCATGGGCTCGCTCGCGCACTATATGCAGGAGCTGTCGAACAACGGCTTCCACATCGCCGACTTCATCAACGAGGGGAACGGCGAGATCTGGAACCTCGCGCTGCAAACCGGGCCGGCACCTCACGCTGGCTGGATGCTGGTTGAGGAAGTGGCGGAGGGGGGCGACGTACTTGCCGAGCACGTGCGCCGTGACACCGCCTTCACACGCGGCATGAAACGCGTGTGCGAAGGCGGTGGTGTGGCGCTCTACAAGCGCGAAACGTTACCGACTACCGCCCAAACCGCGCGCCGATAGTGAATAGATACGACCAGCCGCCCAGATCGATCTTCGGTCCCGCAAACGGCGCCGGTAGATCCGCCTCCGCTGCCTGATAGCGAATCTCGAATCCGGACGCCAGCACATCTCCCGCGAAACGGATCCCGCCGAGGGCAACGGGGCCGGTTGCTGTGCCCGATTCGACGTAGGAGTTGTTGAAGATGGCCTGCGTCCGCGTGTCCACGAATTGACCTGACTCGGCGTATCGCCAGGCGATCAAGTCCAACCCGCCGCCCAAATACGGTTGAAAGCCTCGGTTCTGGCCGAGCGGCAGCGCGCGGAACGTCAACGTCACAGGCATCGTGCGCAATTTGAGGTCCTGCTCGATTTCGGATCCGTTCGCGTTGACCAGTCGGGAGTAGACGGTCGGAACCGTACGACGCGTAAAGGAGAGGCCGGCGCCCGCTTCAATGTAGTTGCCGATCGGGAACAGCCATTCGCCGCCGATCGACGGGCCGTTGAAGTCCTTCGTCTCAAAATCGAGGAAGTTCCGGTTGGCGTTCAGCACGTCGCCGTCCACGCGGGCGTCCTCGCCGCGAACGGTGAAATAGCCGATCGACACGTTAAAGGTTTGTTGTGCCTGTGCGGGTTTCGCGTTGAAAACGAGCGAGCCGCACACCAGCACGATTGCAGTCAGAAGTCGTCGCGTCATGCACCCGGCCGGTGCAACGCAGGTGCCAGTTAGCTCATCCGGTTTTTCGCCGGTTGCGCGCGAAATTCTGCAATGGTATCGACCACTTCTTCGTGCACATGACCATTCGAGGCGATGAGGTGCGCCGCGGCGGCATCGAACGGCCCGTTATCCATGCCCGTCACTCTCCCGCCGGCCTCTTCGACAATCAGCGCGCCCGCCGCGACATCCCACGGCTTCAGATGCTGCTCCCAGAACGCCTCGAACCGGCCGGCTGCGACGTAGCAGAGGTCGAGGGCGGCGGAGCCGAGACGACGGACGGCGCGGGCGCGTCCGAGAAAGTAGCCGAAGAGTTCGACCAGTTCCCCTCGCTGTTCGTGCACGGTGTATGGAAATCCGGTGACCAGAAGCGAGTCGATCAGCGTTTCTGTCTGTGAGACCCGCAGCGCGCGGCCATTCAGGTACGCGCCCTCACCCCGCTCGCCGGTGAAGAGCTCTTTGCGCGTCGGGTCGTAGACGGCTGCCACTTCGGCGCGGCCGGCGATTTCCAATGCGAGCGACGAACAGTAGATGGGAAGGCCATGTGTGTAGTTGGTGGTGCCGTCGAGCGGATCGAACACCCAGCGGAAACGGGATGGGGTGCGACCCCGCGTCGAGCCGCCGAGTTCCTCGGCGAGGATGTCGTGATCCGGAAAACGTTCGGCGAGCGTGTCGCGGCACATCTTCTCGCATGCCACATCGACCTCCGTCACCAAGTCGATGCTTCCCTTCTTGTCGACGCGAAAACCGGACTCCTGGCCGGCGCGCTGGATGTCTCCTGCGCGCAGCACGATTTCGACGGCTGTGGCGAGGTAAATCGGATCAGGCAAGCGTCGACTGCGGGACGCGCTTCACCATGCGGACTTCCATGCCGCCTTCCTTCATGCGGCTGAACGTCATTTCGTCCATGAAGCTGCGCATGAGGAAAATGCCGCGGCCGTTGGCCTTGAGCAGGTTCTCGTCCGCGAGCGGATCCGCCAGTTTCGCCGGATCGAACCCGCCACCTTCGTCCCGGACGGTGACGGCGAGACCGGGGCCGCCGCCATCCTGCAGCGACGTGAATTCCAGGTGCACACGCTTGCCGACGTCGCAGCCGTTGCCATGTTTGATGGCGTTGATCACCGATTCGCGCACCGCCAGGCCAACCCAGTGGATGGAATCGTCGTCGAGGCCCACCATCCGTGCGACGTGATCGCTGACCGTCTGCACGAAGTCGAGCATGTTGAGCGAGCTGTGGAAGTCGATCCGGACGGTGTTGCCGCTGGTCATCAGCCCTGATCGGAATTATAACTGTGAGTAATGTCCTCCACCTTCGCCGTAACCGTGCAGCCGGCCACCTGCATGCGTGGCCGCGTCCGGCCGCCCGGCGACAAGTCGATTTCGCACCGGTACGCCATGCTTGCGGCCATCGCCGAAGGGCCGTCGCTGATTCATGGCTATTCGACAGGCGCGGACTGCGCCTCCACCCTGGGCTGTCTGCGCGGGCTGGGGGTGCCCATCGAACAATTGAAGCGGGATCCGGTCGCCGGCGTCGAGTTGGAGGTTCTCGGCGTCCAGATGCGCGGGTTCCAGCCGCCAACGGGCGCTCTGGACGCGGGCAATTCCGGCAGTACCATTCGCATGCTGGCGGGCATTCTCACGGCGCATCCCTTCAAAACCATGATTACCGGGGACGGCTCGCTACGGCGGCGCCCCATGCGACGTATCATCACGCCGCTCGAGCGGATGGGCGCGCGCTTCATCTCCGACGAGGGCCGTCCTCCGCTGACGGTGATCGGGACGCGAGACGTGAAGGCGATCGATTTCACCCCCGAGGTGCCGAGCGCGCAAGTGAAGAGCGCTGTGCTCTTTGCGGGCCTTCATGCCGATGGCATCACACGCGTGGTGGAACCGATGGCGACGCGCGATCATACCGAGCGTGCCCTCGAAGCGTTTGGCGTGCACGTTCTACGGGCCGGTACAGCGGTGGCGGTGCGCGGCGGCCAGCGGCTGATCGGCGGCGTGTTTCATGTTCCCGGGGACATCTCGTCCGCCGCCTTCTGGATGGTTGCCGCCGCGGCATTACCGGGCTCCGATGTCCGTATCGAACATGTCGGCCTCAATCCGTCACGCAGTGGCATCATCGACATCCTGAAGCGGATGGGGGCCGACGTCACAACCACGGTGGCGCACGCGCAGGCGGGGGAACCGATCGGCACGATCGGCGTTCGACATGCGGATCTGCAGGCGGCGACGATCGCTCCGGAAGAAGTGCCGGCCGTCATCGACGAACTGCCGGTACTGGCAGCGCTGGCCACGCACGGCGGCGAGCTGAGCGTCAGCGGCGCTCAGGAGCTGCGGGTGAAGGAGAGCGATCGTATTTCGGCCCTCGCCGAAGGCCTGCGATTGATGGGCGGTGACATCGATGAGGAGCCTGACGGCTTTCACGTCCGCGGCCGCAACCGACTGCGCGGCGGCGAGGTGGATGCGAAGAACGACCATCGACTGGCGATGGCGTTTGCCGTCGCCGCGCTCGGCGCGACCGGACCGACGATTATCCACGACGCGGGGGCGGCCGCCGTGTCGTATCCCGATTTTTTCAACGTGCTCGAGTCGCTGCGCGTGTGAAGGTCGATAAGTTGTATCTGGTGGGCTTCATGGGCGCGGGCAAGACGAGCGTGGCGCGGGCGCTGGGACGCCGCATCGGATGGCGTGTCGAGGACATCGATCACCGCATCGAAGCGCGTGAGCATCAGCGCGTCGCCGAGATCTTCGCTCAGCGCGGCGAGCCGTACTTCCGCGATATCGAACGCACGGTTCTGCACGAACTTCTTCCACAGCGCCACCTCATCGTCTCGACCGGCGGCGGCACGTTCGTCGATGCCGAGAACCGCGCCACCATGCTCGCTGATGGTGCCGTCGCGTGGCTCGACGTGCCACTCGAGCGCGTGATCGAGCGCGTTCCCGCCGACGGTCGCCGTCCGCTGGCGTCCGATCGCATCCAGATGGAGCAACTGTACGCCCGCCGCGGTGCGGCGTACTGCCAGGCGAACGTCCGCATCGATGCCTCGCGACCGATTCCCGAGGTCGTTGAACGACTCCTGGAGTGGATTGGGTTTTGAAGTATCTCGTTATCAGCGACATCCACGCCAATCTCGAGGCGCTTGATGCCGTGCTGGCAGCGGCGGGGCCGCACGACCACGCCCTGGTGCTCGGCGATCTGGTGGGCTACGGTGCCGACCCGAACGCGGTGATCGATCGTGTTCGATCGCTCGGACCGGCGACGTTCATCCGCGGCAATCATGACAAGGTCGGCGCCGGACTCGAGAACACCGAGGGATTCAACTATCTGGCGCGCCACGCCATCTCGTGGACGGCGAATGAGCTGACGCCGAACCATCGGCAATGGCTCGCGGACCTGGCCCAGGGGCCCGTCGTCGTCGACGATCTCGTCGAAATCTGCCACGGCGCGCCATTCGACGAGGACGTCTACATCTTTGACGACCTCGATGCAATGCGCGCAATCCACGCCGCGCGTCGTCCACTCTGCCTGTTCGGCCACACGCATGTCGTCGCCGCGTTCCAGGTGAACGACGGGATGCGCAGCATCGCCCATTTGCGGACCACGCAGATCGAGATTGCCGGACAGGATTCGCACTTCCTCGTCAACTGCGGCGCCGTCGGCCAGCCGCGCGACGGCGACCCGCGTGCCGCCTACGGCCTGCTCGATACGGATGCGCGGACGTTGCTGTTGAAGCGCGTCGACTATGACGTGCACGGCGCGCAGTCAAAAATTCTCGGCGCGGGTCTCCCCGATGTTCTCGCACAGCGCCTCGCCGTCGGACGATGAGAGCTGTCGCACTGGCGCTGTTGTGTTCGATCGTGGCGGCGTGCAGCAATTCCGCGCGCGTGACGGGTACCGTGAACGAAATCGAGGGCGGACCGCTGCCAGGCGTCCAGGTCACCATCGACGGTCTCAAGACGCACACGCAGTCAAAGACGGATGCGACCGGAAAATTCGAGTTCCAGAATCTTGCGGCGGGCGCATACAGCCTGAAAGCCGAACTCACCGACTACGTCACGGAAACCCGGCACGTCACGGTGGCAAGCGGCCAAAGCGCAAAAGCGGATTTCACCATCCACCCTGCGTGCCTCGAGGAGGGCTCGTACGTGGACGGCGGCATCGTGTGGGGGCTTCAGGCGGCGCAGGCCGTGCTGTACGTGCACCTGAACGCCGTCTCTGAGCCCGATCGGTGGATCGTCAACGACCAGTGCATCGTCGGCATCGATCACACCGCGACGGTACTCAGCATCCTGAACATGGGCCCCGACAGTGGATCGATCACCAAGACGATTCACATCGTTCGCGACGGACGCGTTGCGTGGAAACCCGGTGAGGAATACATCGCCTTCGTTCGGTGGGAACCGGCGTTTGGCCGCTACCGGCCGATCGCGGGACCGATCTTCATGATTCCGGTGCTCGACGGGAAAGTGGTCTGGGACCGTACGGATGCGCCAAACATCCGCACCGGCGATGCGGCGAGCAAGGCGATGGCCGGCCTGTTTGCGCTCTTACCTGCGGCACGCACCGCGAGGAAATAGCGACGGTCGACGGACCGGTAAATCAGGATTTGGGATTGGGGGTTTGGGATTTGGGAGTTGCGCCGCGCTTGCGGAGCTCTGCGGCGTACGCATCGGCCGCGGCGCGCGAGCCGAGGATCCAGCCGATGACGATCCCGAGAATCAGGACACCGGGGATGTAGATGAAGTGTGCGGCCGTCGGCATCAGGTGCGAGTGCCCTTGGCGATGTCCGATTCGAGGCGCTGGACCTCGCCCTGCACCTTCGTCAGCCGGCGGCCCACCGACAGCAGATATCCGAACAGCGCCACCCACACGAACGCGTAGGCGCTGATTAGCAGCGGTGCCGCTGGCAACTGATCCTGTGGTGGTAGCTGCGAGATCGGCACGAACTCGTCCGTGGCTGCGGGCGGCGCCGGCTGTGGTTGCGGTTGGGGCTGCGGTTGCTGCGCCGAGACAGAAATGCCGATGAACACGGCAAGCAAAACACTGAGGACGGCGCCGCGTCGGGTCTCCGTTCGTTTCACCATCTATTCATCCAAAGCGAGATAAAGCGCATCGAGCCTGGCGCGCTGCTCCTCGAGGTGAACGCGCAGGCGAAGCAACAAGATGAACAACAACAGGAAGCAGACAAACGAGAACCACAACGCGGTGCCCATGTCAGCCGGCAGCGTCGGAACGACGCTGGTCTTCGGATGGATCGTGCGCCAGTAGTTCACCGAGATATAGACGAACGGCACATTTGCCATGCCGAACAGCGCAAGGCCCGCGGCAAGCTTGTCGGATCCAGGGCCGCCGTACTTACGCACCAGAAGATACGCCCAGGCGACCATCCATCCCATCAGACTTGATGTCAAGCGCACGTCCCACGCCCACCAGACGCCCCACGCCTTGCGCGCCCAGAGCGGCCCCGTGACGAGCGTGATGGCGCCGAACAGCACCGCGAGCTCCGCCGCCGCATGCGCCAGCCGATCCTGTCTGGGCGATCCGCCGAACAGAAAGCGCGCGCTGGCGATTCCGCAGATCACCGCCGACAACAGGAACATCGACGCCGACGGCATGTGGTAGTAGAAGATCTTCTGCACGAGGCCCATCGTCGCCTCGTAGTCGGCGCGGGCAATGATGAACGGTGCGGCGGCAAACATCACCGCATTCAATCCCGCGAGGGGCATGAACCATTTGGGCATATCAGGAACTCTACCGTTCACACTTCCATGTTCCCAGTTTCCGGAAACACCGAAGCGTGAACTGCCATCTAGTCGGTCATCAACGGTTCGAACGTCCAGAGCGCCAGCGTCACAAAGACGACGTCGAGGGCGAGCAGCAGCGCCACCCAGAATCTGACGAGCGCCATCTCGCCATCGGCCTTGAGAAGCTCCGCCGTCGCGCGGACTCCGGCAATGATGACCGGAACGGTAATCGGATACAACAGCACGGGCAGCAGCACGTCGCGGCTTCGCGCGCGCACCAGCATCGCCGAGAATAGCGTGCCGACGGCGGCAAATCCGATCGTTCCGCTGACGAGCACCGCGGCGAGCCAGAACGGATGCAGTTGAAACGGCGCCTGGAACAGAAAACCCACCAGCGGCACGAGCAGGACCTCAGCGGCAAGCAGGAGCGCGATGATGCCAAGCAGCTTTCCGACGTAGATCGCCGGCCGATCCGCCGGGGCCATCAGCAGCGCGCGCAGCGTCTCCGACTGCCGTTCGCGCTCGAACGTGCGTCCGAGTCCGAGTGTTCCGGCAAACGCAATCGCGATCCAGAGAATGCCGGCTGCGCCATCTTCAGGAGGCTTTCCTTCTTTGACCAGTGCGAAAGCAAAGAACAGCACGCATGAGACGGCAAAGAAAAGCGTCGTGTAGGCGATCTCGAGGCTGCGCACCTCGACCGTCAGATCTTTTTTGAGCACGAGCCACGCAATGCGAATCATGCGCGCGTCCCCATGATCGACCGGTACGTTGAACGTAGCGCCTCGGGTCTGGCAACCGTATCGAGCATGCGGCCGTCGCGCAGAAACAGCGCTTCGTCCAGCAGACCGTCGGCGAGATCGAGATCGTGTGTCGCCAGGATGACGATGGCTCCTTCGTCGCGCAAGCCGCGCAGCCGCGCGACCAGTGCCGCGGTGGAGGCATCGTCAAGGCCGGTGAACGGCTCGTCGAGCAGCACAAGGCGGGGCGCATGGATCAGCGAGCGCTCGAGCGCGACGCGCTGGCGCATGCCGCGCGAGAAGTTGGATATCGGATCGTGTGCGCGGTCCGCGAGGCCCGCACGCGCGAGCGCGCGATCGGCGGCGGCCTGCGCGTCGCGCGCCCCGTAGAGGCCGGCGAAGAACGCCAGGTTCTCGCGCGCGGTCAGCTCGGGGTACAGAAACAGGTCGTGTCCGAGAATGCCGATGCGCGCACGCAATGCGGAGCCAGTGCTCTTCGCGGCATGCGTGCCATAGCGAATCGCGCCGCCGCTCGGGCGCAGCAGCGTCGCCAATACCGCGATCATTGTCGATTTGCCGGCGCCGTTCGGCCCAAGCAGGCCGAGAATCGAACCGCGGCGTGTCTGAAAGGAGATGCGTGAAAGCGCTTTGCGCCGGCCGAAGTGACGCGATACGTCATCGGCCGTCAATTCGTCGAAGTCGATGGACATTCAGGCCGCGGCGCCCGGGCTCGCTTCGTCCAGCTCTCCGTAAATCTGTTCGAGTTCCGCGAGGACGCGCGGCTTGCGCGTGGTGTCTTTGGGTGTCTCCCGTCCCGTGCGCGAGCGATCCTCGATCTGCGCCAGCTCGGCGAGCAGCGCATCACGACGCGCCACCAGCCGTTTGTGCGCGTCGCGCGCATTCGTCGGGCCGTGCAGCGCCAGCCACACGCCGAGCAGCGCGATGCCGAACGCGAGCGCCAGCGCCGTGTAGCGCGGAACCGAGCTGTGCACAGGAAGGCCACTCACCTGCATCCGCAGTGTGCCGCCGGCGGGCATGCCGGGGCCGCTTGCCAGGATGAACGGAACTCCGTTGTCACTCTTCACATCGCCAACCGACGAGAATTGCGGCGACGTAATTGACAGTGAACCGATCTTCTGCGACCCGACGGTGACCTGCTCGATTGGCACAGGCCACTTCTGTTCGAGCGAGATCGACGAAGTCGTAAATGGCATCTGGAAGCCGACCATCACATTGGTGACTCCGGATGCGAACGGCCCGGTGACGGTGATGCGCGACCCGGCGACCGTCGCCTGCGGCGACGATCCTTCGAGCGGCGACGCGCCGGCGGCTCCCTCCGGCAGATCGACGATGAGCGGACCGCCGATATCCACCCGTGCACGTGCGTTGTTGACGATCTCGAGCATGTAGTACACGCGCATCAGATCGTCGGGGAATTCGAAGATGATGCGGCTGTTGCCGCCGAGCACGACCTGCCCTTTGACGGGCGGCGCCGCCGCCGCTTCCGCTTCTTCCTTCTTCTTCCGCGCCTCGGCGTCGCCGAGACCGGCGACGAGGATCACGCGCAGGCCGCCGGAGGAGGGCACGACGAACGGATCCGATTTCAGCTGCTCGCCCTTGACATTCGCTTCCGCCACCGCGTTGGTGCCGGCCGGCAGCCCCTTGAACTCGGCGCGTCCCTGCTCGTCGGTGACGGCCTTTTTCATCTCGCCGTTAACGGTGAGCGTGACCTGCTGGCCGACGACATTGTTGCCGAGCGCTTCGCGCACGATCCGCACCGTGACCGTTCCCGTCTGGAGCTCGCCGGCAGGGATTGCCTTGCCGTTGATGATGGACGGATCGGGCATGTTGATCTGCGCGACCGCCAAATCAGCGAAGCCCACGACCAGCACCATCGAAGCGACGAACCACCCGAACCTTCGAACCACCTGCATACCCGACTGCATCACCAATCGCCCAGCTGATAACCGCAACCCTTGCAGAAGCGCGCGTCGGGATCGTTCGGCGTGCAGCACGACAGACAGAGTTTCGTGCGCGTCTCGTTGGGGCGAGCCACGGCACCCGCCGGCGCGGGCGCCGCGGGGACCCCGCTGCCCGGCTCGCCTGACGCGCCAGGCGTGGCGCGACCGGCATCCTTTTTGACGCGCACGCGCTTTTCTATCTCCGCCTCGATCGCCTGGCGGTAACTTGTGCCCGCATCCAGCTGACGAATCAGTCCCGCAGCACGTGCGCGTAGGCGCGTGCCCATGTCCGCAAAATCCTTGTCGGACACTTTCCCCATTGCGTGATCGAACTCGAGGTCCTTGATGGATCGGAGCACGAGCGTCTTTTCGCGCTCGAGCGCCGCACGCGTGCGGCCGCCGAAGATCTGCGGACCCGCCGGTTCATCAATTGTCGACAACGGCGCGAACATGCGCCACGCGGCCGCACCGACCGCCGCCGCACCGAAGATGATCAGGCTGAGGAGGATGATGCCGGCGGGCGTCTGCCCTTCCGACAGAAACACGACGATGGTCGCGCCGACCAGACCGGCGAGGGTAAAGAACTGCCAGGGCTGCAGCGGCTGTGAATCAGTCGAGGTCGCGGAGCTCATCGTCCAGGCGCGCGTTGATGGATGGATCAAGACCCGCCTCCCCCGCGGCTGCGACCGTGGGCGCGACGGACCAACGGCGCGCCGTCCACACGATGGCGATCAGGCCGACGATACCGATGACGTAAGGGAACGCCCAGGCCACGCGATTGAAGCCGCGATCGATGGGGGCGGTGAGCACCGCCTGACTGCCGAAGTCTTTGACGAACGCCGCGATGATCTGATCGTGGTCCTTCCCTTCGGCGAGGTAAGCCGCGAGCTTTTCTTCCTGCGCCTTGTGGCCCGAGCAGTTCAGCATGCCGCAGGAGCCGACCGGCAGCCGGCAGCCGCACGTGCAGATGATTTCGTTTTCGATCTGCTTCTGCAGCGGGGTCTTCTGGTCGACGGGAACGGTCTGTTGCGCAAGCAGCGTTGACGGCCACAGCAGCATTGCCAGCAGCAGCATCGATGCCGTCGCCGCGCTGGCGGGAACGCTGGCGAGCGCGAACGAGAAAACCGTCTCCGGCAGCAGCGCGACGCCCGTACCTATCGCGAGGACGCCGAAGCCCGCCCAGATCCAGTCCACCAGCGGATTGATATGGATGCCCATGCTGGCGCTTTGTTCTTCAACGCTGAACGCGGGCATGACAAGGTACACGTCTTCCGCGAAGCCGCGACGGATCGCCACCTCGGTCGTCGGCTCCTCTTCGTGCTTGCGATAGAACCAGCGCGCCGGATACATGCGCGCGATCTCTTTGCCGTCGCGGAGCACGGTGGTGTCCGCCGTCACCATCTGCTTCTGCCCGTCGTCGGTGACCTTTACGCCGTTGAGACGGACCGTAAAATCGCCGACCGTGGCCTGCTGTCCCGGCTTCAGCGTGACCTCTTCGTCTCGTTTGAACCCGTTGCCGGCGAAGCCAAGGAAGATCAGCACGATGCCGACGTGAATGATGTAGCCGCCGTAGCGCCGCTTGTTGCGCGCGACGAGACCTATGGCAGCGGTCAGCATGTCGGTGCCGGTTGCGCCTTGACGCACGCGCGCGCCCCGCCAGAACTCCTGGCTGATCGTCGCGACAACAAACGCGCTGAAGGCGAAGCACAGGCCTGACGCCCACACGCGAACGCCGAGCGCCACCATCGCGGCGCCAACGACCGCGCCCGCGAGCGTCGGGAACAGGAACTGATCGCGCAGGTTGATCAGCGTCGACTTGCGCCATGCGGTCAGCGGTCCGTAGCCGGTGAGGAACAGGAGGATGAGACCGATCGGCAGCATCCACTTGTTGAAGAACGGCGGACCTACCGTGAGACGTTCGCCGGTCACCGCCTCGCTCAACGTCGGGAACATGGTCGCGAACAGCACGAAGAGCGCGGCGAAGAGCAGAATCCAGTTGTTGACCAGGAACGCGGCTTCACGAGACACCCACGAGTCGAGCTCGTTGCGCGAACGCAGCAGCGGCAACCGGTAGATCACGTAGCCGAAGCTGATCGTGATAATCGCCACCATGAAGGCGGTGAACATCCGCGCCAGCGCGATGTCTTCGCCGAAGGCGTGCACCGACTGCACCACGCCCGAGCGCGTCATGAAGGTGCCGAAAATCGTCAGGAAGAAGGTGATGATGACGAGCGACACGTTCCAGACGCGCAGCATCCCGCGCTTTTCCTGCACCATGACGGAATGCAGGAACGCGGTAGCCGTGAACCACGGCAGGAGACCGGCGTTTTCGACCGGATCCCAGCCCCAGTAACCGCCCCATCCGAGCTCTTCGTACGCCCAGATCATGCCGAGCATCAGCCCGAACGAGAGGCAGAACCACGCGATCATCGTCCAGCGACGGACGGCGCGCAGCCACGAGTCGTCGAGATACCCGGTGATCAGCGCGGCCATGCCGAACGCATACGGGATCGTCAGCCCGACGAACCCGAGATACATCGTCGGCGGATGGATCGCCATGTAGAAGTTCTGCAGCAGCGGATTGAGACCGCGCCCGTCGGTAGGATTCGCGGCGACGAACGTGTCGAACGGATTGTTGTGGATGACCATCAGGAACAGGAAGAACATCTCAACGATCGAGATGACGGCGACGACGTACGGGATCAATTCCCTGTGTCGTTCCCTGTTCACGTAGACGGCCGTGCTGCCGAAGATCGACAACAGGAAAACCCAGAACATGATCGACCCGTCGAGCCCGCCCCAGTACGAGGTGACCTTGTAGAAGAGTGGCTGAACGGCGTCGGAATAGTGCTGAACGTATTTGATCGTGTAGTCGTTGGTGACGAACGAATAGATCATCACCGCCGATGCAGCGGCCATGACCGCCGCCGTCAGATAGAACGCGCCGACGCCACTTTCAATGAGTCGACGCGAGCGGCGACGCGCGCCTGCAATGGAAATCGCGGCGGCGTACGCGCAGATGACAAATGCGGCGAGGAGAAGGTACGAGCCGAGGGAAGCCATTACTTCGTGCCCGACGAGGAAGCCGGCGGCAATTTCGCCGGGTCATACTTCGACGGACACTTGGCCATCACACCGTCTTTCGCGACGTGAAATGTTCCGTCCGTCTCGAGACGTCCCTTGAGCACAACTTCTGAGTCAGCCTTGAACGTGTCCGGGACGATTCCGGTGTAGTACGCGCGGACGACCTTGCCGTTGCTCTGCACGTCGAAGCGATAGTCGAGCGAGTCGCGCTTGCGCGCCGGCTCTCCCTGCACGAAGCCGTGGAGCTGAAGGTTCTTTCCGTACCACGCGCCGGGATCCGCCATCACCTCATCGACGTGTTTGTAGTACTCGGTTCCCTCGCTCAACGTCGAGTACAGCAGACCGCCGAAGGCAACGACCAGGACGACGCACGTCAGGCCGATCTTTTTGGCTTTCTGACTCATATATAAGGACTTCTCTGGATTTGGACGGTTTTCAGAATAGCACGGACCGGCGCCAGCCGGCGCCGGTCCTTTCGCGAGGAGGAGACTACAGCGATTTGAGATATTCCACCAGATCTTGCTGCTGGTCAGGGCTGAGGTTGAACTTCAACCAACGGCTTGCCTGGAAGTCGTCGATGCCGATCTCCTTGGCCGCGTGAAGGTTGTATCCGCGCTTCTCTTGGCGTAGCGCGGAGTTACGCCAGTCGTTACTGCGTTCTTAGGTTTTACGCGATGCGTGCGAACACCGCCGCGACAATTCGATCGCAGCGCGGCTGGGGGAACCGGAACGTCTCCGGCGCCAGGATTCCAGCGCGCTCCGCCAGCACGTTGCGCAGCGCGGCGCGGCCGCGCGACAACCGCGTTTTGACGACATCTTCACTGACGCCCAGGCATTCGGCCGTGTCAGCGGTGCTCAGGCCATCCACCTCGCGCAGCATGAAGACTTCGCGGAGACCGTCGGGGAGCTCATCGATGGACGCTTCGAGAAGCGACCGCAGTTCGCCGGCAAACGCCTGATGCTCCGGATTGCTCGATGGCTGCCGCTCCACGGCCTGGTTCTCCTGTTCTGTGAAATCAACCGCGTCATAGCGGCCGCGCTTGCGTGCACGCGCAAGTGCCTCGTGGATGGCGATGCGCGTCAACCACGTGGAAAACTTCGCCCGGCGGTCGAACTGGCGTAAGTGAAAGTAGGCGTTGACGTAGGCCTGCTGCATCACGTCTTCCGCCTCGTCCTCGTCTTTGACGATGGCGCGCGCTGCGCGGTAAATCCGCTCGTTATAGCGCCTCATCAGCACTTCATAGAGGGCCGTCTGCCCCTCAACCACCCTCGAAACAATCTCCTCGTCGCTGAGTGCAGTCCACCGGTCGAGCGTCGCCCCACTCACCACGTGCATACCTATTAGAGTCGCATCTAGTCAAAAGGTGACACGCGGTTCGCAATGGCCAACGCGCCCAGCGCGAGGGCGGCCAGGCTCGCCACAGCAGCGACCGGGCGCATCTCGGCCCAGGTCAGGGCGCTGGTCTCTTTGGTCCTCCCCTTCCAGATGCGACCGCGCTCGCCGCCATCGTGGGCCAGCGGCTGATAGAGATTGGCGGGGCGGTCGGCTGAAGCAGGCTCGTCGGACCTTTGTTGTTTGAACAGCATCTTTTCCATGTAGACATCAGCCATACGGGGAACGAGCCGCGCAAGCATGACGAGCTCGGCGGCGCCGCCTGCGAACACTTCGCGCGTCTGCTTCTCTGCGCAGCGAAGGACAACATCCGCCGCGATTTCCGGTGCATACACGGGCGGGATCGGCTGCGGCTCGACGCCGATGTAGGTCTTGGCCTTCTCGAAGAACGGCGTGTCCATGCTGGCGGGCTTCACCAGCGACACGCTGATGGGAATGCCTTCTTTCTCGAGCTCCATGCGCAGCGAGTCGGTGAATGCCTTAATGGCGTGCTTGGCCGCGCAGTAAATGCCCTGCAGCGGAATAGCGCGATCGGCGAGACCGCTCGCGACATTGATCAGGGCGCCTCCACGCTCGCGCAGGTGCCGGACGGCTTCCCGCGATCCGTAGACCTCGCCCCAGAAGTTCACCTCCATCTGACGCCGCATGTCTTCGATCGGGATCTCGAACGTCTTGCCGTACATCGACACGGCGGCGTTGTTGACCCATGTGTCGATGCGCCCGAACTCCGCGATCGCCGCGTCCCCGACCTTCCTCACATCGTCGTAGTTGGTGACGTCGGCGACGACGTAAACCGCACGACCGCCGTCACGGCGAATCCCGTCGCATGCCGCCCGGAGATCGGTTTCGTTGCGTGCGGCGAGCACAACGCGTGCGCCGCGACCAGCGGCACGCTTCGCCGTGACTAGACCAATGCCGCTCGACGCGCCGGTGATCACGATGACCTGTTCGCCGACAGGAAGCAGGTGATATTTCATGATGCCCTCCGCCACATGGTCTCGAACGCGTCGCCGACGCGTTCGCCCAATCCCGCGTCAATCGATTCCGGCGGCGGCTGCCTGACGATATGCAGCGTGCCGATCTGATTCAAAACCTCGAAATGCGATTCGGCGGATGCGTCACGCCAGCACCGCAGTGTGACGCGCGCCTGGCCAACACGCAGGTCATGGATGACGACGTCGGGCAGCCACTCGGGCAGGTTCGGATCGACGACCAGCGTGTTGAAGGGGGCGAGCGGCAGCAGCCCGAGCAGCACCTGCACGGCCAGCGGGAACGACGTCGCATTCCACAGCTGCGGCGTGTTGGCGCGCGGATATGCGCCCGGAGTTGGGGACTCCGACCGCGCGTAGCCGCCGACGCACTCGGGAATGCGGTGTTGTGGATAAAGCTGCGCGAGATCGAACATCGCCTTCGCGAGATCGTGCGCCCGTTCGTCGAACCCGAAGCGCCGCAGCCCGAACAGAATGGTCCCCTGCTCGACAGCCCACACCGTGCCGCGGTGATAGCTCAGAGGGTTGTAGAACCGATGCGAGGATGACAGCGTCCGGATGCCCCAGCCGCTGAACATGTCCGGCGCGAACATGCGACCGGCGACGGCACGCAGGTGACCGACGTCAATGATGCCTGTGGCGAGGCAATGACCGACATTCGATGTCACCGCGCGCACGAGTTGCTTTTGCGGATCCATCGCCAGCGCGAAGAACCCTTCCTCCTCCACCCACCAGTCGCGATTGAACCGCTCTTTCAAATCCGCCGCGCTCTTCCAATAGGCAGAGGCGGCATCACGCTCATCCAGCATCCACGCCATCATGCCCATCAGGTGCTGCGCGGTGTACCAGTAGCCTTGCAGCTCGCACGTCGCAATCGGCGCCGGCACGGCGCTGCCATCGTCGTAGATGATCGCGTCGCCGCTGTCCTTCCACCCCTGATTCTTCGTTCCCATCTTCGACCGCGTCTGGTATTCGAGGTAGCCGTCGCCGTCCCGATCGCCGTATTGACGTGCCCAGTCGAGGATGCGCCGTGCCGTGTCCCAATGCCGGCGAATCACCGCGGTCTCACCCACCCACGCCCAGAGATTCGCGAGCGAGATGATGAACATCAGCGGGCTGGCGAAGTCCGCGTAGTAGGCCGAGTAGGGGTTCTCGTTGAGAATTGCGAGCGGCCCTGTGCGCATCTGGTAAGGAATGCGTCCGGGTTCTTCGTCGCGCCAATCGTCGAAGCGGTTGCTCTGCATGCGAGCGAGCCGCGCGAGCGCTGCGGAGAGACATTGCCCCTGATCGATCATTCCCGCCTGCCATCCGGCGGTTACGGCGTCCCGTCCGAAGAACGCCGGATACAGCGGCATGCCTGCCTGCAGCGTGAGCCACTCCACACGATCGCCGTCGAGCAGCGGGAACGATGCAAAGTCACGAATGTTGTGCGCGACGATCTGTTCGGCGAGTCGATTTCCGGGCATCTCCAGCCGCGTAAACGTCGCACGCCAGCGTTCGATGGCCTCCTGTCGCGCGTTGACCTCGTCGTCTGTCAAGTCTTGCGACGTACCTTCCGGCCGGACGCGGAACGACAGTTCGCGTATCTCCTGCGGGGCGAGATCGATCTCGGTGTTGACAGCATCCTCAGGTTCAATGCGCGTCCGAAAGTCGAGACCATGATTTTTCGGCTTGAAGGCGTCCGCTTCCTGAATGTCGGTGTAGTCCGCCTCGTTGGTCCACGCGACCCTCAGATGCAGCGGCTTGCGCGCGCGGTTGCCGATGAGAGTCCGCACATCGAGCCAACCCGCGCGCAGCGTGTACGTGACGCGGATGTCGATCGCTCGCTCCGGAATGCCGTCCGCATCCGTTTTCTCTTCGTCGCCAGCCTGGCCGCTGCCGCCACCGCTCGGTGCTGTGATCTCAGGATGTACGTAGGTGAAAACGAGGGTATCGGGACCGACAGCGGCCGCCTCGCACGACCACGGGGTGTGTCCATTGATGCGCAGCTGCAGTGTGCGAAGGAACCGCGTCTCCCGAAAGTAGTAGCCAGTGAGACGGTGATCCTCCGCGCACTCGCCTCGCGTATTGACGACGAGCAATGAAGGTCCCGACCACGCGTACAGCGTGTCGGGACGAACGATCGCTTCGGGCATCTACGCCGCGCGGCGCGATTTCAGCGAGCTGGGTGCGTCGACATGCGCGCCAGGATCCACGCCCACGGCGAGTCGATCGACGAGCTCACCGCCGAGCCAACCCGTAACGAGCGCGATCAGACCACCGCCGAACGACAACACGTACGCGAGGTTCATCGGATTCTGCGGAGCGCTGCGGCGGAACCACCAGCTGGCTGCATAGAGCAGCACCACGATCAGGTTGCCGCCGCCGTGCCACGCACCAATCCTTTTGGCTCGGGTACCGGCCGGTATCGCCAGCCAGTCGATGAGACCAAAGGGCGCAGCGACGAGGCCGCTGATGAGGCCGGCCGCAATCATCCTGTACGCGATCTCCGACCAGTAACCGACGTCCGTCGCGAGGTGAATGATGTCGAAGACCAATGCCATCGCGAGGAGGCCCAGGGGGAAGACGATGAGCATCTGGTGAATCGGATGTCCAAGAAGTTTGGCTCTGCTTTCCATACACCACTCCTGCCGCGTTCGGGTGCAAGCCGCGGACCCAACCTGGCACGCCGGAGGTTGGATGTCACCTCTGGCGGGCTTGCGACTCTGTTGTGAGTGGAGGCAATAAATGGATTCACGACTCAACAACACGATCACGGTTCTCAGAGTGGCCATCGGACTGATGGCGACACTGGCCGGGCTCGACAAGTTCTTCAATCTGCTGACGAACTGGGAAGCGTACGTCGCACCGGCAGCGCAGCAGTTCCTTCCCTTCTCAGCCGGCGCATTTATGGGAATCGTCGGCGTTATCGAGTTCGCCGTTGGCATCACGATTCTCGCGATCCGGCCGAGCCTCGGCGCGTTGATCGCCAGCGCCTGGCTCATTCTCGTGGCAGCAAATCTCGTCCTCGGCGGTTACTTTGACATCGCCGTGCGTGACGTCGTTCTCGCGATCTCTGCCTACACCCTTGCGCGCCTCGAGCAGGCGCGCGCAGGCCAGCCGGTTGTCGCGTCATCTACCCGCAAGGGACTGGTGACCGCAGCTATCGTCGGCGCGCTGCTCGCGGTCGCGTCACCGAGCTTCGCGGCCGACCGTTCGGCGACGCTGCATCAGGACATGCGGAAGCTGTGGACGGATCACACGGTGTGGACGCGCGACTACATCGTCGCTGCAGTCGACGACCGTCCCGACGCGCAAGCCGCGGCAAATCGGCTGATGAAAAATCAAGAGGACATCGGCAACGCCGTTGCGGCGTATTACGGGCAAGCCGCGGGGCAGCAATTGACATCACTGCTGAAGCAGCACATCGTCATTGCTGTCGATCTGATCAAGGCCGCGAAAGCGGGCGATAAGGCAGCGCAGCAGCAGGCGAGCGACAAGTGGCAGCAGAACGCCGTCGACATTGCGACCTTCCTCAGCAAGGCCAATCCGAACTGGCCGAAGGACGCGCTGGTGAACATGATGAAGATGCATCTGTCGACCACGACCGACGAAGTGGTCGCGCGCCTGAAGCACGACTACGAGGCCGATGTCCGTGCCTACGACGCCGTATACAACCACATCCTGATGATGGCCGACGCACTGAGCGACGGCATCGTCAAGCAGTTTCCTGACAAGTTCAAAGCGTCGTAAGGCCCTTCAGGATGTCGTAAACCAGCGCCATGGGGAGCCCGACGACGTTCGAATAAGAACCGTCGATGCGCGTGATGAAGCGCGACGCATAGCCCTGGATAGCGTATGCGCCGGCTTTGTCGCGCGGCTCCCCCGTCGCGACGTACCAATCGATCTCGAATTCAGTGAGCGGGGCGAATTCGACCTGCGTTCGTTCGATCTCGATGAGCCGCCCCGTCCGAAGGGGCGCGGATCCTTCGGGTCCGCGACATACCGCGACTGCGGTCAACACCTCGTGCGTACGACCCGACAACATCCGCAGCATCCGCTTCGCATCCTCGTCGTCTTCAGGCTTCGCAAGCATCTGATCGTCGATGACGACTGTCGTGTCCGCCGCCAGAATGATGCGATCATTCACGCGTCCCGCAATCGCCCGCGCCTTCGAATCTGCAACCCGCCGCACGTAGGCCTCGGGTGACTCGGCAGCATGCGCCGTCTCGTCGATGTGCGCGGGCATCACCTCGAATTCGATTCCGGCCGCGCGCAGCAGTTCGGCGCGTCGTGGTGAGGCCGAGGCTAGGACTATCGGCATTGAAGAATCTGCAACCTTCGATTGGGTGATTTGGTAATCGATCTGATCATCTGCGATTCTCGCAATGTGTATATCTCATTGGATCATTTGATTATGGGGGCCCAAACCGATCACCACATTGAACATCGGAGATTGAAGATGTATGGTGCCCGCATGATTCCCGTCCACCGCGTCATCCCGGACGCGCTTGCGGAGGTCCTCCGAAAGGCGCCGCTGACCGATGAAAAGGTTGCCTTTGCGTGGCGATCGTCTGTCGGTCCGGCGATCGATCGCGGTACGTCCGTCACGTTGCGCGACGGCGTGTTGCACGTGGTCGTCCGCGATGCAGCGTGGGGGCGCGAGGTGGAGCGCTCGCAAGCGTTGATTCACGCCCGGCTTGATGCGCTGCTCGGGCCGGGCGTGGTACGTGCTCTCCGGGTCGGAACTACTTAGTATTTCGAGCCGCTCGTCGCCGTTGGCGACGCGGTGCCTCCGAACTTCTCCGGAAACTGCTTCACGATTCCGTCTGCCAGTGCGTCGGACATCATCAGAATGCGATCGTAGACGGCGTCGAACGCTTTCACGTCGGCATCCCAGTCCTTGTGAAGCCGTGCCATCAGTTCGTCGGTGGTCGTCGACAGACGCTTGTTCATCATCTCCACGACCGTCGCGTGTGGATTCTCCATCGATACGCCGGACCGGTCAGAGGAAGAGGTGCGGTAGCGACCAGTAGAGCAACAATCCCGCCGCAAAGAGGCCGCCGGCGATCTCGATCGGCTGCATCACGTCGATGGGGCGGAGCGCACGCCGTTCAGCTTCCCAACGCGCGATCAGCGCCGCCTTGCAGTAAAGGTCCGACGCAGTCGCCATGGGGGATCCGCGATCGGGAATGTGAAGGTTCGCGACACGGGACATGAACTCCGCGAGCGCTCTGTCTTCCGCGTCGTTGAGATCGAACCATTCGGTCATGAGTTCACCGGGATGCCCCGCGCTTGAAGCAGATCGCGCAGCCGCCGCCGCGCTCGAAACAGCATAACCCTGACGCCGCGCCGTCCGACGCCTAGTGAGGCGGCGATCTCTTCGTGCGACTCCCCTTCTACGTACGCGAGCCAGAGCAACGCGCGATCGCGCGGCTTCAGTTCCGCAAAAATCTTGGCGACCGATGCATCGTTTTCGTAATGGGGCGGCGCTGAGAACTGCTCGGGCATCAGATGCTCGGGCTGTTCATGTCTGCGGCGTCTCCAGCGATCGACGACGAGGTTGCTCGCCACGCGATACAGATAGCGTCGGAGATGTTCTTCGCTATCTACGGGCACGTCGCCGCGCAGCATGCGCAGAAACGCTTCCTGGACAATGTCGTCGGCGTCGGCAGCGTTGCCAACGACGCGGTAGACATATGCGCGCAGCGCGCCGGCGGTACGTGCGTGCAATGCCGCAAACGCCGCCTCATCGAGACGGCTCACGCCTAGACGGCCGGCAGTACGGGTTCATGGCGCGAACGCTCGTCGTCTTTCAACAGCCCGAGCCGGCGCGACAGTCGCAACGAGAGCGCGACGGATATAAGAAAACCGACGCCAAGAGCAAAAAAGATCGTCGCTAGGGCGTCGACGGCGTTCGTAATACCACTCGGAACGGTCGGCGTCATCCAACCGTACAGATAGAGGCCGATACCCAGTGTGGCAAGCACGGCGCCTGACTGGACCGCACGGAGCATTCTGGTTTGCGGGGCCGCAGCTTCGTCAACCGATGTGAGCACCTTCAAGAACCGGGTGCCAGTCTCCGTGTTCAAAAACGTCCCAAGTTCGTTCACGGATCCGATCCGCTCGAGCAATTTCGTCTGAAATTGATTCAACATGCGCTGCTGATGCCATCGCCTGATGCCGCTGACGATGACGTACACAACCCAGCTGACCATCACGAAAGCGCCGAGGGGAACGAAGAGTCCTATCGCGTCATCCATCGGGGCCACCCTCCTGCACGCGTGCTGACGATACAACGCGGTCGCGGCGAAATGGTTAACATCAATCCATGCAGGAAGCCGTCATCGTCTCTGCCGTGCGGACCCCGACCGGCAAGTTTCTCGGGGGGTTGAAGGATCTGAGCGCAACCCAGCTTGGCGCCCTGGTCGTCGCCGAAGCCGTGCGTCGCGCGGGCATCGACCCGGCCACCGTCGAGGAATGCATCATGGGCAACGTTGTCTCGGCTGGGCTCGGACAGGCGCCGGCACGGCAGGCGGCGTTGCGCGGAGGCCTCTCGAACGACGTCGCGGCGCTGACGATTAACAAGGTGTGCGGATCGGGTCTGAAAGCCGTGATGCTGGCGCAGCAGGCAATCGCGGTCGGCGACAGTGAGGTCATCGTCGCGGGCGGCATGGAGTCGATGAGCAACTGTCCGTACCTCCTCGAGCGTGCGCGCGAGGGGCTGCGCATGGGGCATGGCCAGGTCATCGACTCGATGATCAACGACGGGCTGTGGTGCTCTTTCGAGCAGTGCCACATGGGAAACGCCGGCGAGGTGGTGGCCGAGGAATGGCACATCGATCGCGAATGCCAGGATCGCTACGCGGTGGAAAGCCATCGAAGAGCGGCCGCGGCAACAGTCGAAGGTCGATTCGCCGCCGAGATCCTGCCGGTCACCGTTCCGTTGAGAAAGGGTTCACCTGTCGTGATCGATCGCGATGAATCGGTGCGACCCGACGCGAGCATGGAAACGCTTGGCGCGTTGAAGGCGGCATTCAAGAAAGACGGGACGGTCACCGCGGGAAACGCGCCGCCGGTGAACGACGGTGCCGCCGCACTGGTCGTCATGTCGGCGGATCGCGCGGCGAGGTTGAACCTGAAGCCCATGGCGCACATCGTGGGTCAGTCAATGAGCGGTCTGGCGCCGAAGTACGTGCTCATGACGCCGGTCGAAGCGGTGCGTCGCCTCGTAAAGAAGATCGGCTGGCGTCTCGAAGATGTCGATCTGGTCGAACTGAACGAGGCGTTCGCCGTGCAGGCGATCGCCGTGCTGCGCGACCTCGGTCTCGATGCAAACAAGGTGAACGTCAATGGCGGCGCCGTGGCGCTCGGACATCCGATTGGCGCGAGCGGCGCGCGCGTGCTGACAACGCTGCTCTATGCACTGGAAGCGCGCAGCCTGCGACGCGGGATCGCGACGCTTTGCCTGGGCGGCGGCAACGGCGTGGCGGTGGCTGTCGAACGCAACTAACGCGCAACTCCCACACTCGGGAATTGGAAGTTGGGAGTCATCGCTTCGTCGTCTGGATAGCGTAAACAGGTACCGGGCGCAGGCCCGTCACCGCGGGCCCGTTAATCACCTTTCCATCAGCCGAGAACCGCGAGCCGTGGCAGGGGCAATCCCAGGTCTGCTCCGCCTTGTTCCACGCGACGTCGCACGCCAGATGCGTGCACACGGCCGACACGACATGGAACTTCCCTGACCGATCGCGGCAAACTGCAATCTTCCCTTCCGACGAGGAGAACACGCCGCCTTCACCGGGCGCGAGTTCGTCGGGCGCTCGGTCCTCGGTGTTGAGGCTGGTGAGTCGATCCTTGAGCAGGTGGATCGGATAGCTCACGTTCTCGCTGACGTAATCGACCGCTGACGCGATTGGCGTGACGCGCGTCGCATCGAACAGCGCGTCGTACGGGGTTGTGATGCCGCGGATTTGATCCGCAACCATCGATGCGGCAATCGTTCCGAACGTAATGCCGTTGCCTGAAAATCCCGTGGCGACGTAGACGTGTGTCGATCCCGTGTTGCGGCCGATGTAGGGAAGGCCATCGACGGGTTCGATGATCTGCCCCGACCAGCGGTAGCGCACCGGCTTCTGACCGAAGCGCGTCTGCGCGTACGTGATCAGTCGCTTATAGGCCGCGTCGGTCTCCGTCTGCTCGCCGGTTCGATGGTCCTCTCCGCCGACGATCAGATAGGTGTGACCGGCAAAATGCTGCGTCCGTGTGTAGTGATATGGATCGTCGGTGTCCCAGAACATGGCTGGCAAGTCGAGCGAGTCGGCTTCCATTGCGATCGCGTACGAGCGATACGCTGCAATCTTCGTGTGAATCGCAAAGCGGTTGCTCACCGGGACGTTGGCCGCGACAAACACGTCGCTCGCCTTGATCTTGAATGCTCCTGCCCGCAGCACGCAGGGATCGCCGTCATCGACATCGTTGATACGAGTTCCTTCGAAGACAACCGCGCCGTGTGCCGCCGCCGCATGTGCGAGGCCATTCAAGTACGCCAGCGGATGCACTCGTGCCTGGCGGGGCCACGCAATACCGCCGCGCGTGTCGAACGGCAGCGGCACATGGTCCGTCCACTGCACCTCGCAGGAGGCTCGACGCGCAGCATCGAGTTCCTTTGCCAGCCAATCGAGATCCGATTCGCGCTCGGTGTAGAGATAGCCGGTTAGCCTCTCGAATCCACTCTCGAGCGACAGCTCGGTCGTGAAGCGCTCGATCATGTCCATCGCCTGGCGGCTTGCGACGGCAACAAGCCGCGCGTTCGCCTCGCCGAAGCGGCTGACGATGTGCTGATAGCGACCGTCCACGGCCTCGGTGAGATGACTCGTGGTGTAGCCCGTTTCGCCACTACCAATGCGGTCACGCTCGATCAGCGCGACCCGCCTGCCGGCACGCGAGAGCAGCAGGGCGGCGGTGACGCCGCACACGCCGCCGCCGACAATCGCCACGTCGACGGCAAGGTCGTGATTGAGGGGCGCGAAATGGCGGACCTGATGGGTGGCGTGCCAGAGAGATTTCGTGGTGCTCGCCATGATGGATGCCGTAGCAGGAATTGCGCCTTCAGCCGAATCCGGCGCGCGCAAATGCTGCGATCCGGACGCACGAGGCGAAAGTCAGTCAGTCGCCTAAACCATTGATTTATCGAGCGAAGATCGACGTGAGCGCTCCGATTTTCGATTGACTTTCGCGCGGCATGTTCCTAGGATCTGTCTCGGCTGTGACCTTTCCTGTCACCCACCTGTTCCATCATCCAGACGGGCCGCCTGACGGCGACCCCTACAACAAACGTAGACGCGGACCTGTAACGGTTCGACGTAGAAGCAAGGAGCTCACATGCCGCTCGACGACCTGAAAGAACGCGCCCGCGCCATTGACCTCGCGGTTGGCCAAATCGAAAAACAGTTTGGCAAGGGATCCATCATGCGCCTCGGCCAGCGTGGCGCCATCGCGCCGATGGAATCAATCTCCACCGGCTCGATCAGCATCGACTACGCCCTCGGTATCGGCGGGGTTCCGCGCGGCCGTGTCGTCGAGATCTTCGGCCCTGAGTCGTCGGGCAAAACCACGCTCGCACTGCAGGTGATCGCCGAGGCGCAGAGGGCAGGCGGCATGGCGGCGTTCGTCGATGCGGAGCACGCGCTCGATGCGCAGTACGCGCAGAAGCTCGGCGTCGAACTGGAAAACCTGCTGGTGTCGCAGCCGGATCACGGTGAGCAGGCGCTCGAGATCGTCGAAGTGCTGGTCCGCTCCAACAGTGTTGATGTCGTCGTCGTCGACTCGGTTGCCGCGCTCGTGCCAAAGGCAGAGATTGAAGGCGAGATGGGCGAAGCGCAAATGGGTCTGCAGGCGCGCCTCATGTCACAGGCGCTCCGCAAGCTCACCGGCGTCGTGTCGAAGTCGAAGACGACGCTCATCTTCATCAATCAGCTGCGCGAAAAGATCGGCGTCATGTTCGGCAACCCCGAAACGACGACAGGTGGCCGCGCACTGAAGTTTTACGCGTCCGTGCGCATCGACATCCGTCGCATCGCCAGCATCAAGGACGGCGATCAGGTGACCGGCGGCCGCACGCGCGTGAAAATCGTCAAGAACAAAGTGGCGCCGCCGTTCCGCGAAGCGGAGTTCGACGTGATGTACGGCGAAGGCATTTCGCGCGAAGGCGATCTGCTCGACCTGGCGGTTGAAAAGCGGATTGTCGAGAAGAGCGGCGCCTGGTTCGCGTTCAGCGGTGAACGTCTCGGACAGGGGCGCGAGAACGCGAAGCAGTTCCTGAAAGAGAACCCGTCGCTGCGGCAGGCGATCGAGGATCGGGTGCGGAAGGAGCTCGGGCTGCTGCGCGAGCCGGCGGCCGAAGTCGCTGCCGCCGTCTAGGCGCTACGAAGCAATCGGGAGGTCCGGACGTTTGCGAACGATCGTCTGGGCTTCCCGCTCCTCGAATTCACAGTCCTGCGAGAACGGAACTTCCCAAATCTCTTCGTGCGCCGGATACCGGAACATATCCTCGTCGCGGCGCTCCGTTCGACGGGGCTTGCGCCCTTTCACTAATTCCATGTCGTTACGGTAGAGGCAAGACCTCGGCCACCTCCCGCAAGGACGAAATACGCCTGTTTTTTCGGATCAGCCTCTACGGCTGAGTTAGATGCCGATACGGACGAGATTGTCTCGACTACACCCCGATATATGTCTGTTGACCTGACTCCCGCTCGCGGAGGACAACAAGCAAATGGCGCAACGAGAGGTTCTCGAGGAGGAATTCCGGCAGCGGCTGGCGTCAGTAAAGACGGAGAATGCGAGGTTCGCGTTCGATCGCGACGGCCGCCCTGGCGCGATTGCGGCCATTCGCGCTGCCCTGCCCATGATGGAGCGCGAGCTGTTCGAGGCGGTTATCGAGGACTGCGAGTGCGAGCTCGCCGCCACCCGCGAAGCGTTCCTCCAGATGCTGATTGAATCGAGCAATTAGATCGCTACCGTCAGCAGAGCCTCCGTTCGAGTATGTGCACCTGAAGGGATCGGCATGAACGATGTTACTGTGCGATATGGCATATCCATCCGGCCGGCGCGCGGTGCGGAGTAGGAGATTCACGAAGATGAAGACGCTTCTGAATGTGTCGGTTCTGTTAACGCTCGTGTCGACCTCCTCACAGGCCCAAATCAACGCCGGCGAGATGAAGTCCGACCCGAACGTGCCGTTCACGATGACGCAGGTGGCGACATTCAAGCTGCCCTGGCGCATCGCGTTTCTGCCTGATGGACGAATGCTCGTCACCGAGAAGGTCGGTCCGATCTGGCTGGTGACGCAGAAGGGCGAAAAGACGCAGGTCGACAAGGTGCCGGCGGTGCTGTACCAAGGGCAAGGTGGAATGCTCGGCGTGTTCCTTTCGCCGCATTACGCCACCGACCACAGCGTCTACCTGACGTATGCGGAACCGGGTGACGGCGGATCCAGTCTCGCGCTGGCGCGAGCGCAGCTCGCGCTTTCGGAAGGCACGGCAAGCCTCGAGGGGCTACAGGTCCTGTGGCGCGACATGCCGAAGGGCCGCGGCGGGCAGTTCGGTGCGCAAATCGCGTTTTCACCGGACGGTCAGTACCTGTTTCTCACCGTCGGTGATCGCCAGCGCATGACACCCGCGCAGGATCCGAACCAGGCGGTCGGCAAGATTCTGCGGCTGACGTTGGACGGCAAGCCGGCGCCCGGCAATCCGATGGCCGGGAAAACGGGCGCGAAGACCGTCACGCTGATCGATCCGCCGCGCGACACGGAAGCCGCGAAGACCGCACCGGTTGTCACCACCTACACCTTTGAAGGTGAGAATCTGGTTCCCGCGATGACGTGGACCAGCGGGCATCGGACACCGTATGGCCTCGCCTTCGCGCCCGATGGCCGCCTGTGGGAGGTTGAGCACGGCCCGCGAGGCGGAGACGAGCTGAATCTGATCGAGCCCGGGAAGAATTACGGCTGGCCGCTCGTGTCGTACGCGGTGAACTACGACGGCGTGCCGATTCCCAGTCCCGACACACGGCCCGACCTCGCCAAGCCCGTCATCTACTGGACGCCAATCATCGCGCCCGGCAATCTGATGTTCTACAACGGTGCGATGTTTCCGCAGTGGCGCGGTTCCGCGTTGATGGGGGGCATGGCAACGCAGACGCTCAATCGCATCACCTTCGACGGCAAGGGCAGCGCCAAACCAGCAGAACGCTGGGACGTCGGTCACCGCATCCGCGACGTGGAAGTTGGTCCGGACGGTGCGCTGTGGATGCTGGAGGATGCGAACCCGGGTGGGCTGTTCCGGGTAACGCCGAAAACAAGCGGCAGCCGCTAGCGTGCCGGGCTTGCTAGCCCGTCGCTCCGAAAGTGCGCCAGGATAAGGAGCGGCGGCTGGTGGCCAGGGACGGAATTGAACCGCCGACACCATGATTTTCAGTCATGTGCTCTACCAACTGAGCTACCTGGCCTACCGAGAAGTGCCCTGCTGTGTGCGCACTCCTGATGCACAAACCGCAGAAAACGGAGTATAACACGCGGGTTTTCGAGGGTACGGTCGTTGAAATAGCCCTGAACAGCCATGCCCGCACGTGTTGAAAGATTCCCGCGACTCCCTGGCAAGCCCGAGCGCGATCCACTCAGACAGATGCTTGCGCCGATCGTCGGCGGCGCATTGCTCGCGGCAGCCGTGGCATTGATCAGACGGATTTCACGCGCCGCACGCCAGCCCTCGGTGCCCCCGATGAGCGAGCAGTGGCTCTCCAGCCACCGCTACGACCGCAACGAGTACTAATCCGTTTGACCGGCACGGGTTGAGCACGTACTCTGGCACCATCAGCCTTCGCCCGTGACGTAAGCGCGCTGCGGCTGGCAAAGGGAGTTACTGTGCGCCGAGCTATTTCGATCTTCGTTGTCGTGATGCTGGCAGCCTGTTCGCGGAGCACTGCGGCCAACGCCAAGCCGCAGGCTACGCCGGCGCCCGCCGCCCCTGCGGCGGCGCAAAGCACTCCTCCGCCCGCGGCTGCGCAGCTGCAGCCCCCGGCGCCGAAGCCGGTTCCTGCGCAGCTCCCGGCCGTGGTGGCGCGCGTCAACGGAGAAGACATCAATGCCGCCGAACTCGAGAACGCAGTGCGCGGCCTCGAAGGCCGCGCCGGCGGACCGGTTCCGGCCGACCAGCGTGACCGCGTCTATCGCGGCGTGCTCGACGACATGATTGGCTACAAGCTGCTCGTGCAGGAGGCAAAGGCCCGGAAGGTCGTCGTGCCCGATGCGGATATCGAAGCGCAGCTCGCGCAGATCCGCGGTCAGTTCCCGAACCAGCAGCAGTTCGAACAGGCGCTCGCCGCCCAGAAGTTGACGGTGGCGGATGTGCGTGACGATGCACGCGCCCAGCTCAGTGTCGAAAAACTGGTCGAAGATGAGATTGGAACGAAGATCGCGGTCAAGCCCGAGGACGTCAGCGACTTCTACAAGAACAACCAGGATAAGTTCCAGCAGGGTCCGCGCGTGCGCGCCAGCCACATCCTCATCCAGGTGGCGCCGAACGCCGACGCGGCGGCCAAGCAGCAGGCGAAGACGAAAGCTGAAACGATCCTCAAGGATCTGAAGGCCGGGAAAGACTTCGCGGCCGCGGCAAAAGAGAATTCGCAGGATCCCGGCAGTGCCCCGAGCGGCGGCGACCTTGGCTTCTTTGAACAGGGCCAGATGGTTCCGCAGTTCGAACAGGCTGCCTTCGCGCTCAAACCCGGCCAGATGAGCGAGCTCGTCGAAACGCAGTTCGGCTATCACATCATCAAGGTCGCCGAGAAGCAGGACGGGCGCGTCGTCCCGCTCGACGAGGCCAAGAGTCAGATCGAGCAGTACCTCACCGAGCAGAACCGCCACGCGCAGACGGAAATGTTCGTGCAGACGCTCAAGACAAAGGCGAAGATCGAAATCCTCATTTGAGCGACGAGGTCCGTCTCGACGTCTGGCTCGACATCGCCTGCCTGTTCAAGACGCGCTCTGAAGCGAAGCGCGCCTGCGAAGGCGGCAAGGTGGAAGTCAACGGCGACCACGCGAAGCCGCATCGCACGATTCGCGAAGGCGATCGCCTCCGCATCACACGTCCGTTCGGCCGTCATCAGGAGGTCCTGGTCCGCATCGTCCTCGATCAGCACGTGAAGAAGGCGGAGGCGCGCGTGCTCTACGACGACGTCACGCCCAAGCCGACGGCGGAGGAAATTGAGATGCGCAGGATCGAACGCGTGTATCGCGCGGCGTCACAGGCCGCAGGTACCCCCAACCGTCGGCGACGTCGAGAGATTCGCCGCTCGCGCGGAAAAATGTAGAGTCCGGCTGTAGCCGGACCCGGACCGCGTTACGATCAATGCGGCCGTGCCCCGCAACCAGGAAGTCATTCGCCAGTGGAGAGTGCTGCATGCCCTCGAGTCGTCGCGCCACGGTGTGACCATCGACTGGCTTGCAAAGGACCTCGACGTCACCACACGCACCATCCGGCGCGATCTCGCTGCGCTGCAGGAAGCGGGCTTTCCTCTCTACGACGAGCGCGATGACAATGGGCGTGCGCATTGGCGACTCGAGGGTCAGGTACTGAAAGGGCTGGAGACCGGCTTTACGCTGGCCGAGCTGTGCGCGCTCTATTTGAGCCGCAACATGCTCGAGGCAGTTGCAGGCACGCCGTTCCAGCGGGATCTCACGCTCGCGTTTACCAGGCTCGAGAAGATGTTGTCGCCGCGGATGCGGCAGTTTCTCGATCGGCTGCCGCACGTCCTCGGCGCCAAGATCGGGCCGCGCACGCGGGGAGCGGCTTCCTCGCCGGACATCGTGGCCAAGCTGCTCGAAGCGACGCTGCACTATCGCGTGGCGCAAATGAAGTACAACTCTGTCTCGAGCGGTCGTCTGAAGGAATACACGATCCATCCCTACCGGCTGGCGCTTGCGCAGGGAGGGTTGTATCTTCTGGCCTACGTGCCGGACTACAAGGACGTGCGCACGTTTGCGGTGGAGCGGATTGCTTCGGTTTCGCTCGATAAGCAGACGTTCACGCCGAGCCGAACCATGCCCGATGACGTATTCGGCAATTCGCTCGGTGTGAACACTGGGCCACCTTCGCACGTGGAAATTGCGTTCGACAAGCGGGTGGCGCCCTATGTGCGGACTCGCGTGTGGCATCCTTCGCAATCGCTGAAAGATGCCGCCGACGGTAGCATCGTGCTCAGCATGGAGGTCTGCAACGACCTTGCGCTCCGCAGCTGGATTCTGGGATGGGGCGCGTCCGCGCGCGTGCTCTCGCCGGCAGCCCTGGCGAACGACATCCGCAGCGATCTAAAAAACGCCACCGCTCAGTACAACTAACGTGCGCCGCCCAATTCGCGCCATCGTTCTCATCGTCCTCGCTCTGATCTTCTTCGGTGGGCCGTCGCTCGTCCGCTTCTATTCCGACTGGCTCTGGTTCGGCGAGGTCGGCTACCAGCAGGTCTTCTCTACCATCGTTCGCAGCGAAGCATCGCTGTTTACCGCCGCGTTCGTTGTTTCCGTGCTCTGGCTGGTGGTGAACCTGCGGCTCGCGCTCGGATCGGTGGTCGGCGAGGGTCGTCCCATTTTCACCACGCAGCAGGGGGTGGAAATTGCCCTTCCCGGACGCCAGCAGCTACGAACCATCGCGTCAGCGATTGCGATGATCCTCGCGGGCCTTATCGCGCTCTACGTCTCGTCGCAGTGGGAGACGTGGGTGACCTGGCAACACGCGGTGCCGTTCGGGCAGCGCGATCCCATTCTGGGTCGAGATATTGCCTTCTATCTGTTCACGATTCCCTTCCTGCAGTTGATCCGCGGCATCGGCCAGACGCTCGTGCTGGTGGCGGCACTTGGCGCCGGGGCGATCTACCTGGTCTCCGGCAGCCTGCTCTCCCGGCCCTCCTCCCTCATCTCGATGACGCCGAGCGTCCGGCGACATCTGTCGCTGCTCGTCGCCGTGTTCTTTATGCTGCTCGCGCTCGGCGCGTGGCTTGGACGATTCGAACTGCTGGTCCACCCCGCCGGCGTCATCTTCGGCGCTTCGTACGCCGATGTGAACGGCCGGCTGCCGGTGGCGTCGGCGTTGACGGCGATATCGATGCTTGGCGCTGCGCTTGCCGTGCTCCACGCCATGACGCGGCGCAATTGGCCGATTCCCGTCGCGATCGCGTTGTACCTCCTGCTCAGCCTCGGCGGCGAAGGTTACAGCATTATGCTGCAGCGCTTCGTCGTCACGCCCAACGAGCAGGCGCGCGAATCACCATTCATTCAGCACAACATCGAGGCGACGCGGCGCGCCTTCGCGCTCGATCGCGTGGAGGAGCGCGCGCTCACCGGCGACGCGATGCTGACGCGCGACGACATTACGCGCAACGCGACCACGCTGCAGAACGTGCGCCTCTGGGATCATCAACCGCTGCTCGACACCTTCGGACAGCTGCAGGAGATCCGCACCTACTACGACTTCGTGTCCGTCGACAACGACCGCTACGCGATCAACGGGCGTATGCAGCAGGTGATGCTCTCCGCGCGCGAGTTGAACTCGAACAGCCTGCCGAACCGCACCTGGGTCAACGAGCGGCTGACGTTCACGCATGGTTACGGCCTGACCCTCGGACCGGTGAATCAGGTCACCAGCGAAGGGCTTCCGGTTCTCTACATACGCAACCTGCCGGCCGAGACCGTTCCCGAGCTGCCCATTCAGGAACCAAGCCTTTACTTCGGCGAGCTGTCAAATGACTACGTGATCGTGCGGACACGGACGCGCGAGTTCCATTACCCCCGCGGCGACGAGAACGTCTTCACGCAGTACACGGGCAACGGCGGATTGGCACTCGAGTCGCTCGGCCGCCGCGTCATGTTCGCGCTTCGCTTCGGCGCCTACCAGATTGCTTTCAACGACGACATCACCAGTGAGAGCCGCATTCTGTTCCACCGCAACATCGCCGAACGGGTCAACGAAATCGCGCCGTTTCTCACCTTCGATCGCGATCCGTATCTGGTACTTGCCGACGGGCGTCTGTTCTGGATGTACGACGCGTACACGACGAGCGACCGGTATCCGTACTCGACGCCCACCCCATTGGGGCTGAACTACATCCGCAACTCCGTGAAGATCGTGATCGACGCCTACAACGGCACGACGACGTTCTATGCCGCAGACCGGAACGATCCGGTGCTGATGACGTACTCGAAGGTGTTTCCCGGCATGTTCAAGCCGTTGACCGATATGCCGGCGGCGCTGCGGTCGCACATCCGCTATCCGGAAGACCTGTTCGCGCTGCAGGCCTCAGTGTTTGCGACGTATCACATGACCGAGCCGGCGGTCTTCTACAACCGAGAGGACCAGTGGGAAGTCCCCGCAATTGACGACACGGGCGACGCACAGGCCGTGATGCAGCCGTATTACACGATCATGCGGCTGCCGGGCGAACGCGACGCCGAGTTCATTCAAATGCTGCCCTTCACGCCGCGCCGTAAGGACAACCTGGCCGCATGGCTGGTGGCGCGCAGCGACCCCGAGCATTACGGCGACGTGCGCGTCTTCCAGTTTCCGAAGCAGAAGGTGGTGTTCGGTCCGCGCCAGGTCGTAGCGCGCATCAACCAGGACCAGATGATTTCGCCGCAGATCACGCTGTGGAACCAGCAGGGTTCGCAGGTGACGTGGGGCACGTTGATGGTAATCCCGATCGAAGAGTCACTCATCTACGTGCGGCCGCTCTACCTGCGCGGTGCCGGCGGCCGCATTCCCGAGCTCACGCGCGTCGTGGTCGTCTACCAGGATCAGATCGTAATGGAGCAAACGTTAGAGGGCGCGCTCGCCAGGCTGTTTGGCGGCACGGCACCGCCGCGCGTTCAGCCAAGCGTGACGACGACATCCAATCAGCCTGCTGCTCCTGCTCCGGCGCCAACATCGGCGGCAGCGCCGTCACCACAACTGACCGCGCTGGCCGATGAGGCGCAGATGCACTATCAGCGCGCCGTCGACGCCCAGCGCGCCGGCGATTGGGCTAAATACGGTGAGGAGATCCGAGCGCTCGGACAAACGTTAGAGCGGATGAGAACCAAGTAAGCTCCAAGCCTGGAACTTGGAGGAGCTATCTGGGCTCGGTCTTCAGCCACGCCCTCAACACCTCAGCGACGCTCCACGCTTGCGCGATGCAACCGCGGGGCGTGAACGGCGCTTCGGCATCGAAGATCTCGCTGATGGTGCCAACCCCGGCCTCCCGCATGTGGTGTTCGAAGCCGGTGAGGCATTCACGCGCGCCGGTGAAATCGCCGGGATAGACGCGCAAATACGCATCGACGTACGGGCCGACGAGCCAGGCCCAAACGGTCCCCTGATGGTAGGCGGCGTCGCGGGCCCGCAAATCGCCGTAGTACTGCGCCTTGTAGTCGCGATGTCCCGGTGCGAGCGAACGCAGGCCGACGGGGGTCAGCAGCCGCTGGCGCACGACCTCGAGCACCGCACGCCATCGCGATTGCTCGAGCACCGGATGATCGAGTGATACGGCGAACACCTGATTCGGCCGGCAGGCGGCATCGGTGCCGTGCTCGCCGTCGATCACGTCGTACAGGTAGCCACCCTCTCCATACCAGAAGCGCTCGTTGAACGACTCGCGCGCGCGCGCCGCCGCCTCGTCTACGCGCGGCGCCAGCGGGTCGCCCTCCTCGCGCAGCCACTCGGCAAAGAGGGCGAGCGCGTTGTACCAGAGCGCGTTGATCTCCACCGCCTTTCCGCGGCGGGGCGTGACGACCCACTCGCCGACTTTGGCGTCCATCCAGGTGAGCTGATACCCCGGCTCTCCCTGTGCCAGCAGGTCGTCCTCGGGATCCACGTGGATGCCGAATCGCGTGCCGCGCACATGATGGTCGACGATGTCCTTGAGCGTCGGGAGAAGCTGCGCAAGCGTTTCGTGATCGCCCGTGGCACGCACGTAGCGTCCCAGGGCGTGGAAGAACCACAATGTCGCGTCGGCGGTGTGATACAGCCCCTGCTGCTGTCCCTCGGGAAACAGGTTCGGAATCAACCCATCCTTCACGTAGCGGCCGAACGTGCGAAGGAGATAGCCGGCCTCGCTTTGCCGGCCGGTCATGAGCGTCAGCCCTTCGAGGCTGATCATCGTGTCGCGGCCCCAGTCGGTAAACCAGTGGTACCCCGCGATGACAGTGCGCACTTCATCACCGTGCGCGTGTGCGCGGGCGGTCTCGTCG
>DATJJE010000031.1:0-123124 GCA_035492455.1 Vicinamibacterales bacterium | reverse complement strand
GGCGTCCCTCGCGTTGTCATGCTCGGCCTCTACCCGCAGCAGATCATTCAGACGCCCACACACATCGTCGTGTTGTACGAGTACGGCAACTCGCATCGGCTGATTCGGTTGAACGACAAGCACCCGGACGATCTGATCCCGAGCTACAACGGCGATTCAGTCGGGCACTGGGAGGGCAACACGCTTGTCGTGGACGTCACGGGCTTCAACGACCGCACATGGATTGCCGGTACGGGCACCTTTCACACGGAGGCACTGCACGTTGTCGAGCGCTACACGCGCGTCGACAAAGATCAGATCAACTGGGAAGCGACGGTCGAGGATGCGAACGTGCTGACGAAGCCGTGGGCACTGAAGACGACGATGATGCTGCGGGAGGGGACGCGGATCGAAGAGAACATCTGCGAGAACAACGTGGATGTTGATCGCTACGAGCACCTGCTGAAGGACGGCATCGACTTCACGCGGCGGTAGCGGCCAGTCCAAATGCTTGCCTGAACCGGCGGCCACGTACGATGCCGCCGTTCAGGCTCTTCCGCGCCTTACTCCCATCGACCGACGGTCTTACCGTCATCGAACTTCGCGGCGATAAAGCTGCCCGCCGGCGATCCATCGCGCATCGGATGGACTCGCATAGTCACTTTGGTTCCGAACGCAAACGTCGCCGGCCGAACGCCCTGGCGTGACAACTGATTCGGGCTGCCCCATTCGATGCTCCACTCCTGCGGCGGCGCCCCCGGCGTCGTTTGCACCAGGACTTGAATCCACGAATGCGGATTCGTGAACTGGAACTCCTTGATCGTCCCGACGAGCTGCTTCGTCTCATCCTCATTGAACATCGTGCCGGCGTGATGAGCGACGAGCGGCGGAGAGCTCGTGAGCAATGTCGAGGTGACGACCACCCCGACGATCACGTGTCTTGCCGCGCGCACGATAGAGGGCTCGATTGATCTCATGGACATCGCCTCCACATCATCCTATTTCCCGTTTCCCAACGGCTTACCGTCCGGACCCAGAATGAGCGTCTTGCCGGTTGCGGCGTCGACAGGATTCCGGTTGTTCTCCGCGCACGCATAGTCGTAGACGCGTGTGCCCTTCGGCAGCTTTCGATAGGTCTTGATGACGTTCCACGGCGCGGTCAGCGCCTTGGCATCTTCGATCACCATCCGCGCCTCCAACGTGTCGTCGTTCACCTTGCGAAGGCGTGTGACGATGTGGGCGGCATCGCTCAGCACCAGTCCCGTCCGGTCGAGCACAGTGTCGCCGGACTCTGGATAGTGCGACATCCTTGTGCTCACCGTGTCGAAGACCAACGTGTCGCCTTCCCAGTGACCGACGGAGTCTCCGGTATAGGTTGGCCACCGGTCTTCCGGAGCCGGGTGCGGGCGGCCATCGGTGTAGATTCTCATGACGTTCGGGCCATTTTCCGTCAGGATCCACGTCTGCTCTGGCCGCACCACGAACTCGTACGTGTCCGGAACATTCATGAGCCTGGGAAAACCGGCCGGTGTCCCGCAGGTGTTGATGGGATCGGGAAGCCGGTTCTCATCCCGCAGCTTCAGGTTCCGCTGGTAGATTGCCTCCCATTCGGCATTGTAGGGCGGCTGTTCGCGGACTCCGCGAGATAACGCACCCCCTTCGCCTTTGGCGGTCGCTCGATCGAAGACGGTCCCACCGTTCATCTGCCAGACGCCGCTCCAGTCCGGCAGGGCGTCGTGGCTCTGGCTTTGCGCACCCACTACTGCTGCGGCAAGCAGCAGAACCACACATGCAATCCCGCATCGCTTCATGGGATTCCCTCTTCTTGTTCTCTCACTCACGGAATTCGGACCTTCGCTGCGTCGCCCATCACTTGTGCCGCATACTCGGGCAGGAACCAGCCCGCCTTCGTCAACTCGTCAAGTCTCTGTTGAACTTTATTGCGATACGCCGCGGCATCCTTATACAACGCGTGCAGTCGATCGGCAGGCAACGGCGTTTCGATTCCGGCGATGCCGCAGTAGAAATCATCACGCGTGCCGGGCTTCGGGTCCGCGCTGTTGGGGACGCTGTACTTCGCCACCGGAACGTCCACGTACGTATTCCGCACGCCGCCTCTGGCGTTTCCGTTCGCGTCGAGGGCGATCGCGCCATTTTCGACCACGATACGCTCGGCGCGGGGCGGCAGCGTGCCCTTGTCCGCCCATTCGATCACGTGGTGCAACCCCATCGCCATCATCGCTCCGACAGGGAATCGAGTGACCGGCATCTTGCACGGGTCAGGATCGTAGGTTGGATTCTCGCGCGAGTCGTTGTGGGGCATCCCTGCCATTTCATACAGCCGGAACTGATCGCCGGGCGCATCGCCATCGGCACGCCGGTATGCGCTGCCGCCCTTCGCGCCCGCATTCACTTCGGTCTGCGTCGCAATCTGGATCAGCGGTACGTCCACTGGAGGGATCGGCATGCCGGCGGTACTAGTCGCCAAGAACCCATCGAAGATTGGTTTCCCGTCGGGCATCCGCCACGCGGCGTGCGTGGGTAGATATCCGCGCAGGGTGCCCGATGATTGTGACGTGCCCATCATGATCATGCGTCGCACCCGCATGCCGGCCAACGGTGATGTTGGCCCATTGCCCTTCAGCAGCGCGCCCACTTGCGCCATGATCTCGTTTGCCTGCGCCATGTCCGGGATGTTGATGCGCGCATAGCGCTGCGGGTTCGACGCCACGATCGTGGCTTCCGTCGCCGCCTTCTGCGGCGCGATCTCCACGGAGATGTATCCGTGCCGCATCACATAGGTGCGGGTGAAGAAGAACATCCAGCTGTTTCCGCTCGCGTGCATCGGCTCGGCGACAACGATGCCGCTGAACCGTTTCGGATCTTCCGGCTGGCGGACGAGGATGCGCGTCGTGTAGGGCTTGCCGCTGGCCGTTCCCGACACGAAATATTCGCGGACGATGTACTTCTGATCGGCCAGACCCGTGCCTGCGGGAACGCGCTGCAACCCTGGGAACATCGGGCCCGGGCCGGTCACCGGCGCACTGACTTCGGGATTGGGAGCGGTCTGCGTCTGCGCAAACGCGGTCGCAGTCGCCAGCAACACGAGCCACGTGAGAACGAGCCTCTGGGACATCGGCAATTTCTCCCCGCGTATAGTAAGCCGCCTGCGGCGCCTTCGTTGCAGCGCTTCTGTTTCTCGCCGCACCCGTTGTAATGGCCGTGTGCGAGGCAATGTGCGCACAGCAACAGCCTCCCCAAGTCGTGGAGGCGGCTGCGCAATGGACTCGTCATCGGCTTCTGGTCGCCGATAACGGCGGCGATCCTATGCGTCGCAAATAGTCAAGTCAACGAAGGCAAGAGCATGCGTCAAGGATCGTTTGAACAAAAAAAGCCCGACCGCACGTACGGTCGGGCCCTTCCGTTCGGTGACGGATTCCGATTAGTTCGCGCGCGCGGTCTGTCGGACGTCAGCGGCCGGCGGGTTTTTCGACGCGATGTAGGCCGTGATGTTCACCAGATCTTCAGCCGTCATCTTTGCGACGATCGGCTTCATCAGGTCGGACCAAAGGCCGTGTCGTGCCCCGGTCTGGAAGTCGAACAGCTGACGAGCCATGTAGCTCGGTGAACGACCTGCCAACGTCGGGACGGGTCCGATGCCTTCGAGTTTCGCGCCGTGGCAGAGCGAGCACTGCAGCTTGTTGGCGAGCGCCTCGCCCTTCTTGACAGCGCCAACCGGCACGTACGCGATGTAGCCCGCGTGTGCGTCGCGCATCTCGAAACGCTCCTGGCCGTACTCAGGGACCTCGACGACGCGGTTGCCGATCGGTTCTTTCCCGGCCTGGGCTCCCTCGAGTTCGAAGTACACATTTCCCGCAACCTTCGTCTTCGGCACCATGCTGACTTCCTTGACCTTGACCCAGCCCTGCGGAATTGGCAACGCAGCGAAATATTCAGCGGCGGCCTTCACCTCTTCGGCAGTCGCCTCTTTCGCGATTGCGGCCATCGTGTTGACGTTCGCCTTCCGCGGATCCGAGCTCCTTCGCAGACCGTTCTTGAAATCTTGCATCTGCTGGCTGATGTAAACAGCTGAAAGACCTGCAGGGGAAGCGTTCTCCGGCCGACCGCGACCATTCGGCAGGTGGCAGAAGCCGCAGGCGCGCACACCCTGACGACCCTTGTTGACGACGTCCGGCATCGGGCCGTGATCTTCCGGATGCCAATCAGGAATCGTCGGAATGCCGCGCAACTGCGTCCGCGTCAGTCCTACGCTGCTGCCTTCGATGTGCAGGACCGTACCATCGTCTGCGGGTGGCTGGGCAGGAGCCGCGCCGGGTTGTGGAGGGGGGGCCGGGGGCATGACGCCCCACGCCCACTCCGGAAGATTCGGGGGGACAGGCCGGGCCGGCGCCGGAGGCTGCTGCGCGAGCGCATAGCCGCTCACCACTATGAGTGCAAATGCAACCAGCGCGAGGCGGATCTTTCTCATATACATTCCCCTCCAGCAACCGTATGCACGTGTCAAAGCCGTCGTAGCCTAGCACACAGAGGACAGAGGAAAGGGAGACGGCGGGCGACGCGCCAAGGCGGAATCGAAGCTCGCCTGGATTCAATGCGAGCGAAGGCGGTTGGCGGAGAGAGTGGGATTCGAACCCACGGTAGAGTTTCCCCTACACACGCTTTCCAAGCGTGCTCCTTCAACCACTCGGACATCTCTCCGGCTGAGTGGAATCAACAGTTTACCGCGTTCAACGGACCCTGCCCAAACCGATTGTGACGTACCTTGTGACGGCACACGCGCTGAAAAAGCGTGTCCTGAACTGGATAGCGCGAATCGCCAGAGCGGCCCACACTGACGATGTGTCAAATACGAATCGCGACTCGTCGTCGAAGATGAAAGCGGGCGACGTTCTCGTCTCGCGTCCCACCGCCGTGCGGGAGCACGAAATCAGCGTTATTCCTAACGCACCGCACGCAATGTCTCCCACGCACGACGAGGCGGTAAGCGACGGACGTTCAGAAGCAGACGCCTTGGGCGTCGATGCGTGGCTGACCGAGGACCACACGCACGTCGTGAAGATCGCCTCCCATCGCCCGCCAGACGACCACGACGCACGGACGCACGGCTTGGTCTATCACGGTCCCGGCCGTCGCGCCTGGGAAGAACGCGCCCGTCCGGTGCTCCAGGAGCCCACGGATGCGATTGTCCGCATCACGACCAGCACAATTTGCGGCACTGACCTGCACATTCTGAAGGGCGATGTGCCCTCGGTGAAGGAGGGTCGCACACTCGGGCACGAGGGCATCGGCGTGGTGACCGACGTCGGGGCCGCGGTATCGACCTTCGTCCCCGGCGACCGGGTCCTCATCTCGTGTATCACCTCGTGCGGACGATGCGATTTCTGCCGCAGGCAGATGTACTCGCATTGTCGATATGGCGGCTGGATCCTCGGGAACACCATCGACGGTACGCAGGCGGGCCATGTGCGCATCCCGTACGCGGATACGAGTCTCTACGCGGTCCCGCCGGACGCAGATGCAGAGGCGCTCGTGATGTTGAGTGACATCCTCCCGACTGGCTTCGAATGTGGCGTGTTGAACGGCCGGATACAACCCGGCGACACCGTCGCCATTGTCGGCGCCGGCCCGGTCGGACTCGCCGCGTTGCTGACGGCCCAGTTCTACTCGCCGGAAAGCGTCGTGATGATTGACCTCGACGACAACCGGTTGGAGGTCGCCAGGCAATTCGGCGCGACCAGCGTGATCAACAGCACCGCCGGCAGCGCCGTTCAGCAAGTCATGGACATGACCGCAGGTCTCGGCGTCGATGTGGCGATTGAAGCCGTCGGCGTGCCGGCCACCTTCGACATCTGTCAAGCGATTCTCGCGCCAGGCGGACGACTGGCGAACGTTGGCGTTCACGGCGTGCCTGTCAGCCTGCACCTGGACAAGTTGTGGGATCGCAATATCTCGATCACCACGCGCCTGGTCGACACGAGTACCACGCCGATGTTGCTGAAAGCAGTGCAATCGGGACGGCTCCAGTCGCGCAGGCTGGCGACACACCATTTCGCGCTGGATGACATCATGCAGGCGTATGACACCTTCGAACACGCGGCACGAGAGGGCGCGCTGAAAGTCATCCTCAGCAACGACGCGCGTGGCTGACGACTCGAGACGACCAAGAGACGATCGCCGCGACCCGTGACACGACGGTCCGAATCGTCAGGCGGGCGTCGGACCGTGGGCGCGGAAGAACCAGCGTTTGGCTGATTCGGTCGCGGCCAGGTAGGCGATGACGATGCCGACGACGGTGCCCATTTCGACGGCCGAGAGCGGGACGAAACCGAACAGCGCCGACGCGCGCCCGAAGAACGGTGTTGCGAGGGCGAACGCGGTGGCGGCGACCGTCGTCCAGAGGAGAAGGTCGCTAGGCCGGCTGCGCCAGGCGGGCCCACGCGTGCGGAGGACGAGGACGACGCCGAGCTCGGTGAGCAGCGATACGACGAACCACGTCGTCTGAAACGTCGCCTCGCCGGCATGGAACACCAGCAGTAGCGCGGCGAAGGTCAGGAGGTCGAACGCGGAGCTGAGGAGGCCAAAAACGATCATGTAGCGCCGAATCTGTGTGACGTCCCAGCGTTGCGGGTGCGTCACGCGCCCGGCGTCAACGCGGTCGGTCGAGATCGCCATCGACGGCACATCGGAGAGAAAGTTGTTGAGCAGTATCTGCTTCGCGACCAGCGGCAGGAACGGCAGCAGCGGCGCCGCGATCGCCATGCTCACCATATTGCCGAAGTTCGCGCTCGTCGTAATGGAAATGTACTTGAGCGTGTTCGCGAAGGTACGCCGCCCGTCCACCACGCCCCTGCGCAGGACGTCGAGGTTGCGCTTCAACAGGATGATGTCGGCGCTCTCACGTGCGACGTCCACCGCCTGGTCGACCGAGATGCCGACGTCGGCCGCGTGCAACGCGGGGGCGTCGTTGATGCCGTCACCGAGATAGCCGACTGAGTGGCCGGTGCGTTGGAGCGCGCGCACGATGCGCTCCTTCTGCTGCGGATCGATCTCGGCAAAGAGTGACGTCGTGGGCGCCGCGTGCCAGAGCGCCTCGTCGTCGAGCTGCGCCAGCGCGTCGCCCGTGAGCATCGACGTTGGGTCGAGCCCGACCGTGGCGGCAAGGTGGCCGGTCACGAAGCGGTTGTCGCCGGTGATGACCTTGACCTCGACGTTCAGCTTTCCGAGGTCGCCGAGCACGCGCGCTGCGTCGGTTTTGGGCGGGTCGAGAAAGAGCAGGAAGCCCGCGAACACCATTTCTCTCTCGTCGTCCCGCTGATAGGCCCGCTTGGCTGATACCGCACGCGACGCAAGTGCGAGCACGCGCAACCCCGCTTTGCCCTTCGCTTCGTAAAACGCGGAGAGCTCGGAGATGATGCCGTCGGTCAGCGCACATACGGCACCGTCGCGCTCCACTTGCGTGCAGATCGAGAGCACATTCAAGAACGCGCCCTTGGTGACGACGAGATGCGCGGCGCCGCCTTGCTCGGTCATCACGATCGTCAGGCGCTTCCTCAAGAAATCGTAGGGGATCTCATCAATCTTGACGTGGCCGGTGGTCGAGAGCCCCGCTTGTTCGCCGGCCGAGACGATCGCGGCGTCGATGGGGTTGTCGATGCCCGTCTCGAAGGCGGCGTTGAGGAATGCCAGTTGCCGGACGGTGGCCGAGGTGCGGCCCTTCGGATCCGTGGCATCGGCGAGAACGATCGTCCCTTCAGTGAGCGTGCCCGTCTTGTCGGTGCAGAGGACATTCATACTTCCGAGGTTTTCGATCGCGTCGAGGCGCCGGACGATGACACCCTCCTTGCTCATGGCCCGCGCGCCGGCCGAGAGTGTGACGCTCACGATTGCCGGCAGCAGCTCCGGCGAGAGCCCGACGGCGAGCGCGACCGAGAACAGCAGCGACTCGATAAGCGGACGATGGAGCAGGAGATTCACTGTCAGCACGAAGAAGACGATCACGACCATCGCCCGGATCAACAGGTAGCCAAAATGCCGGAGTCCGCTGGCGAAGTTGGTTTCGGGCTCCCGCGCGCGCAGCCGGGCGGCAATCGCGCCGAACACGGTGCGCCGCCCCGTCTCGACGACGATCACCTTCGCCGTGCCGCTGCGTACCGACGCCCCGAGGAAGACGACGTTCGTCCGCCGAGCGAGCGGCGTATCGGCGGGGACGACTCCCGGCTGCTTTTCCACGGGGAACGACTCGCCGGTCATGCTCGCCTCGCTGACGAGGAAGTCGCTCGCCTCGAGAATCCGTCCGTCCGCCGGAATCAGGTTGCCGGCCGAGAGCACGAGGACGTCGCCTGGTACGAGCGCGTCGGCGCGGACCGTGCTTTCGACGCCGTCGCGGACGACGCGACAGACGAGCGCGAGGCGCTTCTTCAGCTCCTCGACCGCGGCGGAGGCGCGGTACTCCTGATAGAAGCCGAGCAGCGAGGAACCGATGACGATCGCGAGGATGATCCCTGCGTCCACCCACTCGGAAAGGGTGAGCGAGACTGCAGCGGCGAAGATCAATATCAGGACGAGAGGGCTCCCGACCTGCCTCCAGAGCAGGCGCAGCGGACCCAGACGCTGCGCGTCCTCGACGCTGTTCGGGCCCACGACGGCCAGCCGCTCGGCCGCACGCGCAGCCGTGAGCCCGTTCGGACCTGAGCCGAGCGACGCGCTGACGTCGCCGGCTTCGCGGCTCCAGTACGGGGCGGTCGTGTCAGGGGCGCTCACGCGACTTCACTTTCAGGACGGCGGGATAGAGCAGTCGCATTCGGCAAGTGGGACGTGGCGCGGTGTGGACACTCCGAGCTTGTATATATCAAGCACGGTAACGCGCGATGACGACAGCGAACTGTCCTGTTCGAGACAGCAGCCCCGACCCGCCGGCGGGACAATTACTCAGGTCTTCTTTCACTGGTGACATCATGCTGATTCTCCTGATCGTCGTCCTGATCCTTCTGTTCGGCGGAGGCGGGGGCTACTACTACGGGAGAGGCGCCGGTTGGCGCGGTCCACATTACGGTGGCGGACTGCTCGGGCTGGTGCTGATCATTCTGTTGGTCCTCTGGCTGAGCGGGACCATGGGCCCGGGGATGCTGCGCTGAGCGCCGAACAACCAGCGCCTGCGTCTCCGACCCGCGCCATTCTGCGGTTGATTCTGCTGCTTGTCGCCGTCGCGGCTGGAATGTGGCTGCTTTTCGCGCTGCGCGGCGTGATTCTGCTCCTCCTGCTGTCGATGCTATTCGCCTACCTCATTGCCCCCCTCGTGGATCTTCTGGGCCGACCCGTCACATGGGGACGGCGTCCGTGGGCCATCCCGCGTCCACTCGCGATTGCGATGGTGTATCTCGCCTTGTTCGCAACAGTGGGCGTCGCCGGCTATGTCCTGCTGCCTCTTCTCGGCGCGCAGGTCACCGAGTTTGGCCGGCAGGTTCCCAGCTATATGGCCTACGCGCGCGATCAGTTGCTGGCCTGGCAGCGCTTCATCAATCCCGATCATCTTCCTCAAGGCGTTCGCGAGGCCATCGATCGAACGTTTTCACGCACGGTCGACGCAGCGGGGGATTCTCTGAGTCAGGGGTTCGGTGGCCTGCTGCCCCTTCTGGGCTATCTGCCGTGGTTCATTCTGATTCCCGTCTTGGCGTTCTTCCTGTTGAAGGACGGCGCCGCGTTCCGGAGGACCATTCTTCTAATGTTGCCGCGGGGGCGGCTTCGCGGACGCGGCGCCGCGGTGTTCGAGGACATCAATGACGCGCTCGCCGCGTACATGCGCGCCGCGCTGCTGGCGTGTCTTCTCGTCGGCGTGCTGTGCACCATCGGATTCGGGTTGATAGGCGTGCCGTACGCACTCCTCTTTGGTGTGGTTGCCGGCCTCCTCGAGTTCGTGCCGTTGGTCGGCCCACTTGCCGTAGCTCTTGGAGCGACGCTGGTCACCAGCTTCCACTCGATCAACCAGGCCCTGTGGGTGGTCGCGTTTCTTGGCGCACTACGGCTCACAGAGGACTACGTGGTCTTTCCACGACTCGTGCGTCGCGGGATCCACATGCATCCCCTGGGGGTGATTCTGGCGATTCTGAGCGGCGCCGAACTGGCGGGGATGGCAGGTATCTTCCTGGCCATTCCAGCCGTCGCGGTGTTGTCTGTCATGCACCGACATTTGCTCGAGTACCGCGGGAGTGGCGGTCTGGTGTCGGAGCTGTTAACGCCCACGGCCCCAGACGCTGCGCGCAGGGCGTCGGATCACGTGGCGACTCCTATGACCTGCCTTCCCGATACACCGCCGCTGGAGCCACATCGAACGGCGGTCACTCCATGAGCCGAGGCGGCCGACGTCGCACGCCGGCAATCCTGCGAATCTTCGCCAGCGCCCTCGAGGCGTGGTGGGACGACGACGCATTGCGCCTCGGCGCGTCACTGGCCTACTACACGTTGTTCGCGATCGCGCCAGTACTGTTGGTCGCCACTGGGATTGCCGGTCTGGTCTTCAACACTGATGCGGTGCGCGGACAGATCGTCGACCAGCTCGATCACCTTGTCGGGCGCGAGGGTGCACGCGCCGTACAGAGCCTTCTCGATGGAGCGAGTCAGCGGCGCGCGGGCATCGTCGCCACCGCGATTGGCAGCGTCGCATTCGTCGTCGCCGCGACCGGTGCGTTCCTCGAACTCCAAGCCGCGCTGAACACGGTGTGGCGGGTGAAGTCGAAGCCTGGTGTGCACCTTAAGGCATTCCTGTTCGATCGTCTGCGCTCCTTCGGCTTGGTGGTCGTGATCGGCTTTCTGCTGATGGTCTCGCTCGCGGTGACGGCGGCTCTTGCGGCGTTCAGTGCTTGGCTCTCGCCCGACTCCTCAAGCGTCCCGCTGGTGTGGAGCGGGCTGCAATTGCTCGTATCGCTCATCGGGACGACATCGTTGTTCGCGCTCCTCTATCGCATCCTGCCTGACGTGCATCTCGGCTGGCATGATGTAATGATCGGTGCATTCGTCACAGCTGTGCTCTTCACGCTCGGTCAACAGCTGATCGGCCTGTATCTCGGCCAGAGCAGCATGGCGTCCAGTTACGGCGCCGCCGGCTCGGTGATGATCCTGCTGCTGTGGGTGTACTACTCGTGCCAGATTCTGCTGCTGGGTGCCGAGTTCACGCGCGTGTACGCACAGCACCGCGGCACAACCTTCGCTCCGCACGTATTCGCGGAACAAGACACTGATCAGGTGACCACCGGTAACCGACTCGACGTCATCCAGCCGACGAGCGCGACCACGTGGGTCGCCCGCCATGACCTGTTGAGGCAGGACGATCGATGATCACGCACGAAAGCCGGTACGAATGAGACGTCCCATGCGCACACGCCGCGGTACGGTCGTGGCGATTTCGACAGATTGAGGACCTATGACCAGACGCAGCCCCAGCGCGACCCAGCAGGATTCACGCACGGCGCCGACCACTTCGCCTGATACGCGGAGCGCGGACGCGCTAGAGGCACGGGTGTTGGCATTTGCCGAGCAGCTCGGCCGAATCGCCGGGACCGTGCAAGCGAAAACCGCGGGCTGGATGGACAGCGACGCGCTGAAGAAGGACCTCGCCCGTGTGCGCGATGGCGCAGCGGATCTACTCCAGCAACTCACAGCAGACGCGCCGCCGGTGACGGAGAGCAGACCGACTGGCGACCCAGCGCCAAGAAGCAGCCGAGAACGTAGTGGCGGCTCGGTGGACGCACCCGGGAAGAAACATCGTCCTCCGGCACCGATCGATCCAGGGGCAAACCGTGCGAACAGTCAGGCGGCCAAGATGCGCGCGGCGAGAACGATGGTCAAGACACCTCGACGCCGCGGCCGCGGCTAGTCTTCATCCAGCGTTCGGGTACAAACGTGCCCTTCAACCACTCGGACATCTCTCCGGCTGAGTGGAATCAACAGCTTACTGCGCGCGTTCGACGAAGAAAAACTGGCCTCCGGTGTCGTCAGGTGCCATAGTGCGCCTTCACTGAGGAGGCCGTCATGGATTCACGCAGGCGACACATGTGCATCGTGCCGCTCGTTGTCATCGGGTTGCTTCCGGGCTGCAGTGCGCCGCGTGCGCAATCCGCGCCGCCTTCAAGTCAATCGCCGGCGGCGCGCGAACAGCCTGCCGCCGCGGTGAACCCGATCACCATCGATTCGAGCGAAGAGCAGATTCGGCAGGCGGTCGCCACCGCGAGGATGGGCAGGAAGCTCACGCCCAAGGCCTGGCCGAACGGAGCGCGCATCGCCGTCTGCTTGACGTTCGATGTCGACAACGAATTGTTGCAGCGCGCGAATCCGCTCCCGGTGCCGTTGTCGGTCGGCGAATATGGTGCGACGACGGCAGTGCCGCGTATTCTCGACCTTCTCGATCGGCATCAAGTGCCAGCGACGTTCTTCATTCCTGCGATGGGCGCCATGCTTCACCCCGACATGCTCTCGTCGATCCTGTCGCGCCACCGTCATGAAGTCGGCGTGCACGGATGGATTCACGAGTTCTGGCCTGGTATCGGCGACGCCGCGAAGGAGGAGCGGATGCTCACCAGCGACATCGATTACCTGACGAAAGCGACCGGCAGGCGCCCGGTGGGCGTCCGTGCGCCCAGTTCCGGATTCAGTCCACATACGTTCGGTTTCATCCGCAAGGCCGGATTCCTCTACGACAGCAGCCTCCTCGCCGCGGACGAACCATACGACATTGTCTCGAACGGGCAGCCGAGCGGTGTGATTGAGCTCCCCATCGCCGAGGTGAGCAACGACTACGTCTATTACGGCGAAACCGCCAACGGGGCGCTGCCGTCGCCCGACGCGGTGTTCCAGATCTACAAGGCCGAGTTCGACCTCGCCTATCAGGAACGGACGATGTTCATCCTCACGCAGCATCCGCATGTCGGCGGACGGCGATCGCGAATCGTGAACCTCGATCGGCTGATCACGTACATCAAGTCCAAAGGCGACGTTTGGTTTGCGACGATGGAGCAGGTTGCGACTTACGTCAAGCAGCAGCCGCGCTCCTGATCGTTCACTATCAGGCCGATCGAACCGCGTGAGCGTCGCCGGCGCGTGCCGCCTCGATTCTGGCGATGTCGATCTTCTTCATCGTCATCATCGCGTTCATCGCGCGCTTGGCGGCGGCGGTGTCGGGATCGTTGATCGCCTCCATCAACGCACGCGGCACGATCTGCCAGCTCAACCCGAACCTGTCCTTGCACCAGCCGCACACGCTTTCCTGGCCGCCGCCACCGACGATCGCCTTCCAATAGCGGTCGGTTTCCTCCTGCGTATCCGTGAACACCTGGAACGAGATCGCCTCGTCGAACGTGAATTCGGGGCCGCCGTTGAGTCCCACGAAATTTTGACCGAGCACCGTGAAGTCCACGGTCAACACGTCGCCCGCCTTGCCGTTCGGATAGTCACTGGGCGACTTATGTATCGCGGTGACACGGCTGTTCGGGAACGTCGCAGCGTAGAACTTCGCCGCCTCCTCGGCGTTCTTGTTGAACCACAGGCAAGGCGCAATTTTGATCTTCTCGGTCATGGTCGACGTCCTTTCTTCTCGCGAATCAGCGTCGCATCTGTCTGCTATCGCGCTGGTTCAAACAGCTCAATGGGATTGCCGTCACGCGGTTCCAGCCGCCAGGCTCCTGATGCTGTCCATTCGGCATCAATCGCGAGCCAGATGCTCCGGGGCCGCTCAGCAGAATTTGCGAATCGCCGAGCGACACGCTGGCGAATGCCGGAAGCTGCTGATGCTCCAACGTAAAGCCGAGGTGCTGTGTATAGAACGCGACGGAACGAGCCACATCCTTGACTTGATAACGGACGCCATGGACACCCTTGATGAACGTACGTGCGTCCACGTGCGGCGGCGCTGTATGCGGCATGGTGACTCTCCTTTCGAGGAGATGCGATCAGTGTGCACGTTGGAGACCAAGGCCCGAAGAGTCACGCCACGACGGCCGGGTTTTATGAAGAGACGCTGCGACTTAGCCAAGCCGGCGCCGAAAAACGACGAGGTCCGCTGCGAACACTGACCTGGCCGAGCCGTGACCGAACTCACCGGTATACTGCTCGCGCGATGCTGTGGGGATTGCCGTGGCGGCGATTGATGCGCGGCCAGATTCCAATCCTCGAGTCCGTCCTTCGCGCCGGCCGCGCACGCGAGATGCCGCCGCTCGACCGCGTTGAATCGGCGCTTGCCGCCACCACCGAGCTGTGACGGGCGTGGCGGAGCCAGGGCGCATTGCGCGGATCCACGACGCGTTTCGACAAGGAGATCTGGGTGCGCTGCGCGCCGCCGTGGACGATCCGGACGTCGTCCCCAACGGCATCATGCCGCTCGGAATCGGCTCGTGCCTCGTGTACGCGATTTACCACAGTCCGCTCGCATTCATTCGCACGCTGCTCGAGATTGGTGCCGACCCAAACGCGCCCGCGGACGATGGTTTTCCGCCGCTCATCGCCGCGCTGACCTGTACGCGCGATGTGCCCGGCGGGCCACAGCGCACCGACGTCGACGCCATCCTGCGGCTGCTGCTTGCGTCAGGCGCTGACCCGAACCAGCGCGGAATCAACGACTACACGCCGCTCCATATGGCCGTCGCCGAGCGCAACGGCCTGGCGATTCAGCTGCTGCTCGATGCGGGCGCGGATCCTGACTTGCGCACGCGCATCGACGACTGCGAGACGCCGCTCGAGATCGCGCGTGCGGCTGGTCTCGACGCAATAGCCGCGATGCTCGAACGCAGAGGCGCGCCGATGGGCGAACGGCTCCGTTCCGGATTGACGCTTCTTGTCGATGTGCCTGGTGGCGGAGACCTGGTGCGGCGCCAGCACAACTACAAGGTTTGCCTCCGGCTCTGGCTGCACCGCGGAGAGCCGGTGCGCTGGAACAGCGCATGGGGTCCGGTCGGAGTGGCGCGACTCGAGGACAACGGTGAGACACTCATTACTGAAGTGCGGATCGATCGTCGTTCGCTGGTCAACGGCCTGTTCTACGGTGTCGAAGGGATGCGCGTCGGCGGAACGCGGCGGCTGGAGATAGCGCCGCACCTCGCGTATGGGGACCGTGGCGTGCCGGATGTCATCCCGGCGAACGCCGTGCTGACGGCGGAAATCACCATCCTCGCATCATCGCCTCGAGTCGGGGAGGCTCGCTGAACACATGGCTACGGCATCGCGCCTGATCGACGCGAGAATCAAAGAGTTGGCCGACTGGCGCGGCGAGGCCCTGTCCCGGATTCGCTCTCTGATCAAGGAGGCCGATCCCGAAGTTGTCGAAGAATGGAAATGGCGCGGCGTGCCGGTCTGGTCTCACGACGGACTCATATGCACCGGCGAAACCTATAAGAACGTCGTGAAGCTCACCTTTCTCAAAGGCGCCCAGCTGAAGGATCCCGCGGGACTGTTCAACTCCAGCCTCGAAGGCAACACCAGGCGCGCCATCGACCTTCGTGAAGGCGACAAGCTTGACAAACGCGCGTTCAAGGCTCTCATCAGGAATGCAGTAGCGGCGAACACGTCGTCACGCCGTGGCTAAGCGGCGAGCTTACGATTCCTCGCCGCGATGAGCGACGTCGCCCGTCGCGGATTGGTCGAGCTCCTTTGCCAGCGCACGTTGCACCACGTTGACGAGCACGTCGGAGTTGATTGGCTTGCGCAGGGTGCGGAACACGCCGGCCGGTGCGCGCCAAGTCGTGCCCGTGACGATGATGATGGGAATGGCCTGCGTCGCCGCGTGGGACACGACCTCCTGGTGGACGTCGATGCCGCTCACTTGCGGCAAATCGAGGTCGAGGACGATGGCGTTGGGAACGTAGTGCTGGTCGAGAATGCGCAGCGCGCCGAGGCCGTCGGCGGCGGTTGACACGTCGAAACCCGCCAGGCGCAACGCGTACTCGAACATTTCACGCGTCGCGCGGTCATCTTCGATAAGCAGAACCGTAGGTCGATCGGGCGTCGTCAGTGTCGCAGCCGAATTGGGGAGGGAATGACATCCTATCTCACGGTTCGGAGCGGGGCAACGTCAGCCGTACAGGGACTCGTCCCTTGTTGCGGACAGCCGATCGATCACGATGGACGCGACCTCGCAAGTCGGCTTGATGCGAGCGAAATTGCGCCCGCGGTTCATGGCAGAACCCTTGCTGATTTCGATCGCATCGCCAGCCCTGACGGAGATTTCTATGACGCGTTCCATGACGCTGGGACTGGCGCTCGGCGCAGCTTTCTTAAGCAACATCGCACCGGCATACGCACAACGCTGGGGCCGCGAAGCGACGCCGCGCGCCGGCGTCTGCTTCTACGAGGACATCAACTACGGTGGCCGATACTTCTGCTCGCCGATTGGCGAGACCAGTGCGAACGTGCCGGCCAACATCAACGACCGGATCTCGTCGATTCGCTTGTTCGGCGACGCGGCAGTCACCGTCTACCGGGATCCGAATCTGCGCGGCCAATCGAGGGTCGTCAGCTCGAATCTGAACGACCTGCGATCGCTCGGCTTCAACGATCGCATTTCCTCGTACGAGGTCGACTCCTATCGTGGCAGCTCTTCTCGCGCGGTGCCGCGGTACGGCAACAACGTCCCCTACGGCCAGAACGGCCCGTATGGCGCCGTCCAGCAGCCTAACAACCGTTGGACCTACCGGAGCGCGGAAAGCATGGTCCGCCGCAGCTATCGCGACGTGTTGGGACGCGAGCCGGATCCAGCGGGACTCCAGAGCTGGACGCAAACGGTCATTAACAACAACTGGACGCAACAGGATCTGGAATATGCGCTGCGCCAGAGCCAGGAATATCGCGACCTGCGACAGCAGAACCGCGCCAGACGTCGATCCTGAAGCCGCGCGGCGTCTCATCTAAAATCAAGACCACGTGGGGTAATTCGCAGCACACTTCTCGTGGTTTCGCAAAACCAGTGGATGCGGCAGCGTGCGTCGACGCTGCCGTTCATCCGCCGAGCGGTCAGCCGCTTCATGCCTGGCGAGGATCTGGACGCGGCGCTCGCAGCGGCCGCGCAGCTGCAGCGCGACGGTCTCGGCTCGGTGCTCACGCGTCTCGGGGAAAACGTCACCGATGTGGCCGCCGCCGACGAGACGATGCGTCACTACGTCGAGGTGAGCGAGGCCATCGCCGCGCGTCGTCTTGATGCGCACATTTCCGTAAAACTGACGCAGCTCGGCCTGGACATCGATCCGCAGCATTGCCAGGCGAATCTCCTGCGCCTCGCCGACGAAACAGCAAAGCGGCGCGTGATGCTCTGGATCGACATGGAGCAAAGCTCCTACGTCGACCGCACGCTCGACATGCGGCGCGCCCTGCGCGCGTATCCGGACGCTGGTGTTTGCGTGCAGGCCTACTTGCTCCGCACTGCCGACGATCTCGCGTCGCTGATTCCGCTGGGCGGAGGGGTCCGCCTCGTCAAGGGCGCGTATCTCGAGTCTTCAAACGTCGCGTATCCCCGCAAGCGTGACGTGGATGAGAACTACTTCAAGCTGGCGACGCGGCTGCTCGCCGCCACGCGCGAGGGCCTCCGGCCCGTTTTCGGCACCCACGATCGCCAGTTGATCGATCGAATCCGCGAGCATGCCGTGCGCTCGGGCATCGCACGCGATGCGTATGAGTTTCATCTGCTGTTCGGCATTCAGCGCGGCGAGCAGGTGCGACTGGCGCGCGATGGGTACCGCGTCAAGACGCTGATTAGCTACGGCGAGCAGTGGTTTCCGTGGTACATGCGTCGCCTGGCGGAGCGTCCCGCCAATCTGGTGTTCGTCGCCAAAGCAATGGTTTCCCGCTGATTTTCCATCAAGAAGATGGGGAACCTCTGCCGGTTCGCTGATAACCACATCTCGTGAGATGGCGGCCTGCCGCCGTCATTTCAGCCGACAACCGCTTGCCGCCCCGCGGCAAGTGCCTTGCCCTGATATGCGGCATGAAGCGCGGAGGTTCGCCTGCGATGCTGCTGTTGGCCATTGCCATCTTCGGCGTGGCGCACTCGGGCGCCGCACAGCAGCGTCCACTCGACGATCGCGCGCGCACCGCTTTCATGCGCAGCGCTCAGGTCTGGTCGCCCACCGATATCGGTTCGCTCGACTTGAGGGCCGGTCCGCTCGTAGATGGAGCGTTTGAACCGAACCAGCTGGTCGACTGCGAATACGTCGAACGGAAGCTACACGGCTCAACGCGGAAATTCGCGTGCGCAATCACTCCACATGACGTCGTGAAGGTTCGCTACGGCTCTCACAACCGCGAAGTTCAAGCTTCGGTAATCGCCACCAGGCTTCTGTGGGCGTTGGGGTTCGCGGCGGATCACGTCTACCCGGTCCAGGTGCGTTGCAGCGGGTGCTCCTCGGACCCGTGGCATCGTCCGGAGCGCATAACGGGAGAGCACGTCTTTACACCGGCGGTTATCGAACGTCGTCCTGATGGATATGAGATGAGCGCTGCCGGCGGCAAAGCGGGATGGAGCTGGCGGGAGCTGGATCTCGCGGACGAGAGTATGGGCGGCGCCTCTGTTGCGCAGCGCGACGCCTTGAAGCTGCTCGCCGTGTTCATGCAGCACACGGATACGAAGCGTGAACAGCAGCGTCTTCTGTGCCTGCCGGGTCCTCTCGTCGACGGGCAGTGTGGCAGGCCTTTCCTGATGCTGCACGACGTGGGGCTCACCTTCGGCCATGCCAATACATTCAACGCAGCAGGGAGCGGCAGCGTGAATCTCGACGAGTGGGCCAGTACGCCGATCTGGAAAGACGCCGACGCATGTGTCGGCCGCTTGAGCAAATCGGTGACTGGCACTCTCGAGAATCCGCAGATCAGCGAGGCCGGACGGAAGTTCCTCGCAAACCTGCTTGCGCAGTTGACGGATCAGCAGCTCTACGACCTGTTCGAAGTCTCAGGAGTCAGCCGGATCCCGGAGTGGGTCGAAACGTTCAAGAGCAAGCGCGGCGAGATTGACCGCGCTCGCTGCCCTTAGTTGCCGCCGCGGCCCGCACCGCCACCGCGCGGAGGCGGCGGACCTGCTGCGGTCTGTTCCTTGATTAATTTCTCGCGCGTCGTCTTCATGTCGGCGACGAACTTCTTGTAGCCGGCCGGATCGATATACGGATTCTGCTTCGGGTTCGCCTGCAGTTTCTTGTACTTGCCGGTCAGGTTGAAGAACCAGCTGTGCGCACCGAGGAAGACATCGCACGGCATCTTCTCGAGCTTCGCGATGGTCTGCGCCCACTGCTCCGCGGCCTGCGGATTCTGCTGGTTGTAGACGATCCGTGCATCGTCGGGAAGTCCTGCGCCAACGATGACGACATTATATGTACGGCCTCCGTCGCGCACCGGGAAGGTCCACGTCGTGGTGCCGAGCGTGTGGCCGGGCGTCAGGTGTGCGGTGAGCGTCATCCCACCGAGCTCCACCTTGTCGCCGTCGTGGATGATCTTGTCGATCGGATGCTCCTTGCCGCCCGGCTTCATGTTCTGCAGCGCAGGGACGTCTTCGGCCATGAACTCGGTCGTCGCGCCCGTCATCTGCTTGAACATCGCGTCGCCGGTCTGGTGATCCGGATGCGCGTGACTCGCGAGGAGGATCTTCGTGTCCTCCATCTTGAAGCCGAGCGACTCGATCGCCTTCTTCATCAGCGGCAGCGTTTCCTCGTAGTCGCTGTTGATGACGATGTTGCCCTGCGGCGTCGTGATGAGATACGACGACAGCGTCACTGTGCCGATGTAATACAGATTGCCGATGATCTTGTGCGCAGGGAAGCCGACGCGATCCTGCGTGCGGTCTTCGATCTGCGGATCGGCGTTCATCACCTCCGGCGTCGCCTTTTCAACGACCTGCGGTGGCGGACCACCGCGGCCCTGGCCCTGCGCCGGCAGCTTCGCCGCCGCGAGGCTGAGGTAGAGAAGAACGACGACAACGGTTCGAGACTTGTTCATGGTTACCTCGTAGAAGTCGACGGCGCGTCCTTCGACGCGTCGTACACAATCCTGCCGCCGACCACCGTCAGCACGGACTTGATGTCCTTGATCTGCTCGGCGGGAACCGTCAGGTAATCCTTATCGGTGACGAGGAAGTCGGCAAAGCGACCCGGCTGAATCGAGCCGAGGTCGTTTTCGCGGAAGAACAGGTAGGCGTTGCTGCGCGTGTGCGCGATGAGCGCCGCTTCGCGGCTGATCGTGTGCGTGTTGACCACCGTGCCGCCGACCATCTTTCCGGTTACGCACCAGTAGAGCGTCTGGAACGGACGGAACTGGTTGACTTCGAATGCGTCCGTGCCAAGGCCCCACATGATGCCGCTGTCCTGGATTTCCTTCAGCGGCGGCATGCCGAACGCCTTGTCACCCTGGATTTGATGGAGCAGTCCGCCCGACACCGTTTCTCGCGGGTTGATCGCCAGGAACATGTTCAGGTTCTTCATGCGCTCGACTTGAGCCGGCGTGACCGCTTCCATGTGCATGAACGCCCACCGCAGCGGGCGGATGTCCACCTGCTTGGCGATCTTTTCGACCTGATCGAGCTGCGCGTCGATCGCCTTCTCGGTCACCGTGTGCAGCTGCACCGGGATGCCGGCCTTCGCCGCGGCCAATCCGAACTGTCCCCACTGATCCCACGCCGCCTGCGGCGCAATCGGCTCGGGGCCGGGCGTCAGCACATCGCCGCCGCCGCCACCCGGGAAGCGTTCGCCGTAGTTCGAGTTGTCCATCCACTCGTTGCCGTCGTGATAGCGAAGCATCGGAACCTCGGCGAGCTGACGCTGGAACACGTCCGCGCCGCGGCCGCCGGCGTTCACCGTGCGGAAGCAGAAGAAGCGCATGCTCGCCGTGCCTTCACGTTCGAACTTGCGATACAGGTCATCCCACAAGCACTGTCCGCCCGAGGCGGTGAGGCCGGCTATGGCGAAGTCCTTGAGCATCGCCTTTTGATTGCGCTCGATGACGTCAGCGGGCAGTTCGGCCTTGCCGCCGTTCTCCGTTTTCAGGAAGCCAGCCTTGTTGAAGAGCATGTTCCGACCCGCCACACGCGTGATGCCGGTCGGTCGACCGCTGGCGTCGCGCTCAATCCACGGGTCCGTCATCTTGTCGAGGCCGAGCTGTTCGATCGCTTTGCTATTCAGGTACTGCGCCCAGCGGGTGAACTGCAGGAACACGGGGTTGTTCGGTGCGACCTTGTCCAGCTCCTCGCGAGTGAACTCTCGTTTGTCGTCCGAGAACTGGGCGGGAGACCAGCCACCGAGGTTGTAGACCCATCCGCCGTTTGGCGTGGCCTTGGCCTTCGCAGCGATCGCGTCAAGCACCTTCTTGCGCGTATCCATGCCGTCGAAGCGGAGCTCCATCGTCCAGTAGGCGCCTTCCTCCTGGAAGTGCGCGTGGTTGTCGATGAAGCCCGGCACAACCGACTTGCCCTTGAGGTCGATGCGGTTCGTGTTTGGCCCGGCCAGCTTCTGGATGTCGGCGTTGCTGCCGACCGCGATGATGCGTGCGCCTTTCACCGCGACCGCCTGTGCGATCTGGAAGGTATCGTTGACGGTAATGATCTTTCCGTTCGTAAGAATGAGGTCAGCGGTCTGCTGCTGCGCCTGGAGCGACAGCGAGAGTCCGACGATGCCGCCGCAGAGCAGCAGCCAAGCACACTTTCTCATCACAACCTCCAAGGGCCGAGGGCCTTGTATCCGATGCCGGGGATTATATGATGTGGGCCGTCAGGGAGGGCACCAGTGATCCGCAAGAGCCTGTTCACCATTTCCCTCGCATTTTCCGCGGCGGTACTGCTTGTTGCCCAGTCCGGTCCTGCGTTGACCGGCATCGTTTCATCGCCGGCAGAAGGCGCGATGGAGGGCGTCATCGTCAGCGCGAAGCGCGCCGGTGGAACGATGACCGTGAGCGTGTTGAGCGATGCGCAGGGCCGTTATGCCTTTCCGGCGAGCCGGCTCGAGCCCGGCACCTATGCGATTCGCGTCCGCGCCGCGGGGTACGACCTCGAAGGTCCTTCGACTGTGGACATTGCAGCGGGGCGAGCGACGCAGCTCGATCTCAAGCTGCGCAAGACACAGGACCTCGCCGCGCAGCTCACCAACGGCGAGTGGTTCATGAGCTGGCCGGGGACGACTGAGATGAAGAACGGCCTGCTGAATTGCACGCAGTGCCACACGCTGGAGCGCGTCGCGCGCAGCAAGCACAACGCAGAGGAGTGGGCGAAAGTCCTCGAGCGGATGGGGCGCTACGCGCAGGGCTCGACGCCAGAGCGTCCGCAGCTGCGCCCGAACGAGCATGGCGGCGGCCGGTCGAACCCGATTTTGCAGCAGAGCATGGGCGGCCGCGAAGGCGAGGATCCTGTGATGAAGGATCGCGTCGGCGCCGCGGCCGCGTACCTCGCGAGCATCAACCTGAGTGAGGGACGCACGACGTGGACGTACCCCCTGAAGACCTATCCACGTCCGACCGGCAAAGCCACGCGCGTCATCATCACCGAATACGATCTCCCGCGGAAGGAAGCGCTCCCGCACGATGCCGCCGCCGACTCGCAGGGCAACGTGTGGTATGGCGACTTCGGTACGAACATGCTCGGCATGCTCGATCCGAAGACCGGCAAGGTCACCGAGTATCCGTTGCCGATGACCAAGCCTGGAGCGCCGCAGGGCTCGCTCGATCTCGTGCTCGACAAGCAGGAAAACATCTGGATGGGCACGATGTATCAGGGAAGCCTCGCCAAGTTCGATCGCGCCACGAAACGTTTTCAGACGTGGGGCTCGCCGACTTTCAAGGACCGTGACGAAGCACGCATCGCCATGGTCATGCCGATCAACTCGGATGTCGATGGTCAGGTGTGGATTGGCGGCGACAACGAGTATCAGGTAGACGTGAAGACGGGCGAATGGAAGACGGTGGACTACGGCGTCGGCCTCGAGGACAAGGCCCTCGTCAAGGAGCTCAGCTCCTACGGAGTCTCGTCGGATTCGAAGAACAACTTCTACGGCATGAATCTGAACGGCACCTACATCATCAGGATCGACGGCAAGACGAAGAAGGTGACGCCGTTTGCGACGCCGACGCCGAACGCCGGGCCGCGCCGCGGCCACATGGACGCGCAGGATCGTCTCTGGTTCGCTGAATTCCGCGGCAACAAGATCGGAATGTTTGATACGAGGACGGAGACGTTCCAGGAATTTGCGGTGCCGACGCCCTGGACGAATGTCTACGACGCCATATCCGATCGCGCCGGGTTCGCCTGGGCTGGCGGCATGAACAACGATCACGTCGTGCGCGTGAACACGAAAACGGGCGAGGTGGTCGAGTATCTGCTGCCGCGCATGACGAACATCCGCCGCGTCAACGTCGACAACGGCAGCAATCCGCCGGCGTTCTGGGTGGGGAACAATCTGGGCGCATCGCTCGTTCGGGTCGAGCCGGTTGAATAGAGCGGTCGCGCTCTTCGCGGCCTTCGTGTTTGTTGCGTCGTCGGCGCATGCGGCCGACTGGATCGAGTATCGCGACCCTGGCGATCGCTTCGGTGTCTCGATGCCGGGCCAGCCGAAGATTGAGGAGTTCACCTACACGTCATGGCGAGGCCACAGCGTCCCGGCGCGCATTCACTCCGTGCAGGACGGCGCGAGCCGTTACTCTGTCACGGTCGTGAACTACGCCAGCGATCCGGACATCACCGACGTGCTCGGTTCGGTCGCGTTCGCAGCGACGAATTTCCGCAAGCGCGGAGGCGAGGTGACCTTCGACGCCTACGAGCAGGTCGATCGGATTCCGGGTCACGAGCTGCACATCACAAATCCGGATGGCACGGTCACCTACGCCGAGATCAACCTGTTCGAGAAACGTCTCTATATCCTCGAAGCCACGGTCCCGCACAACGCGCCGCCGCCACTGCTGTTTCAGATGTCGCTGGAGATACTCGATGAGAAGGGGAATCGTATCCGCTTCGAGCTCGACGAGTATGGCAACCGCACGAAGAGGGTTCCTTAGCGCGCTCGCCTGTCTTCTCCTCGCTGGCATCGCGGTCGGCGCACAGGAAGGCGGCGCGCGACCGGCGCAGATCGCCGGATGTCCGTCGAAGTCGAGTGACTTCTATCCGTGCGCCAAAGCGAAAGCCGCCGCCTTCAAGCCGCCGCGCAATCCGGACGGGACGCCGAACATGAACGGCGCATGGAATCCCGTCACTGCCAACGGCAGCCAGAACATCGAGGATTACAAAGGGGACGCGTTTCTCAATCCGCAGGTCTCGCTCATCGTCGATCCGCCTGATGGCAAAGTTCCCTATTTGCCGCAGTACGCGAACAAGCGGCAGGACAACTGGGATCACTATATCGATCCGATCGGCGCCTGCTGGTTGGCCGGCGTGCCGCGACAGGTGTACGCGCCGCGAGGCATCGCAATTGTTCAGGCGCCAAACGTCTTCGCGTTCGTCGGCGAGTTTGCCCACGAGTACCGCATCATTCCGACGGACAACAGCCCGCACATCGGCGCATCACTCCGTCTCTTGATGGGCGACTCGCGCGGGCACTGGGAAGGCGACACGCTCGTCGTCGATACGACGAACCTGACGGATCGCACGTGGCTGAGCATCTCCGGACATTTTCACAGCGACGCGCTGCATGTCAGCGAGCGCTTCACGCTCGTCAACGCCGACACGATTCTCTACGAGACCACGCTCGTCGATGCGAAGGCCTACACGCGCCCATGGACGATGGCGATGCCAATCATCCGATTCGAGAAGGGGCACGAGGTGTGGGAGGAACCGTGCATCGAAAGCGATCACGACCTGCCGGATCTCACACGCGAACACAAGATCTGGTTGGGCCTGCCGCCGCAATGAGGATCGCGCTCTTCGTCTTGATGCTGTTGCAGGCGTCGAGCGTATCCGCGCAGCAGAGGAGTGCCCTTCCGCGAACGTCCGATGGCAAGCCCGACCTGAACGGCGTCTGGCAGGCGCTCACCACGGCCAACTTCGACATCCAGGATCACGCGGCGCGCCTGGGCGTACCGGCTGGACAAGGCATTGTCGAGGGCAATGACATCCCGTATCAGCCCTGGGCGCGCGCCAAGAAGGAAGAGAACTTCCGCAATAGCGCGACGCTCGATCACGAGGCGAAGTGCTTTCTGCTTGGCGTGCCGCGCACGATGTATGCGCCGTTCCCTTTTCAGATCGTGCAGTCGCCGGCCTACATCGCGGTGTTCAGCGAGTACGCGCACACGACACGCAGCATCTTCATGAACAGCGAGCATCCGCCCGGGCCAATCGAGTGGTTCATGGGCGATTCACGCGGCCACTGGGAAGGCGATACGCTCGTGGTCGATGTTCGGCACTTCACCGATCAGACGTGGTTCGATCGCGCCGGAAACTTCCACAGCGCGGATCTACATGTGGTGGAGCGCTACACGTTGAGCACGCCGGATCACATCCAGTACGAAGCGACGATTGAAGATCCGAATGTATTCACGCGGCCGTGGAAGGTCAGCTTTCCGCTGTATCGCCGCAAGGAACAGCACGTACGTATCCTCGAGTACGAGTGCTACGCGTACGACCAGGAAGAGCGGGCCCGGCGTGGAGAGCTCGGGCCGCGATAACGTGGGGCGGACGTAAACGTCCGCCCCGACACGCCAGACTTATTTCGGGGCGGCGGCGTCCGCGTCGTTGGCGCCGAGGAAGAAGTTGCGTCCGTCCTCGAACGTCACGGTTTTGCCGTTCGCTCGTGGCGCACCGCTCTTCGCCTTATATCCCTCGACGACAACCTTGACGCCGGTTGGGAAGTCGGTCTTGCGAAGGCCGCGGCGCAGCAGCGCGGTCGGCGCACCAGCCTCGATGCCCCAGTTCGTCACCGAGCCATCGGGGTTGGCTACGTCGATGTAGATCCAGCCGTGCGGGTTGAACCACTCCATCTTCGTGAGCGTGCCCTTCAACGTCACCGGCTGGTTCACGTCGAATTCCGCGGCAAAGGAATGGTGCGCGCGGGCGGGCTGGGCCGCCACCAGCAGCGCTCCGGCAACGATGAGCGTCAGCAGCGTCGTTCTCATTACGAAATACCTCCGCGTTAGGAAGACCTTCGCGAGGGCTGAAGCGTAGCACCGTGGAAGCAGCGGCTGCAACCGCCACTCGGCAGTGGTATGCTCCGCCCCCATGAAACGCTTCTTTGCCGCCGCCATCGCCATTTCGACCTGTCTTCTGGTGCAAATCGGGGCCAACGCGCAGGCACCGCCAGCACAGGCGGCGGGCGACAAAGTGCAGATGTCGGACGACGTGTTCAAGAGCGTTCAGATCCTCAAGGGCATTCCCGTCGACACGTTCTTCGAGTCGATGGGCATGTTCGCGTCGGCGATGGGCAACGACTGCACCTTCTGCCATGTCAAGGACGCCTACTTCGACAAGACGGCGTTCGCCCAGGTGACGCCGCGGATGCAGCGAGCCCGTCAGATGCTGACGATGATGGGCGAGCTCAACGACAAGTATTTCGCGGGCCGCACGCGCGTCACCTGCTTTACGTGCCATCGCGGCAGCCAGTCGCCGGTCTCGGAACCCGATCTGTCGATTCAATACGGTGAGCCGTACGAGGATCCGAATGCGCGCGAGTTTCCTGAGGAGAAGCGCGTAACGGCGGAGCAGTTGCTTGACAAGTACATCCAGTGGGCGGGCGGCGCACAGAACGTCGCCAAGCTCACGAGCTACGTCGCGCGCGGCGAGTATGAAGGGTTCGATACCGCATTCGAGAAGCGGCCCGTCGAGATCTACGCCAAGGCGCCGAATCAGCAGACGCTGATCGTCCGGCTTGCCACCGGCGCGAGCACGCGCGTGTTTGACGGCAAGAGCGGATGGATGGCCGGCGGCGACCAGCCGGTGCCGCTGCTGACGCTCACCGAGGGCAACCTCGATCGCGCGCGGCTGGAAGCGATCGTCGCGTTTCCCGCCGGCATCAAGTCCGCCTTTCCACGCTGGCGCGTCGGCCGCACGGCGATTGACGGCAATGAGGTCTACATCGTCCAGGGAATAGGGGCCGCGCAGGCGCTCGCCAACTTCTACTTCGATCAGTCAGGGATGCTCGTGCGGCTCGTGCGCTGGACGCGTACGCCGGTCGGCTTCATTCCGACGCAGGTCGACTTCGCCGATTACCGCGATGTAGCGGGTGTGAAGGTGCCGTTCGATCGGAAGGTGACGCAGACCTACATGCAGGCGCACGTTCTCCTCGAGGCGGTGCAGCCGAACGTCGCCATCGAGGCAGCACGCTTCGCCAGGCCCGCGCCCGTAGCTCCGGTGACGAAGTAATACCCTACCCGCCGGGAAGGCGGCCGTCGACACAAGCGGGAGGTTCCGATGATTCGGTCTCGAATCGTTCTCCTGGTCTCGTCGTTCGGTGTTCTCCTCCTGCCTCTTGCTGCATCTGCGCAAAGCAGCATCGCTGGTGTGGTCAAAGACACCTCTGGTGCAGTCCTTCCGGGCGTGCAGGTTGAAGCACGCAGCCCCGTTCTCATCGAGCAGACCCGCAGCGTAGTCACCGACAGTCAGGGTGTCTACCGCATCGTCGATCTGCGGCCGGGCACGTATGCGGTGACATTCACGCTGCAGGGGTTTTCGACATTTCAGCGTGACGGCGTCGCACTCCCTGCAGGATTCACGGCGACGGTCAACGCCGAGCTGAAGCTCGGCTCCATTGCGGAGACGATCACCGTTTCCGGCGAAGCGCCGGTGGTCGATGTGCACACCGCGAGCCAGTCGCAGCAGGTGATTCCGAGTGAGGTTCGCAATGCCATTCCGCTGTCGAGCAACGCGGCGGCGTTCGCAGCGCTGATTCCCGCCGCATCACAGGCCGCGGCCGATCGGGACGTCGGCGGCATCCGTGGTGAGAACTCCCAAGCCTTCAGCATCCATGGCAGCCACACGGCCGACATGATCATGCTGCGCGATGGACTCGACTACGACCAGTTCTTCTCCGGCGGCAACAAGGCAAGCAGCATGAATCCTGCGGCCGTTGCGGAGACGACCGTGCAGACCGCGAGCTCCGCGGCAACCGAGACCGGCGGCGTCGTCATCAACGCCATTCCGCGCGAGGGTGGCAACACGTTCCACGGCACCTTCCAGTCCAATTACGGTAACAAAACACTGCAGAGCGACAACCTCGACGCCGCACTTCGTGCCCGCGGCGCGACGGCAGGTTCCGACATCAGGACGCTCTATGACGTCGAGTTCGGAGCCGGCGGACCGCTCCGACGCAACAAGCTGTGGTTCTACGGCAGCGCGCGCCGCTGGATCACGACGAGCAATCTCGCCGGACTGTATTTCAACAAGCTGCAGAACCCGCAGGGCACGCTGTTCTACGCGCAGGACACGACGCGTCCCGGTTACGAGGACAACTTTTACATCGACGAGTCGGTGCGCCTGACGTGGCAGGTGAGCGCGCGCCACAAGATCGGTCTGCTCGTCAGCAACGAAGACAACTGCCAGTGCCATCAGGGACAGCGCGCCGGCACGCTCGCTCCGGAAGCAGCGGGCGACAATCACTTTTCACCCGCGCCGCGCGCGCAGGTGAAATGGACGTTTCCGATGACGAGCCGCATGCTGGTTGACGCCGGCATGTCGGCGCTCTGGGGCAAGGTCGTTCGTCGTCCGACGGGCGGCACCGATCGCGATCACGTCATCACCGATCTCGATCGCGCCTTCACCTACGGCCATCACGCGCGCGACTACAATAATCCGCCGAGCACCGGCGGCAACCTACCGTACGGAGTCTTCACCGAGACCGCGAACGTTTCGTATGTCACCGGCTCGCGCACGACGAATGCGGGCCTCAGTTATCGTCAGGCGTTCCAGCAGCGCAATCATTTCATCAACGACAGCCTGACGTACACGTTCCGCGGTACGAGTCCGGTACAACTGACCGAGTGGATCTCGCCATTTCATTCAGAGACGCGGCAGCACGCGCTCGGCCTCTTCCTCCAGCAGCAGTGGACGACGGGACGCCTGACGGTCGACGGCGGTCTACGCTACGACCGTTTCAGAGGATTCATCCCGGCGATGACACTTCCAGGTGGACGGTTCCTGCCGCAAGGCGCGAGCTTTCCGGCCGTGGACGATGCGCTGCTGTTCAACGACCTGAGCCCGCGGGTGGGCGCCGCATTCGACCTGTTCGGCAACGGCAAGACCGCAGTGAAGGTTTCGCTCGGCCGATACGTGAACATCATCTCGAACCAGGACACTAATTTCCGCAATCAGGCGCCCGTGCTGCAGATGGTGACGAACACCACGCGCAACTGGGACGACAAGAACGTCAACTACATTCCCGATTGCGATCTGACGAACCTGAACGCGAACGGCGAGTGCGAGGCCGTCGCCAACCGCAACTTCGGGTTGACGGTGCCCGGAACGACCTACGCGCACGACGTGACGCACGGCTTCGGCAAGCGCCCGTACAACTGGCAGACCTCGGTTGGCATCGCGCATCAGCTCCTCGCCGGCGTCGGCGTCGAGGTCGCGTACTTCCGCACGTCCTACGGCAACTTCACCGTGCAGGACAACATGCTTGCCGGGCCGGAGGACTTCGACCTGTACAGCATCACGGCGCCGAAAGATCCGCGGTTGCCAAACAGCGGCGGTCAGACCGTCAACGGCATTTACGATCTGAAGCCGGCGAGATTCGGTTTCGTGCAGAACGTGGTGAAAAACGCGAAAGAGTTCGGCAGGCAGACCGAGCGGTATAACGGCGTCGAGACCAACGTGCGCGGACGGCTTCCGCACGGCGGCGTGCTGATTGGCGGCGTCAGCATCGGCCGCACGGCGACGAACAATTGCGAGGTCGTGCGCAATCTGCCCGAAGCCGCCTTCAATCTCACCAACGCAAACATCGTCACGCCGCTCGACAACTGCAGCGTCGTGCCGCCGTGGTCCGCAGGAACGCAGTACAGGCTGTCCGGCGTGTTCTCGCTGCCGGGCGACGTACGCGTCAGCGGCACGTACCAGAACATCGGCGGCATCGCCACGCTCGCCAGCTACGTCGTCAACAACGCGATCGCCTTCGGGTCGCTGGGTCGCAACCTGTCCGGCGGCGGCAACGCGACGCGTACGGTGGACCTGATTCGGCCGAACTCTTTTTATCCGGAAGGCCGCGGCAATCAGATCGATTTCCGCGTCAGCCGGCGATTCCAGGCGGATCATCTGCGCATCGAGCCGCAGTTCAATCTCTACAACCTGACCAATTCAAATGATGTCGTTTCGGAAAACCAGCGCTACGGCACATCGTGGAGGACCATCACGGGCGTGCTGCCGCCGCGCATGGTGAAGTTCGGAGTGCAGGTGGACTTCTAAGGCTGGTGAATATGAAAAAAGCATTGATCGTTCTGTTGCTGGCTTCGTCCGGTGTCTACGCGCAGAGCGGCATTCCACAGCCCGGGGAGCCGGACGGAGGCGTGAAGCAGGTGCAGGCCGGCGGCAGTCCTCTCGTCACCGGCCCGGAAGCAGAAGGGCCTGTTCCGCGACTGCCCGATGGCCATGTGGACCTGACGGGTCCCTGGGTCGGCGGCGGTTCGAACGCGGACATCGAGAAGGACGGGGGACTGAAGCCGGGCGAGCTGCCGCTGCTGCCATGGGCGAAGGAGCTGCGGGACAAACGAAAGGCGCAGGACGAGCCCTACACCGCGTGCCTGCCGATGAGCGTGCCGCGCGTCAATCCGTACCCGTGGAAGTTCGCGATGTCCTACACGAACAAAGGTCTATCGCACATCTACATCCTGCACGAGACGGGCGACGCCGGCGCGCACCGTGTCGTCTACATGGATGGCCGTCCGCATCCCACCAACCTGCTGCCCACGTGGTGGGGGCATTCGATCGGCCGCTGGGAGGGAGATACGCTCGTCATCGACACGGTCGGCTACAACGACAAGTTCTGGTTCGACAGCCGCGGCACGCCGCACACCGAGCAGCTGCACACGATCGAGCGCTGGACGCGCATCAACTACGGAACGCTGGTCGATGAATTCACGCTCGAGGATCCGGGCGCGTTTTCACGTCCCGTGCAGCTGAAGTTCACCGCGAAGCTGCTGAAGCCGAATCTGAAGGTCGGAGGCGGGGAGCTGATGGAGTTCATCTGTCTCGAAGACAACGAGTACGGTAGCGCGGCCGGATTCAGACCGGGGACGGGGACGAGCAATAAATAAGCTCCAAGTTCCAAGTTCCAAGTTCCAAGCTCCAAATTCCAAGATCAAGTTTGAAGTTGGCGTTGGAGCTTGGATCTTGGATCTTGGAGCTTCAGTTTCCGCCCTCCCCGCCGCCCACCACTACCTTCGGCGGCTTCGGCATTGTCTTCATCTTCTGGATGTACTCCGGATACATCGTGGCCGCGCCGCCGAGGCGCGGCTCGTAGGGCGTGCCGAAGCGATCCGTGACGTTGCGATCGAGCCCAGGCAGCGGGCTCTTGCCGGGCAGGAAGTGCGGCACCGTGCCGCGTGCGAGTGCCGTCTCCGTCGCTTCCTCGCACGGATACGGCGACATGTTCATGCTCGGATCGTTCACCCACATCATCGTGCTGCGGATGTACGGCTCGGCGAGCATCACCGGGTCGTAGATGATGACCGTGGCCTGCAGGTAATCGCCCATGCGCCGCCAGCGCGTGCGCACGACCGCCTGGTCGCTCTGCATCAACCCGCTGCGCCGCAGATAGGCTTCCTTCACGTGCGTGGTCGTGACGACAAGCGTGTCGCCGTCCCATTCGCCGGTAGAGAAGCCGCTCCAGGTGTGAATGGCGTTGGCCGGCGGATGCGGACGCCCATCCATCCAGATCGTCGACTCCTGCTCCTGCATGTTCAGGTGACCGTGCCAGGCGATCACCTTCTGCGTCGCCTGATCGACTTCGGTCCACATGCGCAGCGCCGAGAGCGGACCCTCGAGCGAGTAGTCCCACGCGTGCGGACGGCAGGCCCACTCGGTGACGTCGAAGTCTTCCGGCGACCAGCTCTGCACGCGCCACCGCGCGGCGTCGGTCACCGGCACGCCGGCGATGTCGCCGGTCATGCCGCTGCCGTCCTGATTGCGAGGCAGCGGACGCCAGGAGCCCTGCAGGTCCACCTGCGCGAAGGCGGGATACGCCCAGCACAGGACGATCAGTAACAGCAGAATACGAACCGTCTTGGCCCGATCGAGCAACGCGCGTCGAGGAGTCATCGCCTCTCCTGCAGTGCACGGCCGTCGCGGATGATCTCGACGGTCGCGCGAATCATCTTCCAGCCTTCGTTCAACCGCTTCACCATATCGGCGCCGCTGTTGACGGTGATGCCACAGGCCACATTATGGCGCTTGCAGCCGGCGAGGATCGTCTGCCGCGCGGTTTCGACGTCCGGTGCATTCGCGGCGACGCCCATCGAGTGGCGCAGATCGTTCGCGTTGCCGATGAACGCCGCGCCGATGCCGGGCGTCGAGAGAATCGCATCGAGGTTCTGCATGCCCTCGGTGGACTCGATCATCGCGATGGCGAGCAGATCGCCTTCGGGATTGAGCGGCCACAGGTCCGCGTGCCGCTCGTAGTCCTCGGTGGAGAGTCCCCAGATCCACGTCGCGAGCGCCGGCGCGGCGCCGCGGATGCCTGCGGGCTCGAAGTACTTCGAGCCCTTCATCTGCGGATAGCGCATGCTCTTCACCGCCGCGAGCGCCTGTTCGCGCGTATCCACGCCGTTGAAGATGACGCCCATCAACCCGATGTCGAGTGCCTGTTTGACGACCCAGGCGCCTTCATCGGCTTCAGGAGGAAAGCGCGCGAACAACGCGACGTTGGGCGCGACGCTCGCTTTCTTGACCGCGGCCGCCTTGTCGATCATGCCGATGTTGAACATGTGCAGCCCCGCGATGTCGAGCGGTGTGTGCTCCATGTCCACATAGACGTAATCGATCGGCGCTCGCGCCAGCGTGCGCGCATTCTCGAGCGACAGATCGCCGGTGTTGACGCCGACGAATGCCTCGCCTTTCGCCAGCTTGGCGATGACCGGGTTGAGATGCGCCGGCGCCTGCTGCGCGGCGGGCACCGACGTCATGAGAAGCGCGACGCCGGCAAGTGCGACGAGGAACGATGAGCAGCGGCGCATGGCGTCCTCCATCGCGCTACAAGCCGAAGACCACGATCTTCGCGCTCGACGCTGATACCGGAAAGACATTCGATCGGGTACCAGCGACAAACGCGACGTACTGCCTGCCGTCGATCATGTAGGTAATGACGCCGCCACCCGCGGCACCGGGCAGATCGGCGCGCCACACGACGCTGCCAGTGTTCGCGTCGAACGCGTAGGCGTGCTCGTCCATGTCGCCGGCGAACACAAGGCCGCCCTTGGTCGGCGTGATGCCCGACAGCACCGGCGCGGGCGCATGAAAGCGCCATTTGACCTGACCCGTATCCGCGTCGGTGGCAACCACCCATCCTGCCCAGTTCGCGTCGTGCTTGCCGAACTGCGCCGCGAGATCACTGCCCGTCCACGTCTGTCCCGGCTTTCTGGCGAGCTGTGCGAGATCGATCGCCAGCGTCGTGCACCAGTCCGCCGTGCCGTCATAGAACAGGTTCGTGTCCGGACTGAACGCCGGCCCGTTCCACTCGCTGCCGCCCGAGGAGCCGGGGCAAAAATGCAGCGCTGTCGTCGAGAGCGGCACGGTGTCGTTCTGCCGCGTGGTGATCGGCGTCGCGAACAGCTTCGCGTTGCTCGTCAAGTCGTAGACGTGCAGCAAACCGTCCTTTGGCGCTCCGGCCACAATGCGTTTACCCGATCGCGTCGTGGCGAGCACCGGCGCGGCTCCAAGATCCCAATCGTGGAAATCGGCGGGGACGAGCGAATAGTGATTGCGGTAGATGCCGGTCTTCGCGTCGAGCACGAGAATGGAATTCGTATACAGGTTCGTACCGTGCCGTACCTCGGTGGCGAAGTCCGGACCCGGATTGCCGACGGGAATGTAGAGAAGACCACGCTCCGGATCGAGTGTGTAGCTCGTCCAGGTTCCGCCGCCCGTGATGGGAATCCCCTCGGCGTTTCCCCACGTCGCGCGCGCCTGCTTCTGCATCGCTTCGTTGCCCGGCTGCGGCGCATCCGTTGGCACCGTGTAGGTCTCCCAGACACGCGTGCCCGCGGCCGCATCGAGCGCATAGATGCGGCCCCTGACGCCATAGCGCTCGCTGCCAGCTGTCCCGATGAAGATGAGGCCGTTCCAGGCGATCGGCGCAGCGGGAACGCTCTCACCCTTTTCCGGATCGGCGAGGTGCGTGCGCCACACCCGTTTGCCGGTCGCTGCGTCGTAGGCGATGACGTCGCCGTCACCGGTGCCGCGGAACAGCCGGCCGTCGAGATATGCCACGCCGCGGTTGACGCGCGGTGCTGTCGAAGCGCTGTCCTCGCGCACTCGCCACTTTTGTTGACAGGTCGCCGCGTCGAGAGCGAGGATTTCGCGGTCGGCCGTCAGATACATCGTGCGGCCGATGACGATCGGGCCCGCCTGGAAATTGACGTCCACGTCGAGGTCATGGACGCACAGTTGCTTCAGCCGCGAGATGTTGTTCTTGTTGATTTGATCGAGTGGCGCGTATCGGTCGGAGGTGAGAGTCCTGTTATAGCTTGGCCAATCGGCCGCCACGGTGTTCGCCGCGCGCGGCGCTGCGGCCGCAGCTGACATCAGAACCGCGATACCGAGCATTGCGGAAACTGTACGCATCTCTGGTTCCTCCACGCGGAATGCCCTCTACGTCACCCTCAGCACCTGCTCCATCATCAGACGTGGACCGCGATCGGGGTCCCGCACGATGCGGCATTCGTCGTTGAAGATCATCGTGTCGCGCGATGCGCCGGAGTACGCGGGCCACTGTGGCAGCGTCGACGTATTCGGATCTCCTGTGCGCGCAAATGCCACCCACGCCGAGCTCGTCTTGTCGGCCAGCGCATACGCCTCGGGCATTTTCGAGATGAGCGGTCCGGCGATCTTGATGTTGTTGAACACGAATTGAATCTCTATCGTGTGCGGCGAACGCATGTGACCGCCTCCCTCCGGTGTTTCCCAGTCGTACCGATACGCGAAAGCCGGCGCGCCATGTTGATCCGCTTTGCGCTTCGCGAGCTCGCGCGAGTAAGTGCCGCGTGGATGATCGGTGGCGATCAGAATCCACAAATCCCACGGCGACGCGTGCGGGTTCGCCTCACGGAAAGCTCCAATGACACGTGTCGGATCCTCAGCGAGCCGTTTCGACGCGCGCTCTCTCAATCCGGCTTCGTCGAGCGCCAGCTTCTCGGGCGTCGGCCGGTCGTAGAGCGTCTCTTCGGTATGGGCGTAGCCGATGAGCAGCGGGACGTTGGCCGACAACGCCGGCCCTTTTGGATCCCAGGGGTGTCCAGGAATCACTTTGCCATCCACCATTGGTGTGCTCGCGGTCGCGCCCGGCTCACGCAGCGTGATCTTCTTCTGCACCGCGGCATCAGCCGCGAGGAGGCGGTCCATAGGTACGTTCTGGAGTTCGCGAATCTGACCGGACTTCAATCCCAGCTCCGCGAGCAGCAAGTCCGTCTGCTTCACGGCATCCTCGTGTGTTGTCAGGCGGAGCACGGCGCCGCTCTCGACGATCGCGCGGTGGAAGAGGCCCTTTGCGCTCGGCATCGACATCAGCGTCGCGACCTTTCGTCCGCCACCCGATTGACCGAAGATCGTCACCAGATCCGGATTGCCGCCGAACCCAGAGATGTTGTCGCGCACCCACTGCAGCGCGGCGACAATGTCGAGCAGTCCGACACTGCTTGACGCCGCGAAGTCGGATCCCATCGCGTCTCCGAGATACGTGTACCCGAACACATTCAGCCGGTGATTCAGGGTCACGACGACGACGTCGTGCGTGTGCGCGAGACTGGTCCCGTCGAGAATGCGTCCGGAACCGGAGCCGGTCGAAAATCCGCCGCCGTGCAGCCACACCATCACAGGACGCTTACGTCCGTCCTTCAGGCCAGGTGTGAACACGTTCAGGACGAGACAATCTTCGCTCTGCAGAAGTGGCGATCCGGCGGCAGTGGTTCCTGAGGTGTCGCCGGTTTGAGGCGCGGTGGGGCCGTATGCGATCGCCTCGCGCGTGCCGGTCCAGCCGGCAGGCTTGACGGGCGGCCTGAAGCGGTTGACTCCGTTGGTGGGTGCCCCGTAGGGAATGCCTTTGAAGACGTTGACGCCATCGATCACGACGCCGCGAACTTTGCCGGCCGATGTGTCGGTGATTGCGCTCTCGAGATCCGCGGCGGTGACGAACTGCAGCCAGGGTGCTAAGTGCGAGCCGGCGACGAGCAGCGAAGCCTGCTTCACGAAGGTTCGACGGCTCGAGATGTACGCCATGTTCCGCCTCCGGTCGAAATGAATTTTGCGCTGGAGAGTACACCATGCGGACGGGAACACGTACGCCGTTAAGCACCGCCCACCCGTGATGCGGAAACCGGCGGATGGAGTCGCGGCCAACCCCACCCGCTCTGAACGATCCGAACGACCCGAACGATTCGAACGATTCGAACGATTCGAACGATTCGAACGATTCGAACGATTTAGAAGACGAAGCGCAGCGCGATCTGCATCTCCCGCGCGTCCGTTGCCGTCGCGAAGATCTTGCCTGCCGTCGGAATCCGCGCGCCGGTGTCGTCGAACACCGCTTCGCCGTCGGGGTCGTTGAACGGGATGTCGAAGTTCGCCCGGTTCAGCAGGTTGAAGATCTCGAGACGGAGCTGCACGCTGCGCTTGCCCGAGAGCGGCTGGTTCTTGACGATCGCGAGATCGACGGTTGCCAGCCCTGGCCCTTCGATGATGTTGCGCCCCGCACGCCCTCTGAAGCCGAGGCCGGGGAACACGAACGCTTCCGGATTGAACCAGTGATCCGGTGTCTGTCCGCCATCCGGCTTGATGGAGACGCCGGGCGCGATGTCCGGCCGGTTCACGTTGTCCGTGCTGCCGTCGCGATCCGAATCGCCCGGTATGACCGGCGAGAACGGCACGCCGCTGGCCAAGGTGCCGATGGCGCTCACCTGCCAGCCTTCGACGACCGCAGGACCACGGAACGGCAGCACATAGGTGCTTTCGAGCACGAGGTTGTGACGAACGTCATAGTCGGAGCGGCCCCAATCGAGCTCCTTGTTGTACGGATCGAAGGCGCGACCCTGACCGTTTCTGAACTCCTGACGGCCGCCGGACCCCGAGCGGTTGTCCCATGAATGTCCGAACGTGTACGAGCCTTGGACCTGCAAGCCGTGGCTCTGTCGTTTCACCCATGCCACGCTCATCCCGTTGTACTTCGAGTGGAAGCCATCGAGACTCATGCGCAGCGTGCCGAAGTTCGGATTGCGGCGCACAGGATTGGCGGGGAAGAACTCGCGTCCGTTGACGATCTGCGGAATGGCGAGGTTGACGTCGGCCGACCCCATCAGATTGGTGCCGCGCGACCCGATGTAGGCGATCGTCACCGCGCTGTCGAGCGGCAGTTCGTGCTGCACGTTGACGTTGTACTGCTGCATGTAGGTCGGGTCGAGGTCGTACTGCAGCAACTCGTTTTCCGGCACGCCGCCGCTGGCGAGCGACGCCAGCGTCACCGGCAGCGCAGGACGGGTGATCACCGCGCGATCGACGAAGGGCAGCGCGCGGAAGATGGGGCTGCGGTACTGATAGAACAGCGGCTCCTCGTAGAAGACGCCATAGCCGCCGCGGACCGCGGTCTTGCCGCGTCCCCCGACGTTCCACGCAAAGCCGAATCGCGGCGCGAACTGCTTCTTCGTCGGATTCAGGAAGAGCGGATCGCCGACGGTGACCGCTGGATCCAGAATGTTCCGCAGGTTCGACACCTTGCCGTCCCGTTCCTTCGGCGTCGTCACCATCTCGTAGCGAACACCGGCGTTGACAGTGACGTCGCTCGACATCTTGACGTCGTCCTGTAGCCACGCGCCAATCAGGTTCTGACGATAGTGGCGCTCGAAGTCGGAGCCCGGCTTCGCGATCTCGAACTGCTGCGTGATGCCGTTGAGGAAATCCGAGACGCTGCGGAAACGTAGACGTCCGCGGCTGCGGCTGTCGGAGACGCCGTCGTAGCGGAAGTTCTGCCAGTCGACGCCCGTCTTCATCGCGTGACGGCCGCGCACGTAAAACAGCTGATCGGTCAGCTGATAGAGGTCCTGCCCGAACTTTTTCGGGTTCGTGCGATCGGTGCCGATGTCGGTCAGACCCGTGACATTCAGCTCGCCGAATCCCTTGCCCGGCACGAATTCCAGATCGTTGCGGCGGTTCGCCGGGTTGACGTCCTCGAGCGGATGCGAGCGGTTGAAGCCGCCGCGCAGCTCGTTGATGAGCGCTGACGTAAACAGCTGCCGATGCTCGATCGTGAGCAGATGTTTCGTATTGGCGACCACGTTCGGCCACTCCGGATAGTTGACCGGCTCGTCCTGGATTGAGTCGTCATACAGATACCGGCCGAAGATGGAGCTGCTGGCGCTGAACGTCTGATCGAGTCGCACCATCGCGAAGTCCTGGTTCGACTTCCGGTTCATCACGCCCGTGTACTCCGCCAGACCGGTTGGCGCGCCGCTGGCCGTTCGAATAAGCGGGCCGTTCGCCACGGGATAGAGCGAGATGTACGGAAGGATCGTCCCCGGAATGTTGATCGGCGCGACGCCTGGCAGGATGCCGCGCCGCGCGTTGTCGTCGAGCACCGTCGCGACCTGCGTAATCCCCTTGTGCTCGCGCAGCCCCTCGTAGCTGCCGAAGAAGAATGTTTTGTTCTTCAGGACCGGGCCGCCGAACGAACCGCCGAACTGGTTGCGCCGAAAATCCGGCTTCTCGTCATCGAAATAATTCTTTCCGTCGAGCGCATCGTCGCGGAAGAACTCGAAGGCCGATCCGCTGAACTGATTCGTACCCGACTTCGTGACGACGTTGAAGACGCCGCCGCCCGCGCGTCCGTACTCGGCACTCATGGCGTTGGTGATGACGCGGAACTCCTTGATCGTCTCCACGCCGGTCATCACGCCGTTCGCGCTCGCCGGCGTGTTGTTCAGCGCGTCGTTGTAGGCGGTGCCGTCGAGCGTGAACATGTTCTGGCTCGGACGTGCTCCCGCGACCGAGATCTTCGTTCCTTGTCCGACGTTCGAGCCCTGAACGCTCGCGCGACTCATGACCACGCCCGGCTGCAGAAGCACCAGTTGCGTGACGTCGCGACCGTTGAGCGGCATCGAGCCGAGCTGCTGTTCGGTGACGACGTTCGAGATGGTGCCGGTGGTCGTCTCAACGAGCGGCGCAGCGCCTTCAACGGTGATCGACTCGGAGACGTTGCCGAGCGTCATGCGGGCGTCGACGACCGCCTGCTGACCGACGGTGACGTCGATGCCCGAGCGAACCATCGTCTGGAAGCCCTGGAGCTGCGCACTCACCTCGTAGTGGCCTGGTTGGAGCAGCGGCATCCGGTAGCGGCCGGCCGCGTCTGTCACGACGGTGCGCGACTGTGAGGTGTCCGTGTTCTTGATGGTGACGCTGACGCCGGGCAGCACGCCGCCAGACGCATCGGTGATGGTGCCGAGGATGGTCCCCGTGGTGTCCTGCGCGCGCGCGGACACCGCAGAAACGGACAAGATCACGAGCGCGAAACCGACAACCTGCCGCATGCGGATCATCGCCACCCCCTGAAACGGGTTAACGTCCCGTAGTTCGGTCCGCGGTTATACACCGACCGGGTTCCTGAATGCCACACAGGCCGCCTTCGCCGAAGCCCCCCGGCCCGACAAGTCCTGCGGTAGACTCCCGGCGGAGGTTCACCATGCGCCGTTTCCTGCGTGCTACTGTGGTCCTCGTCCTCGCCCTTGTGGCCGTCAGCCGGGTCCAGACGGCCGCGCTTCCCGGTTACGGCAATCTCACCGGCAACGTCGAGTCGGCGACGCCCTTCAAGGCGGCGCAGGTGTTCATTCGCAACGTCGACAAGCACGTGCTCTACATGGTCTACAGCAGCGCTGGCCAGTTCCGTGCGGTCGCTCTTTTTCCTGGCAACTACGAGATTAGCGCCAGCGCCGCGGCGCAGCGGTCGGACGTGCAGAAGGTCGCGATCAAGGCTGGTGACAATCCGAAGGTGACGCTGTCGCTGCGGATGCAGGCCGCCAGCTCACAGCGCACCATCGTCGGAGCGCTGGAGGGTGAGAACAACGCCGATCGCACCGTGACGCAGGAAGCGAGCTACGACGAGATCTTTCCGCCCGGGCCCGGCCGCGACATCGCGGAGCGAACCTGCATGATCTGCCACGGCGAGAACTTCCTCTCCACGCAGCCGGCCACGCTCGGCACGTGGAACCTGCGGCTCGATCGGATGCAAGGGCGGAATCTCTTCGACAAGACGGCGGCGTCGTACGCGGAAGGCCTTCTGTCGTTCCGCGCGTCCGCTCTGCGCTTCTCGCGCGAGGATCGCGAGACGCTCGTGCAGTATCTGGCGAAGAATCTCGGGCCCGACAAGCCGCCGCGCGCCGTGCGCGTGGATAAGGAGATGCCGCTCGACGAGGCGAAGCTTGGAAAGGCGGAGTACATCGAGTACTACCTGACGCCCGATCCCCCCGGTCAGGGCATCCATGCTCCGGCATTCAGCAAGCTCACCGGCGGCTTCACCGGCAGACGCGCCGGTCAGGACGTTCGCTTCGATCAGGACGGCAACGTCTGGCTGACCGACCGCGGCTATCCGCATCGGCTCGTCAAGCTCGATCCGCGGACGGGCGAGCAGAAGTCGTTCATGCTGCCTAACGGCTCGATGAACGGCATCCATGAGGTGAACATCGATCGCAGCGGCAACATCTGGCTGCCCGAACACGGAGGCCAGACACCGTCGGCCGTGAAGCACCTGCTTCGCTTCAACCCGAAGACGGAGAAGTTCGAGGAGCAGATTCCGTTGGATCCCGATAACGTTGTCCGCAACACGATCAAGTGGACGCAGTCCATTGCCTTCGACTCGAAGGACAACATTTACGTCGGCTGGATCATGGGCGGCGCGCTCAGCAAGTACGACCGGCAGACGAAGAAGGTAACGGTCTTCCCGGTGCCGACGCACAACGCGATCGTCTACGGCGTCGTGGCGGATAAAAACGACAACATCTGGATGGCGCTCTGGGACTCCGGCAACATCGCGAAGTTCGATACGACGACGAACGAGTGGACCATCTTTACGCCGCCGACCTATCCCGGACACGTGCGGCGCTTGAACGTCGACGCGCAGAACAACATCTGGTTCGGCATCTGGTCGGCCGGGAATCGCCCAGCAAAGCTGGATAAGCTCGATCAGACGACAGGCAGAATCACGGAGTACACGATCCCGCGGCGCAACTCAAATCCCTACGACGTGATGCAGGATGCCGAGGGGAACATCTGGTGCGCCGATGTCGGCGGCAGCGCCGCGTCGTTGTGGAAATTCAATCCGCGCGACCAGACGTTCACGCTGTATCCCAAGCCGCAGAAGACCGCGGATACACCGAAGATTCAGGTCACCAAGGACGGCGCGATTTGGTATTCGCCACGCGGGAGTCTGGATGCGCCCGCCTTCGGCGTGCTCTATCCGGACATGGACAAGATCACGACGCTCGGCGCGTTCTACACCAACGGACCTCCTGGCTACCCGTTCAAGGTAGGAGCGCCTTCTGCCCGGCCGGCAGCTTCTGATCGAACGCGGTAAGTAACGTCGCCTCGTCGGCGTGCTGCGCCATCACGCCGACGAGGTCCACGAGATCCCGTTCTCCAAACAGTTTCGCCGCACGCGCGTACAGGTCGGCATCGACGAAGTGTTTGCCGAACAGCTGCCGCCCGAACTCGATCACCGTCGCTTCCTTGTCGCCGAGCCCCGTCGTCGCCTTGCCTGTGCGGATGATCTCGATCGTCGCCGCCGGCACGCCATCCTTCTGCGCCGCCATCTCCGTCATCGTCCAGTCGTACTGCTGATCGTGGGCGCGCGCCGTGACGAGCGCTGCGATGTCGATGAGCGCGCGTCCCTGACTTGCTTCGACCGACTGCAATCCGCCGCTGTGGCGCGCGATCTGTTGCGGTCCTGTTCCCTCGGGCGCCATGCCGCGGCTGTAGAGCGGTGGAGGCATTGCAGCGGCGGGGGTCGGCGTTCGCATCAGGGTGAGACGGCTTCGCGAATCGGGGCGGATGTCCGCAGGCGGCGTGAACGGCAGCGGCAAGAACTGTTTCCAGCCGGGGGGAAGCTGTTGGTTGACGGCTGAAAGGCGCGTCGCGGTGGCGGAGTAGTTGCCCATCAGCGTCACGATGTCCACGAACACCGGCTCGCCGAAGGTCGTCAGCGCGCGCGAATAGGTTTCCGGCGTCAGCCGGTGCGCGCGGATCTCGCGCGCCACTTCGATGATCGTCGCTTCCTTGTCGCCGATGCCGACCAGCGGCTTGCGGTTGCGGACGATGTCGATCACCGCCGGGTCGAGTCCGACGGCGATCGCTTCCATCTCGTGGAGTGACCACTCATATGGCTGATCGTGCTCGCGTGCGACGGACAGAATCGCGAGCTCGCTCAGCGGGCGGCCAATCTTGTTTTCCCAGCGGACGTCGACGCCGGAGCGATGCGATCGGATCGCGGCGATGTTCTCGGTGGCACCGAGGCGGGACTCGGCGCTAAGCGACGCGGGCAGCAGCAGCGCCAGAATCAGGGTCGCGTGCTTCATCGGCCTTCCTCCGTGTGGCGCCGATTTTATCCGCAATCCTCGCGGCGTCGCGTCCGACGCCATGGATTGCCGAGGATGACGCCGCGTAGAGAAATTTCAGACCGACGAAATACAGCCCTGGCTCGCTTGAGACAACACCGGATTCGTGCTTCGCGTCGCCATTCGCATCAAAGACGGGCAGGTCGATCCACGAAAAGCCCGAATTGAAGCCCGTGCACCAGATGACGTTCGCGACGTCAAGCACGCGGCCGTCCTCGAGGACCGGCCGCCCATTCTCGATGCGGACGACGCGCGGCACGCGCGTGATCCCGGCGGCAACAAGGTCCTGGGGTTTCGTGCGGACGAGCGGTTCGCCGTGATGCAGCATCTTTGCGCGCACCTTCCGGCCTAGCGGCGTCTTCACAGTCAGAATTCTGTGGAACACCACTCGCAGTACAAGCCTGACCAGGAGAAGACGCGCGACCAGGCCTTCGATGCGGAACGGCACGTGGCCGGTGTCCGGTCCCGAAAGCCACGTGTCATGGCCGCGAACCACATCGAGCGCAATTTCCGCACCTGAATTTCCCGCGCCCACGATCAGGACGCCACCGGGCTGCAGTTGCGACGGATTGCGGTACTCGAACGTATGGAGCTGCACGATGCGCGGATTGAGCTCGCGTGCGAACGCCGGTACGCGCGGCCGCTGCCACCCCGCCATCGCCACGACGACGCTGTCCGCTTCGAACTGCTGATCGCCGGCGACAACGAGAAACCGATCACCAACGCGAGACAGGCGTTCGACGCGCACGCCGGACCGCACGGGTAGCTGAAAGTGCCGGGCGTAGTTTTCGAGATAATCGGCCATCGCGTCCTTCGTCGGAAACGAGTTCGGAGGCGCGGGGAAGCGCATGCCGTCAAGACCCGAGAATTTCGCCGGCGTGAACAGGCGCAGCGAATCCCACCGGTTGCGCCAGGCGTCGCCGATTCGCTCGCTCGCGTCAAGAATCACGAACTGCACGCCTTTCCGCTGCAGGTGATAGCCGACCGCGAGGCCTGCCTGCCCCCCGCCGATCACGACCGTGTCGATGCGCTCTCTGTTCATGTCGTCCCCCTTTGCCCGCGAAGATACGGCAGCGCCCAGGGTGCGCGCATCGGCCGGACTACGCATCCGATAGCTTTTTTGGCGTGGGTATTTTTGTGTACGTCTCAGACGAGGTTGCGAGTGTATGCGTAGGCCGTGGCCGCGGAACGCGACGGCAAATCGAGTTTCGTCAAGATGTTGCTGACGTGGCGGGCGACGGTCTTTTCGCTGATCGCCAGATCTTCGGCGATCGCGCGGTTCGTCTTGCCGGACGCGATGAGGCGAAGCACCTCGAGTTCGCGTCCCGTCAGCGGCCCGTGGGCGGTTGGGGCAGCCGCGGTGATCACGCTGGAGACGCGCGCCGCATCCGGTTTCGCCCCAAGGCGTTCGAAGGTATCGGCCGCCGCCTCGAGCTCCAGCTGCGCGCCTTCCTCGTCGCCAAGCTGCCGGTATGCCAGTCCGGTCAGCTCGCGTACACGCGCAATTTCATACGGCGCGTCGAGCTCGCGCCAGATGATGGACGCATCGCGCAGCAGCCCGAGCGCAGCGTTCGCGTCATGTTCGGCGAGCGCGACCGCCGCGGAGGCCGCTGCGCTTGCGCCGCGCAGAAACGGCGCGTCGACGTGAGCCGCCGTGCGCGCCAGTTCGTCGGCCGCAGTGCGCGACACGGCGACGTCGTTCGCGGCCAGAAGAATCTCGACCGCGGCCCGGAGCACCTCCGCGCGGACCGCGGGACTTCGCTTCTCCTGCAGCTCGCGACGAATGGCGATATCCGCAGCTTCGATCTGTCCCTGAGCGAGCCTCAGCAGAGCGAGGCCGGGCTGCGGATTGCGGCCCGCCTGACTCGCACGCCGATACTGTTCGTCCGCCTTCTGAAATTCTCCGCGCAGCCGGTATAACTCCGCCGCGCGCTGTGCCGACGTTCCCGCGTCGCGCACCGGGCTGCCGGCGTGAAGACGCGCGCATGCCTGTTCCGCTTCGGCAAGCGCCTCATCCCACGCCCCTTCCAATTGCAGCATCTCGGACCGGCGCACCAGGCATTCGCCGCGGAAGAGCATGTCGGGATGCGCGTCACACCATGCGGTCAGCGCCGTCGTCCATTCCTTTGCGCGGCGCATGTCGAACAGATCGTGACAGGCGCTGAGCACGCTGCAGTAGACGAGGCCGGAGATGATCGGGTGAACCTCGCCGCAGGTCACGCTCACCATCACCTCGTCCAGCATCGTGAAGCCCTCCGTCAGCTTGTTCTGGTAGAGCAGCACCCGTCCTTGCCCGTGGCGCGCGAGCGCGAGCACGTCGCGATCCTTGAAACGTGTACCGAGTTCGACAGCCTGGCCGAACAACGCGCTCGCGCCGGCGAAATCGTTGGCACGTGCGCGTCCGAGCGCTTCGGCGCACAGCAGAAATCCCCGCTCGGCGCAGTCATGCCCGCAGTCGTCGAACAGCCTGCGTGCGCGCGCCAGCCATCCCGCTGCCTGTGCCTGCAGTGCCGGCCGTTCAAACATCGAGAAGGTCATCCAGACCGCGAGTCGCGCCGCGGCGATAGCGTCGCCGCGTTCGAGAAACGCGTGGTGTCCCCGCGTCAACGCATCGAGGCTTGCCGCGTCTTCGCCGACAAGATGTGCGGCGGTAGCGAGGCGTTCGAGGTCGTCGGCGTCAAGCGGCGACTCGCGATCGGCTTCTGCAAGAAGAGAGCGGGCCTCCGACCACGCCTCACGTCGAAAGGCGTCTCTGCCCCGCGCCAGTGCCCCGACTAGAATCTCCCCCATGGTGATCGATGCCCACGGGCACTATACGACCGTTCCTGCCGGCCTGCGAGTGTTTCGCGCGCTGCAGATTTCCAGCATGGGCAAGCCCGTCAAAAGCGCCGTCAACATTTCGGATGACGAAATTCGCGCCTCGCTCGAGAAGGGACAGATCAGGCTGCTCGATGAGCGCGGCATTGACGTGATGCTGTTCTCGCCGATGGCCTCCGCGATGGGCCATCACTTCGGCAACGCGCTCGTCAGCCGCTATTGGACCGAGGTGAACAACGATCTGATTCACCGCGTGTGCCGGCTCTATCCGGCGCGCTTCGTCGGCGTCTGCTCGCTGCCGCAGTCGGCCGGCGTCAGCCCCGGCGAGTGCGCCCAGGAGCTCGAACGGTGCGTGAACGAATTCGGCTTCGTCGGCTGCAACCTGAATCCGGATCCGTCGGGCGGCTACTGGACCGGTCCGCCGCTTGGCGACGAGTGGTGGTACCCGCTCTACGCCAAACTGCAGCAGCTCGACGTGCCGGCGATGATCCACGCATCGGCAACCTGCAATCCGGCGTTTCACACGACCGGCTCGCACTACCTGAACACCGATGCGACCGCGTTCTTTCAGCTGATGGAGTCACGCGTGTTGCGCGATTTTCCAAAGCTGCGCATCGTCATGCCGCATGGTGGCGGCAACGTCCCGTATCAGGCGGCGCGCTATCGGGCCCTCTGCATCATGAACAAGTGGGAGCCGTTCGACGACTTCATCAAACGCATCTACTTCGATACTACCGTCTACAACCAGGATGCGATGGAGCTGCTCATCAAAGTCGTGGGCGTGGACAACATCGTGTTCGCGTCCGAGATGCTCGGCGGCGTGAACACCACAGATCCGGCGACAGGAAAGTCGTTCGACGATAACGGGCGGTTCATCGACGCAATCTCCTGGCTGACCGACCAGGACCGCAGCAAGATCTTCGAAGGCAATGCCCGCAAAGCCTATCCGCGTCTCGATGTGGCGCTGGCGCGGGTTTGACATATTCCGTAGTGGGAATATAATGCGCCCCTGTGCCCCGCGCGGCCACGACAACCGACATCTTCAACGCCATCGCTGAAGCTCAGCGCCGCGACATCCTCGTCTACCTGGCGCCCAAGGAGCGGCACGTCAGCGACATCGTCGCCAACTTCAATCTCAGCCAGCCTTCAGTGTCGAAGCATCTCCGCGTGTTGCGCCACGTCGGACTGGTCAACGTGCGACGCGATGGGAGGCAGATGTTCTACCGGGCAAACGCGGAGGCCATACGGCCGCTGCACGAGTGGACCGGAGTGTTTCAGCAGTACTGGGGAAACCAGCTCGCGCGCATCAAAGAGCGCGCCGAGCGAAAGGCGAAGTCATAAAGGAGGAACGCCGTGGCTCTCACCGCACCAACTCTCGACAACCTCACGCTGGATCTCAGCGAGGAGATTCACGTCCGCGCGCCGCTCGACACCACATTCGAGTCGCTGCTAGAGCAACTCGGTCCGGCGAACGAAGGCGCGCAAGGCGTGCCGATGCCGATGGTCATCGAGGCGCGGCCGGGCGGACGCTGGTTTCGCGATCTCGGCGACGACGACGGTCATTTCTGGGGAGTGGTGCAGGCGATCAAGCGGCCGACGCTGCTCGAGATCACCGGTCCGCTCTTCATGTCGATGCCGGTCATCTCGAACGTGCAATACCGGTTGAAAGAGGTGCAGGGCGGGACGCTCATCAGCTTCCGGCACTCGGCGCTCGGATTCATTCCGGACGACTTGCGACAGGGGCTGGTGCACGGCTGGACGGCGATGCACCAGCGTATTCAGAAACACGCCGCGGCGCGGCGATAGTTCTGCTGACGGAAGGAGAAGAAGCATGTCCACCATCGAAATGCTGTTGCAGGAGCTGGCGCAGGAGGCACAGACGACGCGGCGCGTGCTCGAACGGGTCCCCGACGATCGGCTCGGCTGGAAGCCGCACGAGCGATCAATGTCGCTCGGACAGCTCGCGCTGCACATCGCCACGATGCCGGGGACGATTGCGGAGCTGTCGCAGATCTCGCCCTTCCCGGTCCCCACGTTCGAGCAGCCAAGCGCGGCGAGCGCCGCCGAATTGCTGCCGGCGCTGGAAGAGAGTCTGGCGAAGGCGCACACGATCCTTCGCCCGCTGAGCGACGCCGATCTGACGAAGACCTGGCGAGTCGTGGACGGCGAGCGCGAAGTGATGGCCATTCCGGTTGGTGCCATGCTGCGGTCGATCATGTTGAATCACTGGTATCACCATCGCGGGCAGCTCTCGGTTTATCTGCGCGAGGTTGGCGTCCCTGTACCGTCGATTTACGGGCCGAGCGCGGACGAGAACCCATTCGCGACGTCACGCACCGCCGCAGTCGCCTGACATCGCGTCCCGTTGCGGCTTGTCCCGAGCGAGCTGAAAGTGGGTCGAGGGACTAAGATTTACAGCCATGGCCGCAACGGGAAAAACCCTCGCCGCAGTAAAGGTCGGCGCGTCGACCACCGAACTGCGCGAATTCGACCTGCCTGAGATTCCCGCAGACGCCGCGCTCCTGAAAATAGAGATTGCGGGCGTCTGCGGGACAGACGTCAGCCAGTACAAACTGCCGCTGCGCGGCGCGCCGCTCATCATGGGGCACGAGAACGTCGGCTACCTCGCCAAGGTCGGCCGCGAGTTCGAACGCCTGAAGGGATTCACGGAAGGCGATCTCGTTTTCCTCGAGCACTACTTGCCGTGCGGCCACTGCGAGTGGGATCACATCGGCGAGTATCGCCACTGTGCCGCGACTGAATGGTTCTACGATCCAACCGCGATTCGCTACGGGTACACGGCGATCGATATCAAGCCTTCGCTCTGGGGTGGCTTCAGCCATTACGTCTACCTGCCATTGAACGCGGTGATGCACCGCGTGCCGAAAGGTCTGACGGCGGAGGAAGCAGGCCTGGCGACACCCATGTCGAATGGTGTGCAGTGGACTTTGCTCGATGGTGGAGTCGGCTACGGATCCTCGGTGCTGATTCAGGGTCCCGGTCAGCAGGGAATGTGCTGCGCGATGGCGGCCAAACAGGCAGGCGCCTCGCTCATCATCGTCACCGGCACGTCACGTGATGCGCGGCGGCTCGAGGTCGCGAAGTCGATGGGTGCGGATTACGTCATCGACGTACAGAAGGAAGATCCGCTGGCGCGCGTGATGGAAATCACCGAGCACCGCGGTGTTGATGTCGTCATTGATTGCACGAGCGGCGCGGGGACGGCAGCCGTACTGCTCGGCATCGAGGCGACCAAGCGGCGTGGCGGGACAATGGTGATTCAAGGCGAGGGGAATCAGAAGTTCCCCGACTTTCCCATCGGTCGGCTGACGCGCAAGGGAATGACGCTGAAGAGCGCGCGCGGTCATTCCTACCGCGCAGTGGAGCTCGGCCTTCAACAGCTGGCCTCGCATCGGTTTCCGCTTGATCTTCTGACGACGCATCGATTCGGTCTGGCGGAAGTTGACTACGCGATCAAGTCCGTTGGCGGAGAAGGGGCGCCGGGCGCCATTCATGTTTCCGTGATGCCATGGAAGTAGCTGCAGCGCGACCGGCGGCAGGTCTTTTGGATCGCGAGCGCATTGTTGCGGGAGCCGGATTCAACAGGTGGCTCGTGCCACCGGCGGCGCTGGCGATTCATCTCTGTATCGGCATGGCCTACGGCTTCAGCGTGTTCTGGCTGCCGCTGTCGCGTGCGCTCGGGGTGACACAGTCCGTCGCGTGTCCGGACCTGACGCTGGGTCGTGCGCTGTTCACGACCACCTGCGACTGGCGCGTCGCCGACCTCGGGTGGATGTACACGCTCTTCTTCGTGTTTCTGGGATCATCGGCGGCCCTCTGGGGCGGCTGGCTCGAGCGCGCCGGCCCGCGCAAGGCAGGCGTCGTTTCCGCCGTCTGCTGGTGCGGCGGCATCGCGATATCCGCGGTTGGCGTGATTGTTCACCAGCTCTGGATCATGTGGATTGGCGGCGGAGTAATCGGCGGCATCGGCCTCGGTCTTGGCTACATCTCGCCCGTCTCGACGCTCGTGAAATGGTTTCCCGATCGTCGCGGCATGGCAACGGGGATGGCGATCATGGGGTTTGGCGGCGGCGCGATGATCGGTGCGCCGCTCGCGAATCTGCTGATGACGTACTTCCGCACGCCCGCGTCCGTCGGGGTGTGGGAGACATTCCTGGTCCTCGCCGCCATTTACTTCGTGTTCATGATGGCTGGGGCATTTGCGTATCGCGTCCCCGCCTTCGCGCTGCGCACGGCGGGCAAGCCCGCGGACGAGGGCGTGCATTATCACGATGCCATTAAGACGAAACAGTTCTGGCTGATCTGGGCGGTGCTCTGTCTGAACGTGAGCGCAGGCATCGGCGTCATCGGCATGGCCTCCCCGATGCTGCAGGAGATCTTCGGAGCGTCAGCGGCCGTCGCCGCCGGCTTCACCGGTTTGATCTCGCTCTTCAACATCGGCGGGCGGTTCTTCTGGGCGTCGCTGTCGGATCACATAGGCCGCAAGGCAACCTACGCCACATTCTTCCTGCTCGGCATAGCTCTCTATGCATCCGCGCCGTCGCTGGCGCGCGCTGGAAGCCAGGCGGCGTTCGTGCTCGCCGTGTGCGTTATCGTCTCGATGTATGGCGGCGGATTCGCAACCATTCCCGCGTACCTCGCTGACACGTTCGGCACGCAGTACGTCGGCGCGATTCACGGCCGGCTGCTGACCGCATGGTCGACGGCCGGCATCATCGGTCCCGTGCTCGTGAATTACATTCGCGAGGCTGAGCTCGCAGCCGGCATTCCGCGGCAACAGGTCTACGACGTCACGCTGTACATCCTTGCTGGCTTGCTGGTGCTTGGATTGCTCGCGAATGCGATGGTCAAGCCGCTCGCCGACCGCCACTTTGCGCCGAGAATCCAAACGGATCCCGGATCCCGGACTCCCGATTCCGGTCGGCTCGGATTGCGCGCAGCGCTCGCATGGACCGCCGTCGGCGTCCCTCTCATGTGGGGAACCTGGGTGACGCTGACGCAGGCGTTCGTGCTCTTCTCCGGAGGCCGCTGACGTGGATCGCACGATCCTCGAAGACGTCGCGACGGCGAGCCGCATCCTTGTCGATCAGGGGGTGTTCGACGCGGCCGGCCACGTGTCAATGCGGCATCCGCAGCGTCCAGATCGCTTTCTGATGTCCCGCTCGCTCGCGCCGCAGCTCGTGAGCGCCGACGACATCATGGAATTCACCCTCGACTGCACGCCGCAAGATGACCGCAAGCCGTTCATCGAGCGCTTTCTGCATGGCGGGATCTATAAGAAGCGATCGGATGTGATGGCCATCGCGCACGGCCATTCAGCCGCTGTCATTCCGTTCGGTCTCGTGAAGACGCCGATGCGCGCCACGTATCACAATGCCGCGTTTCTCGCGGCAGGCGTACCCGTCTTCGACATCCGCGACCGCTTCGGCGCGACGGATATCGTCATCAGCAGCGCCGATCGCGGCGCGGCGCTTGCCGAGGCGCTGGGCGACAAGAACGTGCTGCTGCTGCGCGCGCACGGGTTCGTGGTCGTGGCGCCGAATATCGAGTCGGCGGTGTTTCGTGCCATCTTCACAGAAGTGAGCGCGCGCGTGCAGCTGCAGGCGGCAACGCTTGGCGGCGAGATCGCGGCGCTCGACGAGGAAGAGGGCCGCAAGGCGGATGCAATCAATCTGGCGACCGTCGGTCGCTCATGGGAGTTATGGAAAAAGCGGGTGATGTGAAACAGCAGCTGGTCGACGCGATCCGCATGCTGGAGCGCGCGGGCTACATCGATCACAACGGCCACTGCAGCGCGCGGCGCGATGAGAACGGCTTTTACATCAATACCGGCGCGTCGGTGCGCGGTGCATTGACCACAGACGACATCGTCACCGTCGACCTCGCGGGCAATCTGGTTGAGGGCAACGCCCGTCCACCGCTCGAATATCACATTCACGCCGAGGTCTATCGCGCGCGGCCGGACGTCAACGCGGTGATGCACACGCATCCGCAATGGTCGACGTTCCTGACGATGACCGGGGTGAGGTATCAGGCGGTCTACGCACAGGGCGTGCTGCTGGGGGATATTCCGCTGATGGACTCGCCGCTGTCGATCAACACCAAGCCGATGGGCGAGAAGATGGCGCAGCTCCTCGGCAAAGGACCGGCAGTGCTTCTCAAGGCGCACGGGGTTGTGGTCGTCGGCATCGACGTCGTCGAATGCTTCGCGCTGGCGGCCTACGTCGAGGAGAACGCGTATCGCCAGTACATGGCGATGCAGATTGGCACGCCGTACGTATTCAGCGAGGCGGAGCAGAAAGCGTCACGCGAGAAGCTGTGGACGCCGAGCCTCTTCAAGAAGACGTGGGATCACTATCGATCCAAACTGTAGAAGCGGGCCGTGTAAAGGCGGACCGTAAGGTCCGCTCCTTGGGCCGCCGCGGCGCAGCCGCCACGCGCGCTGGCGATTCCGCTGGCGTTCACGCTGGGGCTCGCCTCGTTCACGCTTCTCGATTCCGTTCAGCAGAACATCGGTTTGTGGCGAAGCTTTGTCGGAGCCGTCGCAGTGTTGCTTGCCTGGAATGCGGCGCTCGCGGTGTCGGCGCTCCGCAGTGGACGGACACTGGCGGTAGACGTCGTTCTGCGAAAGCAGCATTACCTGCAGGCTTGCGCGCAAGGCTCGGTGCTTGTGTACTGGGGCTGGTACTGGCGCGAGGTCTCCGCCTGGGCCTACCTGCTTGCCGCACAACTTCTATTTGCCTATGCGTTCGACATGCTTCTCAGCTGGGCACGTCGAGACCGCTACACGTTCGGCTTCGGTCCGTTCCCAGTCATCTTCAGCATCAACCTGTTTCTGTGGTTCGGGCCCGACTGGTTCTACATGCAATTCCTGCTGGTGGCGCTCGGCTTCGCCGCGAAGGAGCTGATCCGCTGGCACAAGGATGGCCGCCCCGCGCACATCTTCAACCCGTCGTCATTCCCGCTGGCCGTGTTCTCGATTGCGCTGCTCGTGACCGGCAGAACCGACATGACGTCGGGGCAGGACATTGCGAGCACCCAGTTTTATCCGCCGCACATGTATCTGTTTCTGTTTCTGATTGGCCTGCCGGGACAGTACTTCTTCGGCGTCACGACGATGACGATGTCGGCGGTGGTGACGACGTACGTATTCGGGCTGCTGTACTACGCAGCGACAGGCATCTACTTCTTTTACGACTCGTACATCCCGATCGCCGTGTTCCTCGGCATGCACCTGCTGTTCACGGATCCGTCCACCTCGCCGCGAACAGAGCTCGGACGTCTGATCTTCGGGGCGCTCTACGGGTTGAGTACGGTGGCGTTGTACGCGGCGCTCGGGCACATGGGATTGCCGACGTTCTACGACAAGCTGCTGCCCGTGCCGATCCTCAACTTGTCCGTCAGATTCATCGATCGCGCGATGCGGTCAATATCGCTACCGCGTCAGCCACATCTGGCATGGATCTCCGCATGGGCGATCGTGTTCGCGGTGATGAGCGCTGTGCACGGTGTTGGCGATGACCATCGGGGGCAGTGGCTGCCCTTCTGGCAGCAGGCGTGCGCGGAAGGTCGCCCGTATGCCTGTTCCTATGTCGAGCGCATTATCGTGGATGATTGCGATCGAGGATCCACGTGGGCATGCGGCGAGCTGCAGCGCCCGCAGAGCGAGACGAACGGACGTCCAACGCTCGAGGATTACCCGATCGTCTTGAGAGGCAGCAAAGGTCCGATCACAGATGTGAGCCGCGCCGGGCTCGAAGCCCTCGCGTGCCGCGAAGGCTGGCCTGGCACGTGTCCGCCGCGGTAGCGGTTATTTCACCTTCTGATCATTCGGCGTCAGTTCATACGGCGCCCCGGTCCCTGTCGAGCCGAGAAACATCTTCCGGCCATCGGGGAACGTGAGGTCGCGGCCGTTCCCCCGGTGCAGGCCGTTCTTCGCCTGATAGCCGTCGACGACGACCTTCGTTCCCGGCAGCAGCGACTGCTTGGTGAAGCCGCGCCGGAACAGGACGTTCGGCGTCCCTGCCTCGAAGGCCCAGTTCTCCACCGTGCCATCAGGACGTTTCACGTCGACGTGCAGCCACACATGAGGATTGGTCCATTCCATCTTGGTGATGGTTCCTTCGAAGTGAACCGGCTTCTTGGCGTCGAACTCTGCCGCAAACGCATGATGCGCCTGCAGCGAGACGGCTCCCGCGAGCCAGAGCGCAGATATCGTCACGACAACCGTCAGCGTCCTCGGCATGTCTTTGCCTCCTGCGCGGGTCCGCCCGCAGGCGGACTCTCCCGAAATCAGCTACTTGCCGTACCAGTCGAACAGCCGTTCGCCTGCCGGTACTTTGCGCGTGATATCGACCGCGATGGTCTCCCCTTCCCAGTGCTTCACCAGTTGCTGTTTACGGAGGTGTCCGTAGAGGAATTCTTCGGTGAAGTCGATGCACGGGAAGTCGAGAATCTGGGCGTTCGATTCCAGCCGCCGGTAGATCGGCATCGCGATTGTCCACGGCTTGGTGAAAACGTTCTTGTCCTCTATGGTCGCCTCATATCGGAGCGCGTCGGCGTTAATGGGCGTAAAGCGCTCGATGACGTGCAGTGCGTCGCTGTGGAAATTCCCCGCGCGGTCGAACCAGGTCTTGTCGTTGAAGTGCGACACATCTACGACGAGCGTGTCGCCCTCCCAGCGTCCGACCGAGTGGCCCATCCAGGTGTCATCGGGCGGATCCGCGACGTTGTCCAGATGAATCGTGCGCGCCGCATTCGAGAACGTATAGATCATCTGGATCTTCGAGCCGCTCTGCACGATTTGAAACGGATAAGGCATGTACGTGGCACGCGGGATGCCCGGCAGGTAGCACTTCAGCTCTGGATCGCGATCGATCCAGTTCGCGGCGTTCTCCGCCTTCTTCTTTGCGGCGTCGGCGGTGTACGGAATCTGTCCGTCGCCCTGAACGACGCCAACGGATCCGGGAACGATCGCCGCAGCGCCCAGCGCGAGCACCGGCGCGGCGGGCACATTCGCGTACTCGTACGGATAGACGCCGCGCTGCGTCACCGCGCCGGCGCGTGCGTCGTGTGCCTGCAGATCCCAGTTGGCCTCGTTGATTGCCTGCCACACGCCGCTGATGTTCGGCTTTCCATCGGCGGTCCGTGCGGGACGCGAGCTCTGGCCGGTGGTGCGTGTCACGGACACACTCACGATCGCCGTCACCACCGCGGTGACGACAACGGCCGCGACGAGCGTGCTTCTCGACATTAGCCACCTCCCGCGAGGGCGTCGACGCCGCCCTCGGCGCCGAAGTCTGTGGCCGAATCTTTCGTTGCCGGATCTGGACCTTTGCCTGCGGCAAACGCGGCCTCTTCAGCGCGAGTCCCCGACAGCAGCGCGGGCAGCCCGTAGTTGCCTTCGTGGCAGCGCGGCTCGTAGTAGACGCGGTTCGCCTGCTCGTCCTGTCGGTTCATCTCCTGCTTCACGGTCCATGACTTCGTCCACGTCGTCGGATCCTCGATCGTGACCTGGTATTCCAGCGTCTTTGCGTCGGTCCGCGTCCAGCGCTCGACCAGATGCAGGTTCTGGCGCGCGCCCTGGAAGTCGCTCTTCGGTGAGAAGTTCGTCACGTCGACGACGAGCGTATTGCCTTCCCAATGCCCGCGCGAATCGCCGAAACGCTGGCGGACGTTCGATGGCAGATGCGGCACCTGCTCGAGCGTAATCACGCGCTGCCATCCCTGGCCCTGACCGACATCGTAGAAGATCGACACGGTGCCCGGGCCCTGCACGATGCGGCGGTAGCCGGTGAAGTCCGGCAGCACCGCGGCCATGCAACGCTCGGTCATGCTGCGGTCCTCGGGACCGTTGGAACGATTCAGTCGTCCGGTGTTGTAGAACGGCGGCGTTTCCTTGTAGCGCGGCGACGGCGGACCGTACTTGCCGCCTGCGCACGCCGTATCGCCGTTCTTGCAGGTCGCGGTCGCCTGCAGCAGCGCAAGCCGGAACTGGCGATCCGTATCGGCGCGCTGCTTCGCCTCGGCCGTGAGCGGCGGGATGCGTCCGTCAGGCGGATCGACGATCAATGACGTTCGCTTGCCGGTGTGCTTGATCGACTGGAAGACGGCGTTGTACGCGCCTGCGACGTCGCGTTCGGTGCCGACCTCGACGCGCTGATTCCGCCGCAGGATCGCGGCGCGCTGCTGGTCGAGCTCCGCGCGTTCCTGCTCAGTGAACTCTGGTTTGTTGGCGTACTTGACGGGCCGCTGCAGCGGCGTTTGATAGTCGTCGGTCCAGATGCCCTGCAGGTCGGGATCGCCCCACGCGGTCTTGAGCGCGGCCGACGCGCTCGCGCTACCGGCGGGCGCCAGTTTCAGCAGGACGATGACCGCAACGATTACGGCGGCTACACCGGCGACCTGGAGCAGTCGTTTCCGCATGTCTACCTCCGCGCGTGTGCGCTCGCTAACTACACCCGGGGACGATTGATGTCAAGCGCGTTCCGCAGGCGCGGAACTTGCCCGAGCGAGCGCACGCGAAGGTACGACCGGTTCGTTTATCGGAGCCGCACGGCGTAGCCGACGCCGACTTTGAAGTCGGGACTGTCAGCGAGTCCAGCCTTGATCTCCGCGAATAATCCGCTGTTGTGTTGCACGCCAAGCAGGAGGTTGAAGCCGCCTTCGGAATTCGTGTTCCCGCGGAAGCGGATCATGTTCAGCGCCGGTCCCGCGCCCACATAGGTGTACCAGTTGCGTCCAGTCGGAAGGTGATAGGCGAACTCGATGTTGAAGGCAACGAGCGTCAGGTCGTTGCCGACACCAATCTCGATGTTCGGCCGGAAATGCAGGCGGTCGATCAGCGCGGGCGTTTCACCATGCGCGCCGAAATAGAACTGATCGGGATTTGCGGACGCACCCGCCCGGACGCCGATCTCCTGCGCGACCGCTGGAAGCGCATGGAAAGTGGCGAACAGGACGGCAGCGGTAACTAAGAGTTGTCGCAGTCGAAGTCGAAGCATGCCCAAATGTAGCATCACAAACGTTGATCTGGATGCGGTCGACTGCCCGATTGACGGCCGAGCGCCCGACATCCGTAGACTAAATAACGACCTTGGTCATGATCCCGGCAGGAAAGAACTCCTCCGGCTTCATGTGCCGATGCGCGATCCCCTGCTGATAAGTGTAGAGCGCCATCTGCTCCCACGTCGGCCGGTTCTCCTCGATCCCGTACGGAAACAGATCGCCGCCGAACATCTCGCGCATCTTGCGCGCGTAGGTGGCGAGCCACGGAACAGGGTAGCGTGACACCGCCGGATCGAGGATGCGTTCGACCGAGCGCCGCTTCGACTCGAGAAACGCGTTGAAGAGATTGCGCGCCACCCAGGGGTGCGCGTCGACGATTGATTTGCGCATGGCGATGATGTGCATGATCGGCCAGACCTTCGTGTGCTTGTAGTATTCCTCCTCCATCCCCAGGAACTTCGGGAAGAGCCGCACGACATCCGGGTGCCCTTCGAGGAAGCATGTCGGCGGACGCGCGATGATTGCGCAATCGATCTCGTTCGACGCAAGCATCTCGCTCAGACTCTTATCCGCCACGCGCGTCAGCTTCAGGCCGGCCGGAAGATTCAGCTCAACCTTCTCCTCACGCCCCGGCGCATTCGCGCCTGCCTGATACCAGTGCACGTCCGTGAGCTTGACGCCCATTTCGTTGTGCATCCACCCGCGCATGTAGACGGCCGCGGAGTGCGCCCACTCGGGTGAGCCGACTTTCTTGCCTTTCAGATCCTCGACGCTATGAATGCCGCTCTTCCGGTTCACATAGAACGACGAGAAGCGAAACAACCGCGAGCAGATGACGGGCAGGCCGATGATGTCGGGATGTTCGCGGCTCACTTGTGTGGTGAACTTCGCGAACGACAGCTCGGAGACGTCGAACTCGCGGTTCGCGGTGAACCGCGCGAAGCACTCGTGGTGGCCGAGATTCAGCCACGTGTGATCGATCCCTTCGGCCGTAACGAGGCCGAGCCGGAAATCGCGGAAGTGGTCGTAGTCGGTGGTCGCGATCGAAAGTTGGAGTCGGGCCATCAGGATGTGGGCAGTGTCGCTTCGATCGTGGCACGCAGGTCCGCGGTCACCTCGGGATCGATGCCGAACCAGAGGTGCCACGCAATACACGCCTGATGCAGCAGCATCCCGAGTCCGTCCACGGTCGGATTGCCACGACGCCGCGCCGCCGCAAGCAGCGGCGTCTCCAGCGGAATATAGACGATATCGTTGACGAGCGCGTTCTTCGGCAGTCGTCCGAGCTGCAAATCGAGCGGCGGCTGTCCCATCATGCCCTGACTCGTCGTGTTGACCAGCAGGGCCGCGCCTTCAAGCGCGTGATGCCGCTCGTCCCAATCCACGGCACGCACTGCTGATCCGAACTCGCGGGCGAGCGTCTCCGCGCGTTCGCGTGTCCGATTGGTCAGTCGAATCTCGCGCGCACCACGATCGGCGAGGCTGTAGACCACCGCTCTGGCGCCGCCCCCGGCGCCAATGACGACGGCGGGCCCTGCATCAGCGCGCCACTCCGGCCGCTGCTGCAGGATGTTCCGCGCGAAGCCGTGTACGTCATTGTTGGTGCCCCACAGCGATGCATCGGGCCGCACGACCACGCAGCTGATCGCACCGATGCGGTGGGCCAGCGCGTCAACGTCGTCGACGATGGCGAGGGCGCGTTCTTTGTGGGGGATCGTCAGGTTGCAGCCGGCAAAGCCGAGCGGTGCGAGCGCGCGAAGAGCCGGCTCGAGTGCGTCAGGTTTGATGGCGAGCGGAACGTAGGTCCCGGCGAGGGCGTACTGCTTGAAGAAGTAGTTGTGGAGGGCCGGTGATCGCGAGTGCATCACCGGCCAGCCCATCACGCCGGCCAGGAGAAATTTGTCGGCGCCCGACACTAATTAGTCGAGCGCGATTGGGTGAGCCGCCGGCCGGCTATCCACACCGAGTCGATCTGGCGCGTGTTGCGGATGTCGGTCAGCGGGTTCGCGGTGAGCACGAGCAGGTCCGCCTGCTTGCCGGCTGCGATCGTGCCGAGCTGTTCCTGAATGTTCGCGGCTTTAGCCGCGCCGCTGGTGGCCGCGACGAGCGCCTTCATCGGGGTGAGACCAGACTTCACCATCTCTTCCATCTCGACGTGTTCGAAGTACCCCTGCCACTGGCCTTCGTTCGTGCCGGTGTCGGTGCCGAGTGCAATCGTCACGCCCGCGTCGGAGAGTGTCTTCAGGTTCTTGCGTCCCTGATCGAGCCACTGCTTCGTCATCTGCGCGGTCGCGTCCTTCTTGATCTTCTCCTGGTTGGCCGGGTCCTTCAGCTTCGCCATCTCCGCGGTGTAGTACGAGCCGGGAATGTGCCGCGTGAAGAACGCGTCGGTGAAGTACGGCGGATTGCCCTCGTAGATGAACTGCGCGATATCACGCGTCAGCGTCGGAATGTATTCGACGTCGCGCGATTTGATTGCTGCGATGGTCGCCTGATCGACCGGCTGGTCGCGGATGCTGTGCGCGAGGACGTCGATGCCCTTGTCGAGCAGCCCCTTTGCGTCCCGCAGGTAAAGCATGTGCGCGGCGGCACGGATGCCGCGCTTGTGCGCCTGATCGATCAGCGCACCATAGACCGCCGGGGTCATATCCTGCGGACTGCCGGTGATGTGCATCTTGATGATGTCTACCTTCATATCCGCGTACTTGTTCGCCCAGTCGCGCGCCTCCTGTTCGCTCTTCAGATTGCGCAGGCTCTGCGCGGCGATGAGCACGCGCGCGCGATCGAGCGGCCCGCCGCCGGGACGCGATTCGTCCCGCAGCTTCAAGCCATCCGGAACATCGTCCAGCGGGAGACCCAGCACCTGCACCGTGGTGATTCCATAGTCCGCGTACATCCGCAACTGGGCTGCCAGCCGGTCACGCGCCGGCCGCTTCGACGAATCCGCCTGCAGGTGTCCGTGCGCGTTGACGATGCCGGGCATGATGGTCTTGCCCGACGCATCGATGCGCGTAGCGCCGGCGGGAACCATGACATTTTTTCCGACCGCCTGGATCTTGCCGTCGGACACGACGATCGTCGCGCCCTCAACTGCGGCGGCGCCGGTTCCATCGATGACGCGCGCATTCGTGAAGGCGACGACACCGCCGGCGGGTGCCTGTGCCTGTGGCGCGTCGTAGGAGACGCCTGCCCAGATCAGTCCGACGCCGAGAAGAACCGCTGCGAGACGCGTGGCGATGCGAATCATGGATGACCTCATTCAGAGACGGGCGGCGGACATCATATCAAGCTCCAAGTTCCAAGCTCCAAGATCCAAGCTCCAAAAAAGAACTCGAAATTTGGAACTTGGAACTTGGAGCGTGGCGCTTCAGAAGGTGTAGCGAAGCCCGATTTGCATCGACCGCGCCTCGTCGGCCGTGATCGACCTCAGAAAATCGGCACTGTTGCGCGCACCGATCGGGTTCGCGAAGTTCACGCGGTTCAGCGCGTTGTAGATCTCCCAGAATACGCCGGCGGTCCGCTCGCCCCGGATGCGGTGCACGTACTGCAGCCGAAGGTCGAGCAGCATCTTGTCCTTGCCCTCGATGCCGTTGCGGATTGCCATGCCGGTCGAATCCAGCTTAGACACGATCGGCCGCGTCAGGTCGTCGCGCCCCTTCACCGGCCGGTCGAAGTTGGCGCCGTCGCGATCGCGGTTTGCGTCTACACCGAGCGTTTCGTTCACCGGGTTGCCCGAGTAGTAGCGGAATGTCGCGCCGAGTCCCAGGTCGCGCCAGGCATTCCAGTTACCCCCCGCACTGAACGCGTGCCGGTTGTCGAATGTGGCGAGACCGTAGTCGCGCCGCGGGTCGAGATCATCGTTGACGCGCTTGTTGACGATGCCGAACGTGCCGGCGCTGGTAGCAGCCACGTCACGCGAGCGCGACAAGGTGTAGCTGACGCGTCCCGACCAGCGGTTGGCGAAGCGCTTGTCGAGTGAGAGCTCGAGCGCGTCGTAGTCGCTGTTGAACGCGGAATCGGTTCTGTATTCGAGCACACGCTGGAATGCGGCGTTGCGCGCCTGCGCGGGAATGCGCGTCCCGTCCGGATCGAACACGGACGGTCCCGGCCGTCCGATCGTGCCGTTGGCGAGCGGGCGCGGCTCGTTGATGTCGATGAGCCCCGTCTGGTCACGTCCGCGCGAGCCGACGTAGTCGGCGGTGACGGCCATGCTGTTCATGATTTGCCGCTCGACGCCAAGATTGATCTGATACAGGAAGCCAAGCTTGCGGTTGCCGTAGAGGCGCGGCTCGGTGTTGATGAAGCTGCCGCCGTCGAGCTGGTTCTGCGCGGTCACCAGCTGCGCCCGGCACGCGGAGCTGATCTTCGCTATGCCGGCGCCGCCGCTGACGGCCAGCAGGCACGGATTGCTCGGCAGCACGCCGCGCGTGGCGCTCAGATCCTCGCCGGTATCGAAGGTGAATACGCTCGAGATCACCTTGCCCGCGAACAGGTCTGAGATGATCGAGGTCGGCGGGAACTCGTAGAACTTTCCGAAGCCGGCGCGCAGTACGGTTTTCTCGTTCGGTGCGAACGCCACACCGAGCCGTGGCGCAAAGCCGTCCTTCGTATTCGACGAATTGTCGTCGTAGTCGTAGCGCACGCCGAGATTCAATGTCAGCTTCTTGGTCAGCTGCCATTTGTCCGACACGAACGCGTTGGCGCGCCACGTGCCGATGGGGATGAACATCTCACCGAGCCGGATGCGATAGCGCGTCGGATAGGTGAAGGCGTTGGCAGGATCGAACGGCGCGTTGTTCTGGAACTCGAACGTGCCGATCTGGTTCGTCGACACCACGCTCGTCCCTTTGTTCTGGCTGCCGCCCACTCCGAACTTCACCGTGTGGAGCGACGGCGTCCACGTGAGCTGCTCGCTGTAGACATTCGCGGTCAGCGCGTTGCCATTCATCTCGACACGTGGGCCGGCGCGGTAATCGGGATGCTGCTGCGCCGAACCGAAATCGATCGGGTCGACGCCCTTGAGCGCGGTCCATTCGTGCTTGTTGAGATCCCAGGGCACGACCTTGCCGCTCTCGCCGAAGATGCTGCGATCGCCAATCCAGAGGTTTTCCTGAACGGTCCCGACCTTGACCTCGTTCACCAGCTTGTTGCCCAGGATCGACGTCCAGGAGAAGTTCGCGAGCACTTCCGGCGCCGCCAGCTCATAGCGGAAGCCCTGTTTCGTGTAGCGCTCGGACTCCGCATTTTCGCCGTGGCCGTCGTTCGGGCCGTAAATCAAGCTCGCATGCATCGTGTTCGACGGGTTCGCCTGGTAGTCGCCGCGCACGAAGTAGTTGTAGAGATGCACGTTGTAAACATCGGAGAACGACGTGGCGAGCGGCGCCGCCGCCGGCGGAAAGCTCAGTCGCACAGCGTCGCGTTCGTGGGTGTACTCGTAGTTGAAGAACCAGAACGCCTTGTTGCGGATGATCGGTCCGCCGACGTTGCCGCCCATCGACTTGGTGCCGGCATCGGGGTTCTTCTCGCCTTCGAGCTTCAGAAAATAGTTCGTCGCGTTCAGCTTCGAATCCTGCAGGAAGTAGAAGCCACGGCCGTGGAACTGGTTGGTGCCGCTCTTGGTGATGGCGTTGACGATGACACCCGAGGCGCCGCCGTATTCCGCGCCGTATTCGTGCGTCAGGATCTGGAATTCCTGCATCGAATCCACCGTGACACGAGATTGCGGGAACGTGCCGGTTCGGTCGTCCTTGTTGTACTGGCCGTCGACCAGATACAGGTTGCTGCCGCTCTCCCGTCCGTTCGCGTTGTACGCGGATCCTTCAAACGATCCCGGCTGCAGCGCAGGCGTCAGACCTGGCACGAGCTGCAGCAGCGCAAACTGCTCGCGTCCCTGCATGGGGAGGTTCTCGATATCCGTCTGCGACATGTTCGTGCCGATCTGCGTTTGCGTTGGCTCGATGAGCGGCGCTTCGCCGGTGACAACCACCTGATCGGTGAGCTGGCCGACCGGCAACGTGAAATTGAGTGTGACGGCCTGGCCGACCGCGATGGCTACGCTCGATCGTGTCTGCGTCTGGAAGCCGGAAAGCTCCGCTTTGATCGTGTAGCGTCCGGGTGTGACCGCGATGGCGACGAATCGTCCACGATCATTCGATACGACCGCGCGCGTCAGTCCCGTGGTCTCCTCGGTCATTGTCACCGTGACGCCGGGGAGCAAGGCTTGCGAGGAATCCGTGACGGTGCCGTTCAGTTCCGACACGGCCTGACCAAAAGCGGAGGCACAGAGGAGGAGTGTGAGAAGGAACCCGACGCCGACGGAGACCGGAGAACGACGCATGTCTGCCTCTCTTTCCGGAGTGCCGAACGTTACTAGGGGAGGGTGTTGTTTCCGGGCCCTAAGAGACACCCCGCACCTTCGTGCTGTCAACGGGAAAACGCAGGTTCTGTGCAGGCGGTAAACTACCGACGAGACGCCTGATGCTGAGAAAAGAACAAAACGACCTGCTTACCCAGACCGGACCGGACACGCCATTCGGAAACATGTTCCGGTGCTACTGGATTCCGGCGCTGCTCGCCGAGGAGCTGCCGCAAAACGACTGCCCTCCGGTCCGCGTCAAGCTGCTGTCCGAGCGTCTGATTGCGTTCCGCGACACGGAAGGCCGCTACGGCCTGATGGACGAGTTTTGTGCGCACCGCGGCGTATCGCTCTGGTTCGGACGCAACGAAGAGTGCGGCCTGCGCTGCTCCTATCACGGCTGGAAGTTCGACGTCACGGGGCAATGCGTGGACATGCCCAACGAGCCGGAGCACTCGGCGTTCGCGAAAAAGGTGAAGCTGAAGTCGTATCCGCTCGTCGAGCGCGGCGGTGTGCTCTGGACCTACATGGGTCCGCCTGAAAAGCAGCCGCCGCTCCCCGAATACGAATTCGCGACGGTGCCGGCCTCACAGGCTTATACGTCGAAGCGGATCCAGGAGTGCAACTGGCTGCAGGCGATGGAGGGCGGCATCGACTCCAGCCATGTGTCGTTCCTGCATCGAGGCGACATCAACACGGATCCGCTTTTCAAGGGCGCGCGCGGCAATCAGTACAACCTCGGCGACCTGCGGCCCGTCTTTGAAGTCGTCGAGAGCGCGGGTGGTCTCTTCATCGGCGCACGACGCAATGCGGAGAACGGCCAGTACTACTGGCGCATCACACAGTGGGTCATGCCGTCGTACACGATGATTCCGCCGCGCGGCAACCACTCAGTGCATGGGCACTTCTGGATTCCGATTGACGATGAGAACTGCTGGGCGTGGAGCTTCGACTATCACCCGACGCGCAAGCTGACGGAGGCAGAGCTCGCCGCGATGCGCGCCGGCAAAGGCATCCACGCGAGAGTGGACGGGAACTTCCGTCCGCTTGCGAACAAGGATAACGACTACCTGATGAACCGCGCCGCGCAGAAGGCGGGCACGACCTACAGCGGCATCGAAGGGTTTGCGATGCAGGACGCGTCGATCCAGGAAAGCATGGGACCCATCGTCGATCGCACCAAGGAGACGCTCGTGTCCACCGACAGCGGCATCATCATGGCGCGGCAGCGACTGCTGCGCGCCATCAAGGCGTTCGCCGAGCAGGACGTCATTCCGCCTGGTGTCGCGCTGGAGCATCAGCGCGTTCGATCGGCGGCCGTCGTGCTGCCGCCGGACCAGCCTTTCAAGGACGCGGCGCGCCAGGCGTTGATTGCGCATCCAGGCGTCGCTCCCGCATCTGTCTGATGCAGAGCGAGTCAGCGCGCATGAGCAGCGCGGCGGAGGCGCGGTTCCGCATCCAGCGCCCGCCGGACACGCATCGCGCCGTTAAGGTCATCGATCTCGATTCGGCCAACGACGCCGAAATCAGTCGCGTGCTGAGCGAGGTCGATGCAGCCGATCTGGTGCTGATGCTCGTCAGCGCTGGCGGCAACGCGGAAGCGGCGGCGCGCATCGGCCGCGCCTGCAGCGACCGACGTGTGATGACGCACACGATGATCGTTCGTGCGTCGGAAGCGTCTGATGAAGCGTTGTCGCGAACGCTCGCGCACGTCCGCCCCTGGTCCCTGATGGTCGTCGTCGTCAACGACGATGACTACGTGGACGATATCCTCAAGTCCTTCCGGTAATCTTCCGGCACGCGTCGAGGCCCGCGTAGCTGCGAGCGGGCGCAGCCATCAGAAATCCGTAGCCTTCGTCGACGGCTCGCTGCGCGTTTTGCGTGTCGACATGCGGGTGACCGCAGACCACCTTGTGTTCGGAGCAGATGCGGCGGATAGTCGTCATCGCTTCGACGACGGCGGGGTGATCGTACTGGCGTGGGTAGCCGAGATTCTGCGACAGGTCACCCTCGCCGATCAGCACCACGCCGATGCCCGGCACCTCCTTCAGGATGCGGGGCAGGTTGTCGATGGCGAGCACGTCCTCGCACATGATGACGACGAGAATCTCGCCATCCCCGGCGAGCGGCCAGACGTCAGCCTTCTTGTAGTACTCCTGCGGCGTGATTCCCCAGTAGCGCGCCGCGTGCACCGGCTGATCGCCACGTATGCCTTCAGGGTAGTAGGCAGCTGAGCTCTTCGCGCGTGGATAACGGCACGCCGCGACGGCGTTGTATGCCTGTTCGACCGTGCTGATATGCGGCCACACGACACCATACGAGCCAATGTCGAGCACCTGCTTGGCCAGCCACTGATTCATCTCACCGCCGTTCGGCGGGATACGGACGATCGGCGTTACCGCCGGCGTCACCGACCCGCTGTCGACGATCTGTTTCCGATTGAGCATGTACTGCAGGTAGTCGCGCAGCGCTTTGATGTCGTACGGATTGTGCTCGGCCTCAATCACCACGCCGTCGTACTTCGTTGTCGCGAACTCGATGGCGCTTTCAATCGTTGGTGGTGAGAAGGCGAGCACCGGGATCTGTCCCGCCTCGAGGGCGCGAATGAGGTTGTTGAGACGCATCGCGCGATAGTATTCCTGAGGTGAGTCCAAAAACCACAATCGCGCGGCTGCAGGAGATGAAACGCCAGGGTCAGAAGATTGTCGCTGTCGTTGTCTACGACTACCAGATGGCGAAGATCGTCGACCGCGCCGGTGTGGACATCGTCTCGATTGGCGATTCGGTCGGCGTGAACATGTGGGGGCACGACGCGGAGAGCGACGTCACCGTGGAGCAGATGCTGCTGGCGTGCAAGGCCGTTACACGAGGCGTCGCACGCGCGCTCGTTAGTTGCGATGTTCCCGGCAGCGTGGAGGATGTTGTAGCCGGGGCGCGAACGCTCGCTGTCGATGGTGGTGCGGCGATGGTGAAAATCGAGGCGGACGCAAACACCGTTCGTGCCGTCGTTGATGCAGGCGTTCCTGTATGGGCGCAGCTCCGTGGGTCGGCGGAAGTGGGCAGTAAGGAGGAGGTCGCAGGTGTTGTTCGTCAGGCGTTGGCACTGGAGGGCGCAGGCGCTTCGCTGATCGACTTCCGTCATTCTGGTCCGGTCGCCGGAGCGGCCGTGGCGCAGGCCCTTTCGATTCCAGTGATCGGTGGTCTTGGCGGCGGCCCTTGGCTCGACGGTCGCGTACGCGCCATCGTCAATGCCATCGGGTATACGGCCGCAGCACTTGAAGACAACGCTGACCGCTACGCGAACGTCGCCCGCGTGGCGCTCGATGCGATCAGTGCCTACGCCGAGGACGTCCGCGGAGGACGGCAAATACGAGGAAAATAGAATCGTACGATTGGTTCGATTGGTTCGATTGGTTCGATTCGTTCGATTCGTTCGGATCGTTCGGACCGTTCGATCGTTCGATCGTTCCGTTCGACCCGAGCGAATGCCGGGAACGAGAACGACCCGAACGGTGCGAACGACCCGAACGGTGCGAACGACCCGAACGGTTCGAACGACCGAACGGGTTCGAACGACCCGAACGCTTCGAACGACCCGAACGCTTCGAACGACCGAACGGTTCGAACGATCCGAACGGTTCGAACGACCCGAACGGTTCGAACGACCCGAACGATCCGTACGATCCGAACGATCCGAACGATCTAATGTCCACCGCAATCATCGACGGCATCACCACACGCTACGACGTCATCGGGTCGGGTCCTCCGCTGCTGCTGATGTCGCCCGGCGGCTTCGACGCCACCATCGAGAAGTGGCGCACGCAGGGCGTATATGTCCGGCTTAAGCTGCTCGATCACCTGCCGAAGCAGTACACCTGCATCATCTACGACCGCCGCGAGAGCGGCGAATCAGGTGGACGCGTTGAGCACATCACCTGGGCGGAGTACGTCGCGCAGGCGGCAGGGTTGCTCGATCACCTGCAGATCGATCGCGCGCACATCATGGGTGCGTGCATGGGTTGCTCCCCGGCAATGGCGTTTGGCGTGTCGCATCCGCAGCGGACGCGCAGCCTCGTGCTGTATTGGCCCGTCGGCGGCCCGCACTATCGGATTCAAGGTCACACGCGCATCGCCGAGCATCTGGCGTTTGTCGAGAAGGCGGGACTCCGCGGCGTTGTGTCGCTCGTCACGGCGGAGGGCAAGACATACAACCAGGATCCGCGCGGCGGTTTATGGGCATCGGTCATCCGACGTGATGCGCAGTTCGCGGGCGATTATGCGCGGCTCGATATCGAGCGTTACAAGAAGCTGGTCACGGCGACACGCGACACATTGTTCGATCGCGACACTTCACCCGGCGCGGAGCCGGAGGATCTGTTCAAGCTCGACGTACCGGCGCTGGTCGTGCCCGGTCGTGACAAGTCGCACGCGACGTCAGCGGCTCGATATGTAGAGGAGTGTCTGCCGCATGCGGAGTACTGGGACGTGGCGGTGGACGATCAGACGGAAGCCAACGTGCCTGGCCGTATCGCGGAGTTCTTACGATTATCATGACGGTTGTCCGCCAAAAATGACCTCCGACCCCATTAAACGTCCCGGCCACACGCTCGAGGACCATCTGCTGGGGCTCGATCCGACGCACTCGCATGAAGGTGACGAGGCGGATCACGACCACGACGATTTCGGCGGCGACTACGATCCGACCGAATCGAGTCTCTGGGCGCAGGACAACATCACGCTCCTGTCCGTAGGGATCGACATCGGCTCCGCCGGCACGCAAGTGATCTTCTCGCGCGTGCAGCTGCGCAGGCTGTCGGAGGACCTGACGAGCCGCTACTTCGTCGTGAACCGCGAGACGGTGTATCAATCGCCGGTTGCGTTGACGCCGTACGTGAACGAAGAACGCATCGATGACAAGGCAATCGGCGGCATCATCGATGCGGCATACGAGGCGGCCGGCCAGCATCCGGACAACATCGATACCGGTGCGGTGATTCTGACCGGCGAAGCACTGCGTCGCGAGAATGCAAGAGCGATCGCGGAGGTGCTCGCCGAGGTTGGCGGCGAATTCGTCTGCGCCGCCGCAGGACATCACATGGAGTCGATGCTTGCCGCCTACGGCTCGGGCGCGGCAAAGGCGTCGCACGATCGGGGCATTCCTATCCTCAACATCGATATTGGCGGCGGCACCACAAAGCTCGCGCTCGTGGAGAACGGCAAAGTCCTGCACACGGCTGCCATTCACATCGGCGGCCGTCTGGCGGTGTTCGATACCGACGGCCGGATCACGCGACTCGATCCGGCCGGGCAGCGGCTGGCCTCGCTTGCGGGCCTCACCTGGAAGCTTGGCGACAAGGTCAGCGATGCGGACGTTGAACGCGTGACGTCGTGGATGGCAGATGCGCTGGTTGCCGCATTCACACACCAATCGCCTTCGCGTGAGATTCAGAGTCTGTGGCTGACCGACGCGCTCGGCCTGATCACCGGCGTTGAAGGTGTGATGTTTTCCGGTGGGGTCGGCGAGTACGTCTACGGACGCGAGGCGCGCGACTTCGGCGACCTGGGCCTTCGACTGGGCCGCGCCATCCGCGAACGGCTCGATGCGGGTCGGCTCCCATTCAAGCTGCTCCCCGCCGGCGAGTGCATTCGCGCCACCGCGCTTGGTGCATCCGAGTACAGCGTGCAACTGTCAGGCAACACGATTTATCTCTCCAACCCCAGCGTCCTGCTGCCGCGGAAGAACCTGCAGGTGCTCCAGCCGCCCATCAAGTTCGGCGACGTCGTCAGTCCGTCGGAGGTCGCGCTCGCCATTCGCCAGCACTTCCAGCGCTTTGACATCGTCGAAGGCGAGTCGGAGGTTGCGCTCGCGTTCCGCTGGCGCGGCGCACCTGCGTATCCGCGTCTCGCTGGCCTCGCCCGCGGCATCATCGATGCGATGCCGAAGACGGTCGCCGCAGGCAAGCCGCTCTTCATCATTCTCGATGGAGACATCGGTCAGACGCTCGGCGCGCTGGTGAAGGAAGAGTTCGGCGTTGCGTCAGCAGTGCTGGCGCTCGATGGCGTGTCGCTCTGGGATTTCGATTACATCGATCTCGGTCGCGTGCGGATGCCGTCGTTCACCGTACCGGTGACCATCAAGTCCCTTGTGTTCAGCGAGGACCCGCGCATCCCGCATAAACATCATCATCATCACCATCATCACGGCGAGGGTCATCATCACCACCACCACGACCACGCCTGATCTCCTCGACCGCAGCGCGAACGCTTCGGGTTCGCGAGTCGCGTTCGACGCCAAGTGGGTGGTGATTGGCGCGTGTGTGGCGTTCACCGTCTACATCGCGGTGATACCGCTCGTGTTTCTCATCTGGCAAAGTTTTCGGACGCCGCAAACGGCGACGACGCCCGCGGTGTGGACGTTCGGCAACTACGCCGCGGCGTATGGCACGAGCGAGACATTCCGCCTCTTTCTGACCTCCATCCGCTTTGCCTTCGGCGCCTCGCTCTTCTCATTCATCGTCGGCACCGCGCTGGCGTGGATGAACGAGCGCACGAACACGCCGTTCAAATCCGTCTTCTATGCGCTGTCCCTCATCCCGCTCGTCATCCCGTCGATCCTCTTCACGGTCTCGTGGATTCTGCTGGCGAGTCCGCAAATCGGCATCATCAACCAGCTGCTCCAGAACTGGCTCGGCCTGCAGCAACCGCCGTTCGACATCTATTCGATGGGCGGAATGATCTGGGTTGACGGCCTGCACTACTCGCCGATGGCGTTTCTGCTGATGAGCGCCGCATTCCGCGCCATGGATCCGTCGCTCGAAGAGTCGGCGACGATGAGCGGCGCCAGCGTGTGGCAGGTGCTGTGGCGAGTCACGCTGAAGCTGACGTGGCCGGCAATCTTCGCGACGATCCTGATCCTCTTCGTCCGCTCGATTGAATCGTTCGAGGTGCCCGCGCTGCTCGGGCTCCCCGTCGGCATCGAGGTCTTCACCTCGTCGATCTACACAGCGGTCCATCGTTATCCAAGCCAGGTGGGTCTCGCCTCGGCGTACGGCGTGGCGCTGCTCGCGATCACCACCGTCGGCGTCTACACCGTGTCGCGTCTGTCAGGCCAGGGATCGAAATACGCGACGATGACGGGAAAGGGCTTCCGGCCCCGGCAGATCGATCTCGGCGGATGGCGGTGGATGACCGCCGCCGGCTTCATCCTGTATTTCATCCTCATCGTCGTTCTGCCGTTTCTCGTGCTGCTGTGGTCGTCGCTGCAGCACTTCTACACAGTGCCGTCGCGCGAAGCATTTCACAATCTCACGCTCGATCCGTATCGCTTCGTGTTCACGTATCCCGACCTGGCGAGCACGGTGTGGAACAGCGTGCTGCTGTCATTCGGTTCGGCGACCGTCGTGATGCTGGTGACGTCCGTCATCTGCTGGATGGTGGTGAAGACGAAGATCCGCGGCCGCTGGCTGCTCGACAACATCGCCTCGCTGCCGCTCGTGTTCCCAGGCATCGTGCTGGGCCTGGCGATCATGATTTTCTATCTGAACGTTGATGTCGGTGTCTACGGGACGATCTGGATCATGTACGTCGCGTACATCACCCGTTTCATGCCCTACGGCCTGCGCTACAACACCACGTCGATGCTGCAGATTCACAAGGAGCTCGAGGAATCCGCGGCGATGTGCGGCGCCTCGTGGACGACGACCTTCCGGCGGATCGTGCTGCCGCTGCTGAAGCCGGGACTTGTCGCCGGATGGATTTACGTGATGATCGTCTCTATCCGCGAGCTCTCGACGTCAATTCTGCTCTACAGCCCAGACACGCGCGTCGTGTCGATCATCATCTGGGAGCTGTGGCAGAACGGCCAGTACGTCGAGCTGTCCGCGCTCGGCGTGCTGTTCATCGTCTCGCTGTTCGTCCTCGTGTTGATGGCGCGCTGGGCCGGCGGCCGCTATGGGATCAGGGAAGCCTAGTGCTGACTGTTCAAGGCCTTTACACGGAATATCCGAACGATCGCGGCGAGATCGTCAGGGCCGCGCAGGACGTGAGCTTCACCGTTGAAGAGGGACGTCTGTTTACCCTGCTGGGTCCGAGCGGCTGCGGCAAGACGACGACGCTGAGGTCGATTGCGGGATTGGAGCGTCCGCGCGCCGGAGAGATCTCGGTCAACGGACGCGTCGTGTACTCGTCCTCGAAGGGCGTGTTCGTCGCACCGAACCGCCGCGGGTTCGGCATGGTGTTTCAGTCGTATGCAATCTGGCCGCACATGACGGTGTTCGAAAACGCCGCGTTCCCGCTCGAAGTCGGAGACAAGAAATACTCGAAGAAGCAGGTTCGCGAGAACGTGATGCGCGTGCTGACCGCCGTGCAGCTCGACGAGCTGGCTGACCGGGAGGCGACCAAGCTGTCCGGCGGTCAGCAGCAGCGTCTCGCGCTGGCGCGCGCGCTGGTGATGGAGCCGGCGCTGCTGCTGCTCGACGAGCCGCTCAGCAACCTCGATGCGAAGCTGCGCGACCGGATGCGGTTCGAATTGAAGCGCCTTCAGCGGGAGCTGAAGATCACGACGGTCTACGTGACGCATGACCAGAGTGAAGCGCTGGCGCTGTCACATGAAATTGCGGTGATGAACCAGGGGCGGATTCAGCAGATCGGCCGTCCGCGCGATATCTACGAGCATCCGGCAACGCAATTCGTCGCGGACTTTGTCGGCAACACCAATTTTCTCGAAGGCGTGGTGCTGCGCGCCTCGTCAGGCGCGCCGTGTTGCGTTGTGCGCACGGAGCTTGGGGACGTAACCGTGCACACTACGAAGCCGCTGCCCGTCGATGGACGTATCGCCGTTTCGATCCGCCCCGAAGACGTCGAGCTCTCCGAGAGCCAGCCATCAGGTGAGAACGTCTGGCAGGCGACGGTGGAGCAGAAGGTGTTCCTCGGCGAGGCGATCGACTTCCGTGTAGCGGTTGGATCGCGATCGCTGCTCTCACGTCAGCATCCGACGTTGCGTACGCCGATCGGCGGCGCCATCTTCGTTCGCGTCAACCCGGAGAAGTGTGTTGTCTTCTCCACCCAGTAGGCCGGGTTCTGCGGAGAAACATGAACCGGGCGACGCGGACCCGGCGACGATCGGTGTCATCGGCACGGGACGGATTGGCCTGGCGCTGGTTGGCCACATCGCGAAGAAAGGCTTCACCGTGCTCGCCTGTGACGCCGACGCGGCGAAGCGCCCGGACGTCGAAGCGCGCGGGGCGAGATGGGCCGAGCTGTCGGACATCGCACGCGACGCCGAGGCTATTCTCATCGCTGTCGGCTACGACCGCGACCTCCGCGCTCTGGTCGCCGATGGCCTGATCGAAAAGGTGCGCCCCGGTACCATCCTCGCGGTCCTCTCGACCGTCGAGCCGCGCACGGTGCAGGAGCTCGCGGCGAACGGCGCAGCGGCAGGCGTGCAGGTCGTGGACGCCACCATGTGCAGGGGCGGCCGCGCCGCGGACGCGGGCACGATGCTGTCGTTCGTCGGCGGCGATGCCGACGCGATCGACCGCCTGAAACCGGTGATCTCCGCCTATTCGACGGACATCGTCTACACTGGCGCGGTCGGAACCGCTCAGGCTGCCAAGGCCGCCAATAACCTCTTGATGTGGGCGTGCCTTATTGCCAATCATGAAGCTTTGGCACTGGCCCGTCGGTTCGGCGTCGACGTCGACGTGCTGCGGGACGCGCTGCTGAAAACGGGCGCCGAAAACGGGGTGCTGCGCCACTGGGGCACCAGCACGATGGCGTGGGCCGACGACGACCTGGAAATCATCCAGGCCATGGCGCGCCACACCGGGATGTCGCTGCCGCAGTCGGATCTGAATCGCGAGCTGTGCCGGCGGTTGAAACCGGACAAGTTCGAGCTCGATAAATACGGCGTGTAATCGATACCTGGAGGGCGGGTCTGGTTAGACCCGCCAAATGGAGAATCCAATGGCTGCCAAGGAAGTGAAAGGCGCGGCGGTCGTCGACGAAGTCGTCGTCAGCGAGTCGCACTATCACAGCAAGAAGGATCGCATCTTCGTTCGCGCGATAGCGGGTCCGTACAACCTGAAAGACGAGCTGGCGCGGCTGCGCGCCATGCCTCGAGTTCGCAAAGGCCGTCTCATCCGCTTCAACGACGGCCCGCAGACGTACAGCCGTCATTACATCGAGCCGAAGGACGGCATCACGCAGATGTTTCACATCCACCTCGAGGAGTACGCCCCGGGCGGCCACTCGCAGAAGCACGGCCACGTGAACGAAGCGGCGTTCTACATCCTCGACGGCGAGGGCTACGAGATTCACGACGGCATCCGCTACGACTGGAAGGCGGGCGACGTCGCCATCGTGCACAACAACTGCGTGCATCAACACTTCAATGCGAGCCCGACCAAGCCGGCGCGTGCGCTGGTGATGAAAACGAAGCCGATGTTCATGTTCATGAACATGCTGTTCCAGAAGATGGTCGAGCCGCGGCCGACGCAGCCGGCGCCCGGCGCCGAAGGCTTCCAGGCGCGCGAATTCGAGGAAAACTTCAACCACGGCGAGGAGAAATAACCATGGCGTGGAGCGAGTCGAAGGCCTGGAACAAAGGCACGCTGAATCAGAAGCTCTATCAGGGGCTGCTCGACGATGCGACGGAAGCGCCGGCGCGGAATGCGAAGCGCAAGAAGATCGTGCACCCCGAGGACATGCCGTGGGAGATGGCGCGTCAGGGATTGCTGAAGCACCTCGTCAACGCGGCAATGAACACACGCATGGAGACGGTGGACGCCTACATGCAGATCATTCCGCCCGGCAGCCGTTCAGGTAAGCACCGCCATCTCGCCGAGGAATGTCTTTACGTCCTCGAAGGTCAGGGTTACGACCTGCATCAGGACTGCGATGTCGAGATCACCGATACGTATCACTGGAAGCCGCAGGACGAGGTCAAGCGGTTCGACTGGGAAGCGGGCGACGTCATCTACGTTCCGCCAAACACCATTCATCAGCACTTCAACGCCAGCCCGGACAAGCCGGTGCGCGTGATTTCGATCATCAATCGCATCTTCAAGGCGTGCGGCCTGAACGATCTCGAGCAGATCGAGAATGCGCCTGAATACGATTCATCGGTGGAGCTCAACGCCGACATCGTCGAGGCCTATCTGCGCGGGCGGGTACCCGCGATTCGGTAGGGGCCGACTGAGCCGGCCCAGAACATATGGCCAAGGACGCCCTCGTCTCGGAGGATCTCGCTCAGAAGTTCGCCACCGAAAAGGAGACGCCGTACACGCGGTGGGTGAAGTCGGAGGGGCTGGACATCATCAGCTCCTTCTACGTTCCGGACCTGCACACCGTCGAACTGAAGCCGTGGGCACGGCGCGGAGGCCGCGGCGTGTTCCTCAATCACGACGCGTCGCGCACCTCGAACGATTGTTACGTGTGCGAGATTCCGCCGGGCAAGGAGCTGGCGCCGCAGCGGCAGCTCTATGAGGAGATGATCTACGTCCTCGACGGCCGCGGCTCGACGTCGGTGTGGAACGATGCCGGCAAGCGCACGACCTTCGAGTGGAAAGCGGGCGCAATCTTCGCGATTCCGCTCAACGCCTGGCATCAGCACTTCAACGGATCCGGCGTGCAGCCGGCGCGTTATGTCGCGGTCACCAACGCGCCTGTCATCATCAACGCCTTTGGCGATCTGAACTTCGTGTTCAACACCTCCTGCGACTTCAACGATCGCTTCAACGGCGAGCCGGACTATTTCGCGAACAAGGGCGAGCAGAAGGGGTTGCTGCTCGACACCAATTTCGTGGCCGATGCGATCAACCTGCCGCTGATCTCCGCGAAGGAGCGCGGCGCCGGCGGATCGCATATCCGCTTCAGCATGGCGAGGGGCCACATGAACAGCCACATCTCGCAGTTCGGTGTGGGCCGCTACAAGAAGGCGCACGCGCACGGTCCCGGCGCACACGTCATCATCATGAGCGGCGAGGGCTACACGCTGATGTGGCCGGAGGGCGAAGAGCCGCGGCGCTACGAGTGGAAAGAGGGCTCGATGATCGTGCCGCCGAACCTGTGGTTCCATCAGCACTTCAACACGGGCACCACGCCCGCGCGCTATCTAGCGTTCAAGGCCGAAGGTGTCGCCATCCGTAATGCGCAGGGGGTGCCGAAGGCCTGGATCTCGCGGCGCGTTGGCGGCGACCAGATCGATTACGCGGACGAGTCTCCGCGGATCCGGCAGTGGTTCACCGACGCGCTCGCCAGTCGCGGTATAGAGCCGCGGATGCAGGAGGCGTACGAAGCGGAGCTCGCTGAACAGCAGACGGTCTCACGATGAGAAGAATACTGATCGCTCTCACCCTGCTCGGCGCGGCGACGATGGTCGCGTCGGCGCAGGTCAAGCCCGGCGCCACGGCCGCCGACGTCGCGAATTACACCGGCGCCGATCGGATGCAGAAGCTGATTGCCGGCGCAAAGAAGGAAGGCACGCTCAGCATCTACACGTCGCTGCAGCAGGCCGACATCGGCAAGCTCGGCGCCGCGTTCGAGAAGAAGTACGGCGTGAAGGTGGTTGCCTGGCGTGCCGGTTCCGAAGACATCGTGCAGCGGTCCGTGCAGGAAGCGCGTGCGAACCGCAATAACGTCGACGTCATGGAGACGAACGGACCCGAGCTCGAGTCCATGCATCGCGAGAACATCCTGCAGGCGGTGAAGAGCCCGTATCACGCCGACCTCATCGCTCCGGCAATTCTCCCGCACGGCGAATGGGTGGGGACACGGCTGAACGTGTTCGTGCAGGCCTACAACACCAACAAGATCAAGAAGACGGATCTGCCGAAGACGTGGGAGGACCTCGCCAACCCGAAGTTCAAGGGAAAGATTGGCATCGAGCAGGAGGACTCCGACTGGCTCGCGGGCATTTTCAGCGATATTGGCGAGGCGCGCGCCCGCAAAGTCTTCACCGACATCGTCCGCAGCAATGGCATGTCAGTTCGCAAGGGACACACGCTGCTGTCACAGCTGGTCGTTTCGGGTGAGGTGCCGCTGGCACTCACGGTCTACAACTACAAGGCCGAGCAGCTGAAGAAATTGAAGGCGCCGATCGACTGGTTCGTCATCGGCAACGCCATCGCGCGGCCCAACGGCATGGCGGTGGCGCGCAAGGCGCCGCATCCGCACGCCGCGGTGCTGTTCTACGATTTCGAGCTCAGTCCGGAAGGGCAGCAGATCATCGCCAATCTCGAGTTCGTGCCGACGAGCAAGAAGATCGACACCCCGCTCAACAAGGTGCCGATGAAGTTCGTCGACGCGAAGGTGGCGATTGACGAGTACGACAAGTGGAAGGGCCTGTATCGGCAGCTGTTCAACATCCGCGGGTCGTAGGTGAAGCAGTTCGCGATCGTCGCAGCCCTGATCGTCGGCGCGATCGGCGCGTTATCGGCACAGGACCGAGTCGCAGCGGCGAAGAAGGAAGGCACGCTCACCGTTTACACGACGATCGCCGAGAAAGACTGGCCGACGCTCGTCAAACCCTTCGAAACCAGATACGGCATCAAGGTGACCGTGTGGCGAGCGGGCACGTCCAACGTGCTGCAGCGCGCCGTGCAGGAAGCCGCGGCCAAGAAATACGACGTCGACGTGATTCACATCGGCTCGCCCGAGATGGAGGCATTGGCGCGCGAGCAGGTGTTGATGCCGATCACATCAGCGGTGCAGAACGATCTGCAGCCTGGCTCAGTCCCTCAGCACCATCAGTGGGCGGCGACGCTGCTGTCGGTGTGGGTGCAGGCGTATAACACCAAGGTCATTAAGAAAGAGGACCTGCCGAAGACCTACAAAGACCTGCTCAATCCACGCTGGAAGGGAAAGCTCGGGATCGAAGGGAAGGACGAGGACTGGTTCGCCTCCGTGGTCGACGTGATGGGTGGCGGCGAGACCGGCCTGAAATTCTTCCGCGACCTGGTGGCCACCAACGGCCTGTCTGTTCGACAGGGCCACACGCTGCTGAACAACCTGGTCATCTCCGGCGAAGTCCCGCTCGCGCTGAACATCTACAACTACATGCCCGAGCAGGCGAAGAAGAAGGGCGCACCGATCGACTGGTTCGTCCTCGAGCCGGCGATCGCGCGGTCGAACGGCGTCGGCGTCGCGCGCCACGCTCCGCATCCGAACGCCGCGATGCTGTTCTACGACTACCTGCTTGGCGAAGGGCAGCAGTACTTCGTGAGCATGGACTACGTGCCGAGCAACACGAAAGTCGCGTCGCCGCTCAAGGGAATCAGGATTGTGCAGGCCAATCCAGCGCGCTCCCTTGACGAATCCGACAAGTGGAGCACGCTTCTCGAACAGATCGTCGTCAGGCGCGGTAGGGGCCGACCGTAGCGTCGGCCTCCCAAGCCCGATTATCGACCGTGTTCTCGTAGGTCGCTCCCGGCACCGTCATGTTCCACTTCACCGTCCAGTTGTATTCGTCCTCGAACCGCTCGCGCGTGTAAGGCTGCGGCGCCGCGTGCAGCAGCCGCCACGTCTGAAACTCTTTTGCCTCGATCAGCCCGCCGGTCTCGGCGACGAAGTAGTGGATGAACGGCGTCGGATCCTTTTCGAGCACTTCAACCGCGCGCGCCTGCGCACGGAACATCTTCTTCAGCGTCTCGCCGTCCAGCTCGTCGCTCGCCGCCTCGCTCCGCGTCGAGTGCGACTCGATGAGAATGCGCAGACCCTGCTTCTGCGCGACGCTGATCCACGGCTCCATGAGGCTGACAGCCGCCACCTCGCCCCGTCGCAGCGCCTCGAGCCGCTTCACCATGCTGCCGGCGTTCGTGGTCTTCACGTGCTCCTGCGCGAGGAACCCCTCCATCATCTTCAGCGTCGTGAAATGCGAGCCGTTGTTCGGCGTCACCGCGATCGGCTTGTTCTTCAGCATCTCGGGCGCATAGACGTCCGAGTCGCGCGTTGTGACGATGGCGAACTTCGACATCGACGCGCCGAGTGCGACAATCCTGCGGCGGCGGCGCCCTTCGCATTCCGCCTCGACCGCGCGCTTCATGATGCCCCACTCGCACATCCGGTACTGATCGATACCGCCTTCGTTGTAGACGGAGTCGAGCGGTCGATCGAACACCGACTCGAATTTGACGGTGTGTGATGTGGTCACCTGCGCCATGCCGGGCGTCGTCACGAACTCGATGTCGAGCCCTTCGTCCTTGAAGAATCCTTTATCGCGGGCGACGAGCACCGGCAGGTCGTGCACGGCGTTCATGATGGCGACTTTGTGTTTCCGCTGGGTCGGTTCCTGAACTGAAGAAGTCATGGCGCGTGAGTGTAGATCAAGTAGACTCTGCCCATGAAGCAGCTGATTTCATCGGCGATTCTGGCCCTCGTGGTGTTCGGTGCACAAGCGGCGAGCGCGGATGAAGTCACGCTCATCGCCCCCGGCGGGCTGCGATGTCCCATCGATCTCATCAAGCCTGGCTTCGAGAAGAAGACGGGCCACGTCCTCAAAGCGACTATCGGTGCCGGCGGCGCGACCCATCGCCAGGTGGTGCAGGGCGCACCATTCGACGTTCCCGTTGTCCAGCCGCCCTACCAGGACGTAATCGATTCAGGCAACGTGATCGCCTCCAGCGAAACGCCGCTCGCAACCGTCTCCATAATCGTGGTGGTCAGGAAGGGAGATGCGAAGCCCGACATCTCGACAGCGGATGCGGTGAAACGGATGTTGCTGGCCGCGAAGGCGATCTCGTATCCGGACGGCGCTGGTGGTCTCGGCGGCGCCGCAGGCGTCAGCTTCGACAACACGCAAAAGAAACTCGGCATCTACGATCAGATGCAACCGAAGGTGAAACGCGTCCAGGGTGTCGCGCTGCTGGATCTGCTCAAGCGGGGCGACATCGACTACGCGATTACTTTTGCGAGCGAAGTCAACGATCCGGCCGTCGAGGTGGTCGGTGCATTACCGCGCGACATTTCGACGCCGACCGCGCTCGTCGGCTTCATTTCCTCGCATGCAAAATCGCCTGATGCGGCGAAGGCGCTTCTGGCCTACCTGTCAGGACCAGACGGTGCGACCGCGTACAAGGCCTGCGCGATGACGCCGGGGCGATAAGACCCACGATTTTGAAAGGCACCGTCCGAACTTGTGACACGCTGCGGCGCGGTACAGCTCGTTACCGCGCCGCCGATCACCGCTAACACACGCTCGTGCCGCCACTTCGTCTCAGCCGTTGCTGCTGGTCAGAGTGTTGCGTTATGTGCGGCCATGGAAACGCATCACGCCGTCATGTCGAACGATGTCCGCGTGCGCGGTTCGGTGATCGTCGTCGATGACGATGAACCAACGTGTCATCTACTGGCCGATTGCGTCCGTTTGCTCGGATTCGACGTAGAAATTGCGACAAGCGCGATGCAGGCGCTGGCGATGATGCGCGAGCACCCTGTGAACGTCGCCTTCTGCGACATTGTCATGCCGGGCTATGACGGGGTGTGGCTGATCAACCGCATCCGCCGCGAGTTCCCGCAGACCGCGGTCGTCATTGCGACGGGCCTGGCGAAGATCGACCCCGGGCTGGCGCTGGCGCCATGCGTCGCGGCGCACGTCGTGAAGCCGTTCGACTTCGACGACATCGCGGAGGCGATGGGCAACGCCGTCGCCATCGGCGGCGAGCTGCAGTAAGAGCACTGGCGTCACCGCCAGTGCCCTTCGATAACGAACCACCCACGCCGGTCGTGCGCCCATCGCGCCGGCACCCAGACGGTCCGTCCGCGTGGCGGACGTTCCCATTGTCCCGGCACCCACACATAGGCGCCACGCTCCCAGCGATAGACACCGGGCACCCACACAAACTGCGGACCGGGTGCGACGATTCGTCTTTCTACGACAGGCGCTGGCGGCCCAACGCGCACGTACACCCGTCCGCGCGGGGCTGCAGTCGCACACGCTGCGGTTGCCGTCAGTGCGATGGCAAGGAGTGCGATACGCATTCCTCGTTCCTCCCGGGCGCTGGCTAAGAGGAGAGACGAGAAATGGCGAGGAAGGGTTGCCGCGTGCGTTATGCGCGTGCGGCGGCCGCGGGCGCGGCCGACGACACGCCGGCGCTCTGCAGGATGCGTAGCATGCGGCGCAGCGGTTCGGCGGCGCCCCACAGCAGCTGATCGCCGACAGTGAACGCCCCGAGGTATTCGCCGCCCATCGCCAGTTTGCGTAGACGGCCGATCGGCACGTTCAGCGTGCCTGTGACGGCCGCAGGCGTCAGCTCCCGCAGCGATGCTTCCTTCTCGTTCGGCACCACGCGCACCCATTCGTGCGCGGAGCCGATGAGCGACTCGATGTCGGTAAGCGGCACGTCGCGCCGCAGCTTGATCGTCAGCGCCTGGCTGTGACAGCGCATTGCACCGATGCGCACGCAGAAGCCGTCGATCGGAACCGGGTCCCCGCTGCGGCCCAGGATCTTGTTGCCTTCGGCCATCGCCTTCCATTCTTCCTTGCTCTGGCCGTTGCCGAGATCCTCGGCAATCCACGGCAGCAGGCTGCCGGCGAGCGGATGCCCGAAGTGCGCGGTCGGAAAATCGGCGCCGCGCAGCGTCTGTGCGACCGTGCGATCGATGTCGAGAATCGCGGATGCGGGATCGTCGAGCAGCGTGCGCACCGACGCGTGCGCGCGGCCCATCTGCGACATGAGCTCGCGCATCTGCTGCGCGCCGCCGCCCGACGCCGCCTGATACGTCATCGCGGTCATCCACTCGATGAGCCCCTCGCGGAACAGCCCCGTCAGGGCCATCAGCATCAGGCTGACCGTGCAGTTGCCGCCGATGTAGTTCTTGACGCCGCGCTGCAGCGCACGATCGATGACGTCGCGATTCACCGGATCGAGGATGATCACCGCGTCGTCTTTCATCCGCATCGTGGAGGCCGCGTCGATCCAGTAGCCCTGCCAGCCCGCCTCGCGCAGCGTCGGGAAGATCTCTTTCGTGTAGTCGCCGCCCTGACACGAGATCAGGACGTCCATCTTCGTGAGCTCGGAGAGGTCTTTCGCGTTCTTGACGGGGCCGACACGCTTGCCAACCGCCGGCGCGGCTGCTCCGGCCTGCGAGGTCGAGAAAAACACCGGTTCGATCGCGTCGAAGTCGCGCTCCTCGCGCATACGCTGCACGAGGACAGACCCCACCATTCCACGCCACCCAATGAGCCCTACGTTCATGATGAGGATCAGTTTACCAATGTAGGGCGGGTCCCGCCGAGACGTCGTGCAGCGCGAAAGGCGGACCCGCCTAAAACGTGAAACGCAGTGCCAATTGAATCGTGCGTGCGCCACCTGTCGCCGACGCTGTGCCGCTGCCAGGACCGCCGAGCGCGCCGCCGGTTGCCGTGATGCGGCCGAACAGCGGGCCAGGAACAAACTGGCCCGTCGCGCCGACGACGGTGCCGAGAGAGGTATCCGGCTGTGAAAAGTTCGGATGGTTGAAGACGTTGTGCACTTCCGCGCGGAGCTGCACCGTGCGGTTGGACACAAGCCGCACGTCCTTCTGCAGCACGCCGTCCGCCGACCACGTGCCGAAGCCGCGCAGCGCGTTGCGCGGTTCGTTGCCGTGCGTGACTTCGTTGCGCGCTCCGTACGCAGTTGACGGGATCGCGAACGCGTCGGGATTCAGTCGTCGATGGCCGGGGGCGCGGCCGTCCTTGATCCAGATCGCTTGGCCCCGCACCACGTCGACTCGATAGGCGTAGTTAATTGTGTCGATCGGATCCGTGTAGTTGTAGGTAACGGTCAGCGGTGGTGCGCTCTGCACGCGTGCGTTGACATCGAGCCCCCATCCGCCGAGGAGTGCGCGCATTCGTCGCGCCGACGGCAGGTTCCACGTCACCGACGAATTGAACGTGTGCCGCCGATCGAAGCGCGACACGCCGTAATAGAACGTAGGCCGCGTCGCGTTGTCCGCAAGATTCACGGTGGCATCGTCCGAACCCGAATCGGTGGCGCGCGCCAGCGTGTAGTTCGACAGCGCCTGAATACCGCGTGACAGGCGCCGCACGTACTGGATCTGCAGCGCGTGGTAGTCGGAGCTGTCTCCCCAGCCGCGATCGTTGCGCGTCACGTTCAGGCGCGCGCCGGGGAAGGCAGGGTTGATCGGCCGCGTGAGATCGAATGCGTAGAAATAGCGCCGCAGGAGTTGGCGGCCGGCATGACCGGTATAGGTGGCGGTCAAACGCTGCGCGCCTGAGAACGACTGTTCGACACTGCCGGACCATTCCCAGGTGCGAGGCAGCGTGTTGCCTGGAGCGACGATGGTGAAGTCCTGGCGCGTGTAGGGCGGATCGAGGCTGAGCGGCGCCGCTTCTGCCGACCGCGCGTCGTCGGGCGGGAAAGGCACAGCGGTGCGGCTCACCGATCGGTTGTAGGGAAACATACGCGCGGCGGTCGCGGTCGCGCCGCTGCCAAGATCGTAGAAAAGGCCGAACGTTCCGCGCGCGAGCGTGATGCGCTGTTCTTTTTGCCGGAGTCGGTATGCGGCGCCGAGACGAGGGGCGATCTTGGCCCATCGCGTTGGATACAGCGGTGCGCCTGGCTCGGCAAGATGCAACACGGTGAGATCCGGAAATCCGGCCAGCGTGTAGAGCGGATGGTTCAGCCCCTTCGGCGCGGGGTTTATCTCCCAACGCGCGCCGTAATCGAGGGTCAGCCGCTGTGTCAGGCGCATCGTGTCCTGAGCGAAGGCCGAGAAGTTGATGATGCCCAGGCGCACCGGATCGGAAGACGAGATGGTCAGCAGATCGGCACGATTCGCGAGCAGCGACGCCAGCGCGTTGAATGTCACCGAGCTGCGATATTCGGTCGGGCCGTAGACCGGCGTCAGTCGCCGCACGTCGATGCCGAAGCGATATCCGTGGCGGCCGCTGTTCCAGGAGACGTTGTCCACGACCTGTGCCTGCACCTGTCGATTGGCGACCGCCGGCCCAATCGTGTAGTCCTGCACCTGGCCGGGCAGCGAGATCGTCGAACTCGAGCTGGCGGGAGCAAACGATGGCACCAGATCCGACGCCTCGACGGGCGTCACCCCGAGGCGGTCGGTCAGTTCGCTCATCGTGTCGGAGCCATTCCAGCTGTAGTTCACCGACATTTCGTTCAACAGTCGGGCCCGCAGCACCGACCGCGCGTTAACGGTCATTGTCCGTGCGTCGCTGCCGCTCGCCGAGCGCTGCGCGAGGAGATAGCTCACTCGCCGTGACACGCCCTGGTTCCACCTCCCGGTCAGCAGCAGGCGCGGTCCGAAGTTGCGATCGAGCTTGATGCTGTAGGAGTTCGAGTGCTGCAGGCTCTCGGAGCCGTCGTAGTACGGCGCGGCGCCGACGCGGCGACCGAGCGCATCGAAGAACTCGGGTCCGTCGGGCATCGGATAGGTTTCCAGCACTCGGCGCAGCAGCGGCGATAAAGATTCGTCCGTGCGTAAATCGGCCGAAGGCACGCGCATCTGACGCGCCGGCTGGGGATTGCCCAGCACTCGTCCTTCGTATGACACAAAGTAGAAGAGCCGGTCGCGAGTGACCGGACCGCCGGCGACGCCGCCGAACTGATTCTGCCGGTACGGCCCGCGGCGAGCCTGCGGATTCGCGTTGGAAAAGAAATCGCGCGCGTCGAGGGCGGAGCTCCGGAAATATTCAAACACGCTGCCCGTGAATCGATTCGTCCCCGAACGTGTCACCAGCTGCACCTGTGCGCCAGGCTGCCGCCCGTACTGCGCCGAGTAGGCGGACGTCTGCACGCGAATCTGCTCGAGCGCGTCGAGCTGGACGATGTCGCTGCCGCCTGTAAAGCCGCCAAGCGAAAGCGCATTCGTTCCCACCGCATTCGTGTCGGTGCTTCCCGTCGCGATCGGGCCGAAGCGGCTGTTGATCGGCGGCCCGCTCTGGTTTCGCGGCGCCGCGATGTTGGCCGACACGCCATCGATGGTGACGACATTGGAGGTCGTCCGGTTGCCGTCGACGCTGAACTCGAGGTCAGACGAATTGATGCCGATGCCCACGACGCCGGGCGCCAGCAGAACGATCGACTGCAGGGCGCGGCTGTCGATCGCCATGTTGTCGAGGAAATCGCGATCGATCACGGTCGCATCGCCCGGCGATTCATCGACGGCAGCGGTCGCCGAAACGGCGACCGTCTCGCGAATCTGCGCCGGTTGCAGGACGAGATCGAGTGTGATGCGACTGCCGGAATCGATCCGTACGCCGTGGCTGGTTACCGGCTGAAACCCCGCGACCTCCGCGCCGATGTCGTAGTCGCCGGGACCGAGCAGCGAAAACACGTAGTGGCCGGCCGTGTCAGTCGTAATTGCCCGTTGTGCGCCATTGTTGCGATCGACAATCGTTACGGTCGCACCTGGTACAACGGCGCCCGATTGATCCTTGACGACACCCTGCAGCTCCGCGTCCTGGGCGGCGGAAATGGCTGGCCGGAGGAGCAGAATGCCGGCGACAAGGCACGCGAGGCCCGTCGCTTGCGCCCGCCGTGTCCCTCGCCTGGCGCAACACATGTGAGGAGTGGCGAGAAATCTATCATGATGGGTCGCGCCAGTTGAGCTTTACCGTCACGCTCTGATTACGTAATCTTTACGGCACGAATGGCCGACGGGAGCCCGATCAGCGCAGAAACCCTCAGACAAGTACTCGATCGATTGAACGATGTCCTCGCCGAGGCCGCGCGGCTTCGCAAGGAAGTAGTCCGTCAACTCGGTGAGCAGCGCGCCGGACAGCAGCAGCATCTCTCGAGCACCCGAAAGCGGAAGCCTTCATCACGGCGAAAGCGTTAGGTCCCTACGATCTTCGTCAGCGTTTCACACAAACGATTGATTTCCTGCGGTGCCTGAAGCACGACGTCGCACTTCATGCGGCGGGCTTCCGCGATCTCCTCCTGCGTCGTGGCGATGGCCACGATCGGCGGACGATTGCTCGGGAGATGTTCCACCGCGACGTGCGCCGGCTCGCCGACTCCTTCGAACGCAACGCGTACCACGATTGCGGCGACGACGTACGGAACATCGCCGAGTCGTTCGAGGTGCTGCACGACGATCGGCGAAAGATTGGACATCGCGATCGCCGATTCGAGCGCCAGGGCCACTTCGGTCCGCCGTTCGATGATCAGCACAACGGGCGGCATCTCACATCAGCTCCGCGCTGAAGAGTCCAAGCGAAGTGCCGCAGCCGCTCATGCTTGGATGTGCTCGAAAACTACCGGTCCAGCTCGGGCCCAGCGGGAAGTAGAAATTACGCGCGCTGGCGTCTCGCTTGCACCAAATGGGGAAGGAACGAATTCGAGACCCCAGGACGGGACGCACGGCGATGGCAGAGCAAATCAAACCACTGGCGCCGCAACACGAAGAGACGATCGCCGCTTTCGATCGAGAGCGCGAGGAGGCGCACGAGCTCGGTCGTCGTCATCGTGAGATCGTGACGAATTCGCGCAAAAACGATCGTATCGTCGGACGCACTCACCACGACGACGACCACGACCGCTGATCACCCCGCGCGTGCCACGAGGTCAACCCCAGCCTTTCCGTATAGAATCTGCTGTTTGTGGTTGTCCAGAAATTCGGCGGTACTTCTGTCGCTGATCCCGATGCGATTCAACGGCTGATTCACATTGTTGGCACCGCGCGTGAGCGCGACGGCCGCGGCCCGGCTGTCGTCGTGTCCGCGATGAGCGGAGTGACCGACTCGCTGCTGGCGATTGCGTCAGCCGCAGGCGCCGGGCGCATTGACGATGCCTTGTCGCGCCTCGAACAGCTGCGCGAGCGGCACCTCTCCACGGCGAAATCGCTCGCAGGTAAAGAAGCAAGAGGCGCCCTCGGCGAGCAGATTACCAGCCACTTTGACGACCTGATGGCGCTCGTGCGCGCGCTCGGCGTCCTGCGTGAAGTCTCGCCGCGTACGCTGGATGTGGTGGCGGCCACAGGCGAGCTGCTCAGCTCTCGCATCGTCGTCGCCGCTCTCGCTGAAGCGGGATTCCCTTCCGAGTGGGTGGATGCACGGCGCGCCATCATTACCAGCGCGGACCACACGCGCGCCGTTCCGCTCGCGTCCGAAACCGACGCCGCTCTCCGTGCGACCGTGCTTGCCGCCGTCGAAGCGGGGAAGGTGCCTGTGCTGGGCGGGTTTGTCGGATCGACCGTCGATGGCCACACCACAACGCTGGGGCGTGGCGGATCGGACTACTCAGGTGCGATCGTCGGCGCGGGCATCGGCGCACGCGAGATTCAGATCTGGACGGATGTGGATGGCATGCTGACCGCGGATCCACGAGTGATTGCGTCGCCGCGTCTCGTGCCGCAACTGTCGTTTGCGGAGGCTGCGGAGCTCGCATACTTCGGGGCCAAGGTGCTGCATCCAAGCACGATTCTGCCAGCCGTCGAGCGTAATATTCCAGTACGCATTCTCAATTCGAGAAAGCCCGACGGCGCGGGGACGATGATCACAGCCGAGCCGTCGCCGAATTCGATGCCGCTCACAGCGCTGGCGTGCAAGCGGGACGTCACAGTCGTCGACATCACCTCGAGCCGCATGCTGATGGCCTACGGCTTTCTTCGCCGCGTCTTCGAGGTATTCGAGCGCTACACGACGGCCGTGGATGTGGTGACCACGTCGGAGGTGACCGTATCGGTAACGGTTGACGATCGGCGACATCTCGAGCCGATCGTGGAGGAGTTGTCGGAGTTCTCGCAGGTGCAGGTCGACCACGAAATGGCGCTGCTCTGCGCCGTCGGCGATCGGCTGCGCAACGAGCCGGCGATTGCGGCGCGGGCGGTAGGCGTGCTCGAAGAGGTGCCGCTGCGGATGATCTCGCAGGCCGCATCGCGGCGGAACATCACGGTGATTCTGCGGCAGGCCGATCTACAGCACGCGATGAATCGGCTGCACGAGGAATTCTTTGCCTGAGGCCAAACGCTTGAGGATCCTGCTGGTCGGTTACGGGAAGATGGGACAGCTGGTCGAGCAGCTGGCCGTTGCCGGCGGGATGCAGATCGCCTCGTGCATCGATGTCGGCAGGGGCGACTGGTCCGTTCCCGCCGACGTGGCAATCGATTTTTCAACCGCTGGCGCGCTGCAGGAAAACTTCCCGCGCTATGTCGAGAAGAAGCTGCCTGCGGTGATCGGTACGACAGGCTGGGGTGACCAGCTGACTGCGTACAGACAGCTGGCGGAGAAGGCCGGCCTCGGCGTTGTCGCCGCTGCGAATTTCTCGATTGGGGCCAACCTGTTCGAGATGATTGTCGCCGACGCGGCAAAGATGCTGGGTCAGCATCACCAGTACGGCGCGTGGATTCACGAGGCACATCACTCCGCCAAACGCGACGCGCCATCCGGCACGGCGCTCCTGCTTCGTGACGCGATGACCGGGGCCGGATACGATCGGCCGATCGATATGTCGTCGACGCGGGCCGGCGCCATTCCCGGCATTCACACCGTCGGATTTGACGGTCCGTCGGATACGATCGAGCTGACGCATACGGCGCGGGACCGACGCGGGTTCGCGTCCGGCGCGTTGCTGGCCGCACGGTGGATTCAGGGCAAGCGCGGGTGGTTTTCCATGATGGACGTACTGCGATGAGAACTCGTTTTACCGGCGTCGGCACGGCACTCGTGACGCCCTTCAGAAAAGACGGCTCGCTCGACGAGCCGGCAATCCGCCGGCTGGCACGGCGTCAGATCGAGGGTGGCATTCATTTCCTTTCGCCGGTCGGCACGACTGGCGAGGCGCCGACGCTGTCGCACAGCGAAAAGCTGCGCGTCATCGAGCTGGTGGTCGAGGAGAACAACGGTCGGCTGCCGGTGCTGGCAGGTGCCGGCGGCTACGATACGCGCGAGACGATCGCACTCGTTCGCGACATCGAGAAGGTCGGCGCAGACGGCATCCTGTCGGTCACGCCGTACTACAACAAGCCGACGCAGGAAGGTCTCTATCAGCACTATAAGGCGATTGCGGAATCGACACAGCTGCCAATCGTGCTCTACAACGTTCCGGGCCGCACCGGAGTGAACGTTGAGGTTGCGACGACCGTCCGCCTGTCCGCGATCGAGAACATCGTTGGCATCAAAGAGGCGTCCGGCAGCGTCGTGCAGATGTCCGAGATTTTCGCGCAGGCACCGGACGACTTCATTCTGCTGAGCGGCGACGATCCGCTGACAGTTGCCGCGATGGCGGTCGGCGGACGCGGAGTCATTTCCGTTGCATCGAACCTCGCGCCGTCGGAGATGGCGCAGATCGTCGAGATGGCCGAGAACGGCGATTACGCCGGCGCCCGTAAGCTGCATTCGTGGCTGCTGCCGCTTTGCCAGGTGAACTTCGTCGAGTCAAATCCAATTCCGGTGAAGGCGGCGATGGCCGCCATGGGATTGCTCGAGGAGAACTACCGGCTGCCTATGGTCCCGCCGAGTCCGGCTGCGCGCGAGAAGGTCCTACGCGTGCTGCAGAACCTGAAGATGCTCGGAGCGGCCGCCCAGGCCCGATGAATCTCCAGGAAACCATCACACGACTGTTCGACCAGGGCAGCAGCGCGCCTCGGGATGAGGCGCGCGACGCGTTCCTGCGCCTTCGCGACGAGCTCTCGCTGGGCAGGGTGCGGTCCGCCGAACCCGACGCGACCTCGCCGACCGGCTGGCGTGTCAACGTCTGGGTGAAGCAGGGAATTCTGCTCGGCTTCCGCTTTGGCGACGTCATCGACATGGGCGTCGCGAAGGGCCGGTGGCAGTTCTTCGACAAAGACACGCTGCCGATGAAGCGGATTGATCCGGCGGGCGGTGTACGCGTCGTGCCGGGTGGATCGTCGATTCGTGAAGGTGCCTACCTCGCGCCCGGTGTGATTTGCATGCCGCCGATGTACATCAACGTCGGTGCGTATGTCGGCGAGGGCACTCTGGTCGATTCGCACGCGCTGGTGGGCTCGTGCGCGCAAATCGGAAAGAAGGTGCACCTGAGTGCCGCCGCGCAGATCGGCGGTGTGCTCGAACCTGTCGGTGCTGTTCCGGTGATTGTCGAAGATGAAGTGCTCGTCGGCGGCAATTGTGGCGTCTACGAAGGCGCGATTATCCGCAGGCGTGCCGTGCTCGCATCCGGCACCATCATCACCGGCTCTACGCCTATTTACGATCTGCCGAACGGCCGGATCATCAAAGCGGAAGCCGGGCAGCCGCTCATCGTGCCAGAAGGCGCGGTCGTGGTACCCGGATCCCGATCCGTCACGTCGGGCGCCGGCAAGGAGTGGGGCATCTCGCTGGCTACCCCCGTCATCGTCAAATACCGGGACGAAAAGACAGATGCGCGCACCGAGCTTGAACGATGGCTGCGGTAGCGACGTCCGTCGCCAGTCTCACGCGGGATCTCGTCAACATCGACTCCACCACCGGCCGCGAGCAGGAAGTAGCCGTCTGGCTGGCCGCTTTCCTGCGCGATCGCGGGTATCAGGTCGGTGAACAGCCGATCGGCAACGGACGCTTCAACGTGTTCGCCCAGCTCGAGTCGCCGCCGCTGCTCGTCTTTTCCACGCATTTCGACTGCGTTCCGCCGTACGTGCCGTTTAGGGAAGAGAACGGTGTTCTGTTCGGCCGCGGATCGTGCGATGCGAAAGGGATTCTGGCGGCGCAGGTCGTGGCCGTTGAGCGTCTCCGTGCGGCCGGCGAGTCGCGAATTGCCATGCTGTTCGTCGCCGGCGAGGAACGCGGCAGCGACGGCGCTCGCGTGGCGAACGATTTCGCACCGCAGGGTGTGAGATTCCTAATCAACGGTGAGCCGACCGACAACCGTCTCGGCGTCGCCACCCGGGGTGTGCTGCGCGTGAAGCTGCGCGCCACAGGACGGGCGGCGCACTCATCGTTTCCCGAGCTGGGCGACTCGGCGATCGACAAGCTGCTCGACGCGCTGATGGTGCTGCGCGGAATCGCGCTGCCCGACGATCCCGTCCTCGGACGCACGCATTACACCGTCGGTCTCATCGAAGGCGGCGTTGCGCCCAATGTCGTGTCACCGCATGCATCGGCCGAGATCATGTTCCGGATTGTCGGCGAAGGTACGCCGGTGCGCCGCGCGCTCAGTGTGATCGAGCCGCTCGTCGCCATTGAGCCGGTGCTCGATATTCCCGCCGTGCGTATGCATACCGTGCCGGGTTTCGACACCGCGATCTTTCCATACACGACCGACGTTCCGCTCTTGACGAAATGGGGTACACCGCTGCTGCTTGGGCCCGGCTCCATTCACGTTGCGCACACCGACGACGAGCATGTGGCGCTCGACGAGTTGAATCATGCGGTTGAGTTATACGAACGCATCGCGCGACAACTACTGATAAACTGAACTTTTGGCGGCTCTGACAAGAGCCGCCCTACGGTTGGCGGATCGCACCGCGGCCCGGACCCTGTGCAACTTCAGCCTGCGAACCGCGTCAGGGCCGGAAGGCAGCAGCGCTAAACAGACCCTGAGGTGTGCCGCAGGTGCACCGGGTCGCGGTGGGATCCGCCAAAGCTCCAAGTTCCAAGATCCAAGTTCCAAGCTCCAATGGCTTATCAAGTCCTCGCGCGAAAATGGCGGCCGCAGAAGTTCGACGATGTCATCGGACAGCAGGCGGTCACGCGTACGCTGCGAAATGCGATTGTCAGCGGGCGCATCGCGCAGGCGTTCGTTTTCGCGGGGCAGCGCGGATCGGGCAAGACGACGACGGCGCGCATTCTGGCGCGCGCGCTGAACTGCGTGAACGGGCCGACCGCGGATCCGTGCGGGGTCTGCGACGCCTGCATCGAGATTGCGCAGGGGCGCGACATCGACGTCCTGGAGATCGACGCGGCAAGTCACACCGGCATCGACACCATCCGGGAAGTCATCATCGACAACCTGTCGTTCGCGCCGGTGCGCAACCGCTACAAGGTGTTCATCATCGACGAGGTGCATCAGCTCTCGGGCTCCTCGTTCAACGCGCTGCTGAAATCGATCGAAGAGCCGCCGGCGCATGTCGTTTTCATGATGGCGACGACCGAGCTGCACAAAATTCCGGACACCATTCTGTCGCGATCGCAGGTGTTTGAATTCCGCACCATCCCGACGAATCTGATCACCGCGCAGCTGCGCAGGATTGTCGACGCGGAAGCCATCAAGTCGGATGACGCGGCGCTGTCGCTCATCGCGCGCTCGGCGGAAGGCAGCATGCGCGACGCCCAGAGCGCCCTCGATCAGGTGATCGCGTTTGCGGGCGACACCATCGGCGTCGATGACGTGTCTACCGTGCTCGGCCTCGTCGGGCGCGATCTGCTGTTCGATCTCGTCGAGGCGGTGATTGCCGAGGACGGGCCGCGCGCGTTTGCGCTGGCGGACCGTGCCGTCGAATCCGGCCACGACCTCCGTCTGGTGCTGCGCGAGCTGTCGCGCGTCGTCCGCGACATGATGATCGTGTCGGTCGATCCGTCACGTGCCGGCGACGGTGAGCTGGCGGAAGGGGAGCGGGAGCGGCTGACGCAGCTGGCCGCGCGCTTCTCGCGCGAGGATCTGATGCGCGCGTTCGATCTGCTGGCGAACGCCGAGCAGGAGATCCGCATCGCGTCGCACCCGCGCTACCACTTCGAGATGGCCCTGCTGAAGTGGATGCATACCCGCCGCCTCGTGCCGTTGGTTGACTTGTTGGCGTCGGGCGGATCTGGTGGCAGCGTGGCCAAGCTCCAGGCTCCGAGTTCCAAGATCCAAGCTCCAAGCAGGCCGGTAGACGCGCCGGTGCCCGTCAAGTCATCGACGACGCCGGTCAAGACTGCAACGAATCCCGAACCCCGAATCCCGAATCCCGGTTCGGATAACGTGAAGGACAAACTGCTGGCCGAGATTCGGTCAGGCAAACCGACGTTCTACAACACCGTCGTCGCACAGGCGCGCAGGATCGACGTGGCGAACGATCGCGTAACGTTTGTGTTTGGCCCGGCGCACTCGTCGCTGCGTGGACTGTTCGATCAACAGAAAGCATGGCTCGATAGCGCCATCGAGCGGATTGCCGGCAAAAAGATTCCTGTGGTCAGCGAGCAGTCCGAAGGCGAACCCTCGAATTCCGAATCCCGACTCCCGAATCCCGGAGAGGCGCCGTCGGCAGACAAGAAACGCGACCTGAAGGCGGAAGCGATGTCCTCCTCGACGGTGCAGGCGATGCTCGACGTCTTCCCTGCAGAAATCAGGGACGTGGAAGAGACGCAATGAACATTCAAGCGATGATGAAGCAGGCGCAGCAGATGCAGGAGCGCCTCAAGAAACAGATGACGGACATGCGCGTCGAGGCGACTGCCGGCGGCGGCATGGTCACCGTCGTCGTCAGCGGCGACAAGCAGGTGCAGTCGATCAAGATCGACCCGGAAGTCGTCTCCAAAGAGGATGTGGAGATGCTGCAGGACCTGATTCTCGCGGCCGTCAACGACGCGCATCGCAAGGTGGACGAGCAGCTCGGTCAGCAGATGTCAGGGCTGATGGGCGGCCTGAAGATTCCCGGCTTCTGATTGCTTCCAGAGCCTCTCGCCAAGCTCGTTGAGCAGCTGCAGAAGCTGCCCGGCATCGGCGCCAAAGGCGCGCAGCGCCTCGCGTTCCACATCCTGAAAAATCCTCGAGATGAGGCCGAGCGGTTATGCGACGCGATCCGCGAGGTGAAGGATCGCGTCACCTACTGCTCGACGTGCAACAACATCACGGATCGGGACCCGTGTGTCTTCTGCACCAATCCCTCGCGCGATCAGCGCGTTATCTGCGTCGTCGAGGAGCCGCAGAACGTGTCGGTCGTCGAGAAGACGCGCGAGTTCCGCGGCGTCTACCACGTGCTGATGGGTGCGCTTTCGCCGCTGCATGGCGTCGGTCCTGACGATCTGAAGATCAAAGGGTTGCTCGCGCGCGTCGGCGACGGTGGCGCCGACGAAATCATCCTCGCCACCAATCCAACCGTCGAAGGCGAGGCGACCGCGCTCTATCTCGCGCGGCTGTTGAAGCCCCTTGGCGTACGCGTGACCCGGATCGCGATGGGCATTCCGGTCGGCTCCGATCTCGAGTACGCGGACGAAGTCACCATGACGAGAGCGATGGAAGGCAGACGGGAGGTTTAATTCGTGATTAGTGATTCGTGATTAGTGATTGGTGATTGGTTAGAATCACGATCACCGCGAACCGCGAACCACAGATCACAAATCACAAATCACAAATCCCCTGATGCTTCCCGTCGCCTATCAATTGCCATACGCCGCGCTGCTGCTGGGCGCGGGCGTGATGGCGTGCTTCTTCGGCTATCGGCTCTTTCGAACCGTGCTCGCCATTTTCGGGTTCATTCTCGGCGGCATGCTCGCCAGCTCCGTGTTCGGCGTCAGCAACACCACGATGATGCTGGTGGCGTGGGTCGCCGGCGGTCTGGTCGGCGCGTTCATTCTGATCGTCGCCTATTTCGTCGGCGTCGCCTTGATGGGCGCCGGCCTCGGCGCCGCTGTCGCGCACCTGCTGTTTTCGAGCGGAGGACGAGACCCAGGTGTGCTCGTCGTCATTCTCTGCGCCGTCATCGGTTCCGTTGCGGCCACCTACCTGCAGCGCTACTTCATCATCGTCGGCACCGCGTTCGGCGGGGCATGGACGATGATCGTCGGGGCGATGGCGCTGGTCGGCGATCGCACCGCATTGAAGGCGGCGACGAGTGGCGATGTGTGGGTGGCGTATCCGCTGAATCCGGCGCCCGGCCAGCAGTGGGTGGTCTACGTGTGGTTCTTTCTCAGCCTTCTCGGCGCCGGCGTCCAACTGGGAATTACTGGCGGTGAGAAAGGTCGGGTGGTGAGACGCAGGAAGAAGAACGGCTAAATTCCAAGATCCAAGCTCCAAGCTCCAAGCTCCAAAAGGCTTGGAACTTGGAACTTGGAACTTGGAGCTTGGAGCTTTTGCCTGCTGTTCGTTAGAACAGCAGCCTGAATCCCAGCTGCGCCTGACGCGGGTTGTCCGCCACGATCACCTTCATGAAGTTGGCGGAGTTGCGCGCGCCGGTGGGGTTGCCGAAGTTCGCGTGGTTCGTCAGGTTATAGACCTCCAGGAAGAACCCCGCCTGATACCGCTGGATCTGCTTCACGTACTGGAACCGCGCATCGAGGATGGTCTTGCGCTCGCCGCTGATGCCGTTCCGGATCGCATAGCCGCGTGAATCCACCGGTGAGAGTATCGGCCTGGTCAGATCGTCAACACCCTGGCGCGGCCGGTCGTTGCTGGTGCCGTCGCCATTACTGTCGACGCCGGTTGTCTCGTTGATCGGGTAGCCGGAATAGGTGCGGAACACCATTCCTGCGCCGAGGCCGTGCGTCAGGTCGACATTCGCGCTCGTCGCGAACGCATGCGTGTTGTCGCGATCGCATCGTCCGTAGTCGAGCCGCGGGTTGCTGTCGATGACGATGTTCGCGACGTCATGGCAGACCGCGTACGTGTAACTGACGCGGCCCGACCAGCGATTGGCCATCCGTCGTTCCAGTTCGAGCTCCACTGACTTGAAGTCGGAGTTGAGCGCGTCACCGAGCTCGCGCGTCTGCTCCTGATTGAACTGCACGAACGTGGCGCTTCGCGCAGACGCCGGCACGAGCACACCGCTCGGGTCGAACGCCGCGACGCCGCGGCGGGTGACGCGGCCGTTGGCATCAAGCGGTCCTTCGTTGATGTCGATCACGCCGGTGTTGTCGCGGCCCTGATTGCCGACATAGTCGACGGAGACCGCGGTGTTCGGCGCGATCTCGCGTTTGACGCCAACGCTGTACGCCCACGTGTAGGCCATCCGCCGATCGCCGTCGACGATCGGCCCGGTCGTCGTGCTATTGATGACGCCGCCAGCCTCGACCTGACTGCGCAGGCCGATGAGGAACGCGCGGCACGTCGGGCTGATCACCGCCTCGCCCGGCGTTGCGCCGGCGACCGGATTCAGGCATGCCGTCGCGTTTGCGTCGCCGGCCTTCACCGGGAAGGTACCCGTTGTCGCCGGCGACGTGACTTGCGCCGTGTCATAGGCGAGCGTCGGCGCAATCACCGACCGTTGCTCGAGCGTAGCGAGGATCGCCAGCTGCTGATACTGGTAGACCTTGCCAGCGCCGCCGCGAACGACGGTCCTGCCGTCGCCAAACGCGTCCCACGCGACGCCGAGGCGCGGCCCGATCGCGTTATGCGTCTTCGGCGTCGCCTTCTGCCAATCGTAGCGGGCGCCGACATTCAGCGTCAGGTTCTTGGCGACCTGCCACTTGTCCGACACGAAGCCGCTGGCGCGGTGGTCGATCTGCGTGAACTCGTACTGCCCCATGCTGATGCCGAAGCGGAACGGGTAGGTGCGCGGATCGTTGACATTGAACGGCACGTCGGTCGGGAACGTGATCAGACCGATGAAGTTCGCCGCCGTTCCCTGCGGCAGCGCACCGTTGCGGCTCCACGCCACACCGGTTTTCAGATTGTGCGCGCCGCCGACCCACGTCACCGTGTCGTCGAACGTGATGTCGCGAATCAGATCCTGCGCGTAGTTGTTGCGCGCCGCCGCGATGTAGTCGGGATGCGTGTTCTGCGAGCCGACGTCGAACGGATCGCGTCCCTTGAACCCGATGAACTTCCAGTTGCTGTCGAACAGCTGCCGCGGGCCCTGCAGCAGGCTCTCGCGCACGTGCCCAATCTTCACCTCGTTGGTCATGCTGTTGGTGAGCACCGAGGCGAGCGAGCCGCTGAACACCTGGTCTCCCGCATCATTCTCATAGCGCGCGGCGTCAAGAATCGCCTTGTCGTCCTCGAGCGTGTCGCGCTCGGTGAGAATCGCCTCGCGCGTCCAGCGGAAGCTGAGCTGGTGGTTGTTGCTCAAGTGTTCATCGAGACGCAGGAATGTGTTCGGCCCGCTGAACGCGGTGGTGCTCGAATACGAGACGGCGAGCGGCGCCGCCTGCGCCGGGAAGTTCAAATTGGCCGCTTCGCGGGCGCGCGTCCCCTCGTAGTTGAAGAAGAAGAACGCCTTGTTCTTCACGATCGGGCCGCCGATGCTGCCGCCGTAGACGTTGCTGCCGAAGTCGCCGTTCTTCTCGCCGGCCTGCTTCAGGAAGTAATCGGTCGCGGCCAGGCTGTTGTCCTGGAAGTACTCGAACACGCGTCCGGCGAACTTGTTCGTGCCGCCCTTGGTGACGCTGTTGACGACGACACCGGTCGAGCCGCCGTACTCGGCGCCGTACTGGTGCGTCTGCACCTGGTACTCGGCCATCGAGTCGAGCGAAATGCGCGCCTGCGTCCCCTGCGAGCCGCCGCGCCGCGAGTCGTTGTCGTTCTGTCCGTCGACGAGAAACAGGTTGTTCGTCGTCGCCTGGCCGTTCGCGCTGAACTGGCCGCCCTCGAACGATCCAACCTGCAGCGTCGGCACGAGGCCGGGAATGGTCTGCATCAGGCTGAACTGGCTGCGGTTCGCGCTCGGCAGCGCATCGATCTCGCTGCTCGTGATGTTGGTACCGATGCGGTTGGACGTCGATTCGACCAGCGGCGCCTCCGCTGTGACGACGAGCGTCTCGGCGACGCCCGCGATCGACAGCGTCAGCGGCACTGTGAGCTCTTCACCGACGCGCACGACCATGTTGTTGCGCACCATCGGCTGAAAACCCGAGAGCTCTGCTCGTACCGTGTACGGGCCTGGCAGCAGCTGCGGGATCACGTAGCGTCCCGTGGCGTCCGTCACCGCCTCGCGCACGAGGCCGGTGTCTTCGTTCGTCACCGTTACCGTGACGCCAGGAAGCACTGCTTTCTGGACATCCACGACGGTGCCGTTGATTTCCGCTCGCCCGCCTTGGGCGAACGCCGGCGCTGCCGCGCCGAGGAGTAGACAGGTAGCGAGCACCACGAATTGCCGAAGGGTCCGCATCGAGGCCTCCTTGAAAACGTGCATACGTGCAAGAGAAACCTACGCCGACGATCGCAACTGCAGGAGTGGGGGGATATTGGCCGCGCCCGCGGACGCTGTCAACGGTTAACCGCGCGGCCTTTCAGAAAAACCTGTGCGATGCGGCGGGTATTGGTGATGTCCTCGAGCGGATTGTCGTCCAGTACGAGGAAGTCCGCGCGCTTACCGGGGGCGAGTATGCCCGTGTCCTTCAGGCGCAGGAAGTCCGCGCCGCTGCTCGTCGCCGCGACGATCGCCTGCATCGGGGTCATGCCCGCTTCGACCATCAGCTCCAGCTCGCGATGTTCCGCAAAGCCGAACGGATCATCCTGCAGGCCGGTATCGCCGCCGAGGACGATGCGCGCGCCGGCGTCGGACAGCTTCTTCAGACTGCGCTGCAGTATCGCGTAGCGCTCGCGCGCTGCGGAGGCTTGTGCCACGGTGCGTCCGCCGTACGCGGTAAGGATCTTGGCCACAAGATCAGAGCCGATGCCGTCGCGTGCGGGCCCGTTCACCCACGCGGCGAGTGACGACGGCGGCTCGGTGTTCCGTCCGCGCTCGGTATTCTGCAGCGTCGGCATGATGACGACGCGGCGTCTGACGATCTCGCGCACGAGCTCGTCGTCCATGTCTTTGTCGCGCACGAGATGCGTGAAACCGTCAATGCCTGCGGCGACGAGGCCTTTCGCATCCATGAGGTAGAAGACATGCGCGTTGACGCGGATGCCGTGCGTGTGGGCTTCGTCGATGATGGCGCGGTAGAGCGGTGGACTCAGCTCCGGCGCACGGCCGTTCCTGTCGTCAACCCAGATCTTGATGAAGTCCACCTTCTGCGCGGCGAGTTCACGAACCGCGCGGCGGCCTTGGTCTTCGGTCGTGATGTCGTAGGCGATGCCTTTATATGTATCCGCGCCGGGTCCGGCGTTCGGTGCGCCCATGCCGCGACCCGCGGTAAACAACCGCGCGCCGCCCAGGCGCCCGGCAGCCTGGTCCTCACGGATCTTGAATGCCGCATCACCGGGGTCGATGCCCTCGGAAACCACTGCGCTTACACCGAAGCGAAGCGCACGATTCAGATCCTCGACGATCGTCTCGCGGCCGTAGTTTTGAGGAACGTAGGTGGCACCTCGTTGAAATCCGGTGTGCGTGTGAATGTCGATGAGCGTCGGCATCACCGTCCGGCCGGTCAGGTCGACGCGGGTTGCACCGTTCGGTGGTTGCACCTCCCCCTGACGCCCGACGCGCGTGATCGTTCCGTTCTCGACGAGGAAGGCGGAGCGTTCGATGGCGGGTTTTCCGTCGCCGCTAATCAGGCGTGCACCTTCGTACAGCGTCGACTGCGCGAATGCGGGGGTGGCAAGAAGGAGGACAACAAGCGCGAGCCGTTTCACGACGCGCATTATACGAGTCGTCTTCTCCAGTCGGTCGACGCCTCAGGCGGCCGCAGAGGAAGACGGGCCGAGCCGGAGAGTCGTTTTCGAGATATCTCGAGGTATCTCCAACTTCTCTGACGCCACCACAATCGCGCGGCCTCGATCCCTGATGAAGCCTGAAATCGAAGCCCAACGCTCAGACGCGGCAGGGTCGTCGGAACCAGGCGGGGAAGAAACCCGGCTGGGCCAAAGATAGATGTATGGAACGATTTCACCCCGAGCGACTAATCGGTTGACAAGCGGTACCAGAGGATAGATTGACTCCGGATCGGGACGGTTTGTTGACACGTCGAGTGCGAACCGTGCGTTCTCGGCAAGTGACAGCGCGGATGCAGGGTCAGCGGGCGGACAGACGACCTCAGAGAATCCGATTTCCGAGAACGCCTGCGCGAACGTGTCCAAGTCGACCTCATCGATGACGTGAAGTACGCGACTGTCGCTCTTGACCCAATCGTGGACGGCTTCGTTGAACGGCACGAAGTCGCCTTGATCGAGCTGCGCCCGAAGTACGGCGCTCTTTTTTCCGTCGCGTTGTGGAAGGGTGGGAAACCACGCCCACGTGGCGTGGAGCAGCATACGCTCCGTCAGGCGGCCGCCCCACGACTTCTCGAGCTCATTTTCTGGCCATCCTTCGTCCAGCGGCATTGTCTCGACGATTACATCCCGTCGTCGGCCATCGACCGTCGGTTGTCTGACGACGTCCGCCATTTGCTCCCTCCACTGCGCTCCCCGCTGGGACAGCGCCGACGGATCACCAGGAGCGTGCAGCACGTGCAGTATCACGAGCCGCTGTAGTCGCGGCGCCTTGGCGACGAACTCGCGCGCGTCGTCGTCCATACGGCCGCCTTCTCCAAAGGCCAGAAGGACGGCGCCGAGGGGCCCGGAATCGGTCACGTTCGAACCGCCTCTCAGGTTCAACGCGAACAACTTGCCCCCTTCGATGCTGGCCCCGATCGGGTACCACGGCGTGCCCAGGCGGTACTGCACCTCGACGCGAGCGAGGTGCGCGTCGTAGGCTCGCGCGACAGGCTCCAGAGTTCGCCGTTGAATGTCTAGACCGATGAAGTCAGTCTCGTCGACGGAAAACGTACGATCGGTGGTTTCCACCGTCTTCTTGATCTCATCGAGTTCTTGTAGAAGCTTGTCGGCGTCCGCACGCACGCCGGCGAGATTGGCCAGACGTCCACCGTTGCCCAGCGCTTCGATGGCGACGCGCAACTTATCGACGCGTGCCACCAGCTCCGTTTCGTGCCGCTCGAGGCGGCGCAAGAATCGAAACGCACGGGCTGCGGTCCGCTTCCATACGAACTGTCCCCGCGTGATATTCGTCCGGTCTGCCTCGAAGGCACCGCCGCGCTGCAGGTCTTCAATGAGCGAATCGACCGCCGCCTTGATGCGAGCCTGTTCGCTCAATTCGAGCTGATCGCCCGTGTCCGGCATCGGCGCCGGAGCAGGAGCTGCGGCTGCAGCGCCCGATGCTGCTGCAGCGGACGGCGGTGGCGCTGACGACAACGAGCCGCGAGGATAGTAGGAGTTGACCTGCTGCGTCGCATCTGAACCAAGGTCGGTGAACACCGCGGCCAGGCAATCGTTGAGGACCTCGTTGGCGTAGGGCCGTCCGTCTCCGAACGCGAACAGAGTTTGTTTCTGCACGATGAGATCTTGAAACGCTCCAGCGGCCACGTCGTCGTCACTGAGGGCTTTCGTATCGAGCACGAGCTTGTCCTTGTCGGTCCTGACGAACCGCCGCAGCTCGTTCTTGAGATCGAATAGATGGTTGTTCGATTTGAACAGAATCGAACGGACGAATCGCAGCAAGGGGTCGTTGGGAATCGCTGCGTTAAAAGGCTCGATCCCGCCGGTTGCATAGAGCTTATCGAGCTGTTCGCCGTCTTTCGCGTCGGCGAGAATGCTTTTCACGTAGTCCAGACAATCACGCGTGGTCGGCCGTCCCACGAACAGGCGGTGCGTGAAGAACGTGTGCTGGATCGCGTACGAACGGTCGCGTCGCGCACGGCGAATCTCGCTGGCGATGAAATCGTAATAACCCTTGTCAGTCACGAAGAAGAAGAGTGCGGGCGCCTGCGTAAACAGATTCTTGAAGTAGCGGATGACCGCGTCCAATTGCCGGCCGTCCTCGTCCTTGATCTTGTCGAGTTCCTCCAACACCACGACCACTCGTTGCTTCTGCTGATGGAGCGTGGTGAGAAGGTCTTTGAGATCGCCTTCGAGCTGCTGCAAAGAATTGTCGTATTTGACGGAAACGGCTTCTGTGCTTTCCTGCTTCGCTGTCTCACTGATTTTGCGCGACGCCGTCCAGCTGCCGACGGCAAGTGCTCCAGTCGCAACCGCGATCGCATGCAGACCAGCCTGCAACCCGGAGGTGACCCAGGCGCTCGCCTCGATTACCGCGGCCGCGGCCGCCCCTGCCGCGCTGAGACTCTTGTAAGCATCGGCCGTCGTCAGTTTCAGCTCGAACTCTCGAGCTACCGTCCGGCTCTGTTGTGCGCTTGTTCCTTCCGACCGGCTGTACTCCTTTGCGATCGCCTTTCGATACGCGTCGTTAATCCTTGTCCGTAAGTTCGCGGGGAGGGATTGGCCGGGCGACGATTCCGCGTAGTTTCGAAGCGTTCGAATCAACGCGGTAAGCAGCTGTTGCGGTCCGATCTGCAATGACACGCTCGCGGCCGGCTGACCCGCCGGAGCGGATGGAGGAGGAAGCGCCGCGGACACTTCCGACGCGTTCAGCACCAGCGGCAGAAGAGTCCACTTGGCCGGCAGTCCCTTCTGACTCAGTCGGATCGCCTGGATCAGCATCGTCGTCTTCCCCGCGCCGCGATAACCGCTCACCAGAAAGGTGCCGCGGCGATCCGGATGGCGAATCGCTCCAACGATGATGTCGAGCAGTTCCTGGCGGCCGACGAACGACAGGCCGCCGGTGGCATCCGTTTCAAGATCGTCGTACGTCAGTGTGGAGTCCCATTCAGGTTTGACGAGAGGCCTGTTGGTCATGCGCCGCGCATTATACGAGTCGTCACACGGCCGCGACGGTGCGATAATCCGCGCCGCCAGGAGGTGCGGTATGCGATGGTTCGTGGTCGCCGCTGTTCTCTTCACCTCGGTGAACGCCATGGCGCAGGGAAGTGCCGGCGCGATGGCGACTAGCTGTGGAGTCACGCCCGCCGAGCCAGCAGCCACTCCGCAGCAGGCAGTATTCCCGCCGGGCCAGTATCCGGTCTCGCTGCCCGCGGCGTCGCTGTTGGGGGCGCGCAACGATCTGCCCAATCCGTATCAACCGGGCGCCGATTTCGGTCAGCTGCCGGCCGGTCGCAAGTGGGGGTCGACGGCCAGCGTGACAATTGCTCCCGACAACACGATCTGGGTGATCGATCGGTGCGGCAACTCGGGCGCTGGAGGGACGACCTGCGCCGGTGCGAGCGCGACGGTCAATCCGATCTTTCAGTTCGACACGTCCGGGAAGCTCCTCAAGTCATTCGGCGCAGGGATGTTTGTCAGCCCGCATAAGCTGACCGTCGATCAAACGGGCAGCCTGTGGGTTGCAGACAACGGCAGCCATCAGATCTTCAAGATGGATTCGAACGGCCGCGTGTTGATGACGCTCGGCAAGAAAGGGGTGGCGGGACCTGGCGTCGACGAGTTCGACGCGCCGACCGAGGTAGCGGTGGCAGCGAACGGCGACATCTTCGTCGCCGACGGTCATACGGGCGGTGGTCTCGCCATCGGCAACGCGCGCGTCGTGAAGTTCGACAAGAACGGGAAGTTCATCAAGACATGGGGCAAAAAGGGCATGGGACCCGGCGAGTTCGACGTGCCGCACACCATCGCCATCGATTCGCGCGGCCGAGTATTCGTCGGCGATCGTCAGAACAATCGCATCCAGATCTTCGATCAGGACGGGAAGTTCATCGCGCAGTGGTTTCAGTTCGGCCGCCCGAGCGGCATCTACATCGACAAGAAGACCGACACGATCTACGTCGCGGACTCGGAATCGCGCGACGGCCGCACGAACACAGGACGGTTCGCGCTCGCGCAAACCGGCTACGGTTTCAACCCCGGCATTCGACGCGGCATCCGCATCGGAAGCGCGCGCGACGGAGCGGTGCGCGCATTCATTCCCGATCCGTGCCCGTATCCGTACGCCTCGGGATCAACGCTGGCTGAAGGTGTGACCGTGGATGCCCAGGGAAATGTGTACGGGGCGGACTTCAACATGGACGTCAGGAAATTCGTGCCGACGCGTTCACGACAGACGAATTGAGGCCGTTATGATCGCACGACGAAGCTTCATGAAGACGGGCGCGGCGAGTCTCGGTGCGCTGGCGGCGCTGCGGCCTGAAGCCGCAACGCCAGCGGAGACGCTGCAGCCATGGTGGGACGCGCGCCCCGCCAGCGCAAACGCCAATCGGCCCGTGGCCATCGATCTTCACGCGCACTGGGTGCCGCCTCCGTACGCCAAGGCGATGGCGGATCTCGGTAAGCCGCTCGGCAACCCGTTTCCCCTCGAGCTCGATATCCAGCAGCGCAGGAAGTGGATGGACGAGCACGGCGTGCAGATGCACGTGCTGACGTTGAACGGCGGAATGCCGTGGCAGATCGTCACGCCCGAGGAGGGGGTGCGTCTCGCGCAGATCGTCAACGACGCCGGGGTCGAGGCGCACGCCGCGTTTCCCGATCGCTACGTCGCGTCGATCGAACTGCCGATTCGTGACGCGGATATGGCACTCAAGGAATTGAACCGCGTTGCAGGAAAGCCGGGCCTGCGCGCCGTTCACCTGCCGGATTCAATCGACAACCGCGATTATCTGTTTCAGCCGGAGTTTGCGCCGCTGCTGGCGCGCATCGAAGCGCTCGGCTATCCGATTCTCTTTCACAACCTGAATTCGGATCTCTTTGGACGAAGGCCGGCGGACGCCGGGCTCGACAACGCATTCGCGCATGCCGTGCTGGCGGCCAAATTCATCACCACCGGGACGCTCGATAAATTTCCGCAGCTCGAGATTGTCTTACCCCACGCCGGCGGCGGGTTCCCGTACCTCGCGGGGCGCGTGGAGCATTTCGCAGAGCACATGGGAGCGAACCGGCCAAAACCCGAACGCCCGTTCAAGACGTACCTGCGCCGATTCCATTACGACTACCTCACGTACCACCCGGAGGGATTCCGCTTTCTCCTGAGCCTGGTGGGTTCGGATCGTATCGTCGTCGGCACCGACAGCTTCAACGCGCGCGACATCGAGTACCCGAGCGCCGTCGTCGACCAGTTCAAGCTGCCGGCCGTCGATCGCGACCGCATCCTGAAAGGGAACGCGATGCGGCTACTCCATCTTTAGCAGCGGAGATGAACATGCCGATGCGTTCGACTCGATCCGTCCGGGTGCACGTCGCATCGTGCGTCGCGGCCCTGACTTTGATGTGGGCGCCGACCCATGCGCAGTGGGTGAAGGTCCCTGCCGCCGCTATTCCACGCACGCCCGATGGCAAGCCGAATCTCTCTGCGCCAGCGCCACGATTGCCCGATGGCAAACCGGACCTATCGGGAACCTGGCAACCGAATGGCGCTGGCAAGTACTCGACGAACCTCGCGGCCGATTTGCCAGCTGACGATGTTCCGTTTCAACCCTGGGCCAGGGCTCTTTACGAGGAGCGCAAAGGCGGCGCGCATGCCAGAGAGGATCCCCCCGCGAACTGTCTGCCTCCGGGGGTCCCGCGAATCGACGCAGCTCCCCTCCCGTGGAAGATCGTCCAGGCGCCGAGATTCGTGGCCATCATCTATGAGGATATGAATCTATGGCGGCAGATTTTCCTTGATGCGCGGGAGCTGGAGCCCCTCGCGGGGATTCCTTCCAGTTGGCTCGGTTATTCGACCGGCAATTGGGAGGGCGACACGCTCGTCGTGGATAGCAGAGGTTTCAATGGGAAGGCCTGGCTCGATCAACTCGGCAAGCCATCCACGGATGCATTGCATGTGATCGAACGTTTCCGGCGGAAGGACGTCGGGCACATGGACATTCAGATCACCATCGATGACCCCAAGGCCTATACGAGACCATGGACCGTCACGGAAGAAGTCCACTTGCTGCCCGATCTCGAGCCCTTGGAATTCATCTGCAATGAAAACAACCGCGATGTCGAGTTCCTGCCGGGAATTAAATAGGTAGAAGAGATCGCACATGAAAATGACCGGACTCCTCATCCGAATCGTCCTCACATCGGCCATGCTCGTGGCGCTCGGCATGTCCGTCGCGGCGCAGAGCCCGTCGAAGGGACGTCTGCTCGTGCTGCTCCGAAACGCGAGCGCGCTCGCGTTCGTCGACCCGGCGTCGGGCAACGTGCTGGGGCGCGTCCCGGTCGGCCGCGACCCGCACGAGGTCACCGTCACCCCAGACGGCGCCACCGCGTTCGTGGCGAGCCCGGGTGTCGGCATTTCGATGATCGACGTGCGGGCGATGAAGGAAATCCGCCGTCTCGATCCAGGGACCGCCAGCGCACCGCATGACGTGCTTTATGCCGGCGGAAAGCTGTACTTCACCGCCGAGGGCTACAAGTCAATTGGCCGCTACGACCCTGTCGCGAACAAGTTCGAATGGACGCTCGGCATCGGTCAGGACGGAACGCACCTGCTGGTGCTCGCCAAAGACGGGCAGACGATGTGGGTGCCAAACCGCGGATCGAACAGCGTGTCGGTGATCGACAACGTCGCGGGAGGACCGCCGCGCTACAAGGTCACGGCAATTCCGGTCCCCGGGATCACACCGGAGGGAATCGATTTATCGCCCGACGGTCGAGAGCTCTGGACCGCCACGCGCGGCGACGGCGCAGTTTCGATCATCGATACCAACACGCGCAGGGTCATACAGTCCTTCGGTCTGCGACTTACCGATGCCAACCGCCTCAAGTTCACGCCGGACGGCAGCAAGGTGCTGATCCTCGATGGCGGCACCGGCTCGTTGACGGTTCTGGACGCGAAGACGCGCAAGGTAATCAAGGAGATGAAGGTTGCCGATCGCGATACCGGCGACGGCGGCGTGTTCGTGATGCCGGACGGATCGCGCGCCTACCTGGGGCTGCGCGACGACCACAGCGTCGTCGCGATTGACCTCAAGACGCTCGAGATCGCGAACCGGTGGCCCATGGGCGCCGACTCCGGCCCTGGCTGCATCAACTGGGCGGCGCTGCAATAGCTGCTTCATTGCCTCTCTCGCGCTTGAACTGCTCGACGACACGATGCGGCTGCTGGCCGTCTAACAACTATTCAGCGCCGATGCTCGTATGTGTGCATCGGCCGATAAAGACGTCGTAGAGGTATGGCGTTCAGAGAATTCGTCAAGGCAAACCTGGTTCTCGTTGTCGGCCTGACGCTTCCCATTGTGCTGATGGCCGGTTTCCTGCTGGCGAGCGGCCTTCCCGAGCGGATGGCCGAGCCGCCCAAATACAACCTCGTGTTCTCTGTCACGGACTTCTCGCAGGGTGCCGCGGCAATCCCTGTGAGTGTCCGCCTCGTCGTCCAGGACGGCGTACTCAAGGCTCAGTACACCAGGCTGCCGCCGCAACCGACGGGTTACGTGAACAATGTGTGGAAAAAGTTGTACCTCTACGACGCAGCCGCGCAAAAGGTGCAGGAGCTGTCATTCGGCTTCCCGGCGAACATGGATGCCATTCAAGGCACTGTTGTCGAGACTGTGGATGCGACGCGCACGATGCGCCTCAACACGACGCTCCAGTCGCCGGACGGCTACGAGCTGTCACACGACAACGGAAGCCGCAGCGGTTTGATCAACGAGATCTTCTGGGGTGGGAGCTACGCAAACGAATATCGGCTGCGTAAAGGGAATTCCAGCGTCAGGTTACCACTTGCCTCCGGCAACATCGCCTACGCGAATGTGGAATTCGTCGGCTGGGTGGCGGAAGGCGCCCGGTGAGCGCCCGAGACGATGCGCTCGTCGAAATCGTCGCGCTCGCCCGGGAGCATGGCCTGAGTGTCCGTGAGATTTCGTCCGCGCTGCACCGCGATCCCGACACCAGCGCCGCGCAATCGAGTGGCATTCTCTCCCGCGTGTTTGGATACGTCGGCGGCGCATTCGTATTTGCCGGTCTCGCCATCTACATCGGCATGCGATGGGACGATCTCGGTTCCATCGGTCGAGTGCTTCTGACGCTTGGGCCCGGCTTCTGCGCGTTCGTCCTGGCACTGGTTTGCACGACGAATGAGGCATTCACCGGTGCTGCGCTGCCGCTGTTCTTCATCGCCGCGATCGTTCAGCCAACCGGCGTCCTCGTCCTGATGAAGGAGTTTTCTCACGGCGGCGACCCGGCCTACGGCGTGCTCTTCATGAACTTGGTGATGGTCATCCAGCAGGGATGTGCGTTCTGGGCAAAACGCCGGACGGTGCTGGCATTGACGACGATCATTTTCGCGGTCGGCTTTGTCACCGTGGCGCTCGATCTGTTGCACGTCGGCCACGATCTGATGGGCATCGTCCTCGGCGTGTCGCTGGGCTGTGTGGCGTGGAGTCTCGACCGATCGCCGCACCGGCCGCTGGCGGGAGGGGCCTATTTCTTTGCCGCGCTCCTCTTTCTTGCCGCCTGGTATCACGTGCTCCGCCACACCGACCTGGAGGTGCTGTTCGTCGGCCTCTCGTGCGCTGTGGTCTTCCTCTCCGTTGTCGCCAGAAGCCGCAGCCTGCTCGCAGTCGGCACGCTGGCCTTGATCGCCTACATCGGATACTTCATCGCGGAGCATTTCGAGAACAACCTCAATGCGCCGATCGTCCTGATGTTCGCAGGGTTCCTGTTAATCGCGATTGGAGCGGCGGCCGTCCGCATCAATAACAGGTACATCCGGCAAGCCGTCTTGTAGGAGCCGACTGAAGGTCGGCCCACGATCTACTCGCTCAGCGCGTCGCGCGGCTCGACTGCAGGATCGGGCGAAGCGCGTCGTTCCAGATCTTGTAGCCGGCGGCCGTCATGTGCAGCTCGTCCTCGACGAGCAGCTCCTTCCGCGGCTTGCCGTCGGCGCCGAGCATCTGCGGCACAATGTCGACGAACGTCAGGTGTGCATGCGTCGCGCAGTACTGCTTGACGAGTGCGTTCGCGCCCTTGATCTGATCAATCCACGGAAACCGGCGGATGCTTGGCTTGATCGAGATGAACACGATCTGCGTCTCGGGAAGGGCGGCGTGCACTTTGCGGTCGAACGCCGCGAAGTCGTCGGCAATCTGCTGCGGCGTGTGATTCGCCTCGACGTCATTGTCGCCGGCGTAGAAGACCACCATCCGCGGTTTGTAGGGGGTCACGATGCGGTCGGCGTAGCGGACCGAATCCCCCGCGAGCGAGCCGCCGAATCCGCGATTGATCGCCTGGTCGCCAAGCTCCGGAAATGATTTCTTCAGATCCCAGCGCACGATGCTCGACGCGCCAATGAAGACGATGGCGTTCTGCGGAGGCGGAGAAACCTTGTCGCCCTCCTCGAACTTCTTGATCGTCGATTCCCAGCGATCCTGACCGTTCTGGGCGCCGAGCCGGGAGACACCCGGGACCAGGAGGAGGGCAACGATCGCAAGCAGCGTGGCGCGTCTCATAAATCTCCTTCTAACGGAAGAACTCGATCTTCGCTTCGCGGAAGAATACGGGATTGGCGGGCGCGAGCGAAATCGGGCCGTTGATGCCGAGAATAGCCACCTCGAATTTGTCGCCAGCCTTGACCTGCTCGCTGAGCACGACGCGGTTCGGCATGTTGAAGCCTTGGATCGTCGCGGGGCTTGGCCGTCCGACGCGCCGCGGCATCTGGCCGTTCACCCACGCTTCCGCGTAGTCATCGATGGTGAAGGTCAGCACGGCGATCGCACCGGCCGTATCGAAGGTGCCGATCTTCCCCGGTACCGTCAAGTTCGTCCGGAACCACGTCATGAACAAGTGGCCGCCGCCGCGCCGCTCGAGCAGGCCCTTCGGCTCGATCGTCGGCCACGACGAATCGTCGAAGTTCGCATCGCCCGCCTTGGGCATGATGTCGTACGAGGTCTTCCACGCCGCTCCGGCATTCGGCATCGCGGGTGCCTCGACGATCTTCACGTCCATGTTCTTCCATCGCGCGTTGAGCGCCGCCATGCCCTCCTGCGTCGTCAGATCGACGACGTAGGCTGGCGGACTCGACGGAGCGATCGCGGGCATGGGTGTCGCGCCGGCAGGCGGAGCCGCCTGAGCGGCCAAGACTGACGACGTCAGCAGCAGCAGCAATAACGTACGCATCCCGTCTCCTCGTCAGTTGCACTGCAGCATAACTCGGCGCGTTACCGTTTCCCGTCCGTTCGCTCGCGCGCGCGCTGCCGGCGTTGCTCCTCGATGGCGTCTTGTCGCGCCTTGCTCGGAGGAAACAGCTGACTGCCATCGGCACGAACGAGGTGTAGGAAGAACATCCTCGGTGAATTGGTGTGTGTCGGGTTGCCTGTGACGGTGACCTTCTGCCCGGGCGTAACCGTGCGCTCATTCCAGCCGCCCTCGCCGAGATTGAGCCTGCCGGCGAACTCCACCGTCCAGGTCACGACCTTTCCAGTGTCGTCGGCAACGTCCATCAGCATCAAGGCGTGCGGATTGATGAATCGGAATTCCTTGACGACGCCTTCGACCACGATCGTCCGCTTGGCGTCGTACACGGGAGCGAAGGAATGATGCGCCTCGACGTGTCGGACCACGAGTGCCGAGGCCAGGATGGTGAACAGGACCGCATGTGAAGTCTTCACGTCATTTCCCCGTCGAGAATTCCGTGGGACGCTGACAGCCTTTGTACGGCGCGATCTCCGAGGTCGGGGCCCAGCTCCAGACTTTCTTCAGCTCAATCGGCTGCCGCAAGCTGACCGGATCGTCCAGCGTTGCGGTGAGCGACAGGCGCTTGCCGTCTGACGACCGCGTGTAGCGCTCGACGATGCGCAACCGGTCGCTGTGATCGGACGAGTAGGACGTCAGGTTCGCCGCAATGCCGGTCGTCTCGATTACCAGCACGCCGCCTTCGTAGTGGCCGACTGAAAACCCCATCGCGGTCGGTGCCTGCCCGGCTGGTCGCTGGCGGCCGTCGAGATACACCGTGCGATGCGCATCCCACTCGCCATAGCGCAGGTCGAGTCGATCGCGGCCCGTCTGCCGTATCTGCAGCTGGTGACGAGCGGCAATCTGCCTGGCGACGCCCCACGGCTCACAGCGCAGGAAGCCCGGATCGGCTGCGGGATCGAGCGGGAATCTCTTCACATTCGCGTCGCTCAAGTGCGGACGGATGTACTGATCGCGCTGATATCTCTCGGCCTCGGCCGACAGATCGGCAAAAGGTCTCTTGTCGTTCGCCGGATTGTCGAGGAGAGCCTCGAGACGCGCGAGTCCGACGTCGGTGCACCAGGCGGCGCAGAACGTGTCCTCCGCCGTGAATGGCGGATCACTCCACATACCTTCGAAGTTCGAGTGCGACTGCGATGTTGCAGGCACCGCTGTCAAGGCCGCGACAATCGCTATGGCGAGGCATTGGCGCATCTACTTTTTCCCTTCCTTCGCGCCCTGGTCGATGAGGAACTTGGTGACCGACGCGAGCCCCTGCGGGCGCGCGATGTCCAGCGCCGTGCGGCCGTCGGTATTGGCGGCGTTGACCTCGACGCCGAGCTCGATCGCCAGCTTCACCGCGTCCAGGATCAACGCCTCGAGCCGCGCGCGATCGGGCAGCACCCACGCGCGTCCGCCGCCGATGCCGAGCGCGGCCATCACGGCGGTCGTTGCCTGCGTGCGCCGATCGTTGAAGTCGTTGACGTAGTACTCGTTGCGAAGGACGAACCTGGGATCGGCGCCGCGTGAGGCCAGCAGACGCATGACCTCGGGCTCGGCGAAGCGCGCCGCCAGCCAGAAGGGTGTGGCGCCGACGATCGCCGGCGCGAAGTTGAAGTCTGCGGACGAACGCCGCTCGGGCGTCCAGGTCTGCAGCGGCGTGTTCGGGTTGGCGCCATGATCGAGGAGGGCCTTCACCATGGTGACGTCGCGGCGCATGATCGCTTCGTGCAGCGCGGTGAACCCGGGTCCAATCGCGTTGGCATCGGCGCCTTGGTCGAGCAGGTACGCGACCATCTCCGTGAACCCCGAATGCGCGGCGAGGACCATCGCGCTGACGCCCCACGCATCCTTGTCGTTGACGTTGGCGCCGGCGGCGAGCAGCAGCTTCGCCGACGCGAGATCGCCGACGCGCGCGGCAAACACGAGCGCCGTCTCGCCGCCGAACGGGATCATCCGGTTGTATTCGGGCTTGCCGTGCGGCGGTGCGGCCATCATCTGGCTCAACACATCGGACCGTGCCTGAATGTCGGCGCCATGGGAGAGCAGGACCTGAACGACCCCGGGGTGCTGCTCGGAGACGGCCCACATCAACGCGGTCTGGCCGCGGGCGCCGCGGGCGTTCACGCTGGCGCCTTTCTCTATCAGCTGCGCCACGACATCCGGGTTGCCGGAGTGTGAGGCAGCCATCAGCGGGGTCTCGCCGAGGAGCAGCGCGACATTCGGATGCGCGCCCGCCTGCAGCAGCCGTCGCACCATGACCGCGCTGCCGTTCCTGCTTGCGATCCAGAGCGGCGTGGCGCCGAGATCGTTGGCGGCGTCGAGTCGCGCGCCAGCGCGGATCAGCAGATCCGCTGCGTCGAGGTTGTCGCGGTAACTCGCCCAGTGCAGCGCGGTCGTTCCATCCGCGCTCGCAGCGTTGACGTCGACGTGTTGTGTGATGAGCGCCCGCAGCACGCTGAGGTCGGCGTTCTTCGCGGCATCGATCAGCACTGCGCCATCAGCGGCGCGCGCCACCGCAGTGTGTCCACAGACGACGAGGAGACCTGCCGCGAGCGACGCCGCAAGGGGAAGGCGTGGCATGGTTACAGCGAGACCGTGTCGATCTCCAGATGACCGGTGCTGCCTCCAAGGTGATCGACCGGCACATCCAGCTTGTCCATGAGGGTGACCAGCAGGTTGGCCATGGGCGGTTTGTCCGTATATACAAGGTGTCGCCCGCCCTTCAGCTTCCCCGCTCCGCCGCCCATCAGCAGAATCGGCAGGTTGTCGCCCGAGTGGGCGTTGCTGTTCGAGATCCCGGCGCCGTAGAGGATCGTCATGTGATCCAGCAGCGACCCGTCACCATCCGGAGTCGCCCGCAGCCTCGTCACGTACTTCGAGAAGAGCTCTGCGTGGTAACGGTTGATTTTTGACATCCGTTCGATGAGCTCGGGGACGTTGCTGTGATGCGACAGCGGATGATGCGCCTCGGGCACGCCGATCTGCGGATAGGGCCGCGCGCTTTGTTCCTTGCCGATCATGAACGAGATGACGCGCGTCAAATCCGACTGCAGTGCCAGCAGCTGCAGGTCGAGCATCAACGCGAGGTGATCCTCGAAGACGGGCGGCACGCCCTGCGGCTGTTCGAGCGATGGCAGCTCGAGGCCGGCCTGCTGCTCGGCCTTGGCGATGCGCCGCTCGACGTCACGCACCGAGTCGGTGTACTGCGTCACTTTCACCTGGTCGTCGGGGCCGAGCTCGCGCCGGAGAGCGGCGAGTTTGTCGGCGACGGAGTCGAGGATGCTCTTCTGCTCCTGCAAGCGCCTTTCGCGCGCCGCCGCCTCCGTGCTGCCGGTGTCGCCGAACAGCTTCTCGAAGACCGCGCGCGGGTTGAATTCCATCGGCAGCGGCTGGGTGGGACTGCGCCAGCACAGCGTGTGCGTGTAGACGCAGCTCAGATTGCCCGTGCACGCGCCGGCGTTGTTCGGCGGATCCATCGCCAGCTCGAGCGAGGCGACCTGCGTCTCGCTGGCGAATCGCTTGGCGAGGATCTGATCCATCGAGACGTCGGCGAAGATCTCGACCTCGGTGCGTCCGCCGCGCGTCGTCCCCGTCAGGAACGATCCCGAAGCTCCCGCATGGATGTAGTTCCAGTTCGCCTTGAGGCCCGAGATGACCGTCATCCGATCGCGGAACGGCGTCAGCGGCTCGAGTATGGGCGACAGCTCGAACGCGCTGCCTGTCCCTTTCGGCGTCCAGTACTCCATGGCCATCCCGTTTGGCACATAGAACGTCTGGAAGCGGTGGACCGGCGCGCCGGCGGCGCGTGCGCGCAGCGAGGCCGCCGGCAGCATCGCGTCGAGGAACGGCAGCGCGATGGCCGCGCCAAGTCCGCGAAGAACGGTCCGTCGTGGCAAGGCCTTGGTCGTGAGAAACGACATCCTAGTCTCCATTTCGCATGAGAAACGCGGGACTCTTTACGATGCCCATCACCAGCGACGACCATCGATAGTCCGTCGCGGCGGCATCGCGAACAATCTGCCGGACGGCGGGGCGATCGTAGTACTCGAGACGCCGGCCAAGCGCATAGGCGAAGAGCTTCGAGGTGAGCGTTCGCGGAAATTGTGCGGGATCCTCGAGCAGCAGCGCGCGAAGACCCGACAGCCCTTGCACGTCCGCGCCGCTCACCATCGTGCCGCGTGCATCAACAGGGCCGCCCGATTCGTCGGTTGCCCGCCATGCGCCAATCGCATCGAAATTCTCGAGCGTGAATCCCAGCGGATCGATCGCCGAATGACACGTCGAGCACACGGCGCTGGTGCGATGCTGCGCCAGCCGCGCGCGAATCGTTGGCGGCAGCGCGCCCCCTTTCGGCTCGTCGAGCGTCGTGTTGACGCCCGGCGGCGGCGGTGGCGGCGGCGTGCCGAACATGTTGTCGAGGAGCCATTTCCCGCGCAGCACCGGCGACGTCCTATTCGGATACGAGGTCGTCGCGAGGATCGATCCCTGGCCGAGAAGCCCTCCCCGTTGATCGAGGTTGGGCAGCGTCACCCGCCTGAACCGGCTGCCATAAACCCCGGGGATGCCGTAGTGACGTGCGAGCCGCTCGTTGACGAACGTGTAATTGGCGCGCAACAGGTCGAGCACGCTGCGGTCTTCGGCGAGCGTGCTCGTGAGAAACAGCCTCGTCTCCTGTTCGAACGCCTGCAGCAGACTGTCATCGAAATCCTGATAGATGTCCGGGTCGACGATCACTTCGCGCAGCCGGCGCAGGTTCAGCCACTGCGCGGCGAAGTTGTCAACCAGCGCGCGCGTCGCGCGCGGATCCGAGAGCATGCGGCGCGTTTGCTGTTCGAGGACCGCAGGATTGGAGAGCTGCCCGCGCTCGGCCGATTCGAGCAACCGCTCGTCCGGAATGCTGTTCCACAAAAAGAAGGAGAGCCGCGACGCGAGCTCGAGATCGCTGAGACGATACGGCGTTGGCGCGACTTGCCTCGCCGTTGTCGACGTCGGGGCCTTATGCACGCGCAGCAGGAAGTCGGGATCGACGAGCAGGCGTTCGAGCGCGAACTGAATACCCGCGTCAAAACTGCCGCCCTCGCGGCGGCCGTCCGCGAAGAACTGCAGGAGTGTTTGCGTATCCGCCGGCGTCGCCGGACGGCGATACGCAAGATGCGCAATTCTCGTGAGGATCTTCGCCGCGCAGTCGCGCTCGTCAGATACGCGGCGCGGTTGGCAGACAAAGATCGCGCGTCGGCTCGGCGTGTCCTGCGCCGGCGCCGCGGTCGAGTACGGCCCGGCAATGGTCACCGCGCCGACGCTCGCGTATCCCATGTAGATCTGATCGTTGGTCAGCACCCTGCCGCGCTGCAGCGGCTGCGGAAGGCCCTCGGGCTCCCACATCTGCCTGACGAACGACACGCCGACGAGGCGCGGTCCCGCCTTGATCGGCATGCGCACTTCGAGACCGGCGTCGGCGCCGATCTGCATGTACTTCTCCCACTCGTCGTCACCCGCAAAGCCCGGTTCACCATCACCCGCGTAACTGGCGGCGGCGGGACGGCCCTTCCCTTCACCGCCGACGGTGAAGCGTTTGACGAGCGCGCCATCGAGACGGACGTCGAGCTGCTGCGGCCAGCCCATGCCCATCACGTAGTCCTGATACTGCCGTCGCAGACGAACCTTGATGACGTACTCGCCATCGACCGGAAAGTCGTAGCGGATGGCCATGCCGCCGCGGGACCCGAACGGAAGATCTTCGCTCTCCTGATCTTCTTGAAGGATGTGCAGGGGGATCTCGAACCGCTCCACGGTCGGCACTGCCGGCGGCAGACCGACCGCCAGCCGCGTCACCTCGCGACCGACCGAGAGATAACGCTCCAGGTGTGCCGTTGAAATCGACAGGACGTCCGCGAAGTTGTCGAAGCTGCCGTCCGCCGTCTCGTCGCCAGGCAACTTCGACGTCACGTCGATGTCGACCGCGAACAAATCGTGAATCGCGTTGTTGTATTCGACGCGATTGAGCCGGTGGACCGCGCCAATCCTGCCGGGGTTCGGATTGGCGATCCACGCCCGATCGATGGCAGCCTCGAGCGAGGTGGCGATCGCGTGGTACGTGGACGCATCGGGTCGCGGCAATCCCGCCGGGGGCATCGAGCGCGCGCGGAGCTTCGTGATGACGCGTTCCCAGAGCTCGGCTCGCGCGGCGGGACTGGAAACGTCGATCCCTTCGAGCACGACGCCGGCCGTCGCAAGCCGCTGGCTGTGACAGGTGATGCAGTACTTGTCGAGAGTCGCTTTGATGTCGGGAGTTGACGGTGCGGTTTGTGGCGCCTGTGCCGAGGTTTGAACGCTGGACCACGCCACAGCCATCCAGCCACAGGTGACGAGCGCGAAGACCGCGGGACGGCCTTTCATATCTGCGCCGCGTGCAGGGGCATTCTGCCCGATCGACATCGAAAATGCCATAATCCGCGACGCACAGGAGGGCATGATGCCCAAGGCCTCCGGGCACGTTCGGTTCACCGCGGTGGCAGTGATCGTCAGTGCGTTCGCGCTGGCAAGTCTGGGCAGCGCCCGGGCGGTGGTGACGGCGCCGCGCGTCATGCCACTGGGATTGCCCGACGCAAGGGCCGCGAAGACCGTTCTGAGCGCTTCGCTCCTCCATCATCACCCGCAGTGGATCGACGTGCCGATGGATCAGTCCCGGATCCACACCTTCGTCATCTATCCCGATCTGTCTGGCCGGCTGCCCGTCGCAGTGGTGACGGACCAGAACCAGCCGATGAGCGACTGGGCACGCGCGGTGGGAACGCAAGTGGTCAACGAAGGTTTCATCACCGTCGTCCCCGATTTGGGCACCGATGACGTCGAGCGGCGCGCGAAAGCCGTGCGCGACTATTTCGTCAGCCAGCCCGGCTCCAACGGTGACAGCATCAGCATCTCCTTCAATTGGGGAGAGCGTCGAATCGACGCGGCGATTGAGACGCCAACGCAGCACCGCGTTGCCCGCTTCGATCTGACGGAGCATGCCTGGCACAACACGCTGGCGCTGCTGGCCAACATGGCGCCGCGTGCGGCGGCGGCAGCACAGTCGGACACAGCGGGAACGCCCAGGATCAAAGACGATGCGGCGTTGACGGCCTCGGCGGCACGCGAACGCGCCGCACAGCAGGAGATCGCCAAGAGAGACGACATCCCACCAAGCTCGCTGAGCGGTCCTGGCAAGGTTGCCGACCAATCGCCGCGACATGGCCGCTGGATAGATATTCCCGCGATGCTCTCGAACGGCCCGGTGATGATGCGGACCTGGATCGTCGAACCGCTCGGCACCGACCGGGCTGGAGTCGTCGTGGTGATTCATCCAGGTCCAGGCATGGATATCGGTGGCACGCCGAAGAAGGGTGGAGGCGCGGACTGGATGCGTGCCCTCGCCGACAAGGTCGCATTGCAAGGTTTCATCGTGGTCATGCCGGATCTGGCTTCAGGCATGGGACCAGGCGGCGGAAATTTCGATTCGTTTCAGTATTCGGATGATCTGGCCAAGGCGCTGGGCAGCCGTTCGGCTGCCGACAAGATGCAGTTGCTAAGGACGGCTCGTGAATACGGACTCAAGTTGCCACGAGCCAACGGCAAGAGCGGCATTACCGGATTCTGCAACGGCGGCGGCATGGCATGGGAGAGCACGGCTGCGATCGCCGGTCTCAACGCCGCAGTCAGCTTCTATGGTGCACCTCCCGACGCCGCCACCATGGCGAAGATTCAGGCGCCGGTGCTAGCCTTCGCCGGCGATGACGATCCGGGGCTTGCGCCGAGAGTCTCTGGCGCCGCGCCGGACATGCAGCGATTGGGCAAGACGTTCGAGTTCAAGATCTATCCCAACGTGACCCACGCGTACCTGGCACAGCAGACGCTCGGTGAGAATGCGGTCGCGACCCTGGACTCCTGGACGAGAGCGATGGCCTTTTTCAAGCGGTATCTAAGTTGATCGAGACGAACTGACCGAGGGGGGGTTGCTTGACCGTGTCGTGCGACAGGAGTAACGTCTGCCGCAACTCAGTAGGAGGATCAGAAACCCGGAATTTAATTTAAGTTAGGAGGCCAGCGATGCGTCGATTCGCGACGGGTGTGTTCGCGCTCGCTTTGCTCGTCTGTGCTCCCGCCGCGGCGTTTGCCCAGGCCTCAATCGTCGGCCTGGTGAAGGATGCCTCAGGGGCGGTCCTCCCCGGTGTCACCGTCGAAGCTGCCAGTCCTGTCCTGATTGAGAAGGTACGGTCGGTCGTCACCGACGGCACCGGTCACTACCGCATCGAGAGCCTTCGGCCCGGCACCTATACGGTCACGTTCACGCTCCCGGGCTTCTCCACGGTCAAGCGCGAAGGCATCGAGCTCGCCGGAACATTCGTCGCGACGGTCAATACCGACTTGCGGGTCGGCTCGATCGCCGAAACCATCACCGTCAGCGGAGAGACGCCGGTCGTCGACGTCCAGAGCACGACGCGACAGCGCGTCATGGATCGAGAGATCCTCCTGGCGCGATCCGCCAAGCTGAATCTGAAAATCGATTTCTGATGTGGGAAAGATCTGTTGCAACCCGTTTACTGGAGGACATCACAATGAGACGCTCGCTGGCCGGCGTTTTGGCTGCGGCCTTTGGTCTGCTTGTTGCCGAGGCTCACGGGTTTGCGCACCACGGATTCAATGTGGAGTTCGATAAAGACAGGTGCACGGATCTGACCGGGTTGCTTTCGGCTCTCTATTGGGAGAATCCGCACGCGTATTTCGACGTGGATGTAAAGGAAGCCAACGGCATGATGGTGACGTGGCACCTGGAAATGATCACGCCCAACGCGCTGAAAAGGAACGGCACGACACGCGAGGACTTTCAGACGAGTATGGGAAAGTCCGTCAGCGCCAGGTACTGTCCAACCAAGGCTGGTGGCACGCCGTACAGAGGAACGGCGGAATTCATCAAGCTGGCGGACGGGCAATTGCGGATCGTCGGGCAGAATGTTGAGAATTTGACGCCCGCGCAAATTCACTTCTGAACGACAGATTGGGTGAATTGACATGAGAAACATGCAGCGACGGTTCCGCAATTGCCTTGCGAGTGCTGGAGCCGCAGTGGCGGCTTTGTGCATGCTTTCCACGCCAGCGTTTGCACAGGAGAACACCCATGCCGCACAGTCTGGAGGAAAATCTCCCGTGCCGATCGTCGGCGGCTTCGAAAAGGTGAAGGTGTTGCCACCGGGCGGACCCGTGCCGCGCACGCCGGACGGACATCCGGACCTGACTGGCCGTTGGTATCCGAATTCTTCCGGACGGATGCTGCAGTTTGCCTACCCGCTCGAAGAGGCAACCATCAGGCAATTCGATCCCAAGGTGACGCCGGAGGAGAGGGTTTCCTTCAAGCCAGGCATCGACGCCAAGTACACGAAGCCCGCGCCCTATGGAGAGTGCGATCAGGCCGGTGTTCCAAGCGCCGCGTTGGAGCAAATCAGTCAGCACGCCCCCATGGAATTGATATCGCTCCCGGGAGGCAAGTTGTGGCAGATGTTTGAGTACCCGCTCGACGTTCGCCTGATTCACACTGACGGACGTCCGCACCTCAAGGATCCGGATCCCACTTTCAATGGCGACTCGACGGCTCACTGGGAGGGAGACACCCTGGTCGTCGATGTGATTGGCATCGATCAGCGGATGCGGGTGATTACAGGTGCGGGAGGAGGGTGGTGGCCGAGCGACAAGATGCACGTGGTCGAGCGCATCACGCGCACCTCGAAGAACCACCTTACTTACCAGGTCACCATTGAGGACCCCGTGGTGCTGGCGAAACCCTGGAAGTCGGCGCCTCGTGCATGGTCGTTGGCGCAGGATCCCAACGATTTTTGGTCGGAGGTCTTCTGTACTCTCAATGAAGAACCGGCGGAAATAGAGAGACAAAAGGCCGCTCAGGCCAAGTAGTTACTTCTTCGGCAACGCGAACGCGATGATCTCGTCGTTGGTGACGTCCGACCCCGTCAGACTGCCGCCCGTAGCCACGACCGTCACGAACTGCCGTCCGTCGGCGCCCATGTACGTGATGGGCGTCGCCTCGATCGATGACGGCAGCTTGATCTCCCACAGCTTGTCGCCGGTAGCAGTCGCGAAGGCGCGGAACCTGAAATCATCGGTGCCACCGACAAACGTCAGCCCGCTCGCGGTGAGGATCACGCCGCCCGTACTCGGGCGACCTGTGTTCTGAAGGCTCGGCGGCAGCATGTCGGAGACGCCGAGCGTCTTGCGATACGCGATGTCGCCGGTGTCCATATTGACGGCGACGAGTTCGCCCCATGGCGTCGGCCCGCACGGCAAATGGCGATCGGGATCGCCGAAACGGCGAAGACCGGCGAGCTCCCCGGCATTGATCCAGCTCCCATCGGGCCGCCGCGTCAGACGCATTGGTTGAAAGAGATTCGTCGTGTTCGACACGAACAGATGCAGCTGGGGATCGTACGCGGGCCCCCAGAAGTTGATGCCGCCCTGTGGCCCGGGTGGAGACATGCTGTAACGCTCCGCCGCGATCGGCATGAACGGCCCGCCCAGCTTGATGTTGTTGTCGTCCACCATGTGCTCGCAGTACGACTGGTGCTGCGGCTCGCCTTTGTAAAGGTCGTCTCGCGAGAGGGTCATCTGTGTAAGCGGCTCCGGCTTGACCGGGAACGGCTGCGTCGGCGACACCTGCTCGCCCGGCACGTCGCTCTTCGGCACCGCACGCTCGACGACATCGAAGATTGGCTTGCCGGTGACGCGGTTGAGCGTGAACAGCAGCCCGGTCTTGTTGACGACGAGGAGCGCGGGAATCGTCTCGCCGCCGCGCTGCAGGTCGACGACGAGCGGAGCGGATTGTGCGTCGTAGTCCCACACATCGTGGTGCACGAGCTGGAAATGCCAGAGATACTTGCCGGTGTTCGCATCGACGGCGACGACGGACGAGGAGAACAGATTGTTGCCGGGCCGGTCGATGCCGACGCGGTCGTTGTTCGGGGCACCGAGCGGCATATACAGGATGCCGCGCTCCGCATCGAGTGACGTATACCCCCAGACATTGACGCCGGACCGGTTCTTCGCGCTGTCTCCGCCCCACGTGTCGTAGCCGAACTCGCCCGGCCGCGGCACGGAATGGAACGTCCATACCAGCTTGCCGGTCCTGGCGTCCCACGCGCGCGTATCGCCGGCTGGTCCGGCTCCGGCATTGGAGCCGCCCGGCCCTTCGCCGGTACCCGCGCCGGTGATGATCAGATTCTTGTAGATGGTCGGTGAAGACAGCAGCGAGTACGCGACATTCGTCCCGGTCTGCATGACCTCGGGGGTCTTGAGGGTGATGACGCCGTTCTCGCCGAACCACTCATTAAGAGTGCCGTCCGCCGCCGTGAGCGAGTAGAGCTTGCCCGTCGTCGATCCGAAGACGATCGACGGCGGGAGAGGAATATTCCCTCCGCCCGGCCAGTACGCGACGCCGCGCTTGGACGGCAACTCGTTGTTGGGAAGCTGAAACCTCCATTTCTCCGCGCCGGTCGTGGCGTCCAACGCGAGGACGGCGCCATAGGGCGAGGCGAGATACATCGTGTTGCCGATCACAATCGGAATGGCCTGGTCTTCCCGCATCGGGCCGGTGAAGCCGGCAGGCTTGAGATGCACGCTCCAGACCTGCTGTAGCGTGCCGACATTCTTTGCCGTGATCTGGGTCAGCGGGCTGTAGCGGTTGGCGGTCTGATCGTAGTTGGTGCCTGGCCAGTCGGTTGCGCCGGGCCCTCCGTTCGCGCGGCTCGTCGCGGTGGAGGTCGCTGCAAGAGCCGCACAGGCCACGCCCAACGCAAGTCTCGAGGCCAATCCCGTCATTGTGCGGCTCCCCGACACCGCCGCTCCGTGGCCGGCTGTTGTGTCGGCGAAATCATAGTCCACGGACACCGCCTGTCAAACCGCTTGCGTGAACAGATCGCCGTTGCCTTCACTCGTCTCAATACCAAAAGAGAAGAGGAACCGATTATGCTGGCGCCATGATGTCGGTGCGCCAGGCGTTGCGCGCCATATGGACGCGACCCCAGCTGTCGCTCGTCGCCGTCGCGCTCCTCGCGCTCGGCATCGGTGCGAACACCACCCTGTTCGCGCTGGCTGATGCGGTCATGTTCCGGCCGTTTCCCTTCGCGGAACAGGACCGGCTGGTCATCGGCGGTGGCGTGCAGGCCGGCCGGCGCGCCGAGATCCCGTACCCGGATTTCATCGACTGGCGGACGCAGGCGCACAGCTTCGACGATCTCGCGGCGATAGCCTCGTCGAATTGGACCGGCACGCTGCAGGCCGGCGAACCCGTACCCGTCGAGTATCGCGCGGTGTCCGGCAATTTTTTCGACGTGCTCGGCGCGCGCGCGGCGGCCGGTCGCACGCTGACACCGGACGACGACCGCCACGGTGCCGGGCTTGCCATCGTGCTGAGCCACGGATTCTGGCAGCGGCAGTTCGGCGGTGATCTGCGCGCGATCGGACGATCCGTGATCTTCGGGCGCCGCCCGTACACGATCGTCGGCATCATGCCACCGGCGTTCAGCTATCCCGAGCGGCCCGATGCATGGGTCGCGATCGTGCCGGCGGTCGAACGGTTCCCGATACCGGGCGAACCCGACTTCGTCGACAACCGCGATGTCAGCGTACTGCTCGTCGTCGGTCGTCTCAAGGCCGGCGTTCCGATCGAGACGGCCCAGGCGGACGTCGACCACATCGTGCGCGAGCTTGCCGCGACGTACGGACGCACGGGACGCATGACCTCGACAATGGCGCCCCTGATCGACGACGCGATCGGGTCCGCGCGGACTACGTTGTGGGCGTTGCTTGCGGCGGTCGCACTCCTTCTGACAGCCGCGGCCGCGAACGTCGCCGGCCTTCTTCTGGTGCAGATGTCGGCACGGCGGCGCGAGTTCGCCGTTCGGATGGCGCTCGGCGCGTCAGTCGGTGCGATTGGGCGCGAGCTGCTGTGTGAGGCGGCGCTCCTGACGGCGCTCGCAAGTGGCGCCGCGTTCGCGGCGGCGCGCGCCGCGCTGCCCCTGCTCCTGGCGATCGTTCCCGCAGATCTTCCGCGAGTCGAACAGGCTGTGGTCGGCGGACGGGCGCTCGTCTATACCCTGGGCGTCGGCGCGTTCGTGACGGCCGTATGCGCGCTCTTGCCGCTGCTCACGTTGCGGACGTCGCCGCTGGAGCAGGCACTTCGGGATGGCGGCCGGACCACCGCGAACCGACAGAACCGGCGGACGCGCCGGCTCCTCGTGGTCGGGGAGATGGCGATCGCCGTCATCATTCTGACCTGCGCGGCGTTGCTGTATCGGAGCGTCGCCAGCCTGACGCGTCTCGACGTCGGGTTCGCGGCCGATCGGCTCGTGGCGATCGAGGTCCACGCCCCAGCGGTACAGACAGCCGACAGGACGAAAGCGCACGGGTTTTACACCCGTGTCATCGATGCGCTTCGCACCCTGCCGTCGGCCGAATCGGTCGCCGGCGTCGCCGGCCGTCCGTTGAAAGGACCCATCGGCCTCGACTCGTCGTGGCAGCGCGAAGGCCAGGCCCTCGAGGAGGCAAAACGCAATCCGTGGGCGAACCTCGAGACGGTCACGCCCGGGTATTTCGAGACGATGGGCATCCGGCGGCTCGAAGGGCGGACCTTCACCGAAGACGACCGGATGGCGACCGCGCCCGTCGCGGTGGTCGGCGAGTCCTTCGCCCGGTGGACATGGCCGGGCACGTCAGCCATCGGCAAGCGATTGCGCGGTCATGGCTTCGACGAAAAACGCGCCGTGCCGCCGTGGTGGACCGTTGTCGGCGTCGTCGCCGACGTGCGGTACCGCGATCTGCGCTCGCCGTCGCTCGATGTCTACGTGCCGTACGAACAGGCGGAGTTCTCGATCGGCGACATCGTCATCCGCACGCGCGGACCGGCGCAGTCTGCGATCGCGTCGATTCATGCGCGCCTGCGCTCGGTGGACCCGGACGGGGCGATCCGCATTGCGCTCATGCGTGACGAAATCGCGCGCGAGCAGACGCCCTGGCGCGCGAACTTGCTGTTCTTCGCGTTCTTTGCGGCGCTCACCGCGTTCATCGCGATCGTCGGCCTGTACGGTCTGCTCGCATCGGTGGTGGCGGAACAGACCCACGAGTTCGGCGTCAGACTGGCGCTGGGCGCCAGCGCCGGACACGTCGTCCGTCACATGCTGGCGGCGGCCGGCCGCACCGCGCTCGTCGGCGCCGGCATCGGTCTCGTCACCGCAGCCGCCACAGGCCGCATCATGCAGGCGATGCTGTTCGGCGTGAGTCCTCTGGATGCGGTCGCGCTGACCGTTGCTCCAGCAATCATTTTCGTCGTCGCCGTCGCCGCGGCGGTCGTTCCGGCGCGACGCGCCGCTCGAATCGACCCGATCGAGTCGCTGCGGGCCGAGTAGCCGCGCCCCGATTCGCTCGTCCCTGAGCGTGTCGAAGAGCAAGATCGCTCAGGGATTTACTCGTCGAACGACAGGCTCGGTCGTTCCGCGACGGGGTCAGGACGAGCGGTACTCATCGGCGCGCGTCC
>DATJJE010000030.1:0-77007 GCA_035492455.1 Vicinamibacterales bacterium | reverse complement strand
GCCGTCATCTTCATGGTCCGGTAGCCTACACCCGGCGAGCATCAGCGCAATAAGGATTTCGGCGGTGCCGCACGTTGACCCGAGGGTCAGTCGCGCGTATGCTCTGCCGAGTTCGGGCAACACACTGAGACGAGGGGCGTGACGATGCGAAATCGGTTGATTGGGGCTGTCGCGGCTGTGGCGGGCGTGCTGGCCTTTGGAGCGTTGGCCGCGGCGCAAAACACTGCTGCGGCGCAAACCAGCGCGCCGAAATCGCCGTGGAAATACTATCCGGCGGATCGGGCGGTTGGAGACGGCGGCCCTGCGCCAAAACGCGATTTGTCGGGCACGTGGGCAGGACCGTCCTCCGGTTCAGGCGCCGCTCGGCAGAAGGGCGAAGTTGTGCCGCCGCTGACCGACCTGGGCAAACAGTTGTTCGCGCGAAACAAGCCGATTGGCAAATACAGCCCCGGCGGCACGAACGATCCGCATAGCCGCTACTGCGACCCGTTCGGCTTCCCGCAGAACATGACGCAGGAAATTCGCGGCATGACGATCGCGACGATGCCGACCCGCACCTTCATCCTGCTCCAGTACATGGACTTGTGGCGTGAGATCTGGACAGACGGGCGAACGCTGCCCGCCAAGGTGGGAGGCCGGGACAAGGACGCCCTCGATCCGAAATACAACGGCTATTCGATTGGGCGCTGGGAAGATGACTACACGTTCGTGGTGGAGACCACTGGGCTCGCGCCCGAGACGTGGGCGACCAAGAGCGGCTATCCCCACAGTGTCGATGCGCACGTCATCGAGCGCTTTCATCGCAGCACCCACAACGACCTGTCGCTGAGTATCGTGATGACCGATCCGAAGCTGTACACCGCACCGTTTAATATGGGCGAGGTGTACTTCCGGTGGATTCCAAACCAGCAGCTCGACGACTTTACTTGCATCCCGTCGGAACAGCAGCTGTACTTGAAGGAGATGGGCGATCCGGCCGGCAGCGATCCGAACGAGCAGAACCCGCAAGGTGCCCGAGGCGGCAGGGGTGGTAGAGGAGGAAGACCGTGAAAACGAAATTATTGATGATGGTGTTATTGCTTGCGGGATTGGCCGCGATTGACCGTCCGTCGTATGCGCATCATGGCGCCGCGGCGTTCGACATGAGCAAGCCGGTGGTGTTGAAGAACGCCACGATCACGGAGTTCCTCTGGATCAATCCGCACCCGCTGATCAAGGCGGACTACAAGAACGAAAAGGGTGAGGTCGAGCACTGGACGATGGAAATGGGAAGCACCGTTTCCGCCCAGCTCCTCGGCTGGAGCCGAACGACGCTCGGTTATGGCGACGTGGTCACGCTCTATGTCTGGCCGGCGAAGACGAAGCTGCCAGTCGGACGTTTCAACAAGGTCGAGTTCTCCGACGGTACGGTGATGCGTGACACGCAGACCGGCGCCGACGACGGCGGGCGCGCAGATACCGACGTTCGCCAGTAATCCTCAGTAATCCAGGGTGTAGGGCGAGTGGGTGGGTGCGACGGGTAAAACCCCCACCCTACCTGCCCCACTCGCCCCACTCGCCCTTCCGCTTCCCGCCCAACGATCAGAAGTCGTATCCTAGGCGCCCCGGAGGTCTTATGTACCATTTGCGCGTGCTGCCGGCGATCGCGGTGTCGGTGCTGTTCTGCCACCCCGCCGTCAGTTACGCCGATGCTGGTCTGCTGCGGACCATCCAACCGCTGGACGACATGCGCGGCTATTGTCTGGATATTCGCGGCGAAGGTCAGACACTGCAGCTCGACCAGCCGCTGCAGCTCCACACGTGCAAGTACGGCGCTCCCCTTGACGACCAGCGCTTCGAACGAACGGCTGACGGAGCCATCCGCGCACCCGTCTACGACCGATGCCTCGAGCCCGCGAAGCTCGAAGCCGGCGCCCAGTTGGTCGTTCGACCATGTGCTTCAGCACCGATTCAGCATTGGACCATGCTATGGGGACGTCTCAGTCCGGCGTCCCGATCGGAGCTGTGCGTGACCGTGGCGGGCGAGAAGGGCGAGCCGGCCGGCACACCAATCTTGATCTCTCCCGTGTACCACCGCCGTGACGCGGTTCTCGATCGCTGCGACGCCGCCCGCGAGGCGAATCAGTCGTTCCGCTGGTCGCTGCCGCAGGAGCGCGGCTTGAGCGCCGCCGAGACCGCGCGCAACGGTATGCCTCCCGATGTCGCCGCGCAGCTCATCGCGCTTCGGTCGGCAGCGGATTCGATCCCACAGACCTATAAGGTGTACGCATCGCAGCCGCGCGTGTACGAAGCCAGTGAGATCAAAGTCGTCGAGAACATCGCCTACGGTCCGCACGAGCGGCAACAGATCGACATTCACACGCCAACGTTGCGGCGCGCGCCGGGTCCGGTCCCGGTGGTTGCGATATTCCACGGCGGCGGTCTGATCGGAGGCAGCCGCGCCAATACCGCGACCGTGGCCGACTACTTCGCGAGCCTCGGCCTGGTCGGCGTCAACGCCGGCTATCGCCTCGCTCCGGATTCGAAATGGCCGGACGGCGCGCGCGACGTCGCCGCGGTCATCACCTGGCTGCACGAGCACGCGGCCGAGTACGGCGGCAACCCCGACCAGATCTTCACCCTCGGGATCTCCACCGGCTCGCTGCACACCGCAACATATGTGTTCAGGCCGGAACTGGTGCCCGCCACCACGCCGCGTATCGCCGGCGCTATCTTCTGCTCGGGGCCGTACACCTTTGATTTCTCGAATCCGACGATGGGCGAGCTCGCGTATTTCGGCGGCGACAAAACGCGCTGGCCGCAGATGGTGGTTCCCGGCAACGTCACTCGCTCCGACATTCCAGTCCTGATGACGACTGCCGAATGGGACGACCCACGCTACTTCTCACCCGCCGCGCAGCTATTCAGCGAACTCGTCATCAAACGCGGCGTCATGCCGCGATATCGACAAAGCCTCGGGCACAATCATGTGTCGCAGCTGCTCTCGCTCGGAACGGTGGATACTAGCGTCTCGCGAGAGATCCTCGATTTCATCGACCGCGTCATTCACCCGGTCAAATGAAAAAAGAGCCGGGCGTTTCCGCCCGGCTCTCTGCCTGTCTTCGGTGATTGTCGTTCGCTTCGTGCTTTAGAAGTCGTACTTGACCCCGAACTGCAGAATCCTCGGGTCGCCCTCCTGCGTGGTGATGCGGCCGAACGTCGAGGAGTTGAAGTTGGTGACCGGGTCGCCCCAGTTGAAGTGGTTGAACACGTTGAATGCCTCCAGCCGCAGCTCCGCGTGCCGCGTGCCGAAGGACACGAGCCTGGAAATCGCCATGTCCAGCTGCCAGAAGGCGGGCCCCACCACGGCGTTGCGCGGCACGTTGCCGAACGTGCCGGCTGCCGGCTGCGCAAACGCCGCCGGGTTCAAGTAAGCAACGATCTGTTCGCCCGGTTTCAGGTCCGAAGAGTCTTTGCCCGGACCATAGATGTCCTGACCTGAAACGAAATTCGGACGCTGCGCCGCGATGCCGTTGAAGGCGTTGTCCCGGCCGCTGGTGATGTTCAGACGCCGCCCCGACCGCGCGTTCAAGATGCCGGAGACCCGCCAGTTCGACGCGAGCGCGCGTGCGATGCCACCGCCAACCCCAGGCGTCTGATACGTCATGTTCAGGGTCGTCAGATGCCGCCGGTCCTGGTCGCAGTAGCCAGCGTCCAGATTCGGGTCGGCCGGGTTCGTATACCCGGCGCTGGTCTGGTTGAAGTCGTTGGTGGTTGGCGTCCCCACGCAGCGCGACAGTGTGTAGCTGCCGTTGAGGCTCAGGCCCTGCGCGGCACGACGCTGCGCGGCGAGCTTGAGGCCGCGATACTTCTGCCAGCCTACGTCCGAGTTGAGGTCGAGCGCGCCGATCTGCGCTGCCTTGACCGGGTCCTGCAGCGAGAGCACGCGCCGCTGATTGAGATTCGCATTCGTCGAGCACACGCTGAATGAAACGCCGTTGATGACGCATGGGCCCAGGCCCATGAACACACCTGGATTGAGCGCCGTTTGCGCCCAGAGGCGATCAGCGTAGCTGCCCAAATAGCTTCCGGATACGCCCCAGTTCGTCCCCAGCTGCCGCTCGACGGTCACGTTCCACTGTTGCGCGCGCGGCGAATTGATGCCGGGATCCATCGAGCCGAAGGCGCCGAACGGGATGTACTGCACGTTGGCGTTGGTGACGATCGGGTGGGGGTCGCCACCGAGGTCACGCCACGGGTCGTCCATGAGGCCCCCTGGATCGGTGATGATTGACCGGTTACCGAACGGAGGCGCGCCAGCGTTGATGTTGTGGTACTCGCCGGACATGAAGTCGTAGCCCATCGAATACGCCGCGCGCACCGCGAGGCGGCCATTACCGTTCACGTCCCACGCAACACCCGCACGTGGCGCCAGGTTCAACCACTGGATGTCCAATCCCGTCTTCCCCTTCGGGAAGCCCGCATCGCCAGGATAGAGCAGTCCGGGCGGCGCATTGACGAACACCTTGCTCCTGATGCCCTGGTCGAAGTTCTGCTTGTTGAAGAGCACCACCGCGTTGTTGTCAACCGACTGGCCGAAATACGGTTCCCACCGCAGACCGCCGTTGATCGTCACGCGGCTCGAGGCGCGCCAGCTGTCCTCCGCATACGTTCCCAGATACCAGTTGTGGATATCCAGGACGTTGGGACCGCCGATCTCGAGTCTCGACACGCGTCCGACCAGCAGATCGGCCATGGACAGTCCTGTTGCGCTGCCGTCCACCGTCCAGCTCCCGCCGGTGCGCGACGTCGATAGCGTGTTGAACTTCCAGTGGCGCACGTTCGCGCCGAAACCCAGTTGATGGCTTCCTTTCACCCAGCTCAAATCATCGGAGATGCCGTAAGCCTTGTGCTTCCCCCGCCGCAATGTGGCGCCGCCGTTTTCGATGGCGAACGCATCGGTCACGGTTATCGAGAACTGATCGGCGGGTGGATAGCTGTACATCTTCACGCCGACATCCGCCGGATTGAAAAACCCGGGATTCTGCCCGCGGAAGGATTTGGACGTGTCGTAATTGACACGGAGGGCATTGACCAGGGAGGCGCTGATCACCTGTGTGTGACCGAGCACTAGTGAATAGAACTTGTCGTCGGTCCCGGCGTCGCCGGTCTTGAGGATGTTGTCGCCGGGGCCGCTCCACGGTGCCGGAACTGTGACCTTGTCTCCCAGATACCGGCCAAAGATCGTCTGGCTCTGGGTCATCTGGTAATCGATTCGGGCGACCGGCATGTGCTCGTCCAGGTTCGTCGCGCTCGCGTACGTGATCTGTCCGCACGGATCCGTCGTCGTCGGGAGCTTCTTCACGAGGTTCAATGCCGCCGGGCTGAACTGCGCGGGATTGATACGGTTGTTGACGAAGGGCGCCCTCAGGGTAATTTGCCGCCCGGCGCACTGCGGCGAGGTAATCGTTGTGAAGTCACCAGCAAGCATCTGCGCGGTCGGCACGTACGAAATGTTGCTTGCTGGCGTCTGCCGCCTGAACGTGCCCTGGTACCCGCCGAAGAAGAACAGTTTGTCGCGGACAATCGGCCCGCCGACCGTGCCGCCGAACTGGTTGCGCCGCAGGCCATCATCGGCCTGCTTGCCGTCCGGACCGATCTTGGCGAAGTGCTGCGGCGCGTTGAAGTGACGATCGCGCAGGAACTCGAACGCGTCGCCGTGCAAGGTGTTCGCACCAGACTTGGTCACTGCGTTGACCGCGGCTCCGGACTTGACGCCATTCTGCGCGGAGAGGCCGCTGGTCGCGACCTGGAATTCCTGCAGCGCGTCGGGGAACGGCAGCGGCAGACCGGCATTGGTCTGCGGATTGTTGTGCGACGCGCCGTCGAGCGTGTAGCCCACGCCGAACGGCAAACCGCCGGCGACGGAGATGCGCACGCCGCCAGGCATGCCGCGGCTCGGCACCCAGTTCTTGTCCTGCACGGCCGCGCCGGCGAGCACGATCAGGTCGGTCACCTGACGTCCCTGCAACGGTAGGTTGACGATCTGCTCGCTGTTTACGACCGAGCTGATGCCCGAGCTTTTGATGTCTACGATCGGTGCCGCCGCCTCAACGGTAACCGCCTCCTCCAGCGAACCAACGGCGAGCACCGCGTTTACCGTCGGCGTTCCACCGACCTGCAGCACGATGCCGGTCTGCACGTAGCTCTTGAATCCCTGAAGGGCAGCCTCGAACCGGTAGGGTCCGAGGGGAAGGTTGGTCAGCAGGTAGGCCCCGTTGCCATCGGTCACCGCCGTGCGAACGAGTCCGGTGTTGGTCTGCGTCACCGTGACGGTCACGCCCGGCAGCACCGCGCCGCTCTCGTCGCGAACGGTGCCGCTCATCTGCGCTGTCGCCTGCGCCCAGGCGGTAGATGCGGTCATGAGAAGGATCACAAAAACACGTAACGCGTCAGTCAGACGCCTGTTCATCTGTCAGCTCCTCGCCAGTGCCCCTAAAGGACTATGTGGAAATCGAGAGTCTCTGTCGTTTTCGCAACGTTCTTATACCATTGCTCGGCTAGATCGGCGACGTCCGGCAACGGGCGGCCAGGAGCCCGAGTGCGTAGTTCACCGACGCGAAATAGCATGTGTTCTCCGCAGCACGGCACAGGATCGCTTTCTCGTGGAAGGTGTTAGCGGGATCCGCGAAGGTAACAGGCCGATAGCCGCCGGGCGCCGCGCGGATGTTTGCCAGGGCGATCCGAACCGTGCTCATGGCGGAGGACTCCATCGCGGTCACGAGAGGTGCGATGGTGACGACGGTGCGGCGATGCGATGGTGCGTCCGAAGGTGCGAGGTTCGAAGGTGCACCATCGCACGTTCGCACGTCGGACGCACCGCCGCACCATCGCACCTTCGTCACCTCGCACTTCTCGCACATTGACGGGCCCACCCGGTGAAGGTCGTCATCTTCGGCGCGACCGGCATGGTCGGCAAAGGCGTTCTCCTCGAGTGCCTCGACGACGCGCGCGTTGAACAGGTGCTGCTCGTCTCGCGGCAGCGCACTGACGTGAGGCACCCGAAGATTCGCGAGCTCCTTCATCAGAACTTCTTCGACTTCATGACGATCGAGCCGCAGTTCGCCGACCTTGACGCGTGCTTCTTCTGCCTCGGCGTGACGTCGGTCGGCATCAGCGAACAGGAATACGACCGCCTGACGTACGACCTGACGCTCGCCGCGGCGACGTCGCTCGCGGCGGCGACGGCCGGACGTCTGACGTTCTGTTACGTATCAGGTGAAGGTACCGACAGCACCGAGCGCGGACGCCGCGCGTGGGCGCGGATCAAGGGCAAGACGGAGAACGCGCTGCTCCGACTCCCCTTCAAAGCAGCGTACATGTTCAGGCCGGCGTACATTCAACCGCTCCGAGGCATCAGGTCGAAGACGCGCTGGTATCAGCTGGCTTACGACGTGCTCGGATCGCTGTATCCGTTGCTACGCACACTGTTGCCGCGCTACGTCACGACGACGGTCGCCATGGGACGAGCGATGATCGAGGTCGCCGAGGCGGGATCATCAAAAACGATCCTGTCGTCCGAAGATATCAACCGTCTCGCAGCTCGGGCTGTTCCGGATTAGAGTTGACCGCCGATGCCTTCTTCGGTGCCGAAAATCGTTTCGCTGATAACCGTGTTCGCGGCGTTCGTTGCCGCCCAACGCGACCTCCAACGCATCGGGCCCGCACCTGACGTTGTCTACTACAACGCGAACGTGATTACCGTCGACGATCGGTTCTCGTACGCGCAGGCTATTGCAATCAGCGGCGACAAATTCGCAGCAGTCGGCACGAACGAGGCGGTACGCCGCCTCGCCGGCGCCCGCACGCGGCAAGTAGATCTCCGCGGCCTTACGGTCATCCCCGGGCTTACCGACAACCATCTTCACAACGCCGGCGGCGGACCCGGTGTCGATCTGTCGCGCGCCCGCAGCATCGACGATGTCCTCGTGGCAGTGGGCAAACGCGTCAAGGCGGCCGAGCCAGGTGAAGTCGTCATCTCGAACAGCGACTGGCACGAAGCGCAGTTGACGGAACAGCGCCTTCCACTTCGCCGCGAGCTCGACACGGTGGCGCCGATGACGCCCGTCGTTATCGTACGCGGTGGCCACGAATACATTCTCAACTCCGCTGCCCTGACCAAATGGGGCATCACCAGGCAGACTCCGCAACCGTCAGGAGGCCGCATCACCCGTTACGCCGATGGAGAGCTGAATGGCGAGCTCGTCGACAGCGCCAAGGCGCTCGTCGCGCTGCCCCCGGAGAAGCCCCGCACCCTCGAGCAGCGCATTCAGGATCAGATCGCCGAGTACAACAAGCTGCACGCTGTCGGCCTCACCGCCGTGCGCCATCCTGGTGACTCGATCGACAACTATCGGATGCGGCAGGAGATGCAGCGGCGGGGCGTGCTGACCATGCGCGTGACGCAGCTGCTGCGGCTCGCCGGCACACCGGCAGCGATCGAGCAGACCGTGAAGTCATCGGGCCTGGCGCCAAACGACGGCGACGCGCTGCTGCGTCTCGGCGGCATGAAGCTGCTCGTCGATGGCGGCTTCGAAGGCGGGTTCATGCGCGACCCGTACGAAGAACCGTATGGGGAAGGCGGCACATTCCGCGGGCTGCAGGTAATGCCATCGGACCGGTTCAACGAAACAGTGAGGCTGTTCAACCGGCTCGGGTGGCGCGTGTTCACGCACGCGGTCGGCGACGCCGCGATTGACGAAGTGCTCGCCGGCTACGAGGCGGCCAACGCCGAAGCGTCAATCGTCGGCAAGCGCTGGGGGATTGAGCACGCATTCATCGGCCGTCCCGATCACCTACCTCGTATGAAGACCCTGGGACTGTTCCTGTCCTTGCAGGACCATTTGTATCTCGCCGGACCGAGCCTGGTGAAGTACTGGGGCAAGTCGCGTGCGTTCCTCACGACGCCCGTAAAGACGTATCTCGACGCAGGGTTGCCGGTTTCAGGCGGCACGGACTCGAGCGTCGTGCCCTATTCACCGCTGTGGGTGATTTACCACTTCGTCACGCGCGACACCATTTCCGGCGGGCCGATGGGAATCGATCAGCAGATCTCGCGTGAGGACGCGCTGCGGATGGTGACGCGCAACCACTGGTATCTCACGTTCGAGGAAAACACGAAGGGCGTCATCGCTGCCGGCCGCTTCGCCGACCTGGTCGTGCTGCCCGAGAACATCATGACCGTTCCCGCGAAGCACATCGAGCAGATGCACGTCATGATGACAATGGTCGGCGGCAAGGTCGTGTATAGCGACCGGGCGTTTGGACGCGAATTTGCACCTCGCTGACACATGCCGCCGCTGTCATTTCGAAATCTCTTCGGCGCGCCCGGCCGCCGCGCAGTCGAATCGATCGTTCCTCGCCGCACGTTTGATGACGTGATCCTGCCGCCGGCGACGCGACGCGCGCTCGACGAAGCGCTCGCACAGGTGACGCAGCACGATCTGATCTTCAACAGATGGGGACTTGGCGAACGGCACCCCACTGGCCTGGCGCTGGCGTTCAACTTCGCGGGTCCTCCCGGCACGGGCAAGACGATCTGCGCCGAGGCGCTGGCGCATTCGCTGGGACGACGGCTGCTGCTCGTCCGCTACGCGGAGCTCGAATCGCTGTGGATGGGCGAGACGCCAAAGAATGTCGCCGGCATCTTCCGCACTGCGCGCGAGGAGGGCGCGGTGCTGTTCTTCGACGAAGCGGATGCCATCGCCTCGAAGCGGTCGACATCACCGGAGTCAGGATTCCAGCGCGAATCGAATACCGTCGTCAGCGTCCTGCTGCAGGAGCTCGAGTGGTACAACGGCGTCGTCATCTTCGCCACCAATCTGGCGGCGAACTTCGATCCCGCCTTCGAACGGCGCATCCGCACGCACGTCCTGTTCGAGATGCCTGGACCTGCGGAGCGCGAGCAGATCTGGCGCGTTCAACTGCACCCGACGCGCACGCCGCTGGCGCGCGACGTCGATTTCACGGAGCTGGCGCGGCGCTATGAAGTGAGCGGCGGCGACATACGCAACGCGGTGCTCAAGGCCGCGCTTGCCGCGGCCGCACGGCCCGGTCCCGATTCCGCGAAACGCATCGAGCAGCGCGACCTCGAGTCGGGCATCGAATCAGTCCTGGTGGGCAAACAGGTGATGCGGCAATCACTCTTCAGCGATGTCACCGGCGCACCTGTCGAACACACCCTTCTTGCCGACGCATCGCATTACCGCCGGCTGATCGCCTACGCGTTCGCACTCGGAGCCGTGGCCGTTGTACTCGCGCTTGTTGCCCTCGTTGTGGTGCTGACCAAGTAATCAGCGGCGGACCGGAACGAATTTCTGCACGCGCTTACCTGTCTCCACTTCTCCCGTGTAGATGTTTCCTTTCGAGTCGGCGGCGACACCATCGATGAAGTGGAACTGCCCGGCCATGCGGCCGTTGTCGCCGATCGATCCGACCGTCATGCCGGTGCGTCGGTTGACGATCCAGACCTTGTCGTTGGCGCCGTCGGCGACGAAAACGAAGTTCTGCTGCGGCGCCGGCGAGAATGCAACGTTGAACACCGTGCCGCAGGGGCCGTATTTGTCGCTGCCGGGTCCACCACATTCCGCACCGCGCGCCGGCGTCGAGGTGTGAATCCAGAACTGGGAGACGAATTTCCCCTGCTTCGTGAACACCTGCACCCGATCGTTGCCGCGGTCGCAGACGTAGACCAGGCCGTCGTTCGACAGATGGATGCAGTGGAGGACGTTGAACTCCTTGATGTCCGGCGGCGGACCTGACGTGTCGTACGGCGCCACCCGCTCGTTCGGAATGTCGCTGAGCGGCACGCCCTTGCCGCCCCATCCCCGCTTGAAGGCACCGGTGTTCATGTCGAAGACGAGGATGCGCTTGTTGATGAACTCCGTGTCGGCGACATAGAGCTCTCGCGCGTCCTCGTCGAAATCAAAACCGGCAACACCGCTGATGAAGACGTCGGTCTGCTGGTTGTTCTCGACGAGCGGCGGCGGCGTCTGCCCGGCCGGCAGCGGCGGCGGCCGGTGACCGAAGTCCATCAGCAGCTTGCCGTCACGGCTGAACTTCAGGATGCTTTCCCCGCGTCCCGTACCCGATATCCACACATTGCTGTCGCGATCGACGTTGATCGTCTGCTCGCCCGGCCAGTTCGGAACGTATCCAGGTCCGCCCCAGCCTTGAATCAGATTGCCCGCGGGATCGAACTCCAGCACAGCTGGTCCGGCGATGCAGCAGTCGGTACGCGGCGGATTGGTCGCCGCACCGTTCTCGTCGGGGCGAATCTGCCGCGACCGGTTGAACACCCACACGTGATCGTCGGGACCGACGGCGAGCGTCGGCACCTGCTGCATGATCCATTTGTGCGGCAGCGGCTTCGGCCAGAACGGATCCACGCGATACGTCGGCGGTGCCTGCGCGCGCGATAGCGCTCCACTAGCAAGCGTCGCGGCAGCGCATAGAGCAACAGCAAGGACGGGGTTGCGCATGGCGCGCATTGTATCCTTGCAAGATGACCCCTCGCCGCCGCGTGGCGATCGTCATCGCTGCGCATTGCGCGGTCACCGCGTTGGTCGCAGGCGCCTTCGCCTGGCGCTTCGGCCAGAGCCCGCGCGTCGTTCTCCCGCATCTGCTGCTCGTCGCGGAATGGGATCTGTTGCTGGTTGCCATGGCGGCCGTCGTGCGTTGGCGTACGGCAACGATCTTCCGCATTCTGCTGATCGCGACCTGCACCGTGCAGGCTTATCTCTACGTTCTAGATGCGGTCAGCAATGTCGGGTGGGGGCGCAACATCACCGGCCACCTCGTCACCGCGTTTGCGCCGACTATCTGGTCTGGACTCGAGCCATTTCCAGTCGGACGTCCGGGAATTGTGCTGTTTCTGGGCGGGACGTTCGCGCTCGTTGCAACGATCGTGTGGTGTTCCAGTCGCGCACTTCGCACCCGTCCCACCGCTGGCCTGGCGCAGTCGCGTTACCTGGCGGCTGGCGTCGGACTCTGTCTCGCGGCGGCCTTTGCCGGAACGCTGAAGTGGGGAATCGCCGAGCGCGACAACCGGCTATGGAAAGACGAGCTCGTCGCCAGCTTCTTCCGTCCGGTCGGGTACGCGTTTGAACCGACCGCGCGCCGTCACTCCGTCGCCGAGCGTGATGCGGTGCTTCAGGCCTCGTACCCGCGGCGCATTGCCGGCGCCCGTCGTACCAACGTCATCCTGATCATCGTCGACTCGCTGCGCGCGGATCACATGCAGGCGTATGGGTACGAGCGGGAGACGACGCCATTTTTGTCCCAGCTGGTAGCCTCCGGCCAGATGAAGAAGGTCGACCGGGCGTTCTCCACCTGCTCGGAATCGTTCTGCGGCATCACGAGCACGCTGGCGGGACGCGAGTTCCGCGATATCAGCGCGCGAACGTTCCAGCTGCAGGACGTACTCAGTGACGAGGGTTATCAGACGTGGTTCCTGCTATCGGGAAATCACACGGCGTGGAACGGACTGACGCAGTTCTATCATGCCGCCGACGGAACGCTCTTCGACGGATCGCAGACACAGCGTTACACGATGGATGACGACCGGCTGGTGCTGGAAGGGCTCGAGCGCGTGCCGCCTGCATCGCCGCAACACCCGGCCTTCTTCTACGTCCATCTCATGTCGACTCATTACCTCGGCGTGCAGTTCGCCGAGTCGCACGTCTTCACGCGTCCAGACGATACGGTGGATCCCGGCGAGGAACCGTACGCGATTCTGCAGCAGCTGCAGAAACGCGACCGCTACGACGACAAAGTGCGCCAGGCCGACGGTGTGATCCACCAGCTGTTCGACGCGCTCTCCGCGAAACACTACCTGGACGATGCCATCGTCGTCGTGACGGGAGATCACGGCGAGGGGCTTGGCGAACGGCACTGGGCGCACGGATGGCATCTATACAACGAGGACATCCGCATTCCGATGCTCTTCTACGACCTGCGCGGCACGAAGTTCCGCGATCTTTCGTTTGCGACGCAGGTGGACATCGCGCCGACGATCCTCGATCGTCTCGGTCTGCCCATCCCCGAATCATGGGAAGGCAGCTCGCTCCTCGCGGCGCCGCGCGTCCGCTTCACCTATCACCAGACGTACTTCCTGCCCAACCGCTTCGCGGTCCTCTATCGCGAAGGCCCGGCGTTGTACAAATTCATCGCCACGCCGGATTACGGCACGGAGGAGCTGTACGACTTGATTGGCGACGGCGGCGAAACGCACAACCTGATTGGTGAGCAGCCGCAGCTCGCGGCGATGCTCCGCGAGAAGGTGCGCGCCTACCGCGAATAATTCCGCGCGCGTCAGGTGCTGCGGGGCCGTCAGACCGCTTCACCGCCTGGGTCAGCTGGAGTAGTCCTTGCACCCTCAGTGGTGGCTTCGGAGGCCGTTCGTATGGGCTGCGCAAAGCATTTCCTCAACTTCAAATGGGAGCATCATCGCTGGCGCAAGCACGTGACCTATGCCGAGAACGCGCCGCAACACGAGACGAACATGTGGGGCCGCGTCGTCGATGGCGCGTACACACGCTGTGTCAAACATGATGTGTGCGAGGTGTGCGGCAAGACACGCCGGGACATCAATTGTCTGTGCGATTGCGACGTCGGCGATCGGTGTGCGATTCGCCGCGCGTGGATCGACGGTGCGCCGACGCCGTGAAGATGCCACCGGGTTGACGATACAATCTCCGGCTCAATGACGCCTTCACCCGGAGCCGCCGAATCCACGCGCACCGCCATCGAACGGTTCGGCGAGGCATTCAACCGACAGGATGCGGACGCGCTCGTGGAACTGCTGACCGACGATACGATCTTCGAAGACACGTCGCCGCCGCCAGACGGCCGCCGCGTTGAAGGCAAAGCTGCCGTCGTCGAACACTGGCGCGGATGGTTTGCGCGAAACCCCGGCGCGGCGTTCGACACCGAAGACATCATCGTGTGCGACAACCGGGCGGTCGTCCGCTGGGTCTATCGCAAAATGCGCGACGGGCAGCCGTGGCATATCCGCGGCGTCGATGTGTTCACCGTCCGCGGCGGCAAGGTCGCCGCGAAGCTGTCCTACGTCAAAGGCTGACCGCAGTAATATCTGCGAAGGTCGCGGGATCGATGAGTACCATGCCAAAGGAAGCAATCCGCGCGAGCGGATGGGGCCTTCTCGCCACGATAATGCTGGCGATACTGATCATCGCTGGCTCGCGCCGCCTCGATCACTTCGACGCCGCACTTGTCGGTTACACGTCGGCGACTCTGTTTGCGACCTTTGCGGTCACCTATCGATACGCCATGTGGCTGCAGCGACCTCCGACGCGGCTCTACTGGCGCCGCGGATGGCAGGCATTCCTGACGCCGCGACTCGCAGGACCCCATGTGGCGCAATTTGCGTGGCGTCTGCTCATTGACGTCGGCGCCAACAGGTTCATCTTCCAGCGAGCGCGGATGCGCGGGCTGGCGCACTGGCTCATGATGTGGGGGTGCATCATCGCAGCGGCGATCACGTTCCCGCTCGTCTGGGGATGGGTGCATTTCGAGACAGTTCCCGGACGGTTCGATCTGTACCGGGCGTTCCTCTTCGGATATCCGCTCGGTGATTTTCCGGTCCGGTCATGGTTCGCGTTTGTCGTTTTTCACGGTCTGGTATGGACATCGTTCCTCGTGATCGCCGGGGTGATGCTTGCCTTCCGCCGGCGGATGATCGACCACGGCGCCATCGCGGTGCAGGAGTTCGGCATGGATGTGCTGCCGCTCCTGCTCCTGTTTGCGATCAGTATGACGGGGTTGATGTTGACGGCCAGCTATACGTGGATGCATGGATACGCCTACACGTTTCTGGCGATCCTGCATGCGGTCACGGTGATCTTCACGCTGCTGTGGCTGCCGTTCGGGAAGTTGTTTCACATCTTCCAGCGTCCCGCGCAACTGGGCGTCAGTTTCTACAAAGATGCCGGCGCTGCGGCGGGGCCGTCATCCTGCAAACGGTGCGGCCAGCCATACGCGTCCGCATTGATGGTGCCCGACCTGATCACGGTCGAGCGGCAGCTCGGGTTCTCGTACGAACTTGCCGGGAATCCGACGGCGGCACATTACCAGGAGATTTGTCCACGATGCCGCCGTATCCTGTTCGGGCTCGCGCAGGGCGCACTGTGGCAGCAGGCGCGAACGATTGATGGCGACCGTTCCCGTTAGCGAGCTGCAGATCATCGAACGGTTCGGGCCGCACGTGTCCCAGTCGGCGGGCGCACGGCTGTCGCCGAGCGCTGAGCCGGACCGGCTCGTGCAGACGCACTGCTGCTTCTGCGGCCAGCAGTGCGGAATCCAGCTGAAGGTGCGCAACAACGAAGTGATTGGCTTCGAGCCGTGGGAGGACTTCCCCTTCAACCGCGGCATGTTGTGTCCGAAGGGCGTCAAGCGATATCTGCAAGGGTCCCATCCGGATCGGCTCCTTACCGCATTCCGCCGCGATCCCGCCGAGCGATGCGGGTTCGCGCCCATGCCATACGCCGATGCGATTGCGCGCGCAGCCTCGGAAATTGCGCGCCTGCAGGTGGCGCATGGCCACGCGTGCATCGGTGTGCTCGGCGGAGCGAGCCTGACGACGGAAAAGACCTATCTGCTCGGCAAGTTTGCGCGCGTCTGCCTGAAGACCCCCTTCATCGACTACAACGGCCGTCTCTGTATGGTCAGCGCAGGCGCGGCCAACCGCAGGGCGTTCGGCATCGACCGGACGACGAACCCCTGGTCAGACATGGTCGGCACCGAGGTGATCTGGGTCGCCGGCTCGAACGTCGCCGAATGCTCGCCCATCACGACCAACTACATCTGGCAGGCGCGCGAGCACGGGGCCAGAGTCATCGTCCAGGATCCGCGCATCACACCCCTAGCAAGAACGTGCGATCTGTTCCTCCCCGTCAAGCCCGGACGCGACGCGGCACTGTTTGCCGGCGTGCTCAACCTGATGATCGAGCACGACTGGATCGATCGCGACTTCATCGCGCAGCAGACCAACGGCTTCGACGATGTGGCGGCGTACTGCCGCCAGTGGACGCCCGCACGCACGGCCGACGTGACCGGCGTCCCCGAGCGGTCGATTCGCCAGGCCGCGGAGCTCTGGGGCACGGCGAAGAGCAGCTTCCTGTTTCACGCACGCGGCATCGAGCACCATTCCAACGGCGTGGAGAACGCGCTCGGCACGATCAATCTGGTCCTCGCGTCGGGACGCATCGGTAAACTGAAGAGCGGCTACGGCACCATCGTCGGCCAGGGCAACGGACAAGGGGGACGCGAGCATGGCCAGAAATGCGACCAGCTGCCAGGCATGCGCGACATCTCGAACCCGGAGCACCGGCGCTACATCGCCGGCGTATGGGGGATTGATGAGAGCGAGCTCCCGGGACCAGGAGTTGATGCCTACGAGATGTTCCGCAAGATCGATGCCGGCGAGATCAAGGGGCTGATTGCCATCTGCTTCAACCCGAAGGTCTCGCTGCCGGACAGCACGTTCATCGCGCGCGCGCTCGACAAGCTCGAGTTTTTCGCCGCGATCGATTTCTTTCTCAGCGAAACGGCCCGCCACGCCGACATCGTCCTGCCGGGCAGCCTGCACGAAGAGGATGAAGGGGTCGTGGCGCAGGTCGAAGGGCGCGTCATCAAGATCAACAAGGCAGTCGACTGTCCCGGCGAGGCGCGGCAGGACTGGCGCATCATCGAGGACATCGCCGCTGCGCTCGAGCGTCCACACGGCTTCACCTTCGACAGTCCGCGCGCGATCTTCGAGGAGCTGCGCCGGGCCAGCAAAGGCGGTCTGGCCGATTATTCGGGCATCACCTATGAGAAAGTCGAACAGCGGCTCGGCGTCTTCTGGCCCTGTTACAGCGAAGATCCGAAGACCGGCGCGCCGATCGACCACCCTGGCACGCCGCGCCTGTTCGAACGCGGCAGCTACAATCCGATCGCGAAAGGCGCGGGCCCGTTCTACTTTTCGGATGGACGAGCGCGCTTCAATGTCGCCGAGTACAGGCCGCCCGTTGATGATGCATCCGACGACTATCCGATCTTCCTCACCACGGGCCGCGTCATCAGTCAGTTTCTCTCGGGCACGCAGACGCGCCGGATCGCACCGCTCGTCGACCAGTATCCAGAACCGCGCCTCGAGATTCATCCACGGCTGGCGGAAAAGCTGGGCATCGGCGACCGCGACTGGACGACAGTCGAAACGCGGCGCGGCGCCATCACGCTTCGGGCGATGGTCGTCACGACGATCCGGCCCGACACGGTGTTTATTCCGTACCATTGGCCGGGCGCCAAGAGCGTGAACCGCCTCACGGTGGCGGCACAGGATCCGATCAGCAAAATCCCCCAATACAAGGTGTGCGGGTGCCGCATCGCCAGAGCAGCGGCGCCGCCTGAGTACGCCAGCCGCCTCGAGCCGCAGCAGTAAACAGATGGCGAAGCCGGATCATCTCCGCTTCTTCGTCGACCCGAGCCGCTGCATCGGCTGCCAATCGTGCGTCCAGGCGTGCACCGAGTGCGATACGCACCGCGGCACGTCGATGATTCATCTCGAGTTTGTCGATCGCGCGCACAGCGTGCAGACGGTACCCGTCATCTGCATGCACTGCGATCAGCCGACCTGCGCGGAAGTCTGTCCCGCCGATGCGATCAAGCGGACCGGCGACGGCGTCGTCCAGTCAGCGTTGCAGCCACGCTGCATCGCATGCGGCAATTGCGTGGTGGCGTGTCCCTTTGGCGTACCCGAGCTCTATGAACCGCAGCAGCTGATGATGAAGTGCGATATGTGTTACGACCGGACGAGCGCTGGGAAGAAACCGATGTGTGCGACCGTGTGCCCGAGCCAGGCGCTGTTTTTCGGCACCGAGGAACAGATCGAACAGCTGCGTCCGCAATCGCTGGCTTCCAACCGCTTTCAATTCGGCAACCAGACGATCACCACGCAGGTCTTCATCATGACGCCGCGCGCGCTCGCGGTCGCGACGCCGCTCGTTGACGTGACCGCGGCGATGGCAATCACGCCGCCCAGCCGGCCCTTGTCGCTGAAGATGGCGATGCCGACCGCCGAGTCGGTTGATCCATTCGAGAATGTGGAGGTCTGACGTGGGCGATGAACCGCTCGACCCGCGTGCGCCGATCGATCCGCGCATCAACACCGCCGCGCGCGAAGGACTGAGCGGGACGGCGCCCGCCAACCTGTATCTGCCGGTGATCGACCCCGAGCAGATCACGCGCGCGCCCGACGGACGTCCACACGATCGACAGCCGCGCTGGCGGCAGGACTTTCCGATCGACCTGCCGCACGATCAGTACGTCGCGCGCCGTGACTTCATGACGTTCATGGTGCTGACGAGCGCGGCCTTCGCGGCCGGCCAGGTGTGGATCGCGGCGCAGAACTGGCTGCGACGTCGCCAGGCACGGCCCGAAATCGTGCCGGTCGCCAGACTGGACGATATCGCGATCGGCAGCGCGACGGTGTTCACCTATCCGGGACCGAACGACCGCTGCCTGCTGATGCGTCCCGCGGCAGACGTGGTGCTAGCGTTCAGCCAGGCGTGCACGCACCTGTCGTGCGCTGTTGTTCCTCGCATGGATGAGGGGCGCATCTACTGCCCGTGCCACGACGGGGTGTTCGACATGCAGTCCGGTCGGCCATTGGCGGGCCCACCGCAGCGTCCGTTGACACGGATCGCCGTCGACGTACGGCAGGGGACGGTCTACGCCACCGGCGTCGAGCCGAGGACGGTGTAGCGTGCCACTGAAACGGCCGGTCACCGAACAGCAGCGAAGCACGATCGTTTACGGAATGCTCGCCTTCGTGCTGATGATCGACGTGCTGCAGTTGTGGCTGCTCACGGCGACGATGAATGCGGCCTTGGGGGGAGATGCCTCCGTCCTGTGGCCGGCGGCCACGGTCAGTGTCGTGTGTCTGCTGCTGAACGTGGGACTTCTCCGCTACCTGTACCGGCTCGAACACCTGCAGTGATGATCGATCAGCCGCGGGCGGAGCGCATCGCCGGCCTGCATCCCGCCTACTTCTCGATGGTGATGGCGACCGGCATCGTCTCGGTGGCTTCGCAGTTGCTCGCGTACCGGGCCGTCGCCGTTGCGATGTTCGCGCTCAACGCCATCATTTACCTCGCTTTGTGGGTGCTGACGGTTGTTCGGATCGCGAAGTATCGTCCTCGGGTCGTGGCGGATCTGCATCATCACGGCCGCGCCGTTGGATTCTTCACGATCGTTGCCGCCACATGCGTGCTGGGCACGCAGTGCGTGGTGATCGCGGGCATGTGGCGGACTGCAGCAGCGCTCTGGATCCTTGGCATCGGGCTCTGGGCACTGTTGACGTATTCAATCTTCACCATTCTGATCATCAAGCAGGAGAAGCCCACGCTCGCTGAAGGGATGAATGGAGGCTGGCTGGTGTCGGTCGTGGCGGCGCAATCAGTCGCCGTGCTCGGTGTGCAGCTTGCGCAGGGATTCGGCCTCTACGAACAACGAATCCTCTTCTTCTGTCTCGCCATGTGGCTGGGCGGCGGGATGCTCTACATCTGGATCATTTCGCTTATTTTCTACCGTTACACCTTCTTCCCGATGAATCCCGCGGACCTGGCGCCCCCTTATTGGGTAAACATGGGCGCCGTCGCCATCTCGGCGCTCGCTGGATCCCTGCTCGTGCTGGCCGCGGATCGATCACCACTGTTGATCGGATTGCTGCCGTTCGCGCGCGGCCTCACGCTGCTCTTCTGGGCAACGGCGACGTGGTGGATTCCTATGCTGGTCATCCTCGGCTTCTGGCGTCACGTTTACCGCCGTTTCCCGCTGCGCTACGACCCGCTCTACTGGGGCGCCGTGTTCCCGCTCGGCATGTACACCGTCTCGTCGTTCCGTCTCGCGCAGGCGATGGACGTACCGTATCTCCTGTTCATCCCAAGGGGCTTTCTCGTCGTGTCGTGGCTCGCCTGGACCGCCGCAATGATGGCGTTCGTCACGTCCTCGCTTCGCGCGCGCGGGTAGATCTGCGCGAACTGACGCGACCCGGCTCCTTCCGATCGGTCCAGGGAAGGTGGCAACCTCTGTGCACTCATCTCCCGTGCTACCTGGCGTATTCGGCGTGCACAGTGAAGGAGTCTTCAGCTCTTGCAGCCAACTTCGCGGAATTGTGACTACGCGCGTGACAGGAGTCGGAAGATGAGCATCAACGAGACTGCAACCGTCGCAGATATCGCCGCGGAATATCCTGCGGCCGTGCGGATTTTTCAACGCTACGGCATCGACTTCTGTTGCGGTGGCAAGCGGGCGTTTCGCGAGGCGTGCGAGGAGCAGGGACTGTCGTTCAACGAAGTTGAGAAGGCGATTGTCAGCGCCATCGAGCTGCCCGAAGAATCGCGTGACTGGATGCATGCGCCGCTGCACCAGCTGACCGAGCACATCGTGAGCACGTACCATGATGCGCTGCGCGAGCAGCTGCCGCGGCTTGAACAGATGGCGGCGAAGGCTGCCCAGGCGCATAGTGAAAAGTCGCGCGACCTCGTACGCATCAAGGATGCGGTGGGTGAGCTCGCAGCGGAATTGACCCAGCACATGTGGAAAGAGGAAATGATTCTCTTTCGCGCGATTCGCGCCATCGAGGCCGGTGCCGTCAGCGCCGGCATGGGCATCTCGGCACCGATTACCGTGATGGAACAGGAGCACGATCACGCCGGACGTCTGCTTGCCGAGCTGCGTGAGTTGACGGATGACTACGTGGTACCGGCGTGGGGCTGCGCCACGATGCGTGCGCTTTACCAGGGTCTCGCCGAGCTCGAAGCATCGATGCATGTGCATGTGCATCTGGAGAACAACATCCTGTTCCCGCGCGCCCTTCAGCTCGCGGCCGCAAGCAGCGTGTAAGAAACTCGAGATCGTGATTGATCCGCTGGCAAACTCAGCGTGGAGCCGGCCGGACACGGTTGCCGGCTTCGTCGCCTCGCCGCCGAACCCGACGTTGATGCGCTTTGCAGGCGAAGAGATCGCGCGAGCGCGCGGGCGCCGGGCGCTCGATCTTGGATGCGGTGCAGCACGCAACGCCGTACCGCTGGCCCTTCAGGGTTGGACTGTCCTGGGCCTCGATCTATCGCGGCCGATGCTGAAGGCCGCTCGCGAGCGGCAGCGGGCGGAGCTCGACGAAGAACATCACCTGGGTTTGGCCCTCGCGCCGATGGATCGCCTCCCGGTGGCCGATGGCTGCTGCGATCTTGTCATCGCGCACGGTATCTGGAATCTGGCGAAGTCCAGCATGGAATTCAGACAGGCGGTGCGCGAAGCCGCGCGCGTGTCGGCAGACGGCGCGGCGCTGTTCGTGTTCACCTTCTCGCGCAACACGCTGCCGCCGAGCGCCGTGCCTGTCGGCGGCGAGTCGTTCGTGTTTATTGAGTTTTCCGGTGAGCCGCAATGCTTTCTGACCGAAGAGCAGCTGAAATCTGAACTCAGGGCGGCCGGCTTCGTACGAGATGATTCAGTGCCCTTCCGCGAATTGAATCGACCGCGGCCGGATCAACTAACCGCATGCCGCGCGCCCGTGATTTACGAAGGGCTCTTTCGGCGCGTTACCGCTTCTGTTCAGGAGCGACTTTGACGCCCGCGACCTTTGCGCGCTCGAGCGAAGCCTGCATGAACCCCGACTTGCGAACCTCGGCAAGGAACCGATTGATCTCCGCAAGCTGCGCCGACTTTCCTTTCGCGACGACGAGCGCCTGCAGCGTCGCCATATAGTCGTCCGGCAGGACGCGCAGGCCCGGAACGTCGCGGACGAGCTCTTCCATCCGCGTGCGATTCGCCGCGAACGCGTCGACCTTTCCATCGAGCAGCATCTTGCCCATGTCCGCGTTGGGCGGCACCGACGGCAGCGACTGCAGACGCGCGTTCTTCACGTGCTCGCGCACGTAGACCTCCGGGGCCTGGCCGCTGATGGCGCCGATCGTCACACCGGCGCGGTCGACGTCCGCGGAGTTCTGAAAGGGTGCGTTCGCGCGGACGGCATAGGCGGCACCGGAACTGGAGTATGCGTCGGAGAAATCGACCTGCGTCGCGCGCTCGGCTTCAACTGCAAGGAATCCGATGTCGACCCGGCTACTCTTCACGCTCTCGAGCACGGCACCGGCATCCGGCAGCGGCGTCACCCTGTACGGCACGCCGAGACGGCGGGCGAGCTCGCGCGTCAGGTCCTCCGCCGGACCAGACACGGCGCCGGTCTTTGCATCCACGCGGCCTTGAACGGGATTCGTCGCGATGAACGAGGAGCGAAGCGTGCCGGTGGGCGCTAGCAGCGCGACACTCTGCGCATCGACTGTCCGCACGGCGGCGGCCGTCGCGGCCACCGCCAATTCAGCGAGAAAGTCCCGACGCCGCATCAGAACACGAACCGGATCGCCAGCTCCGCCTGACGCTTGTTGAGCGCCGACGAGAGGGTGCCAAACGCCGAAGACAGGGCATTGGCCTGCCAGCCAGCGGCTCCGGGAGTCAGGTTTGTCCGATTGAACACGTTGAACACCTGCGCAACCAACTCGACTCGCTGTGTCGCCGTCAGGCGGATCGACTTGCTCGCCCGCAGATCCAGCCCGTAGAAGTCGTTCGTGTCGATCTGCGATTCGGGAATTGCCACCAGGTTCCGCGTCGCGCGATACGCGTTCACAGCCGCCAGCGCCGCAGCCTGACTGCTGCGGTTGAACTGATTGCGCGTCGTCCCCGGCACGTAATCGGTCACATTCGCGTCGCCATTGAGATCCTGTCCCGCAATAGCGCTGAACGGCATCGTCGATCGTGCGGTGAAGACCGCGCCGAGATTAATCTCGTACGGCAGCATCACCGAACCGCTCGCCACGAGCGCGTGCCGGCGATCGCTGTTGTTCGGACCTTCGTCGTAGTCGATGTGCGCGGCGTCCGTCACTGTTGACAAGAAGCTCGAGCTGCTGACGTTTCCGTTCGTGCTCGCGAGCGTGTACGACACCGTGTACATGTAGTTGTGGTCCAGCCGTTTCTCGAGGCGCATCAGCAGCGCCTTGTAGTCGGCCCAGCCGATCGATTGCGTCTGCAGCACACGGCCGAACTGCGGCAGCGGACGATTGCCTGTGCTACCGCCGCTGCGCGGATTGATGTCGATCGCCATCGGCACTTTCGTCATTTTGTTGTAGACACCGTCGACGTGAATGGCGAGCGCGGCGCCTAACTGACGCGATATCCCGCCGCTATATGCGGCGGATTGCAGGTTCTCGAGATCGTTCGCCTCGACAGCGATGTTCTGCACGCCCGCCGCAACAAAAGAGATCGGATCGCGGCCGCCGTACGGGTCCGGATACGAAGGATTCGGAATGTTCGCCGTAAACTGCCGGAAGTTCTGGATCTCCGACAACTCGGACTGCGTGTTCATCGGGTTGTAGTACAAACCGTACCCCGCACGTACGACCGTCCTGCCGTCGTTGTTCACGTCCCACGCGAGGCCGACACGCGGGCCGAAGTTGTTCTTGTCGCCGCGATGCGAGAAGTCAACCAACGGCGCCAGGCTGGTCGCGGTTCCGGTCGTCGGGAAGATGGTTTTGTCGTTCAGATCGCGTCCCTGGTCGAACACCTTGCCCTGGTACTCGTAGCGAAGGCCGAGGTTCAATGTCAGGCCGGCGAGCGGCTTCCATTCATCCTCCGCATACGTATCCCACAGCACGTTGGGTGCAAAGAGCCCTACGTTGAATAGCGCCGCCTGGAAAAGTGTCACCGATCCCGGTATCGGCACGAACGACGCGAGGTTGGCCGGATTAAAGGACTGATCCTGATTGAATGTCCAGGTGCCGTTCGCCTTGCGAATCGACTGACGGATCGGCAGGCTCTGCGCGCCGACGCCGAACTTCCAGGCATGCTGGCCGCTTGTGATCGACAGATCGTCACGCAATTGCCGCGAGTTGAGGTCGCCGTACTGGTTGGTGTTGGCGCCCCACGTGAGGCTCGGGAAGTTGAAGATCTGCGTCAGGTTTGCCGTGCGCCGCGGGTCCTCGGTGAAGAGCGGCTTGAGCGGCGTCACGCCCGGCACGTGCGCACGAAACAGGTAGTTGGTCCACTGCCCGCGAACTTCGTTGAGGATCTTCGGTGTCAGCACCCAGGTGTGTGCACCGGCCCAAGCGTAGCGATGCTGCTTGATGCCTCCTCCGCCAGAGAACCACGGGTTTGACGACGACGCCGAGCACCCTTCGCACGTGAAGTCCGACACCTGCCAGGCGTAGCGCACGAACAGGTTCTGCTTTTGATCGATCTGCCAGTCACCGCGCGTGAACGACATGTTGTTGTATTCAGGGCTCGGGAACACGCCGTTCAGACTGCCATAGAACTGCGGCTGCTTGACGGCGACGAGGTCGTACAGGTTGCTCTTTAGACGCTCGGCCGCCTGGAAGAAATGCACTTTGTCGCGGGCAATTGGACCGCCGATGGCGCCGCCGAACTGATGCCGACTGAAATCTGGCTTCGGCTGGTTGGCTGCCTTGATGAAGGGGTCGATCGTATTGAGTGCTTTGTTGCGGTAAAACTCGAAGCCCTCGCCGTGGAACTGATTCGTGCCGCTCTTGGTGGCCATCGACACGGCGCCGCCCGCGGTCCATCCGTATTCGGCGGGTGACTGACTGAGGTATACCTTGAACTCCTGAATCGACGACTGCGGGAAGTCCTGACGCGGCTCGCCGGTGTTGCCCTCCTTGTTCCACACGCCGTCCACCAGCAGCGCCGATCCGTTCGTGAATGCGCCCGCGCCGATGTTCGAGTTTGCTTTGCGCGCGCGCACGGCATCCTGGCTGGTACCCGGCATCAGGAGCGCGAGGTCCATCGGCTGGCGAGTGGCCAGCGGCAGGTTCTGCATCTGGTCCTGCGTGATCACGCCCGACACTTCGCTCTTGGTGACCTCGACAATCGGTGCTTCGCCGGTAACCGTCACCGATTCGTTCAGACCCTGCACCTGCATCGTGATGTTCCGAGTCAGCTCCGTGCCGGTTAACAGCGTCATCTCGGGAACGTTCGCCGTGCCGAAGCCCTGCAGCTCGGCTCGAACGTCGTACCGGCCCGGCGGCAATGCGGCGAGCCGATAACGTCCATCCGATTCGGTTACGACGCTTCGTGTGATGCCGGTCTCGACGTTCCGTCCGGTGACGGTGACACCAGGCAACACGCCGCCCTGGGCGTCGCTGACAATGCCGGAGATCACACCGTTAGTGGTCTGAGCCGCCGCCGGGACGGCCAGGGAGATCAGTGCGAGAACGAGAACCGCGAGGGAAACCGGTCGCATATATGAGCCCTCCTCGTCCGTCTAAAGCCGGACGCTACCGATCTGATCCGGCTGACGCCGGACTCCACCGGTGGAGTCCGCCTTTAGGCGGACCCTCCTTTCAACCGCGGAAATAAAGCGAGCGCGTTGTCACGCTCGATGGCACGAAGCTGCGCCGGCGTAAACGAATAGTCGGCGAGCCCTTTCGCCACCGTTGATGCCTGGGCGAATGGATAGTCAGTGCCGAACAGGATGTGCGCGTTCGGCACGACGCGGGTGAACGTCGCAAGCGTGTAGGGATTAAACGCCTGCGCGGTGTCGTAATAAAACTTCTGCAGCGCGGCAAGGTTCGCGTTGGGCTTGCCGTCAGGACCAACGGCCGCACCCAGCCGGCTGGTGATATAGGGCGCCGTGCCACCACCATGCGACCAGATGAACCTGATGTCCGGGCAGCGTGTGGCAGTATTCGTGTAGAGGATGCTCTGAATGGTGAGCGTGGTTTCGGTCGACAGCGTGATGCCCAGCGCGCGGCCGTCCGGCAGCATGTTGATCATGCCGCCGCGGAACGGGTGCGTGTAGGCAACGGCCTTGCGCCGATTCAGTTCGTCCATGACGGGCGCAAACATCGGATCGCCGAGATACTTCCCTTCGTAGCTGCTCATGAAGCAGACGCCATCGGCCTTCAGCGTGCCGAAGGCGTATTCGATCTCCTTCAGCGTGCCGTCCACATCCGGCAGCGGGAGCGTGGCGAACATCCCGAAGCGAGTGGGACGATCCGACACGAGCTTCGCAAAGTACTCATTGCATTCGCGTGCGAGCGCACGGGCGGCCGCCGCGTCGCCGAAGTACACGCCCGGCTCGCTCGTCGACATCATCGACGTCGCCACACCATCACGATCCATGTCCTCGAGCGCCTTCGCCGACGTCCAGTTCATGAGCGGCATCTGACCCGTATTGTGAGCCTTAATGGCAGCGATGAAGCCCGGCGAGTTGCCATGATAGTGCACGTCGATCCGGTACGGAGCGACAGACGATGACTGCGACTGTGCTCCGGTGAGGATGTCCGGTACCAGCGCCGTTGCACCAACTGCGGCTAGACCCGCGAGAAACTCGCGCCGCTGCATCTCCTCTCCTCTCTACGTTCGTAATGCGCGCATCACACGTGCAGGCGTGAAGGGTATCTGTCGCAGCCGCACGCCAGCCGCATTGAAAATCGCGTTGCCGATCGCGGCGGCGGTGGCAATCGATGCCGCTTCGCCGCCGCCGTACGGCGGCATGGCGCGCTGATCGATCAGTACGATGTCCACCTCGGGCACCTCGCGGAAACGGATGATCGGATACGTATTCCAATTCAGATTTCGAACCCCCGCCGCATCGAAGTTCACTTCCTCCATCAGCGCGCGGCTCGTGCCCTGGATGACGTTGCCTTCAATCTGATTCCTCAGCCCGTCCGGGTTGACGATGATCCCGCAATCGTGCGCGACGGTCACCCGCTTCACGCTGACCTTGCCGGTGGACTTGTCGAGCTCGATGTCCGCGATTTGCGCGACGACGGTGCCGGCCATGCCGGAGATGGCAGCGCCACGGCCTGTCACAACATTTCCGCGCCGAGCGGACCTGACAAGGTCCGCGCCGCGGGATTGCCACTTCGCGCGCTCCGCTGCTGCGCGAAGTACTGCGGCGACACGCTGATTGTTCGCGCCTGTCAAGTAGCGCATGCGGAACTCGATGGCATCGACACCCGCAGCCGCGGCCATATCGTCCATCTGCGATTCGGCCGCGAAGCAGCGCGCCTGAGAGTACGGCGCACGCAGATTTCCGGTGCGCAGAGGATTGGGCGTCATCACCCACGGTATCGTCGCCGTCGTCGATTTCCGGTTGGTGAAGACGTACGGCGCGCCGTCGCCGCCGCCGAGCACGACGCCATTTTCATCGGGCTTGATGCCGGTCTGCCGTGACGCGAGCATCGGCGTGAGACGCGCATCCGTCCACGGCACGGTTTGCTCTACGTACTCCCACGCAGCGACGTTGCCCTGCGCGTCGAGTGCCGATCGAATCGCGATCAATTGCGGAGGTCCCTTCGGCTCCCAGCCGTGCTCGTCCTCACGCATCCACTGCACGCGCACCGGCTTGCCGACGACCTGCGACATCAGCGCCGCGTCTTCGGGCGCATCGTCGGGTTCAAGGCGACCGTAGCAGCCAGAGCCCTCGCAGTAGATGAAGTGAACGTCCTGTTCACGGATGCCGAGCAGGCGCGCGATGCCGTTCCGCGTGATGAATGGCGCTTGCGAACCGGACCAGACGGTCGCCTTGGTGCCGTGCACGTCGGCGACGGCGCACGACGGACCGATCATGCCGTGCATCTGGAACGGCCAGCGATAGGTCGCTTCGAACTTCTTCGCGGCACCGTTGAAAGCGGATTCAACATTGCCGGTGTTGATGGCAACGCGCTCCGCAACCGGTTTCGTTGTCTTCAAATAATCGAAGATTGCATCCGGACCCGCTGGGAACCGCACTGGCGGCTCGGACCACGTTACCTTCAGCGCGCGCGCTGCACGGACCGCCGCCCACTCGGTTTCCGCAACCACGCCAACGAAATTGCCCTTCTGCACCACACGCACGATGCCGGGGATGCCGCGCACGGAGGTCTCGTCGACCGCCGCCGGCTTCGAGTTCACGACTGGTGGACGAACGACGCGACCGTGCAACATGCCGGGCACGCGTACGTCGTGCGCGTAGACAAACTGACCAGTGAGCTTCGGCGGCAGATCAAAGCGCGCGACGGATGTGCCGACGACCCTGTAGTCCTTCGGGTCCTTCGGCTTCACATCGGCGGCGAGATTGAGGTCCCACTGCTCGCCGCTCGCCTGGATCGTCGTATCGAAGCGCTTACCGCCGACGAGCGTTGCATAAGACACGGTCCTCGTCGAATTGCCGGCGACACCGACGACACCGTCATTCACCGTGAGCTGATTGGCGGGAACGCCGAGTTGCGCAGAGGCGCGTCTGAGCAGTTCCTGCCTCGCCGCGGCCGATGCCTGGCGCAGCTGGGGACCCGCCCGCTCGAGCGTCCGACTTGCGGATGTGCGTCCCTGATCGACCGTCCTTGTGGTGTCGCCGATCTCCATGCGGATCTTCGACACAGGTACGTCGAGTTCCTCCGCGACGATCTGTCCGAGCGCGGTCCCGGTTCCCGTTCCGAGATCAACCTTGCTGGTGAATACGCTGACGGTTCCGTCGGGCGCAACCGCCAGCCACGAATCAAGCTGGCCTGGAGGCAGACCGCCTGCGTTCGAGATTGGTGTTCCACCTTGGAGACCCTGCGCGAATACGTGTGTGAGGGGCTCGAACAGGTTGAAGCCGATGATGAGCGCGCCGGATTTCAGCAGATCTCTGCGCGAGATACGGCTGGTCTGCATCGCGATGCGCGCATTATGCGCCGGCTGGCTCGGCAAGCGTGCCTCGAATCGCCGCGTCGGTCACGAATTGTCCGGTGAAGTCCGTGTTAACCCCGATTTTGTGTGCCGTCTTCAGCCAGGCGTGTTCCATTCCGCAACCGGCACAACTAACTCGCCAATGAGCAATGTTTTAACGCGCGAAGCTGCCGATAACCTGTGCGGCAATGCGCGAGAGCGTGTTCCGGGACGGGGCATCGCATCGTCGCGCAGAGCCCAGGTCACCACACCTTAACCACTGACAGCGAAAGAGTTAACAGGAAAAGCCGTACTGCCGAGGTGCTGGATCTGATGTTGCTCATCCGCCGCCCGTCATGAGTGTATTCAGGCTACGGTTGTGGGCGGTCGTAGCGGCCTTCCTGACGCTACAGGCGCCCGTGATGTTTGCTGTCAATGGGGGGCCGCCGAAGAAGAAGCCCCGAATCGACCTCCAGATTCAACAAATCGAGGCGAACGGACCCGGCTCTGGCGAAATCCGCGTCATTGTTCGTCCGGACGGGACCCGCGACTGGACGTCGCTCCTGGCAGCGCTCAAAGCGCGCGGAATCACCGTCACCCGCCAGGCGCGCCGCGCAAACGCAATTGCGCTGCGTCTCAGCCAGTTGGATCTATCGTGGCTGGAATCTCTCGATGGGATCGGTTCCATTGCCGGCGACCCGGTCGTCCATCCCTCGCAGCTGTCGCTGCCGAACGGAACGACTCCTCTCGCGCCGCAACCGACCATAGCCAACGAACTGCGGAAGCAACTCGGCCTGACCGAGAGCGACGCCAAGGGTGCCGGCATCGGCATCGCCATCGTCGACTCCGGTATCGCGGCGGTCCCGGATCTCGCCGATCGAATCAACGGGTTCTACGACTTCACAAATGGTCAGCCTGGAGTTCCGACGACCCCGGTTGACGGCTACGGCCACGGCACGCACGTTGCCGGGCTCGCGGCCGGCAGCGGCGGTCTCTCGAACGGCCAGTTCGGTGGCGTTGCCCCGCAGGCACATCTCATCGGACTTCGTGTACTCGACAACTCCGGAGCGGGCTCGACAAGCGACGTCATCGCGGCGATCGAATTCGCCGCGGCCAACAAGGACGCGCTCGGCATCGACGTCATCAATCTGTCACTCGGCCACCCGCCGTACAGCACGGCGGCTGACGATCCGCTGGTCCAGGCTGTCGAAGCAGCGTCGCGCGCGGGCATTATCGTCGTGGTGTCGGCCGGCAACGCGGGCGTGAATCCGCAGACCAATCAGGTGGGCTACGCGGGGATCATGTCGCCCGGCAATGCTCCGTCCGCGTTTACCGTCGCATCGGCAAAGACGCAGAACACGGTTGATCCGTCAGACGACCGCATCGCGAACTACAGCTCTCGCGGTCCATCGTGGTTCGATGGCTTCGTCAAGCCAGATTTCGCGGCGCCGGGACAGAACGTGGTTGCACCTTTCGCGCCGGGCAGCTTCCTTGGCGTTACCTACCCGTCGCTGCTCGTCAACGATGCGCACGGACAGAAGACCTACATCTCGTTGTCGGGTACCAGCATGGCGGCTGGCGTCGAAAGCGGATTGGTCGCCGTCGTGCTCGAGACGAGCCGCCACACTGTCGAATCGCTTGGCGCCCTGACACCCACGTCTCCGCGGTTGAGCGGAGCTGCGGTAAAGGCGTTCACCGAGTACACGGCGTTCACCATGCACGACGCCAACAACGTCACCTATGACCGCCTGACGCAGGGCGCCGGCCGCGTCAACGGCCAGGGCGTGATCGAGCTTGCGCGGTCGGTCAATCCGACGGTGCCGGTCGGCTCGCCGTGGATCATCTCGGCTGTCGTGCCGTACAGCACCTACAACGGCGTCACCTATTCGTGGGCCGAAAACATTATCTGGGGCGAGAACATCGTCTGGGGCGAAAACATCATTTCGTCGAACAACATCGTCTGGGGCGAAAACATTGTCTGGGGCGAAAACATTGTCTGGGGCGAAAACATTGTCTGGGGCGAGAACATCGTCTGGGGCGAGAACATCGTCTGGGGCGAGAACATCGTCTGGGGCGAGAACATCGTCTGGGGCGAGAACATCGTCTGGGGCGAGAACATCGTCTGGGGTGAAAACATCGTCTGGGGTGAAAACTTCCTCTGGGGTGAGTCTTCGAACACGCATCGCGGCGGCAAGAAGGTGGCGAAATGAGCAACCACATTTCTTGTTCAACTGCGATGAATCCTTCAAACATGGCGAACTCGGTGATGACGAACCTCGAGCCGATCCGATTCGACTCCGTTGCGCTGCCCGCCCCGTCGGTCGCAACCGATGCGGACTGGACCGCACGGCTACCAGTCCTCAAAGGACGCCGGATGATGCTGCGCGAGTTGGTGAAGACCGACGCGCTGTCGCTCCTGTCGATGCTGTCAGCGGAAGAAGTGTCGCGTTTCATCTCGCCGCCACCGACGACGCCGGAAGGGTTCGAGAAGTTCGTGGTGTGGGCGCAGCGCGAACGGCAGGCTGGCAATCAGATCACGTTCGGCATGGTGCCGGAGGGTTGTGATCATGCGGTCGGTCTCGTGCAGGTCCGTGCAATCGCCCCGAAGTTCTCGGTGGCCGAGTGGGGATTTGCGGTAGGCTCACCGTTCTGGGGAACGGGCCTCTTTCTCGCGAGCGCGAGAATGACGCTCGACTTCGCCTTCCGGCACACAGCGGTCAATCGACTTGAAGCGCGCGCGGTCGTGCAGAACGGCCGTGGCAACGGCGCGCTGCGCAAGCTTGGCGCCGTTCAGGAAGGCGTGCTTCGCGGATCGCTGGTGAAGAACGGCAAGTACCTCGACCAGATTATGTGGTCGATTCTTTCGCAGGATTGGTTCCAGGCGAAGGCTGTCTGGACGGAGGTTCTGCAATAGATCGCCACGCGCGCGATGCAAATTACCGAGGACGCGACCACAGCGGCGCCGCCGCACACCGAACCTAGAAAAGAGGCAGGACTGCCCCTTCTGGGACGGGTATATGTCGGCGGCGTCATTGCGGCTGGCGCAATCGTTCTCGTCTACTGCGCCACGCACGTCCACGTTACGCAGTGGGCGCTCTTCATCTCGCTGATCGTTCTGTCGTGTCTCGCATCCGCGCTGAAGGTGCGTTTGCCGCTGACGCGAAGCGCCTCGACGATGTCGGTATCGTACGTCGTCGACTTCACGGCGCTGCTGCTGCTCGGACCAGAGCAGACCGTCTTTGTGGCGGCGGCGAGCGCCATCGCGCAATCCACGCTGAACGTCCGCAAAGGCAATCCGTTCTACCGCACCCTCTTCAACATCGCAGCGATCGTCCTGACGATTGAATTCGCGGGCGTCGTGTTCCGCTGGAGCGGCGGCGGTGCGGGCCACCTCGGGTGGCCGCAAATCGCGACGCCGCTGCTGGCGGCCGCGACCGCGTATTACCTCGCCAACACGACGTCAGTCTCGGTCGCGGTTGCGCTCACCTCGGGTCAGCGCCTGCTGCGCGTCTGGAACGACAACTTTCTCTGGTGTGCCCCCAGCTACTTCGTCGGCGCGACCGTCGCGATGGTCGGGGCCACGATCGTCAACGGCGCCAGCCAGTGGCTCCTCCCGATTCTCATTCCGCCCGTCTATCTGACGTTCCGCAGCTACAAGGTCTACCTGGGGCGCCTCGAGGACGAGCAGCGGCATACGAAGGAAGTGACGGCGCTGCATGACCAGGCGCAGCAGGCCCTCAAGTTCGCGCAGCAGTCGGAAGGCAAACTGCGTGAAACGCTGCAGCTGCTGAAACAGAGCGAAGAGCGCTACGCGCTGGCCGCCGCCGGTTCAAACGACGGTCTGTGGGACTGGGATGTCGTCCGCAATCGCGTCTACTTCTCGCCCCGCTGGAAGACGATGCTCGGACTCACCGACGACGAGGTCGGCAACACGCTGCTTGACTGGCTCAATCGCGTGCATCCGGACGAAGTCGAGGGGCTGCGCGCGGCGCTCGGCGCGCACCTGGCCGGCGAGACGCCGCACCTGGAGCACGAACACCGCATTCAAACAGCCGCCGGCGCGTACCGCTGGATGCTGTGCCGCGGCATCGCGGTGCGTGACGCGGACGGCACGGCAACGCGCGTCGCCGGATCGCAGACGGACGTCACCGACCGTCACGAAGCGCAGGCCCGGCTCGAACACGCCGCCCGTCATGACTCGCTTACCAACCTTCCGAACCGCTCCGCCTTCATGCAGGAGCTCGGTCGCCTGCTGGCGCGCTCGAAGCGCATGGGCGACTACCGTTACGCGGTGCTCTTCGTCGATGTCGATCGCTTCAAGCTGGTGAACGACAGCCTTGGTCACCTCGTCGGCGACCAGCTGCTCACGGCCGTCGCGCACAAGCTCGGCACCTGCCTGCGCACCGGCGACGTACTGGCGCGTCTCGGCGGCGACGAGTTCACGATTCTCCTCGACGGCGTGAACGGTCCCGGCGACGTGGAGTTCGTAGCCGAACGCATCCAGTCGTTGTTCCGCGAGCCGATGAAGGTCGACAGCGGCCGCGACATCTTCGTCACGACGAGCATCGGCATCGCCATGGGCGGCTCGCACTACGAGCATCCCGAGGAGCTGCTGCGTGACGCCGACACCGCCATGTATCGCGCCAAGGCGCTTGGCAAGGCGTGCCACGTCGTGTTCGAGCAGCGGATGCGCGATCACGCCGTCGTGCGGCTGAATCTCGAAACCGAGCTGCGCCGCGCCATTGAGAACGACGAACTGAAGCTCGTCTACCAGCCGGTGATCGCGCTGAAGAACGGCGCGCTGTCAGGGTTCGAGGCGCTGCTGCGATGGCAGCGCGCCGGCGGCGAGATGATTCCGCCATCCGAGTTCATCCCGCTCGCGGAGGAAACCGGCGTCATTGTTCCGCTGGGCATCTGGGTGCTCGGCGAAGCGTGCCGTCAGGCGGCCGCGTGGCAGCGGCAGTATCGATTCGATGAGCCGCTCACCATGAGCGTGAACATCTCGCCTCGGCAGCTGATCCAACCGGGGATCGTCGAAGCGGTTGGTCAGATGCTGCGGAAGCATTCGCTCGCGCACGGAACGCTCGCCCTGGAAATCACGGAAAGCGCTCTGGCGGAGGATGCAGCCACGGCGATGCGCGTGATCAAGGAGCTGAAAATGCTCCCCGTGCAGCTGCTGCTCGACGACTTCGGCACAGGCTATTCGTCGCTCGGCCACCTGCACCGCTTCCCTGTGGACACGGTCAAGATCGATCGGTCGTTCCTCGCCAAGGATCCCCTCGATCCGAGTGGCTCGAACGTGCTTGCGGCCGTTGTGTCGCTCGCGCAGAATCTCGGCAAGGGGGTCATCGTCGAAGGCATCGAGACCGCCGAGCAAGTCGAGCGGCTGCGCAAACTGCGCTGTCCGCACGCACAGGGCTTTTACTTCTCGAAGCCGGTCGATGCCGCCGAAGCCGGCGCGATCATCGCGCTTGCGAGCGCGACCGCCTCGCGGCGCCCGCCGATTGGCGGCTCGGACGAGACGTCGACCGCCGCGCCCCGGATTCATTGAAGCGGTCCGGGTGAAGCCGGACGCTACGTGTTATCTTCCGCAGTCCTTTGAACGCGTCCACCATTTCCCCGTAAGAAAAATTGGCGTTGCGACCGCTCGTGTTCGGCAGCACGAACACGACCGAATCGCCGAGCGTCTGCTCCTGCACACCTAATTCCACAGCTCCCTTGTGTTCAGGAAACATCGCGCGAAAAACGGTGACGCCGACCAGCGCCACAACGCGCGGACGAAACCGCCGGACTTTTTGAAGAAGCCGCTTGCGGCCGGCGACATATTCGTGGGGCCGAAGCGTGTCGATGCCGGGCGTCGCACGCGCGACGATGTTGGTGATACCGAAGCCCCAATCGGGCAGCCGGTCGTCGTCTTCGAAGGTAATCGGCTCGGGAACCAGGCCTGCCTCGTACAACACCTTCCAAAAGCGATTGGAGAACCCGGCGAAGTGATGCCCGGTCAACGCCGAGCGCACTCCCGGATTAATGCCGACAAACAGCACTTCCACGCCGGCACGGATGCGATCCCGCAGCGGGGGCAGAACCTTTTCTATAATTCGTGTCATGGCGCAGTGGCTGGTGAAAGAAGAGCCGGAGCACTACAGCTACGACCAGCTGGCAAAGGATCGCAGGACGGTGTGGGCGGGCGTTCGCAACCCGCTCGCACAGAAACACCTGCGATCAATCCGCAAGGGTGATCGCATCTTCTACTACCACACTGGCAAGGAAAAGGCCGTGGTAGCGGAAGCGCGCGCAGGCAGCGATGCCTATCCGGACCCCAACGATTCAAGCGGCAAGCTGTACGTCGTCGATGTCGTTGCCGGAAAGAAGCTGCCGCGCCCGGTCACACTCGCCGAGATCAAAGCGGACCGTGCGTTTGCGAACTTTCCGCTCGTACGCATGTCGAGATTGTCGGTTATGCCCGTCACCGATGCGGAATGGTCACGCATCGAGACCATGAGCCGGGGAGGCGCGTCGATATAATCGAAAAGTGTCGCGGTTCCGGGTCGCTCTGATCGCGGCGGTGCTCGCCGCCACTACGCTGCAAGCCGCCGATAACCTTCCTTCCGTTCTGATTTCGCGTCAGCTCGCTGAAACGGAGCATCTGCGAATTGGCGACATGGTGCGGCTGAGCCCGACCGCCGATGGCGCTGTCGTTCAGCGGTTCCGCGTCGCCGGCATCTACGAGCCGACGCCTGACCCGGCACGGCTTGGAGCGGTCATCCGCGAGGTGCAGTTCCATCTTCCGGATCTTCTGAAGCTGACGCGTCAGGCCGGCACTCCCGCCGGCAGCGAGTACGTGCAGCGGATCAATGTCGCGCTCGTAAATCCTGACGAGGCGACTCAATTTTCACGGGAGGTGCAGGCAAGAATGCCAGGCGTGCAGGCGCAGCCCGCGTCCGGCGCCGCGGAATCGACCGGGCCGTTCATCGTCCTTCGCCGGTTTCACCTCGCCATCGCGATCGTCACGATCGTTGCGTCAACCGTATTCCTGCTTGCACTGACGATCATGCTGGTGGACGAGCGGCGCGCGGCCGTCGGCGTTCTGCGGCTCATCGGCCTGCCCAGCCATCGAATCATTTTTCAGTTGTTCCTCGAAGGTGTGCTGATTGCGACCGTCGGATCACTTTTCGGCCTCCTGCTGTCGCTCGCATCCGAGGGACTCATCAACCGCTTCTTCCAGTGGCGCTATGACACGGCGCTCGTGTTCGTGCACGTCACACCGCAGGTCGCGGCAACCTGCGTGGCGATCGCTGTGCCGCTCGGCGTATCGGCGACGGTCGTCGCGTCGTGGGCGCTGCTGCGACGCAACGGCCTGAGGCTGGCGCGGCGATGAATGCGATGGGATTCGCCTGGCGCAGCCTGGTGCGCCAACCGGCGCGTGCGTCACTTGGCGTACTTGGCGTCGCCGCAGTCGGCGCGCTGCTGTTCGACATGCTGCTGCTGTCGAACGGGTTGGTGGTCTCGATGCGCGGCCTGTTGGAGCGCACCGGGTTCGATCTGCGCGTGACCGCCACTGACGCCCTGCCGGGCTCAGGCCCTTTGATACCTGACGCCGTCGCCGTGACGGAAGCCATTTCCAAACTTCCATCGGTGCGCTCCGCAGTCGCGCTGCGCTTTGCCAACGCGTCGATCCAGGACGGCACGCCGCGCGGCGTGTACGCCGGCTTCCAGGGGGTGTCGGCGACGTCGTCGCACCCGTGGACGATCCTGCGCGGACGCGACATCGGCAGCGGTGCGGAGGTGGTCATCAATCAGAACACCGCGGATCGGCTGCGCATCCAGCCGGGCGCCCGGATGACGCTGAGAGCCTCGTGCAGCGGTGAAGAACAGGCGCTGCCGCCGATGACATTCACCGTTGCCGGCGTCGCACAATTTCCCTTCGACACGCCCAACGGCATCACCGTCGCCGCATCGCTCGATCAGGTCGCCAACGCCTGTGGCGGGAACGAAGTAAACGAAGCGGATGTGATCATGGCGGCCTCGCAGGAGACCTCCGGACCTGATACCGCCGTCGCCGACGTCGCGAGGTTGTTCCCCAGCCTCAAGCCGCTGAGCAACGTCGAAGCTGTAAGCCGCTTCGAGCGCGGCGGCTTCACGTACTTCCGCCAAATCTCCACGGTATTGACCACCGTCACGCTCGCGTTCGCCGTGCTGTTGATCACGGTGCTGCTGACCGTGTCGATCAATCAGCGGCTCGGCGAAATTGCGGCGCTGCGCGCGCTCGGCTTCTCGCGCTGGCGCGTCGTTGCGGACGTGTTCTGCGAATCGGTGCTGATCGTGGGCGGCGGTGGTCTGCTGTCGCTGCCGCTCGGCGCGTCGCTTGCCGTCGGGCTCGATCACATCTTGAAGCGCATTCCCGGTATTCCGGCCGACGTTCATTTCTTTGTCTACCAGGGAGGCGCGCTGCAGGTGCATTTGCTGCTGCTCGCCGCCACCGCCGTGGTTGCCGCGCTGTACCCGATTCGCATCGTCGCAACGCTGCCGATCGCCGCGACGCTCCGCGATGAGGTGGTCGGGTGATCCCGGTGGCGCATGCCTCGCCGCCTCCTGCGATCGTGGCCGCTGCGCACATCAGTCGAGTCTTCCCTATGCCTGCGGGCCCGGTAACCGCGGTCGCAGATGTGACGCTGCGGATTGCGTCCGGCGATCACATAGCGATTCGCGGGCCATCGGGATGCGGCAAGTCCACCCTGCTTCACATGCTCGGTTGCGTGGAGACGCCGTCGTCCGGCACGCTCCTTATCAACGGACACGATGTGACGAAGCTGTCGGACCGCGACCGAAGCCGGCTGCGCCTTCGCTCCATCGGCTTCGTGTTCCAGCGGTTTTTCCTGCTGCCGATGCTGACCGCGGCGGAGAACGTTGAACTCCCGCAGTCGGAGGCGAACATCTCGAAGGCTGAACGGCGGGCGCGCACGCGTGAGCTGCTGGAGTATGTGGGGCTCGGCGCACGCGCAGATCATCGACCGTCGGAGCTCTCCGGCGGCGAGATGCAGCGCGTGGCCATCGCGCGTGCGCTGGCCAATCGCCCGGGACTGCTGCTCGCCGACGAGCCGACGGGCGAGCTCGATCGGGCGACCGGTGAACAGATTGCGGCGCTGCTCGACCGCGTCAATGCGGACGGCACGGCTCTCGTCATCGTTACGCACGATCCCGCACTGGCCGAGCGCAGCACGCGCATCCTCAGCATGCGCGACGGCCGCATCGATCAGGAGGCAACCTCCGCATGATCGGCAGACTCGCCCTCAGGTCGTTGACCGCGCATCCGATCCGCTCCGCGGTGCTCGCCGCGGGCTTTGGCGTCGGCGTCGCCGTCATGGCCATTCTGCTCGGCGTGGCGGAGATTGTCCTCACGCAGGCGCGTTCTCCCGATCTCGTGGGCGGAGGCGATGTCATCATCAACCTCGAGCCGGCCGTGCCCGCTCGCATGGTGATGTCGGGGACCTTGCAGTCGAATCAACTGCGCACCCGCGTTCGCGCGGCCGGACCGTCGCACACCGCGGCCCTGTTCCTCGTGCGCGACAGCGGCGCGGTTCGTGTCGACGCGCACGGTGGAATTCCGAGCGTCGAGAAGGCGATGGGCGATCCGGAAACGGCGCGAAACGCCGAGTGGCGCGATACGCCGGAGGATGTCGCATGGACGCAGACGACTCCGGAAGCGGTCCTGCGCCAGGTTGATCGCTTCCATGAAGTCCCGGACGCGCCCATGTGGCAGAATTCGTGGGCTGAATGGCTGTATTTCAATGGGCGGGCACGCGACGCGCGGTTCTATCTGACGTTCATGGTTGGCCCGCTCGACCCTGACGGTCGACGTCAGTCGAGTGTACGGTTGCAGCTCGATCGCGGAGGCCACGTCGTCAACTTCAGCGCGCCTGGGCGCCTCAGTCAGGAGGACGCGCTTCGCGCGCCGGAGCTGACGATCGGCGCGAACCGCATCCGCCTCGACGGCCTGCACTACATCATCGACATCGACCTGCGCGCCGACGATGGGCGAACGGCTCGAGGGCGCATTCGCATTGAAGGGGCGCCAGGACGACTGCTGCCGCCGGCGGAAATCGGCGGCGCGCACGGTTGGCGTACCGGCTATGTCGTTCCCGTGATGTCAGGACGGCTTGACGGGACGCTGGAGGTTGAAGGCGAGCGCATTTCGTTCGATGGTGGCGTCGGCTATCACGATCACAACTGGGGCTTCTGGCGCGGCGTGTCGTGGCAATGGGGGCAGGCGCAGCAGGGTGACCTCTCGCTGCTTTACGGCCGGGTGTTCCCGCCGCGTGAAGCCGCGGATCCGGAGCGGCTCCCAGGTTTCGTCGGGGCGCTCGGCCCTGATGGACTGCTTGGCTACGCCACCAACGTGACGATCGATGAAACCAACAAGGAGGATGGACAGCCCCGCACGATCACAGTCACAGGGCGGAGCCGACTGATCGATGTGAGCTTGCGCTTTGACGTCGCCTCGGTCGTAACCACCCAGCTGGAAGGCGCGCTGTCGACCGGCCTCAACTTCCTTCAGATGCGCGGCCAGTACACCGTGACCGGTAAAGCAGGAGACCGGGACATCAACTTTACGGCTCCTGGATCCGCCGAGACCTTTCGGGAAAATTGAGCTACCTCAGGCCGATCGCGTGACGCGCAGCGATCTGAGCACGCCGCCGGCGGCGATGCGTCTCCTCGATCCTCTCCGCCAGCGGCAGGTCGGCCTGCGTGGCGTTCCAGCCGCGCGCGAGCATCTCGGCGGCCGCCCGACGCCGGTCCATCTCCATGCGAAAACAGTCGAAACAGAGCGTACGGGGCCGGTCGATGGTGGGGTCTACGTCGTCGGGATCACGGAACCCGTAGCGGGCTTCGCGCTCCCGACACGCGGCACAGAGGCGCGGCTCCACCGCGTCGCGCCGCTCGGAATGCCGGCGGCGCGGCCGCGCCGCAATGCGTCGATCAGGTCGTTCATAGAGGGCGAGCTGCACGTCATCTCTCCTTGTCTACGACAAGCTTAAGCAATGCCTGTGACAGACTAGGTCAGTGGCGACGGCGGAGTTGGATGAGGTCGACAGGCTGTTTCAGGTCCCGCTGACGGAATTCATCGCAGCGCGAAATGCACTCGCGACAAAGCTGAAGAAGCAAGGCGACTCTGAAACCGCAGACCGGGTGAAAACGCTCGCGAAACCGTCCGTGGCGGCGTGGGTCGCCAATCAGCTCTACTGGAAATACCGGAAATCTTTCGAACGGCTAATCGCTGCAGGTGAACAGTTCCGCAAGGCGCAATCGGCACAGCTTGCCGGCCGCAACGCGGATCTTCGCGCACCCCTCGACGCCCGCCGCGAGGCGCTCGCAGAGCTCACCCGCCAGGCGTCCGACATCCTGCGCGACACCGGTCACCCGCCATCGCCCGAAACGATGCGGCGCGTGACGACGACGCTGGAAGCGCTGGCGACGTACGGCGAACAACCCGGTGGTCCGCAGCCCGGCCGCCTCACCGGTGATGTTGCTCCTCCGGGCTTCGAAGCGCTTGCGGCCCTGGTTCCGCGCGGAATCGATCGTGTTGGGCACCGCCAGGCGCCGCCGCGCGTCATCCCTTTCAGTCAGCAGAAGCAGCACCGCCGGAAGACCGGTGATGCCGAAGCCGATGCACGCGCCGCTGAAGCGGAGCGGCGCGCGAGAGAGGCAGAGGCGCAACGGGAACTGCGGGAGGCCGAACGCGTGCTGGCGTCCGCGCGAAAAGCGGCCAAACGCGCCGAAGCAGCTATGAAGGCGGCGGCTGCACGCGCGAAGTCGGCCGAGAAGGAAAAAGCGGCCCTGGAGTCGCGGTTCGAAAAGCTGACAGCGGCCGCCGAGTCCGCACGTCAGGAGGCGCGGAAGGTGGCCAGCGAGGCCGAAGAAGCCGCGCAGGCCGTCGATGACGCGGAACGGACGGTCAGGAACGCCCGCGAGAAACTGAAGGGTTGACGCCCATCTCACCTGTCCAGCGCGGCGCGCCCGGCACCTCTATGCCGAACTGATCGAGCATCCGCAGCACCGTGTGATCGATCACTTCGTCGAGCGTCTGCGGATTCATGTAGAAAGCGGGCATCGGCGGAAGAATCACCGTCCCCATCCGCGCCAGTTTCAGCATGTTCTCCAGATGGATTTCGCTGAGCGGCGCTTCGCGCACTGAAAGCAGCAGTTTGCGTTTTTCCTTCAATGTCACGTCGGCTGCGCGGTGGACCAGGCTGTCGCCGTAGCCGTGTGCGATGGCGCCAAGTGTTTTCACGCTGCATGGCGCGATGATCATGCCGGCCGCCTGAAACGAGCCGCTGGCGATGGCGGCGCCCATGTCATTTGGCGCGTACACCTCAGTGGCGAGCGCCTCGACCTGCTCGCGGGTGTACGGCGTCTCGTGCAGCAGCGTCCGCGCGCCCCACTTGCTGATCACGAGGTGCGTTTCGACACCCGCCTCGCGCAGTCGCTGCAGCAGGCGAACGCCGTAGATCACACCCGTTGCGCCCGTCATGCCGACTATGAGCTTCATAACAACAACTCCCAACCTCCAACCTCCAGACTCCCACTTGGAAGTTGGGAGTTGGACAGTGGGCGTTTCTTATATTATCGACCGAATGTTTGGTCGCAAGCGGACAGGGTCTGTGATCTGCAGCTCGTGCGGCGTCCTGGTCGGTGTCAACGACGATACGTGCTACAACTGCGGCCGGCGCCATCCAGGCATGTGGGGATTTGCGCCGCTGCTGCGCTCGCTCGGCAACGATCTCGGATTCATCCCGTTCGTCATCGGAAGCTGTGTTGTCGTCTACATCCTGACGCTCATCTCGAGCGGCGGGATGATGAATCAGGTCAGTCCGCTGGCGTTCCTCGGACCCAGTCCGGCGGCGCTGCTGCTGTTCGGTGAGAGCGGGGCGGTGCCCATCTTCGTGTACCACCGCTGGTGGACGGTGCTCAGCGCCGCGTGGCTGCACGCCGGCTTGCTGCACATCCTGTTCAACATGATGGCGCTGCGGCAGCTGGGTCCCGCGACGGCGGAGTTCTACGGACCGGGCCGCACCGTGATCATTTACACGGCGGGCGCGATCGCCGGTTTCACGCTCAGCTCCTGCGCCGCCGTATACATTCCAGCGCTGCCGTTTCTGCACGGCAGCTACTACACCGTCGGCGCATCCGCGTCTATCTCCGGCCTGATCGGCGCGCTGTTGTACTACGGCCGCAGCACCGGCAGCGGCATCGTCAGAGCGGAGGCGATGCGCATCGTGCTGATGCTGGCCGTGTACGGATTCATCATGCCAGGCATCGACAACTACGCGCATCTCGGCGGCTTCGCCGGCGGATACCTGGTGTCAATGGCGCTCAATCCGATGAAACCGGAGCGCGGCGATCACATCCTGATTGCGCTCGTCTGCCTCGTCGCATCGCTCGCGTCGATCATCGCGTCCGTCGTGACCGTTCTTCGGCCTTAGGCGGCCTGCGCGTGCCAGTCGGTGGCCGCAATCACGCCAACTTCGCTCATCGCCTGACCGTAGAATGCGCGCGCTTCCTCGTCTCGCGCAAAGCCCATGAGCACGGGACCAAGACCGGCAGTTGCCGCCTGCACGACATCCAGTGCGCCATGCATCGGAAAGCTGATCTTCTTCCAGAGGCCACCGGGGTAGTCCGTGAACGCGGATACGCCGAGGACCATCGCGCCATTAATGATGGCAAGGGTCGCCGCGGGCCGATGCGCGCTCCAGAACTTTGCCGCCAGCGAGAAAAACGTGAACGCGACGCCGTAATCCAGCATCGCGTGCTTGCCCGGATCGATCGACTTGGGAACGCCTGGCAATGCAATTCGATCGATGACGGAGGTCACTTGCTGCTCAAGAGCCATACACAACTCTCCTTCGACCGTCTTTCGCAAGAAAGGGGCCGACACGAGATAGCATCGAGCTGTGCCTGTCGAAGCCGCCTGGAGCGAGTACTACCTCGACGAGATGGACGCTGCGTGGCTCTATCGCGCGCTGGCGCGCGTGGAATCGGATCCACAGCGACGCGCCATCTTCCACAATCTGGCCAGCGTCGAAGACGAACATGTCCAGCGCTGGCGCGCGCTCTTCGAAGAGCATGGCGGCCAGGTGCCGTTGCACACCCCGTCGCTGCGAGCGCGCATGCTGGCAGGGGTGGCGCGGCTGTTTGGCTCGGGAGCGGTCCTGCCGCTGATCATTGCGGAGGAATCGCGTGAGGTCGGCTCCTACCTCCGCCTAGCCCGCGGCGCGCCCGACAAGGCGACGCACGATACAGCGGTCGCCATTGCGACCGAATCGGCCGAGCATGCGCAGCACCTGTCGGAATCGATCGGACGCGAAGGTGAACCATGGCACGGCCTCGCCGCCGGCGGCTACCTGCGCAGCGTGGTCTACGGATTCAACGACGGTTTGACTGCAAACTTCGGACTCGTCGCCGGCGTCATTGGCGCCGCCGTCGAGCCGCACATCGTCGTAGTCACGGGCATCGCGGGCGCACTTGCCGATGCACTGTCGATGGGCTCGAGCGGTTACCTGGCCGCGAAGAGCGAAGCTGAAGTGGCGGCGCGACAGGTCGCGATCGAACGGGACGAGCTGCGTCTCATGCCAGACCTTGAAGAAAAAGAACTGGCGCTGATTCTTGAAGCGAAAGGCCTTACACCCGATAACGCGCGTACGTCGGCGGAAGCGATGATGAAGGATCCGAAGCGCGCGCTCGAGACAAAGGTACAGGAGGAGCTTGGCATTCAGCCGCCGACGGTCACGCCGCTGGCGGACGGCCTCGTGACCGGCGCCGCGACCGCATTCGGCGCCGTCATCCCGCTCATCCCGTTTTTCGTGCTGCCCCCCGCGCCTGCCATCTGGGCGTCGCTGATCATCAGCATGCTCGCGCATTTCGCGATCGGCGCTGCGCGCAGCATCTTCACCGGCCGCAGCGTGTGGGCCAGCGGCCGTGACATGTTCGTCGTCGGCTTCGGCGTTGCGGCGGCAGGCTACGTGATCGGTGCGCTGGTGATGCGGTTATGACGATGCTGCGCGGACTCATTGGAGTCCTCGTCGCGCTCGCCATATCGGTGGGGTTCGTACAGTTTCTCGAGCAGATTCTTGGCGATGCGTTGACGGGCCACGCTCTGGCATCGATGGACGAGTACGCCCTCGTCCTCAATTCCCCGGCCGTTGTTGCCGTTCGCGTGGTGATCTCGTCCCTCATGGCGCTGCTCGGCGGATATGTGTGCGCAAAGCTCGCCGAGACGGACGAGATGCGATATACGTTGATTGCCGTCATCTTTCGGGTGATGGTGTTCGTCGCCTTCAACCGGTCACCGTACATGCCGCCAACGCCTGTGTGGGCGCTTGCGGTGCTGCTCACGGTTTCGTCCGCGACGATGCTGACGGGCGGTGCCATCCGTGCAGCCGCGGCGGCCGTGCAGAGGAAAAGGGAGACTCAGTGAGACTCGCGTATCAGGGAGAGCCGGGCGCCTACAGCGAAGCCGCTTCGCTGCTCTACGGTGGCCCGCAGGTCGAGACGATGCCGTGCAAGACGTTCGACGACGTCTTCGAAGCGGTCGTCAAGAAGCGCGCAACGCACGGCGTCGTGCCGCTCGAAAATTCGATCGGCGGCACCATTCATCGCAACTACGACCTCCTGCTCGAGCACGAACTGATGATCACCGGCGAAGTGGAGCTCGATGTCGTCCACTGCCTGCAGGCGTTGCCTGGAACGAAGATTTCGGACATCAAGGTCGTCTACTCGCATCCGCAGGCACTGGCACAGTGCGAGCGATACCTGAGAGATCTCGGCGTGACCGTCGAAGCGGTGTACGACACAGCGGGAGGCGCGAAGCTTGTGTCGGAGCAGAAGCTGCAGAATGCGGCAGCGCTCGCGTCACGGCGGGCGGCGGAGGTGTTCGGCCTCGAAGTTCTGCAGGAGGCGGTTCAGGATTACGAGTACAACATCACCCGGTTCGCCATCATCGGCGGCGCCGCCGGTCCGGATGCGGACAAGACCACGATCGTCTTCGCTCTGCCGAGTACGCCGGGCGCGCTGTTCAAGGCGCTGTCGGTCTTCGCGTTGCGCGACATCAACCTGACCAAGCTCGAGAGCCGGCCCATTCGCGGCCGTCCGTGGGAGTACCTGTTCTACGTCGAGGTGGAGGCGCGTCGGGATGACATGGCATGCTCGCGCGCGCTGATGCACCTGGCCGAATTCGCCAAGTGGACGCGCGTGCTCGGCACGTACAGGGGCTGGCAGCGCAAGGCGGCAAGTTAGCCATTTGTGATTTGTGATTGACGTCGTCGGTGTCGGCGCCAACTCTGTTGATGTCGTCTATCGGCTGCCTGCCTACCCACGTCCGCATAGTGAATTCGCGAAGCTTCGAATCACTGACTACCTGATCTCCTGCGGCGGCCAGGTGACGACGGCGCTCGCCACATGCGCGGAGCTCGGCCTGCGCACCGCGTACATCGGCACCATTGGATCCGACGAGCACGGCTCGCGGATGCGCGACGAATTGCGCGGGCGCGGCATCGACTTCTCGCACGCAATCGTGCGTCAGGCGGCCAATCCTTTCGCCGTCATCCTGGTCGACGACCGCGAAGGCGAGCGCATCGTGCTGTGGCATCGAGACCCTCGGCTTGCACTGAGCGCCACCGAAATCAACAAGGAGACACTCACGTCAGCTCGGCTCGTGCATGTTGATGACGTGGATCTCGACGCGAGCATCGAGGCGGCCCGCCTCGCGCGTGGGGCGGGCAAGCCTGTCACGAGCGACATCGAGCGGACGACCGACGGCATCGATGTACTGATTGAAGGCGTGACGATTCCGATCTTTGCGGAGCACGTCCCCGCGGCGCTGACCGGCGAGGCGGATGCAGCCGTGGCGCTTCGGCGGTTGCGCCGTCCGCATCACACCATGCTCTGCGTGACGCTCGGTGCGCGCGGTGCGCTGTTGCTGGTCGGCGAGGAGGTCATCCGAGAGCCGGGCATCACAGTCAAGACCGTCGACACGACGGGCGCAGGTGACATCTTCCGGGGCGCGTTCATTTACGCGTTGCTTCGCGGCGATACGCCGCGCGATGTCGTCCGCTTCGCCAACGTGGCGGCGGCGATCAGTTGCACGCGCGTCGGCGCGATGAGCAGCGTGCCGTCGCTACAGGAGATGCCGACGTCTGAGTAGGTGCGACGGTGTGAGGGTGCGAGGGTGCGGACGTGCGTCCGAACGTGCGAGGGTGCGAATGTTCGCGCCCGCTCGTCGAGCACCCTCGCACCCCGCACCGTCGGACGCACGTCCGCACCTTCGCACGGTCGCACCATCGCACCCGAGTTCTTGGCTCTCAACGCTTGAACAACAGGAATCCGAGCGGCGGCACCGTAATCGACATCGAGTACTCGAAGCCGTGCATCGGCACCATCTCGGCGTTACCGCCGCCGCCGTTCCCCATGTTGCTGCCGCCGTAGCGGGCGCTGTCGCTGTTGAGCAGTTCGCGATACCAGCCGCCTTCCGGCACACCGACGCGGTACGCGACCCTCGGCACGGGCGTGAAGTTGGTGACGATTACCGTGAAGTCCTGCGGGTTCTTCGCGCGCCGCAGGAACGACATGACGCTGTTCTCGTTGTCGCAGCAGTCGATCCACTGGAACCCGGCGTAATCGAAGTCGACCTCGTGCAGCGACTGCTCGTGCTGATAGGTGTGATTCAGATCCTGAATCCAGCGGCGCAATCCCTCGTGCTCGCTGTACTGCAGCAGGTGCCAGTCGAGGCTGCCGTCATAGTTCCATTCGCGCCATTGACCGAGCTCGGCGCCCATGAACATCAGCTTCTTGCCCGGATGCGCGAACATGTAGCCATAGAGCGAACGCAGGTTCGCGTGCTTCTGCCACAGATCGCCGGGCATCTTGTCGATCATCGCGCGTTTGCCGTGCACTACTTCGTCGTGCGAGAACGGCAGCACGAAGTTCTCCGTAAATGCGTAGAGCATCGAGAACGTCACCTGGTTGTGATGCCATCGCCGATGCACCGGATCCTGCTTCATGTACTCGAGCATGTCGTGCATCCAGCCCATGTTCCACTTGTAGCTGAAGCCGAGACCACCCACGTACACCGGACGACTCACAGCAGGCCAGGCGGTCGATTCCTCGGCGACCGTAATCGTTCCCGGCACGCGGCCGTGCGTCAGCATGTTCAGTTGCTTGAGGAAATCGACGGCTTCCAGGTTTTCGCGTCCGCCAAACTGATTCGGAATCCACTGGCCAGCCTGCCGCGAGTAATCGAGATAGAGCATCGAGGCAACGGCATCCACACGGAGTCCATCGACGTGAAATTCCTCGAGCCAGAAGAGCGCGTTGCTCAACAGGAACGTCCGGACCTCGTTGCGTCCATAGTTGAAAATCAGGGTGCCCCAGTCCTGATGCTCGCCCTTGCGGGGATCGGCGTGCTCGTACAGCGCGGTGCCGTCAAACTCCGCGAGGCCGTGGCGATCCTTCGGAAAGTGACCGGGCACCCAATCGAGAATCACGCCGAGGCCATGCCGATGGCATTCGTCAACGAAGTAGCGGAACTCGTCCGGTGTGCCGTAACGACTCGTCGGCGCGAAGAACCCGATGACCTGATAGCCCCACGATCCACCGAAGGGATGCTCCATCACCGGCATCAGCTCGATGTGCGTGTAGCCCATCTCGCGAACGTACGGCACCAGCGTGTCGGCGAGCTCACGGTAACTGAGATAGCGGTTCCCTTCTTCCGGCACACGCCGCCACGATCCCGGATGCACCTCGTAGATGGACATCGGGCGCTCGCGCCATCCATCGAAGGACGGCCGGTCTCGCATCCAGTCGGCGTCGCGCCAGTTGTACTGCTCGGTGACAACAACCGAGGCGGTGTTCGGCGGGACCTCGAAGTAGCGGCCGTAGGGATCGGTCTTGTGCAACAGATGCCCTGCCGTCGTCCGAATCTCGAACTTATAACAGGCGCCGTCGCGCAGCTCGGGGATGAAAATCTCCCATACACCGGAAGGAACGAGCTTGCGCATCGGATGGACGCGTCCGTCCCAGCTGTTGAAGTCGCCGATCACGCTGACGCGCTGTGCGTTCGGTGCCCAGACGGCAAAGTGCACACCGGTGAGTCCTTCGACGGTGTCGCGGCGGCTCCCGAGTTTCTCCCACGCGCGGTAGTGAGTGCCCTCGGCGAACAGATGCAAATCGAAATCGGTCAGGACCGGCCCGAAGCGGTAAGGATCGATGGCCTCGCGGACCTCGTTCCCCTCGTGGATGCGCAACCGGTAGAACAAATCGCGGGGTGAGCGGCCTTCCGCGTCAACCGCCGCCTCGAAGAGGCCGTCGCGATGGCGCCGCTCCATCATCGTCACTTGATCGCCGATGAGGAGCTCGACGCGGGTGGCGGACGGTTGCATCGTCCGGACGGCGATTACATGGCGTCCGTCGCGCGAAGCGACGTGCGGGCCGAGCACGGCAAAAGGATCGTCGCTGGCGCCCGCGGCAACCGCATCGACAAGGTCGTCTTCTGCGGTTCGAGTGACGGCGCTCATGGCCGGAATTGTACCGCGTGGCGGTGATATCCTCTGGAGTTCATAGCTCTGCATACCTCGCGTGCACACAAGGAGCCAACGTTTGGCGGGAACCTACGCTCGGTTTGTCACTACGGAAGGGCCGTTCACGGTTCGCTTCTTTGATCAGGAAGCGCCGCGAACGGTCGAGAATTTCGTTGGGTTGGCGGAAGGCACAAAGGAATGGACCGATCCGCGAACGAACCAGAAAGTGAAGAGGCCGTACTTTAACGGCACGATCTTCCATCGCATCATCGATGGATTCATGATTCAGGGCGGCGATCCGCTTGGACAGGGCATCGGCGGGCCCGGCTATAACTTCGCGGACGAGTTTCATCCAAAGCTCCGCCACAACAAGGCGGGCATTCTGTCCATGGCGAACCGCGGCCCCAATACCAACGGCAGCCAGTTCTTCATCACGCTTGCGCCTACGCCGCACCTCGACGACCGCCATACGGTCTTCGGTGAGGTCGTCGAAGGGATGGATGTCGTCAGCAAAATCGGCAGCACAGCAACCGGCGAGCGCGATCGCCCGTTGAAGGACATCGTCATCCAGAGCGTGACCATCGAACGACGCTGAGAATGGGGTCGACCACCCCCGACCCGGTTTCACTGATGCCGCTCGTCTACGACGAGCTCCGCCGCATCGCGGCCGGTTACATGCGGCGTGAGCGGCCGGGTCAGACACTGCAGGCGACAGCTCTGGTCAACGAGGCGTTCGTACGGCTTGCGGCTGAAAAGAGGCGTCCGTTCGCCAATCGAACGCATTTCGTGGCCATCGCCGCGCTGTCGATGCGACAGATTCTCGTGCAGCGCGCGCGTGCCCGCAGAGCTGCGAAGCGAGGTGGTGAGCCGAAACGTGTCACCCTCGACGATGCGCTGATGCTCAGCGCCACGCCGAACGTCGATATCCTCGCGCTCGATGAAGCGCTGACGCGGCTGGCGACATTTGATCCCGAGCTCGCTCACATCGTCGAACTCCGATATTTCGGCGGCCTCACCATCGAAGAAACCGCGGAAGCAGTGGGAAGCTCGCCGGCGACGGTCAAGCGGCAGTGGGCGATGGCGCGAGCGTGGCTGAAGCGTGCCATCGAGTGCCGCTCAGATGACGGCGCGGACGCGCAGCCGTGAAGCGCGACCAGTGGGAGCGGCTGAAGACGCTCTTCATGGGAGCGCTCGAACAATCACCTGAGACACGGCAGATGTGGATCAACCAGCATGCAGGCGGCGACGAAATGCTGGCACGCGAGGTCACGGCGCTGCTACGTGCACACGACACCGCTGGACGTTTCCTCGAAACACCAGTCACGGTCGATCCGGCCGATGTCGCCGGTGCGGAGGACAATGCCGGTGCCGTGCGCATCGGCTCGTACGAGATTGAGTACGAGATCGGCCGCGGCGGCATGGGCATCGTTTACTGCGCCCGCGACCTGCGGTTGGGCCGGCGCGTCGCGCTCAAGGCGCTGCCGCCGGTGCACGACAGCGACGCCGGGCTGCGCGAGCGCCTGCGGCGCGAAGCGCGAGCGGCCGCGACGATTGCGCATCATGCGGTCGCGACGGTATACGCGCTCGAGGAAATCGACGGACGGCTCTTCATCGCATCCGAGTTCGTCGAGGGCCACACACTGCGGAACGAGATCGATCGCGGTCCGCTTGATACGCAGCGCGCACTTTCCATCGCCGCAGACATCGCGCGCGCCCTCTGTGCGGCGCACGACGCCGGCATCATCCATCGCGATCTCAAGCCGGAAAACGTGCTCATCACCAGCGGCAGTGCGGTGAAGGTCGTCGACTTCGGCATCGCGCAGGTGGACGGCATCAACACACGGCTGACGCGTCCGGGCGAGGCCGTCGGCACGCCGGCTTACATGGCTCCCGAACAGCTGGTAGGCGGCAACGCAGACGAGCGGACCGACATCTATGCGCTCGGAGTCATGCTGACCGAGATGCTCACCGGTCAGCATCCGCTCGCCGCGGGCGTGCGCCCGGCCCTTTCGTCTGCAACCGGTATCGCCTGGCGCTGCATGCAAGTGGATGCGAAGGAGCGCTATCAATCGGCGCGCGAGGTGCTGGAGGCGCTGGAGGCGCAGCTGCGGAATCCGCAGCGCATCGACACGCCCGCGATCGCATCGTCTCGGTGGTGGTGGGAATTTCACCAAGCGGCCGTGTCGGTCGTTTATGCCGGGATGTTGTGGCCGACGTGGATTGCGCGCGATGTCATTGGCGGCCGCCAGGGAAACGCTGTCTTTGTGGCGGTACTCGCGGCGGCGATCGTCGGCGTGACGCTGCGCCTGCATCTGTGGTTCACCTCGCGCTTTTACCCGGCTGAGCTTGGGTGGGCGCGCGGCCGTGCGACTGGGTGGATGTTGGCGTCAGATGCGCTGTTCGCCGCCGCGCTCGTTATCGCTGGGGCGCTCGTCGGCGATGCGCGGCCTGCGGTTTCGGCCCTCGAGATCGCCGTCGGGATCGCCGCGGCGTCAGCATTTGCGCTCATCGAACCGGCGACTACCCGAGCCGCGTTCCGCGGATCAGACAGGCTGTAGTTTCTTCACACCCGTATCAATTTCTACAACCTTGAGTCGCCCCATCACCCGAGTCAGAGTCGGGAACACCGCATATACGTACTCTGACTCGCAAAGGCAGCCATGGCACGCGGCTTGGACTGGCCGCGCGCGACGAGCGATTTCCATGGAGCAGATAGCGAATTTTTCGAGCGCAAGCCCCATCACTCGTCGCGATGTGTCTGACGAAACGCAGACCACCGCTTCACCGCCACCCAAACGCGGCGAGATCCTCCTCATCGAAGATCGCAGCGAGGTGCGCACGGGCATCGCGCAGCTGCTGGAGCTGCACGGCTTCATGGTGACGGAAGCCGCCGACGCCGATCACGGCATGCGCGAGCTCGCACACAACCCGACCGGTTTCGCGCTCGTCGTCCTCGATCTACTGCTCGGAGAATCCATGAGCGGCATCGACTTCCGCCTGCGTCAGCTGATCGATCCGCACCTGGCAGCAGTGCCGACGATTGTGATCACGGCGACCGATGTCGCAGCCGAGGATCGCGCGTCTATGCACCTGGAAGGATGGCTCGAGAAGCCGTTTCGTTTCGATACGCTGCTCGAGATGGTCAGGCGCTACGTGATCGCGGAGAAAGGCTCGGGCCTGATCTCCACCGAATAGCGCCTTAGAAAAACCAACCGAGACCGGCGTACGGCCGAAGCAACCAGCCATTTGGCAATGCTTGCAGCCGCAACCCGGGAATGAGCCGCACGTGCGATGTCAGAGCGATGCGCGCTTCGGCGCCGACAAGAGGCCTCGCTGAATAATCGATGACGGTCGTACGAAACGGCCCTGGAACCGGCAGCAACGGTCGCAACGCGGTTGGAAACGTTGACGTGATCTCAACGCGCTGATGCGAAAACGCTATGCCGCCCAGGTACACGAAATCGACCTTGCTGCCCGCACCCTGCCGCACCCACGCAACGGTATCGAAGTCGTAGTGACTCTGCCTCACGTCGGTCTGAAACGCGATCACCGAAGTGGTGCCAGTTGCAAAATTGAGAGTCCCCGCCACGGCCCCGGCGAAGGGCAGCGGAACCGGGGGTGGAACGCCGCCACGGCTGCTGCCTGACCGCACGAACTCCAGCTCCACACCCCAGTTCTGGCCGACCGACGTCCCGACGCGTACCGATCCGCTCATCACCTCGCTGTCGCTCGTCGGCGTACGTGAAAACGTCGAATCGCTGTGGCCGAAACGTGAAATATCCGCGCCGATGGTGCCCGCCACATACGGCGACTGCCCGCGCGCGGCGCCCGATGCCAGCACGACCGCGATTGTCAGGAGAAGGATTCGCATCTACGTCCTCGTCGTCAACACGCGCACAAGCTGACGGACATCGCCTGCGGAATCGACCGTCTCGATGGCGTTGAAAGCCGGCGTCAGTCGATCTTTGGCCAGCACGAGACTGGCGCAATCCTCGAACTTCGCCTTCAGGTCCTCGCGCGTGAACGGATTGTCCGGGCCACCGCGATATCGATCGTCGGAGGGCTGTACCAGCTTGCGCCCGTCCACGAGATCCACTTCGACGATGCTGCGGATTTTGTCGAAGCCCTGTTTCTCGATTTCCGGATCGTGAACACCAGTGACCCGCTGCATCATCTGCTGCGCGGGCTGGCTCTGCACGAATTCGTCGGTGAACTCGCGCATCCCGGCGCGTCGCGTGAGGATGACCGCCGACATCAGGAACGGCACCGAGAACTTCGCTTCAAGCTCGTTTTTCGCGACGCCGTAGCGCAGCGGCTCGAGAATGTTGTTGCCGGCGCGCAGCCGCACGGCTTTGATCTGCTCGGCTTTGAGATCGTGGTCTTTGACCACCTTCATCATCGCGTCCATGCTCGGATGACTCAGCGATCCGCATGGATACGGCTTGAACGAGACGCCCGGGCTGACAATCGACCACGTCTTTCCCAGCTTGCCAACCAGCCGATCGAGATCGGCGCCGTCGCCGAGCACCTGGAAGAACCCCCACTGCCCATCGAGACCGTTGTCGCCGCCGGTGAACCCGTGCGATGCCAGCTCCGCGGCGAACACACCGTTTTCCGCAGCCCGCGCGGCGTTGAGAGGCTTGCTCATGGATCCGAAATTGACGCGAATGCCCGCCGACAGACTCGCCGCGATTGCGAGCATGTGCGCGAGCTGCATCTCGTTCAACTTCATCAGCCGGCCAGCCGCCGTTGCTGCGCCAAATACGCCGAGCGTGCCGGTACTGTGAAACCCGCGCTCGTAATGATTGGGATCGATGGCTTCGGCCATCTTGCACTCGACCTCGACGCCAATCAGATACGCCTCGAGGAACGCTGCGCCCGGCGCGCCGCTTCGCTCTGCCACCGCCAGCGCGGCCGACAGCGCCGGCGTCGTGGGATGTGTGAGCAGCCCGAACGTGCGGTCCGGCGTGCTGGACAACTGCGTGTCGTCATAGTCGAGCGCGTGAGCGCTGCCAGCGTTCGCGAGCGCTGCGTGCGCGGCTGAACAGACAAGCGGCTCGCGACCGAGCACGGTCGCTTCCCTGGCGCCGGCGGACTTCATCGCGTACTGGCGGAGGATGCGACTGCCTTCCGCGGTCGAACCCGCAAGGAGCACACCGAAGTTGTCGATGAGGCACCGCTTCCCTTCCGTGACCACGTTCGGCGGCATGTCACGGATGGAGGTGTTCGCGATGAAGCGGCGGACCGCGTCGGTCGTGCCTTTGATGGCGTTTCCGCGGACCTCTTTCTTGGCCTTCGCCGGCGCGCTCGTTTGTGCAACGGCGGGAATCGCGCCTGCGGCCGACACCGCAGCGACCTTCAGGAATTCCTTACGGCTCAATCGCATATCTGGTCCTCGCGGCCTTGGATAATACTATTTTGACCCTTCATGGTTGTCCTGGTTGTTGAAGATGATCCGTCTGTTCTCACCTTCGTGGACCGCGTGCTGACGCAGCACGGACATACGGTCCTTGCGGCCGAAGATCCCGATCAAGCGCGCGTCGCGCTCGCCGAACACGGCGGCAAAGCGGACTTGCTCCTGTGCGACATAGTGCTGCCCGGCGTCAACGGGCTCGATTTCGCGCGTACTGCAAAAGCGGCAAATCCTTCTCTGAAAGTGATCTTCATGACGGGCCTGGTGCATCAATCGCCGAAAGTGCTGCGCAGCGGCCTCGGCTTGGTCATCTACAAGCCGTTTTCGTCCGACGACCTGCTGAAAGCCATCGACAAGGCCTGAGCCGAACCTGGATGTCGTCGCGCAGGAACTTCGTCTGGGCGTTCGTGATCGTAACCATCGTTACGGCGATCGCCTGCGCGTTCGCGGTCTGGCTTGTCTACAGACTGTCGTGACCAGCGGGTTTACTTCGCTGGCTCGAAGTTCAGCGCCACGCCGTTGATGCAGTAGCGCAATCCAGTCGGCGGCGGCCCGTCCTCGAACACGTGACCGAGGTGTCCTCCGCAATTGTTGCAGTGCGCCTCGGTGCGCACCATTCCCCAGCTGCGATCCTCGGTGGTGCCGATCGCGCCTTCGATCGGCGCAAAGAAGCTTGGCCAGCCGGTGCCGCTCTCGAATTTGCGTTCGGCGACGAAGAGGGGCTGGCCGCACGCGACGCACGTGAACCTGCCGGGGCGATGCTCCTGCAGCAGCGCGCACGAGCCCGGGCGCTCCGTCGCGTGACCTCGAAGCACGGCGTACTGCTCCGGCGTCAGGACGCGCCGCCATTCCTCGTCGGACTTTTCCACGGGAAACCGTTGCTCGGTCTTCATAAGCGATGTACTCCGTTGATGAAGCTGCCGACGACGAGCGCGTAGTCGTCCGGATGCGTGATGTGCGGCACGTGGGACGCGCCGCGGAAGACGTGTCGCTGCGCGCGCGGCATCGCATCGTGAATGCGCTCGAGAATGGCATGAAAGAACGGCGGGCTCTGATCGCCTTCCGTGATCAGCACCGGCCCGCCGAACTCCGACAGCCTGTCGAGATCGAGCGTGTACGCCTCCTGCTCCTGCATTTCGTCGAACCACGTCGGCGCATTGAAGACGAAGGTGCGCTGCATGGCTGGTGGCAGCTGGTCCCACGCGCCCGGACCGAAGGCAATGGTGTCGACGAACTGCTTCGCGCCCGCCTCTGTCTGTCCGGCGCTCAGCGTGCGCAACACGCTTGCAGTGCGCTCTTGAACCGCCGCAAGGATGGGATCCCCGGCGACCAACCGCAGGAGCGGCGGTTCGTGGAGGGTGGCGCTCGCAAACAGATCCGGACGCTCGATGAGCAGCTTCAGCGTGATGATCGCGCCGAATGAGCTGCCGACGACGTGCGCCGGCGCGATGCGGAGGTTCTCGATAAGCGCGGCGAGATCGCGGACGTCCTCGCGCACGCTGCCCTGACCGGGCGGCCGTTCGCTCTCGGTGTGCCCGCGGCGGTCGTAGCTCGTAACGCGGCAATTCCCAGCCAGCAGCGGTACGACCCTATCCCAGTTGTGATGATCGCCCCATGATCCGTGAACGAGAATGATCGGTGGACCCGCCGCGCCGTGTGTCTCGACATAGAGATTGATCCCGTTGATGCGCTCGGTCATGAAACTCCTTGCCGGGCCTGACAGTCCGGCGCCGACGCGTTGTTCGCCGCATCGATGCCGGAAGGCGCATTGGCGGCGGGCTTTCCGTCTGTCCTGGCGATCCGCTTGTTCACCAGCAGCACCTCGAACGCCCACGACGGAAATGGCTGCAATGTCGGATCGCAGCTGAAGTTGTTGAAGTGCACGTGCGCGATATAGAAGAAACGCTTCAGGCGCTGCAGCGCCTCCACGTACTTTGGATCCTCGACGTGATGAAACTCGACGTCAAGCTGAGCGATCTGCTGCAGCACATTTTCGGGCGCGGCGAGAAATGCGTCCCACTCTGCACCCTCGACATCGATCTTCATGACCACCGGGATGCCAGCGTGGCCGTTGCGGGCGAATTGATTTTCCATCGAGTCGAACGTCCGGCCACGTTCGACTGACTTGGTCGTCCCCACGCATTCGGCGTGAAACACCGTCCGCCCGCCGGCACACGACGGCTCGCGCACATCGAAACAGTCGTACTGATGGAGAGGCACGTGCAGCTGGCGCGACACGTCGCATCCCCAGCCGTCGTAGCCGGAAATACCGTACGAGTATCCGGCTTTCACGTCGCCGAGCAGATTCGCGCACAGCGGATAACCGCCGTCGTGCGCCTCGCCGAACCGTTTCAACTCACAATTGGTGACGTTGACGGGCTGAATCTCCGCAAACAGCCGCGTGCGCACGTCCGCGTTGCGCTCCGCCTGCGCCCGCCGTGTCTGTCGCGCCGCCGCGACGCGCAGCTGATTTCTGACGACGAGCGCCGCTGTGATGCTGATGATGACGGCCGCGGCAACGATCCATATGCGTCGCCGCGGCCATGCGCGGACCTCTCTGGTCACCTGGCGAGCAGTCTAGATCAAGGTGTATAACCAGCGTATGAAAAGGGGTCTGGCGGCACTCCTGCTCGTCGTGCTCTGTGCCGCAGCAGTGCGGGCGCATCATTCGTTTGCGGCCGAATACGACGTCGAGGCGATCGGCGCCAGCCATGGCGGTTGAGCCGCTGCGCGTCGCATCCCTTGGCATGGGCTGGTGGTCCGACGTGCTGGCCGACGCGATCAACCGTTCCGGCAAGCTCACGATCACCGCTTGCTATTCCCGCTCCGAGGAAAAGCGCGCGGCCTTCGCCGCCAAATATGGCTGCCGCGCGGTGCCGAGTTACGAGGCCATTCTCGCCGACAAGGACATCGAGGCCGTCATCAATACCACGCCCAATGGCGTGCATCTCGAGACCACGCGCGCGGCGGCCGATGCCGGCAAGCATGTCTTTCTCGACAAACCCATCGCCAACACGGTTTCCGACGGCCGCAGGATCACCGAGATCTGCCGCAAGGCGGGCGTGGTCCTGGCCTTGGGCTATCAACGCCGCCGGGAAAGCCAGTTCCGCTGGATCAAGCGCCAGATCGACGAAGGATTATTCGGCAAGCTGGTCAACGCCGAAGCCAACATCAGCCGCGATCGTCTCGGCAAGATTGACCTGGGGTCGTGGCGTTACCAGGCCGCCGGAATGCCGGGCGGCGTGATGCTCCAGATCGGCATCCATTACACCGACGTGCTGGAATATCTTATCGGGCCGGTCAAGGCAGTGAGCGGCCAATTCGCGCGGCTGGTGCTGCCGGGCGACAACCCGGACGTGGCGAGCCTGGTGCTGGAGCACGAGAATGGCGCGCTATCGACGCTCAATGCCAGCTATGCCTCGGCTTCTGAATACTATCTGATGAACATCTACGGCAAGGAGGCCACAGCGTATTACGACATGTTTGAGGGCCTGCGGATGCTCAAGCGCGGCGAGGAAAAGCCGGTCAAGGTTCCGTTCGCGAACAAGGACACCATCGCCGAGGAGCTCGAGGAATTCGCTGATGCGGTTCGGGGCGCCGGGGCGCCCGAGATAGGCGGCGAATACGCCACGACCTCGCTGGCCGTAATCCGCGCCGGGATAGTGTCCGCGCGTGAGGGCCGCCACGTTGAAATTGCGGAAATCCTGGCGAAGGATTGACGTCGATGGACCAGACCGACCGCGAGATATTGGGATATAGCCGCTACGTCGTGCTGGCGGCAGCGTTCTCTGCCATGTTCATCATCAGCCCCTTCGAATACGCCTGGAGTTCCATGTCCGGCCATATCGGCGCGATCTACGGCTGGTCGCCCGAGCAGGTGGCGTTGATGTTCACGACGTTCATCATTTTCCAATCCGTCGGCATGCTCCCCGGCGGCATGTTGCGCGACGAATACGGGCCGCGATGGACGACAGCCATCGCAGGATTGTTTTCCGGGGTCGGCATCCTGTCCATCGCGCTCGGGCCCTCGTATCCGCTGGTCTTGGTGCTTTGGAGCGTCGGTAGCTTTTTCACGGGATTCATCTACAACAACGCCGTCACTACCGGGAACAAGTGGTTCGCCGACAAGCGCGGCGTGATGACCGGCCTCATCGCGGGCGCCTTCTCCTGGGGTTCGCTGCCTTTCATATTTCCGATACGGGCGATACCGGCTTCGGCGCCGCCCGAAACCTTCTTTACCGTCGTCTACATCATGGCCGCCATCATCGGCGGCGTGTCGATCGTCGCCGCATTGCTGATGAAGGATCCGCCTTCGGGCTGGAAGCCCACGGGCTGGGTTCCAAAGACCAAGGCGATCGCGCGGCCGTCGGAACACAACTACACCGTCAGCGAAGCGCTCAAGACCGGGCAGATGTGGGTCCTGATCGTCTCCTTCGTCCTGGTTTCAAGCGCCGGCCTCGCCGGCATGAGCAATATGGTGGCCTATTCCAACAGCTTCCATTTCACGGCGACCGCGGCGACCGCCGCCGCCGGCGGCATCGCGCTCGCCAACGGTTTCGGCAAGCTCACCATCGGCACCTTGTCGCAACGGCTCGGCGTCGAGAACACGATGATCCTGAGCTACATCGTGTCCGGCCTGTTCCTCTTCCTCACGATCTACGCCGGAATGAATCGAAGCGAATGGCTGTTCGTTTGCGCGGCGATCCTCGCGATCTTCTTCTGGGCCTCGCTCTTCTCGCTCTTCCCGATTGCCATCGGGCATTATTTCGGCGCAGCCGCCGCGGGCGGCAATTACGGCGTGCTCTATGCGATAGCCAAGGGCTCGGGCGGCCTTTACGGCGGCATTCTTTCCACGATGCTCATCACCCAGCACGGCTTTCCCTTCGCCATCACCATTGCCGGGGTGATGGCGATCGTCGCCGGATTGATCCTCATCCCGCTGAAATACAGCCCGCCCATTTGGAAGGACGAGGAGGCGGCGACCTTCGCGGTTATTTCAGACAGCCGTTGAAGTGCGCGATGGTATCGGCCACGATTTGCCGCTGCGTCGGATCGGGATCGTAAACACCCGCTTTGTTTTTTCTCACGAAGATGAAGCCGTGCTCCGCATGCGAGTACTGCTTCCATTCGAACGGCTTTCCCATCTCCTTGCCGACTTCGTAGGCGAGACGGAACTGCGGCTCGTTGTCGTCGTTGACGCGCCCGATGACGAGAATCGGCGTCTTGATGCGGCCGATGCGCTCCTTGGCGATCGTCATATTCGTCCGCGCGCGCGTGTCGGCGAGCTCTTTGTCCATCATCTCCTGCGTGATGTCCATGCGCGTCTCGGGTGGACGCGGAGTGCCGGGCGGCCGCGGACCGACACCGAGATATTCGCCCGCCGCGGGCTCGACCGCGATCATGCATTTCAGCCCGTCGTACTCAGAGCTGATTTTGAACGCCATCTCGCCGCCGTGGCTGAGACCGAGATACCCGATGCGATCGGGGTTGACGTAGGGCAGCGTCTTCGCGAACTTGACGATGGCAATCGCATCGTCATATTCGAGCGGGCCGCGGTTGAACAGCTGCCGTCCCTGGCGGTTTGTTTCCTTGAGCGCCGTGCCGTATGAGTTGTTCACCTCCGCGCGGTAGCGCATCCACGCCACGGCATAGCCCGCTTTCACCAGCTGCTCCGGCGTCCAGTTGCCATACTGCAGCCACTCGCGCAGCCAACGCGTCCCACCGCCGCCGTTCATGTGCGCGATGACCACAAGCGGAAAGCGTCCGCTGCCGGCTGGCTTCATCATCGCTATCGGCGAATAGGTGCCGTCGTTCATCTCGACGTAGATGATCTCGGTGCTCAGATTCGAGCCGGGAATCTTCTCCGTCACGCTCGTCACCGGATTGGCCACCGGCGCCGGCACATAGATGTGCCAGGGATCGATGCTGCGATTGCTCGGGTCGACCGGCGGAGCCTGCGCAAATGCGGCGGAAACGCTGAAAAACGCAAATACCGTGGCAAAGACCATCGTTTTCATGGCGCCATGATAAGGCGTATAGTTGGCGGCACCCAAACTGGTGCTCCACTCTTGGAGGGTCTTTATGCGTAGATTCGCAGCGCTCGTGATGCTCCTGGCGTTGCCGTTAGCTCTATCGGTGGCGCTCAGGGCAGCAACCACCGCGCCGATTCCCGACTGGGCATACGCCATCGCCCCGCCGCCGGCGCCCCTTCCTCCAGGCACGACGCCGCCGCCGAATCCGGCAGCGACCGACACGACACTGCGAACGGTGCCGGGCAGCTCGAAGCAGGTGCCGCGAAACCGCATCAACCAGACCGACTGGTTCCCCGAAGATCACCCGACCATGCCGAGCATCGTCGCGAACGGGCGCGTTGGCGACCCGAATGCGACCGCCTGTTCGCTCTGCCACTATCCGAACGGCAAGGGCCGTCCGGAGAACGCGAGCGTGTCTGGTCTGCCGGTCTCGTATTTCCTGCAGCAGCTCAAAGATTTCCGCAGCGACCTGCGCAAGACCGCCGAACCGCGGAAAGCGAACTCGGCCCGCATGGTCCTCATCGCCAAGTCGCTGACGCCGGAAGAAATGCAGCAGGCGGCTGAATACTTCGGCGCGATCAAGTGGACGCCGTGGGTTCGCGTCGTCGAAACGGCCACCGTACCGAAGATGAAGAGCAATGGCGGCATCTGGGTGCCCATCGAAGGCGAAGGCGCGGCCAAGGAACCGATCGGCATGCGCATCATGGAAACGCCCGAAAGCCCCGAACAGACCGAAGTGCTGCGCAACCCGCGCTCCGGAACGGTCGCGTACGTTCCCGTCGGCTCGATCAAGAAGGGTGAAGCGCTCGTCAAGACCGGCGGCAATGGCAAGACGATCGCGTGCGGCGAATGCCACGGACCAGATCTGATGGGCATGGGCCCGGTCCCCGGCATCGCGGGCCGATCGCCAAGCTATCTCGGTCGCGAGCTGTACGACATGCAGGCGGGCACGCGCAACGGCGAGTGGACGCAGCTGATGAAACCGGTCGTCGCGAAGCTGACGAGCGAGGATCTGGTGAACATCCTCGCCTACGTTTCGAGCCGTCCTGTCGCCCCGGCGGCCAACGCTACCAAATAGCGCTAACCCGCGAGCGCGGCCAGAGTATCCGCGAGGACCTCTGTGCCGCGCCCGATCGCCTCGGGCGCGGCGTATTCGTCTGGCCGATGACTGATCCCGCCGCGACACGGGATGAAGATCATGCCCATCGGCGTAATCCGCGACATGAACAGCGAATCGTGGTACGCGCGGCTGATCATCTGCCGATGGCGGAGCTGACGACGGTCGCACGCCGCCGCAATCGCATCCACAATCTCCTGTGCGCACCGCGCGGGCGGATCGGAATTGATCGGTTCGATGCGGATCGCGACGCCCCGACGCGCGCGCACGTCCTCGCACGCGTGCTCGATCCCCTCGAGCACTGAATCGCGCCGTGCGAGATCGATGTCGCGGACATCCACCTCGAGCCGCGCGCGGCTGGGAATGCTGTTGATCGCTCCGGGAAAGACCTCGCATACACCGGTCGTCGCCACGGTATCGATCGCTCCGGTTCCGCGCGCGCACGTCTCGATGGCGAGGGCAATCTCCGCTGCGGCCGTAAGGGCGTCGCGCCGGTCCGGCATGAGCACCGCGCCCGCGTGGCCGCCCACGCCTTCCACAACGATACGCAGGCTTGCCGGCGCGGCAATAGCGGTGACCACGCCAATGTCGAGCCCATCCCGCTCGAGAAGCGGGCCCTGCTCGATGTGCAGCTCCACGAACGCGGCGTACGCCCCGGCCGAGAGTCGCACATCCCCAAGCGATCCGGCGAAACCTGCCGAAGTGCGTACGGTGTTCAACGTCTCGCCGCCGGAGGTGAGCATCTCGCCAGCAGACGTGTCGAGGTCGCCTGAAAGCAGACGGCTTCCTAGACATCCGATGCCGAACCGCGTCGGCTCTTCCGAGGTGAACATCACGAGATCGATCGATCTGCGCGGCACGAATCCGGACCGCTGCAGCGCGCGGATCGCTTCGAGTCCGCCGATAACGCCCACGGTGCCGTCGTAGCGCCCCGCGTTCGGGATGGCATCGCAGTGTGATCCGGTGGCAACAGCCGGAAGCGAAGGATTGCGGCCGACCCAGCGTGCGAACGTATTCCCGACCGGATCTTCGCGAACCACGAGCGACGCTGCCGCGAAGAGCGTCTTCAAATAGGCTCGCGCTCGCAGGTCCATGTCGCCGAAGACGATGCGTGTGACGGCGGGTGACGATGATTCGGAGAACGATGCGAGCGTGTCGAGCTCGGTGAGCAGCCGTTGAACGTCCGCCGACGCGTTCACGCCCTCGGCGCCCGGATCCCCGATCCCGGATGCCGGTCCCAGTCTTTGTAGATCAGATACTTCGCCGGGCGCTTGCCGATCGCCCCGAACCACTGCGGGCAATACGCCTTCATCCAGATGAAGTCGCCTGCGTGCACGGCATACCACTGCGAGCCGAGCAGATAGATGCCGCCGCCCTGCAGCATCAGCAGCCCGTGCTCCATCACGTGAATTTCGACGGCCGGCAGCGATGCGCCCGGCTGATACGTCATCGTGTTCACGCGGAAGTCGAAGGCGGCGTCGTCGGGGATGAGCCCACGCACTTCCAGCGATGGATCGTCGTTGAGATACGTGGCCGCTGCGTCGCGCTCGACGCTGGTGAAAAACGCAGGCGTCTTGACGCCGGCAAGCGCCTGGTACGGCTTCTCGATCACCACGGCACGCGCGGCGGCGTCGCTGCAGACTGCGGTTGCGTGTGCGGGCGGCAGGTAGGCGTAGCCATCGGCATCGAGCACGGTACCGCCGATGCTCAGACGGCCCTCGAGGACATAGACAAATCGCTGATCGCCGCACGCGGCGAGCGATCCGCCACGCTCGAATTCCGCTGTGTACTGCACGAATGCCGAACCGCCTGCCGGCGACGTATGCACGATCGCGGTCGCGTTGCGGATGCCGGGCAGCCGCGCGCGAACGAACGTCTCCGGCGTCTGCAGGCGGTGGTCCGGATGATTGGCGCTTCGGCTGGGGAGATTCACATGGCGCTCGCTCAAATTGTATCGGTTCGAGGGGCCACGAACGCGCCGCCGCCGCCTGCTGTGGTGTGTCCGTCCGTGAAGATCGTCTCGCCGCGGCGAATCGTGCGCCGAACCGAACCTCGAAACGTCTGCCCGACGTACGGGCTCAGCTTGTGGCGCTGCTGCAAGTCCTCCACGTGCAGCGTGAACGTTCGCTCCGGATCGAGCAGTACCAGGTCGGCGTCATTGCCCGGCACGAGCCCGCCCTTGTGCGCGATGCGGAAACGCCGCGCCGGCGTCGCCGCCGTGAGCGAGGCGATGCGCTCGAGCGCCAACCCGCGCTGGTGATATCCGCGATCGAGCAACACTGGCAGCGTCGATTGCACGCCGGCAATCCCACCCCAAGCGGTGAGAAAATCGCCAGCTTTCCTCGCCGGCTCGGTCGGTGAATGATCCGAGGCGACGATATCGACGTGGCCGGCGGCGAGTTCATCCCACAACGCTTGCTGGTCCGCCGGCGGCCGCAGTGGAGGTGCGCATTTCGCGACGGTGCCGAGCCGCTCGACGTCCTCCTCGGTGAACCACAGATAGTGCGCGCACGTTTCCGCTGATACGTCGACGCCTTCGGCGCGCGCAGCGGCCACGAGTGCCACACCGCGTCCGGTGCTGATGTGAACGATGTGGAGCGCGGCGCCGGTTTCACGCGCAAAAAGCAACGCGCGCTGAATCGCCTCGAGCTCGGCGACCACGGGGCGCGACTGCAGGAAAGCACGTGCGGTTCGCCCCTGCGCGCGCTGGGCGAAGGCTCGCGTCAGTTCTTCGCTTTCCGCATGCACGGCGATGGGAAGGCCCAGCGCCGACGCTTCGCACATTCCGTCATAGAGCGTCCCGTCATCCGCACGGGGAAACTCAGGCAGCCCCGAGTCGCACATGAACGCCTTGAAGCCGACGACACCGTGCGCGGCCATCTCCGCCATCTCCGGCACAGCGCCGGGCACCAGGCCTCCCCACAAACCAAAGTCCGTGATTGATGCCGCCTCGAGCGCCGCGCGCTTCCGATCGACCTCGCGTGCGTTGACGCAGCACGGCGTTGAATTGAGCGGCATGTCGAAGAACAGCGTGCCTCCGCCGGCCGCAAGCGCCCGGCTGCCCGTCGCGGCCCCTTCCCATTCGGTCCGCCCTGGCTCGTTGAAGTGCAGGTGCACATCGATGACGCCAGGAAGCACGAAGAGCCCACTCGCATCAATCTCCTCGCGCGCTCCTCCGCCGATCTCCTCGTCGATTGCCGCAATTCGCCCGCCTTCGATCGCGATATCCTCGCGCACGGAGCCTGTCGGCAAGATGACTTGACCGCCGCGAATGACGAGGTCAGTCAAGTGCGTCCAGAAAATTCGCGCCAACCGCGAGCGCGAGCGCCACATCGCTCTCTCGCACCGCTTCGTCGGGATGATGGCTGAGGCCGCCAGGCGTCCGCATGAAGAGCATGGCCACCGGCATGTGGCCCGCAAGGATCATCGCATCGTGGCCGGCGCCGCTCGACATCAGACGCGCCTTCATACCGCTTCGCTCCACCGCGTGCTTCAGCCCGGCCACCAGACGCGAATCCATCGCCACGGCCGCATGCTCGAACCGCGGCGACCACTCGAGCGTCAGACCTCTCTTCGTAACGATGTCATGCGCCCACGCACGCAGCTGATGAACGGCACCAATACGCGCCGCATCGTCGCCATGCCTGACGTCAAGACTCAGGCGGCATCTGCCCGCGATCACGTTGGCGGCTCCGGGTTCAGCTTCGATTCTTCCCGTCGTCGCAACAAGCGCATCCGATTCGCGAGCGTACGCTTCGACGCGGCCGATCCACTCCGCCGCGCCGGTCACTCCATCCCGCCGCGCATGCATCGGAGTCGTCCCCGCATGCCCCGCAGCGCCGATGAAAGTGACGTCCACGTAGGTTCTGCCGACGATGCGCTCGACGACGGCAAGCGGCTGATTCAATTGGTCGAGGATTGGCCCCTGCTCGATGTGAAATTCCAGAAATCCGACTGCATTCGGCGAGACGCGCGCCTCCGCGACGCGTGATACGTCGAGGCCGAACTTACCGATTGCCTGAGCGACCGACATTCCCGAGCCGTCCTTGGCAGCGAGGAGCGGCGCATCGACACTGCCAACCAGGGCGCGGCTGCCAATGAACGGAATGCCGAAACGGACCCCTTCCTCCTCCGAGAAGCCGACTACCTCGACGGCAACTGGCAATCGCCGGTCGCGGAGCGATTCGACGAGCGCAATCCCCATCACCACGCCAAGCACGCCGTCGAACGCGCCCGCACATGGCACGGTGTCTAGATGCGAACCGATAAGAAGACGGCGCGCGTTGCCGGACGTGCCCCCGTACACGCCGCGAATGTTTCCGACCGCATCGATCTCGACGCTCATGCCTGCGGCCCTCATCCATCGCGAGATGTGCGCGTGCACGGCGTGCATGCTGTCGGAAAGGAACGTTCGCGTGGTACAACCCGGCTCGTCCGAGCACGTCGCGAGGATTCGGCACCGGCGGACGACCTCGCGCGCGATCTCGTCGTACATCACGTACCCCGGTACGTCGAATAGCCGTACGGCGAGATCAGCAACGGAATGTGGTAGCCCGCTGCTGCATCGGCGACGCCCACGCGTACGACGACGTGATCGAGAAACGGGGGATCGGTCAGCGGCAGTCCAGCCGCGCGAAAGTAATCGCCAACGTGGAATGTCAGCTCGTAGATGCCGCGCTCCAGCCGATCGCCCATGACCAGCGGCGCATCCGTCCGTCCCTGCGCATTGGTCGTCGCCGCCGCCACACGCTCGGACTTGTCGCCTCGGACAACGCGCACCTCGACGAGCACGCCAGCGGCGGGCACACCATGCGCCGTGTCCAGAACGTGAGTCGAAAGATGCGCCATGGTCAACGCGTCAGCGTGAGGCCAAGCACCCCGAATGGAGCGGCCGGCTCGATATAAACGCCCAGCTCCTCGCCGCGCTCCGCGATCACATCCCACGTGCGGTTGTTCGCCTCGAAGCGCAGCTCACTGATCTCGCTGATGTTCGAAAAGATTCTCGTCCCCATCTTATGGATGATCTGCTGGATGCTGGCGGATTCGAAGGATTTGAATACGTCCATCACGATCGCGCGGACGCGCGACGGAATTCGGCCATCGCTGAACGCCGCATCGAGAGTCGCGTACGACCACTCGAGATCAAGCCACATGTGCAGCACGCGACTCGGGCGATCCGGCAGCGTCGTGTGCTCGTCCCGGACGAACCCTTGAAACGCGCTGCCGCGCAGCCGCAGCAGCTTGAAGCCGCGAATCCCCGAGACCGCGTGGATAACGCCTTCGGGCGTCATCTCAATACGCGCGAACGCCTGGTCCGGTCCCGCCGGAACGAAGGCGACCCCGCCTTCCAGACCGGCGTACGGCAGTTGCGTGGCCGTCATCTGTAACCCTTCGACCTGCGGATATGTGTCCAGAAACTTCCGTCCGATGAAGCGGCAGTAGTTCTCCAGGCCGAATTCCGTGAATGCGAACGTCTCGCGATGAATGAAGTTCTTCATCGAGTCGGTGGCGATGAGTCCGGTATTGTCGCCGCGGAGGTAGGTCGGCCAGAACGCACCACCCCACGTGAGCATCTTCACGTTGGCGCCGAACACGGGACTGCGATCAGGCGGCGCACTCCCGTCGCGAATCAGCCGATACACAGTCACGTCGGCTTTGCCGTAGTAATGGTCCTGCGCGCCGCTAACGAGTCGTTCCAAGCATCTCCTCCAGGCGGAATCTGGCGATCTTGTACACCTGTTGCAGCGCTTCTGCGAACTCCTGTTCCCGGGTTCGCGTGACGCGCCCGGCGAGCGCCGCCAGCACGTCGTCCTTCGTGGCACCCGTCACCGCGAACAGAAATGGAAAGCCGAACCGCCTGCGGTATTCGTCGTTCAACCGTTGCAGCGCTGCAAATTCATCCGCCGTTAAGCGATCCAGCCCCGCACCACGTTGCTCAGCAGTCGATGCCTCGCTAATCCGCGCGCGGGTGCCCAGGTCCGGATGCGCCCGCAGCAGCGCCAGCTGCTCGACCTCGCTCGCATCCGCGACGACACGGGTCATCGTCGTGTGAAGAGAATCAAGTGAGTCGAACGGACGGTAATCCCAAGCCCGCTCCGCCACCCACGGTGAATCCTCGAACACGCACCCGAGCGCCGCGACGAACGCCGTCTTATCGCCCTCGTTCAGCTCGGTGAGCCTTGTTGCACCGGAGCGTTGGCGAACGCGGATCATCGCGGGTAAACGATCGCACCGTCCACTCGAACCTGCTGGACGCTCTCCTCACCGGCAAGGGCGAACAGCGCACTCAGCATGTCGTTGGTGCCGGAGGCATGTTGGAGCACCGCCTCGAGCACGCTGCCAGACGGCGGGCGCAGGTAGACAAAGTCTGCCGCCTTGCCCGGACAGAGGCTTCCCACTTCACTGGCGAGCCCGAGCGCCTCCGCGCCGGCGAGCGTTGCCAGGTAGAGGATGCGAGCTGCGTCGAGCGTGACGCAGTCCGCGGCCACGCGTTGCATCAGGTACGCCTGCAGGCCTTCTTTCATCATGCCCAGTCCGGTGCCCCCACCGACATCCGTCCCGAGCGCGATGCGGATGCCTGCGTCGATGTGCCGGCGCATCGGAAAGATCCCGCTGCCGAGCGCGGCATTGCTCGTCGGACAATGTGCGACGCACGTGCCACTCGCGGCCAGGCGCTCGAGCTCCGCATCGGTCGCGTGGACGTTGTGCGCCAGCACGGTACGCGTGCCCGTGAGCCCGAATCGTTCGTAGACGTCGACGTAATCCCTGGCCGCGGGAAACGCCTCGGCGACTTTGCTGATCTCGCTGCGATCCTCGTTGACGTGCGATTGCACGAGGACGTCGGCATGCTCGGCGACGAGCGTCTGACACACCTCCAGCATCGCGTCGGATGTCGACAGCGCAAATCGTGGCGTGACGGCGTAGCGCAGCCGGCCCCGTCGGTGAAATCGCCGAATCAGCTCCGAGCTGTCCCGATACGCGTCTTCCGGCGTCTGACGCAATGGCGCCGGGACGAAGCGATCCGAGACCACAAGTCCGCTGACGATGCGCAGGCCGGAGGCCGCCGCCTCGAACAGCGCCGCAGTCGCCGCAGCGAAGTGCGCGCCGAACACCAGTGCCGTCGTCGTTCCATGCGCCGCGAGCGCGCGGATGAACCGTGCTGCCGTGTCGGTCGCATAGGCAACGTCCACCATCCTCGCCTCTTCAGGCAGCGCGGCTTGCTCGAGCCAGTCAAGCAGCGATCGTCCGAGACGTCCGACAATGCGAAGCTGGGGGAAGTGGACGTGCGTGTCCACGAAGCCGGGGAGGATGATGCCGCCACGCCAATCGACCTCGCTGGCGTCGGCGTAGGTGCGGCGAACCGCGTCGAAGCTGCCGCTCGCGACGATTCGACCCTCGCGCACTACCAGCGCGCCATCGTCAAAGCTGCTGAGCGCGCCCGACTCGCGGAATGGATTCGCGGTTGTGGAAAAGAGCGTGGCTCGAAACAGCTGGGCGTCACTCATCGCAGCGCGGCTTGTCCGCCGAAGCGCCGAGCGCGAAGGCGGACGCGCTGCACGGAAAAGAAGATGCGCTCGGGGGTCGCGGGGCTATCGAACGTGACGACATCGCCATGACCGAAAGCGGCAACCGCGTCGCGCAGCGCTTCGCGGACGGAGATGGCAAGCATCAACGGCGGCTCACCAACCGCCTTGCTCCCGAAGACGACGCGCTCCTGCCTGGCGTCGCGGAGGAAACTGACACGGAAGTCCTCCGGCATCTCGGACCACGACGGCAGTTTGTAAGTGGACGCGCCCGCAGTGGCGAGGCGGCCGTGCTCGTCCCACAGCAGCTCCTCGAGCGTCAGCCATCCCATTCCCTGTATGAATCCCCCTTCAACCTGGCCGCGATCGACGACTGGAGAAAGCGACTCGCCGACGTCCTGCAGGATGTCGACGCGGCGGACGCGGTAGTCGCCCGTGAAGCGGTCGACTTCCACTTCGCACACCGCCGCGCCGAACGCGAAGTAGTGAAACGGCTTGCCGCGTCCGGTCGCGCGATCGAAATGAATGTCGGGAGTCCGGTAAAACCCGTGCGCGAACAGCGGAACACGCTGCATGTAAGCGGCTTCGCACAGTTCCTCGAACGAGAGCTCCCTGCCAACGCTGGCGGCCACCGCATCGAGGCGCTGTTTCAACTGCCGGCAGGCGTCCGCCACCGCGGCGCCGTTCAGATCCGTGCCCGCGGACGCCGCGGTCGCGGAGGTGTTCGGCACCTTGTCGGTGCGGGTTGCCATCAGGCGGATGCGCTCGGCCTCGATGCCGAGCGCATCGGCCGCGATCTGCCGCACCTTGGTGAACAGCCCCTGCCCCATCTCGGTGCCGCCGTGATTCACCTGTACGCTTCCGTCGCGATAGATCAGGACGAGTGCTGCGCCTTGGTTGTAGAACGTCGCCGTGAACGAGATGCCGAATTTGGCGGGCGTCATCGCCAGGCCGCGTTTCACCTCGTCGTGCTGCGCGTTGAACACCGCGATCTCACCGCGTCGCGCGTCAAAGTCGCTGGTCTTCTTCAGCTGCTGCCAGAGCCGATCGATGCGTTCGGCGTCATCCACTGTCTGGCCGTAATGCGTCGTCTGACCTTCGCGGTAGAAATTCCGTTCGCGCACGACGTCTGCGGGGATTGAGAGTCGCTGCGCCGCCTGCGCCAGGATATCTTCGATGGCGACCATCGCCTGCGGACCACCGAAGCCGCGGAACGCAGTCTGCGACGTCTTGTGCGTGCGGCAGACGCGACCCGTCGCTTCCACGTTGGGCAGGTAATACGAGTTGTCGCAGTGGAACAGCGACCGCCACATGATCGGCTCCGACAGATCGAGGCTCCACCCACCGTCGGAGAAGAATGCGATGCGGAGCGCTTCGATCTGCCCGTTCGACGAAAAACCTGCGGAATAGCGAACCAGATAGGGATGACGCTTGCCGGTCAGCGCCATGTCGAGCTCGCGCGTCAGGCGCACGCGCAGCGGACGCCCCGTCTTCCAGGCGCCAAGAGCGGCGACAGCGGCCCACGCATTGGCCTGCACTTCCTTACCGCCAAAAGCGCCGCCCATGCGGATGCACTCGACGGTCACATCCTTCCGCGTCAGGCCGAGCACCCGCGCGATGACCTCCTGCGTTTCAGACGGATGCTGCGTCGACGACTGCGCAACGACCCCACCCGTTTCGTCGATCCACGCGATGGCCGCCTGCGTTTCCAGGTAGAAGTGCTCCTGTCCGCCGATCGACAGCTCGCCATCGATGCGCAGCGCGCTCGCATCGAGCGCCGACATGTCGCCGCGCGACAGCCGGAACGTTTCCGTGAGGAAGCTGTTTCCGTCGATCGCTTCCTGGATCGTCAGTATGGCGGGTAGCGGTTCGTACTCGACACGTACGCGTGCCGCGCCTCGCTGCGCAGCGTCGAGCGTCTCGCCGAGGACCCATGCCACGGGTTGACGATGGAACATCACCTCGGTTGGGAAAAGAGGCTCGTCATGGCGGGATGGTCCCGTGTCGCCGTCACCCGGTGTGTCTGCCGCCGTCAGCGTCGTGACGACTCCCGGCTCGTCGAGCGCAGGCGCGGCATCCAGGGCGAGCACCCGCGCGTGCGGGTGCGGCGCCGTCACGGGCCACGCATGCAGCAGGTTGGGGAAGCGCGAGAGCAGGTCGTCGGTGTATATCGCGCTGCCAGTAACGTGACCCCGCGCGCTTTCGTGTGGGACCGCCTTACCTGCGATCGCCATGGCCCCACTCCCACCAGAACTTCTCGATCAGGCTTTTCGACACCTCGCGGCGGTACTCCCTGGTGCCGCGATGATCGCTCATCGGCGCAAGTACGCGATCGAGTACCTCCTGCACTCGTTCCACCACGCTCTCGTTCCACGCCTGCCCGAGGATCGCCCGCTCGGCATCGGCGATGAGGACGGGCGACGCGGCCACACCACCGAAGGCAAACCGCGCGCGGCGCACACGTCCCGCGCGATCTCGATCGATCGCCATCGCGGCAGCAACCGTGCTGATGTCGTCGAGTCGGCGCTTGGCCACCTTATAGAAGCGGAGGAATTCCGGCAGCGGCTTGGGGATCTCGACGGTGGCCAGAATCTCTCCCCGCTGCAGCACGGTTCGCCGGTAGCCGGTGAAGAACGATGAGAGCTGCTGCACGCGATGACCGCCGCCGCCCACGATATGGAGCGAGGCATCGAGGGCGAGCAGCAGCGGCGCCGCATCGCCGATTGGCGACGCGGTTGCGAGGTTGCCGCCAAGCGTCGCGCGATTGCGTATCGGCGGGGAAGCGAACAGATCGAGCCACTCGTGCACGACTCGAGGCGCCCCGCGCCACCGCTTTCCAATCTCCGTCAGCGGAACCGCAGCACCAATGCGGATGCTCGTATCGGTTTCAGAACACTCGTGCAGCTCGCGCACGGCCTCGAGGCTGACAAGATGCGGCCAGCGCTTCAGACGCAGGTTCGATTCCACGGCGATATCGGTGCAGCCCGCTGCGAGCGTTGCGCCGGGATTCGACTGCAACGCCGCCAGGCACCCGGCCATGCTCGTCGGCCTGTCAAATCCGTCGATGCGGATCTCGTCGAGCTGTGGTGCGGGACGGTCCATCCGGTCGCGAAACGACCCGCGCGGCGCCTTCGTAACGGCGAGCGCCGCGTCCCGGATGGGCCGATAGCCGGTGCATCGGCACAGGTTTCCGGCCATCGCCAGCGGATTGCATGCGCCCACGCGATCGCGCCGGTGCTGCTCGGCGAACAGACTCATTACGAAACCGGGCGTGCAGTAGCCGCACTGCGAGCCGCCGGCCGCCGCCATCGCCGCCTGCACCTCCGACAGCTCGCCATGCTCAGCCAGCGACTCGACCGTGTAGAACTCGCGGTCCGCTGCCGTCGGCAGAAACATCAGGCAGCTGTTGACGACACGGTGCGCGCTGCCGCCGTCCTCGTCGGCAACCATGGTCACCGCGCAGGCGCCGCACTCGCCCTCGGCGCACCCCTCTTTCGCGCCCGTCAGGCCTTCTGCCCGGATGAAATCGAGGAGCGTCATCTGCGGAGCGACGTCGCTGATGTTCACGCGGCGGCCGTTGAGCAGCAGGGACAATGCCATAAAGAAAAAGGCCGGACTCCCTGGGGAGACCGGCCTTCTATCATCCCGCGTTTTAGCGCGGCGGCTACTCTTTCTTCTTGATGGTGATCTTCTTCAGTGCATCCGCATCCATCGGCAGATCGCCGTCGAACGCCACCTCGTTGGTCTTCAGGATGTAGGCAATGATGTCCACATATTCCTGCCGCATCAGCGCGCCCGGGTTGTCCTCCGGCATCGTGGTACGGACCTGCTCAACGAGATTGTTCGCGCTGTACGTCTCCCAGTTCATCCAGAACTGGTCACCGGTCAGCGGCGGCGTCTCGGTCGATCCCTTCAGGTTCTCCATGTGGCAGCTGGCGCACTTGTCGTTGTAGAGGGTTTTTCCGCGCGTCTGCTGATCGCCGCCCGCGGCCGCGCCGCCCTGAGCGGAGAGACTTACCAGCGCCGAGCACCAGACGACAAGACCTGCGACTGCGAGAAATCGGAATCGGTTCATTTGGTCCCCCGTTGCGTTGAAGACGACGGATTGTAGCTGAAGACGTAGACGGCGCCGGCTTCTTTCACGGAATTGTCGGCCTGGTTGCCGTTGATGCCCTTCGCGCCGCTGTCCTCGCCGCGCGCGCCGACGGCCATCGTACGGCCGTCGCGGCTGAGGGCAACCGAGCTGCCGAATTCGTCGAACGCTTCGTTGTTCGAGCTCTTCACATAGGCGCGCTGCGTCCATGTCGTGCCGGTGCGGGTGAAGAAGTAGACGGCGCCGGCTTCCTGCGCGGAATCATCATCCTGCTTGCCGTTGATCCCCTGCGCTGCGCTGTCTTCGAGCTGCGCCGCCACGGCCAGCGTGTTGCCGTCGCCGCTCAACTGCAGCCGCGAACCGAACCAATCTTCCTTTCCGGTGTTCGACGCCTTGATGAACGCCTGCTGCGCCCACTGCGTGCCGTTGCGGATGAAGACGGCAACCGCGCCGACGGACGTATCCGAGGGCTGATCGTTGTCGCACGCGTTCGAAGGATTGACCCCGGTCGAAAAGCAATCCTCGTCGAGAATGCCGCCGGCGATGGTATTGCCATCGTCGCTGATCGACACGACGACTCCGAGCGAGTCGCCGCCCTCCGCGTTCGACGCCTTGAGATACGCCTGCAGCGCCCACGTTCCGGCCGAGCGGGTGTAGACGTAGATGGCGCCTGTGCCGTTGCGTCCCGGCGTGAATGGACCCTCGGGGCCACGGATCACGCGTGATATGCCGCCCTCGTCAAACGCGCTCACCGCGAACGTGTTGCCGTCGGCGCTCAGCGCGACCGAATAGCCGAACTGGACGTTCGGTGCGGTGTTCGGCGCCTTCACGTACGCCTGCTGCGTCCACGTCGTGCCGTTGCGTACGTAAAGATACGCGGCACCAGCGGACTGCATCGAGTTGTCGTTCTGATCGCCGTTGATGCCTTTCGCGCCGCTGTCTTCCGCGTTGGCGCCCACGGCCAGCGTGTTGCCATCGTCGCTCAGCGACACGGAGAAGCCGAACTGATCGCCATCGCCGAAGTTACCGTCCGTTCCAGCCTCACCGGTGTTCGAGGCCTTGATGTAGGCCTGCTGCGACCAGGTGGTGCCGCGACGCGTGAACACGTACACCGCGCCGGCCTGGGGAATTGAATCGTCGTTCTGATTGCCGTTGATTCCTTTGCTGGCGCTCGCTTCGAAGTACGCCGACACGGCCATGGTGTTGCCATCGGCGCTCAACGTCACCACATGACCGAATTCCGCGGCCGCCTGCGGATTCGAGGGCTTGATGTAGGCCTGCTGCGCCCACGCGCCGCCGACGTTCGGGCGGGTGTAGACGTAGACAGCCCCCGCGCTGTACACCGACGTGTCGTTCTGATCGCCGTTGATGCCTTTCGCGCCGCTGCCCTCGTTCGGCGCGCCGACGGCGAGCGTTAGCCCATTGCCGCTCACGGCAACCGAATCGCCGAGCAGCGTGCCGCCGTTGCCGAAGTGATCACCCATGTGCGGATTCGACGCCTTGATGTACGCCGTCTGTCGCAAACCCGTCGCGTTCGCGCCCGTCGCACCCGAAGAGCTCGACTGCGCATTGATCCGTACGCTCATCCCTGCGGCCACCACTACGACCAGGGCGGCCAGGTGTCTCCCTCTCATCAATGTCTCCCTATTTCTTCGGCGGCGCGACCGGCGCCGGCTTGTTGAATCGCGACGCTTCGACGTTCACGTTCGCCCGGATTTGCGTCAGCTCGAACGTATCGCGACCGTCGAGGCCCGTCTGCGTGTACTTGAACGGCATCTTCACGCCGTTGACGTCGCGGTAATCCGCATAGTCCACCTGCACCGGAAGCTTGCCGACCGGCGAATCGGTGTAGCGGATGGAGCGCGTCAGCAGCCCCGTCTTCTGATCGAAATAGAGCGAGACGATGATGCCGTCGGACGTGTTGCCCTGGACGACATCCACGTCCTGATCGTCGATCGTCGTCGGCGTGCCGACGCGCCAGCGCGGCGCAATCGCTTTCACCTGCGCCGGGAAGAAGAGCATCGCGTCGATCTTCGCGCCCGCGAGCTCCTGGCCCGCCAGTGTCAGCACGTCTACCGGACGCAGCGGCGCGGCGTACCACGCGTTGGTGCCGTTGAGTGTCGTCGTCGCCGGCCCATTGCTCGTGTGCACGATCGTCGTGCGCTGCAGCGGATTCGCCTTCGCGTAAATCTCTGACTGACGTTTGTCCACCGATTCAGGACCGTAGCCGACGTTCGTGCCCGTTGCGGTGTAGCTCGTCAGCGCCGCGGCTTTCTCGGCGCCGCCGACGGCCTGCAGGTATTTGTTGAAGACCGCGTCGGGCATGGGCGAGAGCGGATTTTGCACCACGATTGCGTTCGGATCGGCGGGCTGCAGCGGACCGTACTGGATGGCGAAGTCCGGCACCGTCCGCGGCGCATCCTGCCCGCGATGGCACGAGTAGCACGTCACCATCTGGCGGCCGCCGAAGTTGTCCGCGTTGATCTTCTGCATCATCTGGATCATCTGGCGCGCGCGGCGCTTGCGCGCGTTGTCGGCGGCAAAGCCGCTCCAGTCGCGGTCATCGGCCATGTGGCAGTCTTCGCACGACATGCCGAGCGAGGCCGAGAAAAAGCCCATCGTCGCCATGAACTGATCGACGGGTATGCCCTTCATGACCTGTACGTTCTTGAATACCTGATCGGAGAGCAGCGGCCCGTTGGCCGGCTGCTGCGCTTTGAGGATCGCGGTCCCCACCAGACACGCGAACAGTGCCGCCACGGCAACTGTCGTCTTCATCGATTCCTCCACGACGGAAAAAAAAGGGCCGCGAGATCGCGGCCCTGATGTCTTCACCGAAGAATGACCTCCCGCGTGCTTACTGGGCAGCCGGCGCCGGCTGGCCGAAATTCGCGGTGCGGTAAATTTCCTTGCCCGAGTCGGTGAGCGTGATCTGCGAGCGCTCCGTGAGATTCATATACGGGTCGCCGCTCTTGACCACCCGGCCGATGAGCGTGATGGGCATGCCCGGCTTCACCGTTTGCGGGCTCCAACCGAACTGCTTGATCAACTGCTGCGGGCCGCCGAGCTCCGCGGTCCACCGGGTTGTCTTCCCGCTCGCATCCGGCACGTCAAAGATGATCAGCGCGTGAGGATTGACCATGACGAGCTGCACGACAGTGCCCTTCAGCGTGACGGTCTCTTCGTTGTAACGACCCGCATCGCCGTGATGCGCCCATGCGGAGCCCGGGATCAGGCTAGCGACGGCCAACGCGACCGCGCACAGAACAGTCTTCTTCATGGCGACAATACCTCTCAGCAAATAGACGGAGACGAGGACTTGGAAGTTTCTCATCCCCGTAAATGTCTGTCAATTATGGCTGATTTGCGTTAGTCTCCCGGCCGTCTCACGAATCGGAGGGCTATATGAGGCTATTTCTCGCGGCGGTCACTCTGGTGCTGGCAGCCGCTCCCGCCTCGGCGCAGTGGCTCGACCGGAAGACCCCTGGAATTCCGCGGACCGCCGATGGCAAGCCAAACCTCGCTGCGCCCGCGCCGCACGGGCCTGACGGAAAGATTGACCTGACAGGCGTGTGGAATGGGCCCGTGCCCGAGCTCCTGCTCGATCCCGCCAACGAAAAGCCGACGACTCACGCCACCGTCCTCAAGCGTCAAGCGGAGTATTGGAAGACGCGTCCGTCGTATCAATGTTTGCCGAGCGGACCCGAGGCGGACAGATCCGCGGGATGGAAGCGCATCCTGCAGACGCCTGCTGCGATTGCGATCCTGAACGACGACCTCACCTATCGGTTGATTTTCATGGATGGCCGTCAGCTGGAGAAGGATCCGGCTCCGAGCTGGCAGGGTTACTCAGTCGGCCGCTGGGAAGGGGACACGCTGGTCGTGGAGAGCAACGGCTACAACGACAAGACGTGGCTGAGCCGCTACGGACAGCCCCATACCGAGGCCCTACGTGTGACGGAGCGATGGCGGCGGGCGGATCTCGGCCACTTGCACGTGGAGGTGACCTTCACCGATCCCGATGCGTACGTGAAGCCCTGGAGCTTCACGACGGATATGGCGCTGGCCGCTGACACCGAGATGATCGAGGCGGTGTGTGAACAAACGAGCGACCGCTGGGACGGAACCGTGTCGGATGCGACCGGCGCGGGAATCGTCGTTCCGCGCGAGGTGCTGGCGAAGTACGTCGGCGTCTACAACGGGTTGTACGGGGGAAGAAAGCGCACGATTGAGGTGCTGTTCTCAGGCGAGCAACTGGTCGCGAAGATCACGGGCGGTGCCGGCATCGACGGCGGCGAGATGCGCCCACTCATCCCGCGCTCGCAGACGATGTTTGAAGGTGTCGGGATCGGCTACAAGTTCGTCGTCAACGACAAGGGAGAAGCGACCGACGTCGTGGAGATTCACATCTCCGGTGACGAGACGTTCCGGCGACAGCGGTAGCTGGACGGTTCCTGCTTTACTTCGCGCGGCCGGTGAACCCCTGCGCGAGCATGTCTACTTTGTAGAGCGATCCAGCGC
>DATJJE010000029.1:0-143347 GCA_035492455.1 Vicinamibacterales bacterium | reverse complement strand
TCGGGCGCGGACATGGTGACGGTGGCGGTCCGCCGCGTGAACATCACGGATCGCACGCGGGAGTCGCTGCTGGATTACATCGACACGTCGAAGCGCTTCATCCTGCCGAACACGGCTGGATGCTATTCGGCAGACGAAGCGGTGCGAACCGCGATGCTCGGGCGCGAAGCGGGCCTGTCGAACTGGGTGAAGCTGGAAGTGATCGGCGACGAGCGGACGCTGTTCCCGGACCACGAGGCGCTCGTGGATGCGACGCGCATACTCGTGCGCGAAGGGTTTGTGGTCCTGCCGTATACGAGCGACGATCCGATCGTCTGCCGCAAGCTGGAGGACGCGGGGGCGGCGGCCGTGATGCCGCTCGGCGCACCAATCGGATCGGGTCTTGGCATCCAGAACGCGAACAACATCCGGATCATCCGCGAGTTCTCACGCGTACCCATCATCGTGGATGCGGGCGTCGGAACGGCGTCGGATGCGACGCTGGCCATGGAACTCGGCGTCGATGGCGTCCTGATGAACACCGCCATCGCCGGCGCGCAGGAGCCGATCGCGATGGCCGAAGCGATGAAGCACGCAGTAATGGCCGGTCGCCTGGCGTACCTCGCGGGACGCATCCCGAAAAAGATGTACGCGACGGCGAGCAGTCCCGTCGAAGGGCTCGTCGGCCGCTGAGCTGATGGCGGCGGACAAAGCCCCTCTGCCTGCGGCAGTTCCGCCGCCCGATCGCTCCCAGATCGAACGCCTTAACACGCTCTACCGCATCATCGAGGATGCGCCGGCCGGCGGAGGACTGAAGGCGCGGCTGGCATCAGGGGCGCGCCGTCTGCTCGGCCGCGTGCTGTCGCGGCAGCAGGAATTCAACGCAGCGCTCGTCGATCACATCAATCGCAATCTCCCACTGCAGTTCGAAGCGCACCGCGCGACGCTCGGTCTCATCGACTGGGTGTCCGCCTCGGTCGAGCGCTGCGAGGACGCGAAGGACGTCGTCGAGCACCACCTGCAGGCGCTGCTGGCACGCGAGCGCCGCAACGATGCCGCAGTCGCCGCCCTGGCTGCGCAGCATGAAGAGCTGCGCGCCGCCGTCAGCGTCCTGCAACAGGCCGCGCACGGATTGCGGCGCGCGATCGAGGAGCTCCAGGCAAATCCCACATCCCAGATTCCAAATTCCAAATTCCCGCCGGATCTCGCATCCCGGATGCCGGTTCCCGGCGAGGATCCCGGTCAGCCGCCGTCGCAGTTTGCCGCGGCGGACAGCTACAAGTACGTAGGCTTCGAAGACCAATTCCGCGGCTCGCCGGAGGAGATCAGGAAGCGTGTTGCGGAGTACCTGCCGATTTTCGAGAAGACGAGCGACGTCCTCGACGTCGGATGCGGCCGCGGCGAGTTCCTCGACCTGCTGCGCGGGAACGGGGTGCGCGCACGCGGCATCGACGTCAACGCTGCGATGGTCGACGTCTGCCGGGAAAAGAAGCTCGATGCGGAAACCGCTGACGCGTTGACGTACCTGCGCGGCTTACCGGACGGTTCGCTGGGCGGCCTCTTTGCGGCACAGGTCATCGAGCATCTGGAACCGCGCTACCTGACGCAGCTGCTCGACGCCGCGTTCGACAAGCTGCGCCCCGGCGCGCCGATTGTGCTCGAAACGATCAATCCCGCGTGCTGGTTCGCGTTCTTCGAGAGCTACATCCGCGACCTGACGCACGTCCGTCCTGTGCATCCTGACACGCTGCACTACCTGCTGATTGCGACAGGCTTCCAGCATGTCGACATCAAATACCGTGCGCCCTACCCTGACGCCGAAAAGCTGCAGCCGGTGGCGTCTCCCGCGCTTGGCGATCTGGTTGAAACGTTGAACGCCAACGTCGAAAAGATCAACCGGCTGTTGTTTACATACCTCGATTACGCCGCCGTCGGAATTCGCGCCTAACGGGTCACAAACCGCTGAGACACGAAGGCACGGAGCAAATCATTGCTCCGTGGTCTCCGTGCCCCGTAGTTCGTGCTAAAGGCGGAAGATGTTGTCCGCGTCGACGTTCTTCAACGCGTTGCGGGTATCCACGACCAGCGGGAAGTTCTTCGGCATCGCGGCGTAGTTGAACACCGAGTGGTTCGTGCAGACGACGGCGCAGTCGATGCCCTTCGCCGCCTGTGCTTCGGGCACGGATTTCAGCGAGAGCTCGCCGTGCTCGAGCGTCGGCACGTGCGGGTCCGTGTAGCTGAGGACTGCACCGCGTCGGTGCAGCAGCTCCAGCACGTCGAGCGCCGGCGACTCGCGCATGTCGCTGACGTCTTTCTTGTAGGCGACGCCGAAAATGTGAATCCGCGAACCGTTGATCGACTTCTTCTGCGAGTTGAGGGCTTCGCCGATCCGATCGACGACGTAGGCCGGCATCGAACCGTTGATGTGGCCGGCGAGCTCGATGAAGCGGCATTCGAAGCCCGTCTGCCGCGCCTTCCACGAGAGGTAGAACGGATCGATCGGAATGCAGTGGCCGCCCAGCCCTGGTCCGGGATAGAACGGCATGAAGCCGAACGGCTTCGTGCTGGCCGCATCGATCACTTCCCACACGTCGATGTTCATGCGGTTTGACATCAGCGCGATCTCGTTGACGAGACCGATGTTCACCGCGCGGAACGTATTCTCGAGCAGCTTGACCATCTCGGCCACCTGCGTCGAGCTGACCGGCACGATCGTATTGATGATCGAACCGTAGAGGTCCGCCGCCAGCTCCGTGCTGATGTCGTTGACCCCGCCGACGACCTTCGGAATCGTCTTCGTCGTGTGCGTGGCGTTCCCCGGGTCGACGCGTTCGGGCGAGAACGCGAGATAGAAGTCCTTCCCCGCTTTCAGCCCGCCTTGTTCGAGCGCCGGCTGCACCACTTCATCGGTGGTTCCAGGATAGGTTGTGGACTCGAGAATGATCAGCTGTCCGGGCTTCAGGTGCGCGCGAACAGCATCCACCGCAAGCACGACGTAGGAGAGATCCGGGTCGCGCGTCTTCCGCAGCGGCGTCGGCACGCAGATGTCTATCGCGTCCATGTCGTGCAGCTTCGACATGTCGTCGGTCGCTTTCAGCTTGCCGGCCTTGACGGCGCAATCGACGTCGTCGCTCGGAACGTCGCCGATATAGCTGTGCCCGGCGTTGATCGCTTCGACCTTCGACGTGTCAACGTCGAAGCCAGTCACCTCGAAGCCCGCCTTCGCGAACTCCACGGCCAGCGGCAGCCCGACATATCCGAGCCCGATAATGCCGATTCGGGCCTGCTTGTTGCCGATTTTCTCTTTCAGTTCCAAGTCGTCTCCGTAAAGTGCCGCTAGGCGCGTGATGCCACACCCGATGTCTTGTCCGCACGCGCCAAGGGCGCAAGGCGCTCCAGGTCCGCGTCGACCATCATCGCGATCAACTGCTCAAACGCGACCGAGGGCTGCCAACCGAGGACCCGACGTCCCTTGGAGGCGTCCCCAATCAGATGGTCCACTTCCGCCGGACGTATCAACGCGGGATCGATGCGGACGTGACGCTGCCAGTCCAGACCGACATGGCCGAAGGCCGTTTCCACGAGCTTTTTGACCGAGTGGCTGACGCCGGTCGCTATTACGTAATCATCGGCTTCGCTCTGCTGAAGCATCAGCCACATAGCTCGCACGTAGTCGCCGGCGAAGCCCCAGTCGCGGCAGGCGTCGAGATTGCCGAGCTTCAGGTGGTCGGCCAGGCCGAGTTTGATGCGCGCCACACCGTCCGTCACCTTGCGCGTGACGAATTCAAGGCCGCGACGCGGCGATTCATGGTTGAACAGAATCCCCGAACAGGCAAACAACCCGTAGCTTTCGCGATAGTTGACCGTAATGTAGTGCGCGAACACCTTGGATACGCCGTACGGACTACGCGGGTAGAACGGCGTGAGCTCGGTCTGCGGCACCTCGCGCACGCGTCCGAACATTTCGCTCGATGACGCCTGATAAATCCGGATCTTCGGGTCGACCTGACGAATCGCTTCCAGAACGCGGGTGACGCCCTGTGAATTGAACTCGCCCGTCAACATCGGCTGATCCCACGACGCAGGCACGAATGACATGGCGGCAAGGTTATAGAACTCGTCGGGCCGCACTTCGTCGACGATGCGCATGATTGACAGCTGGTCGAGCAGATCCGCCGGCCGCAGCGTGAGGCGGTTCAGCAGGTGCTCGATGCGCCACAGATTTGGCGAGCTTGAACGCCGGACAACGCCGGTGACTTCGTAGCCCTCTTCGAGCAACAGTTCGGCGAGATACGAGCCGTCCTGCCCGGTAATTCCGGTAACAACTGCGCGCTTAGCCATTGGTTCTGTTCATTCTATATGGCCGCCCTAGCGGGCTGCCGCCGCGTCGCGAGCCACCGCCGCACGGCGTCCTGCCAGGACGGCATCTCGAAGCCGGCGGCCGCGAGCTTCCGGTTCGACAACGCGCAAAACCTCGGACGCGCGGCGATAAACCGCGCCTCGCTCGTCGTAATCGGGGTCAGTTTCGGAGTCACATCGAGCATGCGCGCGGTTTCCGTCGCAACCTCGTACCACGTCGCATGGCCGGAATTGACGCAGTGGTACAGGCCAGGTGCCGCGCTCGCGGCGATGAGGTGCCGTGTAGCCGCAGCCACGTCGACAACGTAACTCGGCGATACGACCCGATCCGTGAACACCGTGACCTCGCGTCCAGCCTCGAGACCAGAGACGATCGTGTCGAGCGAGCCGCGGCGTCCGTGCCATTCCGCCGGCATTCCGAACAGACTCTCGACGCGCAGCACGTAGGCGCGCGGATACTCGAGGGCGAACCACTCGCCCACCAGCTTCGACGCTGCATAGACGCTGCGTGGCGACGGCAGGACGGTCTCGTCGTATGGAGGCGTGTCCGGATCGTCGAGTCCTGCAAACACGAAGTCCGAACCGTAGTGGATCAGCGTCGCGTTGTGCGCTTCAGCCGCTCGCGCCAGCGAACGCACGGCAAACGCATTGACGGCGAAAGCATCCGTCGGCCGCGTCTCAGCATCGTCGACCAGGTTGAACGCGGCGCAATTGATGATCAGGTTTGGCGCAGCATCGTCGACCGCGCGCGGGACGGCGTCGACGTCCGCTACGTCCAGCGTGGCGTGTGTATGCGCGACGACTTCACAATCGGCGAATTCACGGAGCAGCCCGGCGGCGAGCTGCCCCGACGCGCCGGTTACGAGCACACGCATTGACACAATCTGCCGATCGTAAAAGAAACAGGGGTTAAATTAAAACCCGGTTGTCATGGAGCAGATCGACACTGTCGTTGTAGGCGGTGGGGTGGTGGGACTGGCGTCCGCGCTGGCGGTCGCGCGCCGCGGCCGCAGCGTGTGCGTCCTCGAAAAAGAACCGCGGCCCGGGATGGCAACGAGCACGCACAACAGCCAGGTCATTCATGCAGGCATCTACTATCCGACCGGATCGCTGAAGGCGACGCATTGTGTCGAGGGTGCGCGCATGATGTACGAGTTCTGTGCGACCTACGGCGTGCCGCACCGCCGGTGCGGCAAGCTGATCGTCGCGCACGACGAGGCCGACATTCCAGCGCTCGAGGAACTGCGGAAGAAGGGGACTGAGAACGGAGTCGAGCGGCTGCAGTTGATCGACGCTACCGCGATTCAAAAGCGCGAGCCGCACGTTCGCGCCGCGGCGGCACTGCTGTCTCCGAACTCCGGCATTCTCGAGGCCGAAGCGCTTGTGCGCACGCTTGCGAGGCTCGTCGCCGAATGCGACGGCGTCGTGCTGCCAGGCACCCCATTCACCGCCGCGGACGTGCGAGACGAGGCGATCGAACTGGTAACACCGTCCGAGAGAATCCGAACGCGCTGCGTGGTGAACGCGGCGGGACTGCACGCGGACGAGGTCTCGAACGCTCTCGGCGGCGAATCCTTCCGCATCTATCCATGTCGCGGTGAGTACGCGGAGCTCGTGCCGTCGAAGCGCAGTCTTGTCAGCGCGCTGGTCTATCCGCTGCCGCATGCGCACGGCCTCGGCACGCATTTCAGCAAAACGATCCACGGAAACGTGACGCTCGGGCCGACGGCGAGCTTCCAGGAACGAAGGGACGATTACGAGAGCAACCGGCTGCCGCTCGCCTCGTTCCTCGAGCCCGCGCGGCAGCTCATACCCTCGCTGCAGATGTCCGACCTGCGGCTCGGCGGCAGCGGCATCCGTCCGAAGCTGCATGGGCCGGAAATGTCCTACTCGGACTTTCTGATCGCCAGAGATAAAAAAAGCCCGCGCCTGGTGCAGGCAGCGGGCATTGAGTCACCCGGATTGACCGGATGTTTATCGATCGGCGAACACGTCGCGCGGTTGGTAGATGAAGTGTTGGCCTAACGCAGCGACGCCGCCATGAGCTGCACCATGCACCGCGTGTGCAGCAACGCACGCGCGATCGCCCGCTTGGGGCTGAGCGGCGCCGGCGCGACATGCGTCGCGTAATACAAATACGCGCTCGTGTGGAAGGCACGGATCGCAAACGAGCGCGCCGTGCGACTCGATTGGCCAACGCGATGGATGGCCGTCGCAGCCGGCACATACCTGACGTGGTAGCCGCGATTGCGCAGCCGTCGGCAGAGATCCGCGTCTTCCCAGTACAGAAAAAACCGCTCGTCGAACCCGTTGACCTCGGCGAGCGCGTGGCGCCGCGCCAGCATGCACGCGCCCGAAAGCCAGTCGACGACGACGCTGTCACTGCCGCTGCGGATCGCCTCCTCCACGACGATATTCCGTTTCGCGACCGGGAGGAACGGCACGACGCGGCGCAGCAGCGTCGTGCGGCCGAACAAGCCGGTCAGCATGTTCGGATCGCCGCGTGCGCTTCCCTGCACCGTCCCGTCGGGATTGAGGATGCGCGGTCCCACGATCGCACATTGCGGATGCGCCTCCAGCACGGACTGGAGCGCGGCAATCGCCCCCGCCATCAGGCGGCAGTCGGGATTCATGACCAGCACGTACGGCGCGGTGGTCGCAGCAAGCCCTTGATTGACACCGCGAGCGAAGCCGATGTTCGCGCCGTTGCTCGCCAGCTTTACGTGCTTCGCGAACGCGTCGACCGCCTTCCGGCTGTCATCGACGGACGCGTTGTCGACGACGATGCCTTCCCATGGATGGCCTGCAAGTTCATCGGAGATCGATCGCAGTGCGCGTTCGAGCTCCGGCCCCGCGTTGTAGTTGACGAGGATCGCCGCGTAAATGGCGCTGGGCGTCATTTCTCGAGGACGCTCTTTGTGCCCACCTGGCGTTGGAGCTGCGCGTCGAATCGCTTCTCACGCAGCTTCGCCGACACCCATTTCGTGTCGAGCAACGGTTCAATGTCCGACACACGGACACAGCGCGTCCGCTGAATGGCCGCGCGTTTGCGCAGCATCCGCGGCAATCCGGCGAGAGCGGCCACCTTTGCGCGCAGATACGGACGCAGCCTGCCGATGCGGGCGAAATGAACGCCGGCAGCCACGTCATAGACGATGTGGCCCGGCAGCGTCCTCCACAGCAGACTGCCAGGCGTGTCCTTCGCGTACATCCACTCGAGATTGCGCTGGCCGTGGAACACGGAGGACTCGCTGGCTGTGCCGAGCGTAGCGCTGCCGACGTGCCGCACGATCGCGTCGGCGACATAACGACAGCGATAGCCACGCAGTCGGGCGCGATACGACAGGTCGACGTCCTCGTGCGAGGCGAAGAAATCGTCGTCGAATCCTCCGAGTTCGTCGAACACGGACTTCGGCATCAGGCACGCGGCGCCGCACACGCCAAACACCTCCTGCATCGTCGCCGCCACGGCTGCAGGTTCGCCATGATGGCGCTTGAACGCGCCACCCCAGCGAAGAACTCCGTCGCCGGCGCTGTCGATGACGCCAGGATCGTGCATGTAGACGATGCGTGAGGTGGCGAGAAGGAAGCGATTCGCTTCGTCGATTCCGGAGAGCAGTGCGCGCAGCCAATCGGGATCGACAGCGGTGTCGTTATTGAGAAAGGCGACGAACCGGCCACGCGCTTCGCCAGCGCCCGCGTTATTGCCGCCGGCAAAGCCGCGATTCTCCGCCAGCGTCACCAGCTTCACCCACGGGAAATGCTCGCGCACGTAGTCGGTCGTGCCGTCGATGGATCCGTTGTCGACAACAATGGTTTCGAAAGTCACAGCGCGCTGGGCGCCGACGCTCGACAAACATGTATCGAGATGCTGCCGCCCGTTCCACGAGACGATGACGACCGATACGTCAGGCTGCACGCGCGACCTCGCGATAGACCCCGAGCGTGATCTCCGCCGTGCGCTGCCAGGTGAACGTCGCCGCGCGCGCGAGCCCGCGCGCACGCAAGTCGTGGCGCAGCGCCTCGTCGTTCACGACGCGGATGATGGCGTCGCGCCACGCAGGTACATCGCGCGGATCGAGCAGCAGTCCTGCCCCGCCAACCACCTCGGGGATCGAAGCGGCATGTGACGCAATGACGGGCGTGCCACATGCCATCGCTTCGATGAGCGGCAATCCGAACCCTTCATACAGCGACGGATATACCAGCGCCACGGCGCCACGGTACAGCGCGTGTACGCGGTCCTCGCTTACGGGTCCCAGCGCCACGACCGCCTCCGGACTGCCGGCCTCTGAGGCCATCGCGCAAAGCCCCTCCATCACCCCACGGTCGATGCCGGCCACGACCAGCGATAGCGCGGCCGCGGCGCCAAAATGGCGGCGTGCCTCGAGAATCGCGTCAACGACAACCGGAAGATTGCGGCGCTCGTGGATGTCGCCGACGTGCAGAAGGAACGGCTCGGTGACGTTCGCTGGCAAATCGAGCGAGACGTTCGCATCACCCGCCGCGAACGTGCCGTGCACGCCCAGCGGCGCCACCGTGATGCTGGACGCCGGAATGCCGAAGGCAGCCGTGATCTCCGAGGCAGAGAACGCGGAGACGGTCAAGACGTGCGCCGCGCTCCTGGCACTGCGCCGGTAATAGAAGCGGCGCAGTGCGTCGCGTCGGTACGGATACCACTCAGGATGAATTTCGTAGCTGACGTCGTGAATGGTGAGGACGACGGGAACGCCGGCCCAGAATGGGGCGGTATAGGCGGGAGCGTGAATGAGATCGACGCGAGCGCGTGCAGCGGTGCGCGGCAGCCCGATCAGCGTCCAGCCGGCGTTGCCCGGGGGATGGGCAGCGTCAGCAGCATGCTCGATTCCCGCTGGAACACACGCGGGGTCGCCGCCGAGCGCGACCAGCTCGATCGGCTCGCCAAGCGACACCATCGCGCCAACCAGCTCCGTGGCGTAACGCCGGATGCCGGCGGCGGGAGAACTGAACGCGTGTCCATCGAAGCCGACACGGAGCACTACGAGATGCTCATATTCAGCCGGCGCACCTTGCAGTCACGGGTCGCGCACACGTCCCGGATCGTGCGTTCGATGCTGCCATTGATCGATGGACTGCTCAGGATCACTTCGTCGACCCTGTACTTTCGCAGCGTCTCCTCGAGCTCGCTCAGCGCGCCGCGCACCGGCACACCCATGATCCAGCGATGCACCTTGGTCGGATCGTCGTCGATAAACCCCACGGGATTCATGCTCCACTGCGGATTAGCACGCATCTCGCGCACGATCAGCTGCCCAAATGCCCCGGCGCCGTACACCACCACTCGTCGGCTCCGCTTGCTCCGTGACGCCGCGACGAGGCTCATGCTGCGGAACGACGCCCGAGTCGCCACAATGGCCATCGTCAGCAGCAGCGCGTCGATGATGAACACCCCCCTGGAGAAGCCTTCGAAGCGGTAGAAATACGCTGCGGCGAGAACGGACAGCGCGGAACCCGTCAGCACACCGCGCAACACGACCGCAATATCGCGCAGGCTGAACGTCTCCCACGACCGTTGGTAGAGGCCCGAACCGTAGAGCGATGCCAGTTTGCACCCGAGCACGACCGGCAGCGACGCGGTGAAGTAGGGCAGGAACTGATCGAGCGTTTCACCTTCGAATCGCAATCGGTAAGCAAAGTAATAACAGGCGACGATCAGCACAAGGTCGAGCATCACCTCGGCCGCGTGCCAGCGGAACGTCAGGTCCTTCAGCAGCGGCGCGAACGAAGACTGCTCCAGGGCCTGGAAGTCCTGCGTGTTGTAGGCGGGTACGCGGGCGAGGTAGATGCCGACCAGCGTGACGACGACGCCAAAGAGCGCCGCGAGCGGAATCATCTGCTCGGCGCCGCCGGCCATCAGCCCCCAGGCGGTGACGCCACCGGTCAATCCCAGCAAATACAGAATGCGAACGGCGCTCCGTTCGGAGAAACCAAGCGACACCAGGCGATGTGAAACGTGATCGGTGCCGCCGCGCGTCGCGCTGCGACCTGCGAGTCGACGCAGCACCAGGACGAAACCGGTATCGAACAGCGGTACGACCAGAATGGTGACGACCACAATCGATGTCCAGGGGAAGGATGCGCGCTCCTGCAGCACAGGTACGAGCGACGCGCCTGCGATGGTCGCCCCGATGAAGAGGCTGCCGCAGTCACCCATGAACAGGCGCGCCGGCGGACGATTCCAGTACAGAAATCCCATCAGCGACCCGGCAAGTGCGGTCAGCAGGAGAACGATTGGTGCCCCCAGCGGTACCCACAACAGTATCGAGAGGAACAGCGCCGCAACGAGTGCGACACCACCCGCAAGACCATCCATGTTGTCGAGCAGGTTGAACGCGTGGCAAACGCCAGCGAACCAGATCGTCCCGACGAGCGAGTACGTCCAAGGCAGGCCGTTATCCGGCTGTCGTCCGAGCGAGAACACGAGAAACGCGCCGATGATGAGCGACGACACCAGCTTGGCAAGCGGTGAGAGCTGGAACCGGTCGTCAAGCACGCCGACAACGAACATGGCGATCGCCGCGAATGGGACCGGCAGCCATTCCGTTGGCAGCACCCCCCCATCGATACGCGACATCACGACACTGAAGCCGAGGACGGCTGCCAGAGCAATGGCGATCCCGCCCATCGTTGGGGTCGGTTGGCTGTGCCACCGATCGGCGCGCGGAGGAACGATGGCGCCGAACGCAGGAGCGATGCGGCGGACCGCCGCGCAGAGCGCCAGCGACGCGAGCAGCGAGATGGAGAACGAGGTGAGGAGGTAAATCAGTGTGAGGATACTAGGTCCGGTTTCAGTCGGACCTGCCGATCGCGCAGGACAAAAGGAGCCTTCGACAGGATGCCTTCGCAAATCGTGTCGAGGCCGTGCGATGCACCCGGCAACAATTGCTCGAGGCGTTCGAGTTTCAGCCGGTAGATGGGATAGCCCGCCTTCGGCTCAATAAACGGCAGCGGAATCATCCGGTTGAAGAAGAAGTGATACGCGTATCGCCGCGCCCGCGCGAGCTGCGGCGGCGACAGCCGCTCCGCGAACGGCAACTGCGCGAGCAGGCGCAAGTACTCCTCCGGCGAGCTGGCATCGAGGGTGATACCCTTGTTCCGGATCCACGCTTCGCCCGCAACGATGACGGGCAATCCGACGCTCGTCAGCTCGACGCCCATCTTCGTGCCGTAGATGATCGCCGAGTTGCAGAGCGACATCAGCGCGTAGGTGCTCAAGCCGCTTTCCGGCGGCACGACGATGATGTTCGGCGCCAGACGCGGGAGGCGCTTGCGCAACTCCACGAGAATCGGCTGCCGCGACGGCGGGAAGCCGCTTATCTCCGCCGGATGCACGCGGATGAGGAGCTGCAGATCGGGACGCGTCGCAAAGTACTCGCACGTCTGCACCAGCCATTCGAGCATGTTCGGAAACGCGTTGGCCGGGTAGTGCAGCTGCGCGTCCCATGACACGTTGGTGAGCAACCCGATCACCGGCTTTGACGGATCGAGGCCGATTCGCGCGGCGATCTCGCTCGCATTCTGGCTTGTCGGCCGATGGAAAACGATCCAGTCGAACATCCCCTCCCGCCGGCTGCCGAGATACTGCATCAGCTCCCGTTCCTGATTCGCCGACAGCTCGAGCCGCTCCCAGTGTTCGAGCGGCTCGTCGAGCAGCGTGTGGTGATATGTGTCGTCGTGACTGAAGATGAAGCGCCTCTTTCGATAAGCGACATTCCAGTTCGATACGTGCACCTTCTCCTGTCGTGCGACCTCTCCGACGATCCCCCACGGTACGTAAATGCCATGCGTGAACACCGCCGACGTGAAGCCGAGCGAGCGCAGCAGGCGGCGCGAGGCGAACGCCGTCAGTAGCGCGGATTCAAGGTAGCGGCGCAGCACCGGCTCCGCGAGCGGCTCGATGTCGAGCGAACCGGTGGCGAAAAACCGCAGCGCACCGGCGTGTGCGTGCTCACCGATATTGAGTCCTTCGAAGCTGAAGTGCTCGATCTGGTCGAACGGAAGCGCAGCGGCAATGCGCCTGGCTTCGGTCCGCTGCTCGGCCGTGAGCCAGTCACTCATACGATGGATCTTCAGGCCAAGCGTCTTGTAGACGTTCTCCGCGGGCCACCGGCAGTCGCGGCACAGGTCGCGCGACGGACCATGCTCAACAAACCGCTGCACGTTCGGATAGAGCGACGCCTCGCATTCGGCACACGCGGTCATGGTCCCGTCGCAGAGCAGCGCATGCACCTCGGCGCCACGGAACGTCAGCGCGACGGCGAGCGCGCTCTCGAGCGTGACGGCGTGCGCATACGAGCCGATGGCGGTGGCCATCAGCACGCGCGGACCGCCCTGAGACGTCGCGCGCGCGGACTTCCATAACTGCTGATCGGCGGCGATGGCCGCGCTCCAGTCAGGGTAGGCGTCCCGCCTGGCGTGATACCAGCGGCGGGCCAGACGCGATGTGCGCCAGAGCGAGGGAAATTTCCGGATAAAGTGTTTCACGCGGTGGTGCTTGCGGTGCTGCGCGGTGACGTAGGGGCCGGCTTCAGCCGGCTCACGTCGATTAATTTCAGGAACTCGGCGGGCTCGGGTAACTCCGCGAATACGCGCCACGCGTGGTGCGCGGCCAGCTCGTCGACCGAGTAGCCGCCGGTGGCCACCGCGATCGTCTTCGCGCCAATCGCGTTCGCCGCGTCCACATCGTGCGGCGTGTCGCCGATAACGAACACATGTTCGAGGTCCACCTCTCCGGCACGTCGCGCCAGATCGAGCGCACGGGTCGCGATGGTGGCGCGAAGCCCCTGATCTTCGGCGAACGCTCCGTCGGGAAAATATTGCAGCAGGTCATAGTGCCTCAACTTCGCGCTGCCGCCGCGCCGCGTGTTGCCCGTCAGCAGGTACGACCGGACATCGTCGCGATGGCGAAGCGCCTCGAGAATCTCGCGGACGTTCGGCAGGACTCGGCCCTTCTTCAACGGCAACGACGATGGCAGCAGGTCTTCGTAGCGCGTCACCACGCGCGCGATCGTTTCTGGTGCCGTCGGGACGTCAAGCAGCTCGAACGTGCGCGCCGCGATCTGAAAATCGGTCAGGCCGGGCACACGAATGGACGCCAGCTGAAAATCCTTTCCCGTGACCTCACGCACTGCCTGTTCCCACGCCGGGACACCGGCCTTCCCCGTCGTCAGCAGCGTGCCGTCGATATCCCAGAAGAGAACGATCATGCGATTTGCGGCACGCGATCGAGCGCGGAGCGGAACAGTTTCACGAGCCCTGCGATGTCGAGTCCGTGATAGGCGAGCACCTCGTCGTTGCTGCCGCACTGGGGCAGTTCGGTGACGCCGAGGCGGGTGACCCGTGCGGCCGGATCGAGGCTCAGCTCCGCGATCGCGGCGCCGAGCATGTCGCCCTGCCCACCTCGCACGTAATGGTTGTCGAGAGTGATCACGGTGCGGCATCCGCCGATCGTGTCCTTCAGCCAGCTGCGATCGACTCGATTCAGCCATGGCAGGTTCACGATGCGGATGCGCGCGCCGGTCGATTGCTCGATTTCGTCCGCGGCGTGCCACGCATTCGAAAGCATCCACGGGCCGTAGCCAAACACCACCGCGTCCGTTCCCGGCCGCACGACCCAGCCCTTACCTTCCTCGACACGCAGGTTCGTCGGAAACGAAAAGGGGAGCGGCCACTTCACCGAAACGAGACGAAGGTAGCCGCTTGCTGACGTGCCGTTCACCAGGTAGTCGAGCAGTGCGTGCACCTCGCCTTCTGCGGCGGGCTCCGCGAGCAGCAGGTTGGGTACTGCGCTCAAGGCGCTGATGTCGCGCACCGACTGATGCGAGTGTCCGGGGCCGCCGGGCAGCAATCCGGCAAGCGAGCCGACGTAGATCACCTTCGACGCCTCGCTGCACTGGTTGTAGATCTGCTCGTTGGGGCGCGTCGACAGGAAGCAGGCGAAGGAATGGGCGATCGGCAGCGCGCCGCGATGCGCCATGCCGCACGCCATCGACGCCATGTCCTGCTCGGCGATGCCGCATTCGACGAATCGCTGCGGGAACTTCGCCGCGAACTCCAGCAGGCCGCAGTCCTTGATTAGATCCGCGTCGAGCGCGATCAGATGCGGATGCCTTTCCGCCTGATGCACGAGCGCCTTGCCGTAGGCCGCCACGAGGTTGTGCGTGTCGCGCGGCTCGCGCCGCGGATTGCGGGTACGCGTTTCGGTCTTCAGCTCGCCGAGGCCGAGCGATGCGAACGTCTGCGTCGCGGTCTCGAGCAGTTGGCTCAAGCCGTCGATGTATTGCTGCTCGGGCGGCGCACCCGAGTGGAAGAGATACAGATCGTCGTCCTTGTGCAGCGCCTGCGGTCCTTCCATGAACGACACACCGCGGCCCTTGATCGTGTCGGCGATGATGACCTTGGGCCGATCCGTCACCGCATCGAGCGATCGGAGAGTCCGCTCGATCGCGGTGACGTCGTGGCCGTCGCATCGGCTGACGTGCCAGCCGAAGGCGCGGAGCTTCGCCTCGAGATCGCCGAGATCGCTGACCCTCCGTACCCAGGTGTCGGATTGAATTTTGTTGTGATCGATGATCGCGACGATCTCGCCGAGCTTCAGGTGTACGGCGGAGCCGAGCGACTCCCAGAACTGACCTTCCTGCAGCTCGCCGTCGCCGGTCAGCACGAAGATACGTCGTGAAACGCCCGCCTGCCTGTTGGCCAGCGCCATCCCCTTGGCCTTCGAGATACCCATGCCAAGCGAACCGGTATTTGCCTGGATATACGGCGTCTCCACATGCGGATGGCCGGGCAGCCCGCCGATGCGGCGCAACTGGTGAAGATTGTCAGCCGGGAGCAGACCGAGCCCGATCAGCACCGAGTAAAGCGCCGGCGCGTCATGCCCTTTGGACGAGAAGAAGATGTCGCACTGATCAGGCCCCTTCTTCAGATCGCGAAGCTCGTTGAGGAACAGCCAGCTCATAATCTCGAGCGAGCTGAAGCTGGTGCCGATATGGCCCGACCAGGCGCCGGCAATCATATAGAGCGTGTTGATGCGCGCCAGCGCGGCAAACGCCGCCGCCTTCGCCGAAGCGCTGCCCTTCGCATCCATCACGCGCGTGAATTCGGAAACAGGAACGAAGCGAAGCTCTAGACTGTCGCCCTGCTCAGTTTGTAAATCGCCCATATGTCAATTCATTCAGGCCGGTCTGAAGAGCGGCCTCTACGTCTGTGGCCTCTACGCCTGCAGACGCCGACCTTCAGGTCGGCCTACGTGCGGCAGCGCCGCCGCGCCATCCGCCAGCAAACGCTCCGCGATCATCCAGTCGTGCGGATCGTTGATATCGAACCCTTCATAGCCTTCTGTGATGAACGGCATCAGCACATCGCCGGCAATCGTGTGCGTTTCGAACGGAACGCGCGTCCAGGCGATTTCGAGCGAGGCGTTCTGGACGTAGACACGGGGCAGCGCCTGATACGGCGTGCTATGCCACGGCTGCGTTCGCGGCTCGGGCTGATCGAGCAGCGGACGCATTCGGTTCCCGTCCACGACCCACATCTTCCCCGGGTGCTGCGCGCACAGTTCGATCGCGCGCAGCGAATCCGCACTCGGGTCCGTTGTGAACTGCCGCCACGCGCGCCGGATCGTCTCCGGTGTCCGGAACGGACTCGTTGGACGCAGCAGCGAAAACGCGTCCCACCTGCGGCCCTGCGCCTGCAGCTCCCGCAGCGTGTACTCCACCCACTCGATGTCGGGCGAGGTATCCGTCGCAAACGCTGCCGGCCGTAGAAACGGAACCTCCGCGCCGTACTCTCGCGCAATCGCTGCCGTCTCTTCGGAGTCTGTCGAGACAACTACCGCATCGAACACGCCGCTCTCGAGCGCCGGTGCGATCGTGTACGCGAGCATCGGATGCCCATTCAGCAGACGCACGTTCTTGCCCGGAACCCGCTTGGACCCCTGACGAGCGGGAATGAGCGCTACGGCAATGGGGTCGGGAGTCATTACGAGAATCGAAATTCCGTCGGGAGGAGAGGCATCATTTCGATTCTCGTAATGACTCCCGACCCCTTACACACTCTGTGGGTTGTGGTTGATGTAAACGGTCTTCAGATCGGAGTACACGTCAAGCGCCTGCGTTCCCGCCTCGCGCCAGCCATTGCCTGAATTGCGCAAACCGCCGAACGGCATATGCGGTTCGCTCCCGTACGTACCGCCATTGACGACCGCAACACCCGCCTGGATGCGGCCGATGAACGTCATCGCACGATTGATGTTCTGTGTATGAATGGATGCGGTCAGGCCGAACGGCGAATCGTTGGCGAGCGCAACCGCCTCCTCGAAACTGTTCACACGATACAGAGAGGTAATCGGCCCGAACAGCTCGCTGCGCGTGATCTCGTCATTCGGACCAACGTGCTCGACGATGGTCGGCGCCACGAAATAGCCGTCGCCATAGGATCCACCGGTGAGACGTTCGCCGCCGGTGAGCACCAGGGCACCGGCTTCCTTCGCGCGGCCAACCGCGGCCAGCATGTTGCGCAGCTGCTCTTCGTTGATCACTGGGCCGTAGTCGTCGGTGTCGGCGGTGCCAACCTTCATCCTCTTCGTCGCCTCCACCAGCATCGTCTTGAACCTGTCGTACACCGCATCGAAGACGATGATGCGGCTGCCGGCGGCGCAGCGCTGTCCCGCATTGCTGAACGCCGACCCAAGCGTCCACGTCACCGCGTTCTGCAGATCCGCATCGTCACAGACAATCAACGGGTTCTTTCCGCCCAGCTCCAGGCAGACCTTCGCCAGGCGTCGGCCAGCCGTTTCGGCGATCCATCGGCCGACTTCGCACGAACCTGTGAAGCTGACGACAGCGACGTCGGGATGTTCAACGAGCGGCGCACCCGCCTCTTCACCGAAGCCATGCAGCGTCGTGTAGACGCCATCAGGAACGCCGGCTTCGCGCGCGAGCACACCAAACGCCCAGGCCGAGAGCGGCGTGTCTTCCGCCGCCTTCAGAATCGCGGCATTGCCGCAGAGGAGCGCCGGAAACGCTTTCCAGGCAACGTTCGCAATCGGCGTGTTCGCGGCGATGATCAGTCCGGCAACGCCAAGCGGCTGTCGCACGACCATCGCGAACTTGTTCGGCACGGCACTCGTTGTCGTCTGACCGTAGAACCGTCGCCCTTCGCCGGCGACGAAAAATCCCATCTCGATGGCGGCGTCGGTTTCGCCGAGCGCGTCCTTCTTCGACTTGCCGGTTTCCTTTGCCACCAGCGAGGCGATCTCATCGCGATGCTCGCGCATCAGGAGCGCGATGTTGCGGAGAATGTCGCCGCGCTTGACCACGGTCATCGCCGCCCAGGCGGGTTGCGCCGCTTTCGCGCGCGCGACCGCAGCGTCCACGTCGCCTCGAGTGGACCGCACGACTTCGCATAACGGCCGTCCCGTCGCCGGATCCATCTTCACGAACACCTTGCCGCCGTCGGCCATCCGATCCTCGCGACCGATCTGATTCGGGATCAGTGCGGGAACGACACTTAGATCGACGGGAGCAGGTTCAACGTTCACACTCATTGCAGCACCGGACTATTCACGATTCTCGAAGTTCTCCGAGTACGACGCGCGGACGCAGCGCGGCCGAGGGGTTCGCCTGCGCGTCGTCGATCTGAATGTCGTCGAGCACGAGCGCTCGATGATCGCCGCAGATGACGAGCATCTCGCCTCGCGGTCCACGCACAAGTTCACCGGCACGTCCGTAGTACGGCGACGCGAACGGGTGCGCTCGCCATACGACGAGACGATGACCATCGTACGCCGTGAAGGCGCCTGGATAGGGATGCGACTGCGCACGGATTGCGCGCCAGATATCTTCCCCCGGTTCATGCCAGTCGATGCGTCCGTGCGCCGGCGTACGGATAGTCCCGTAGGTCGCCTGCGCGCCGTCCTGCGGCACCGGCGAGAGGCTGTCGTCAAAGATGCGCGGGTAGACGTCGCGAATCATCCTCTCGCACGCCTCTTCCAGCCGTTCCAATACCGTTCCGATGTACTCGTCAGGCGCCACCGCTGTCGATGTCTGGGCCCATAGATCGCCGTCGTCCATGCTGTCTGTAAGCGTGTACATCGACAGGCCCACCTCGCGTTCGCCGTGCATCAGCGCCCACACCAGGGGCGCTGCGCCTCGATACCGAGGTAGCAGCGAGTTGTGCACGCCGATGAACCCGCGCGGCGCCAGCGCCCGTGCATGCGCGGAAATCATCGAGTACCAGCCGCATACGATTGCGAGCTCTGGCCGGGCGTTGCGAACCGCGGTCAGCAGAGCGGCGTCGCCGTGCACGACTGTGGCCGGTATCCGATGCGTCTCGGCGAAGCAGTGCAGCTCGTTGAACACCGTGCGCGCGTCGGTACGATCGTCGAACGTTACGATTGCCGCGATGTCGGCAGCGCCGCTGGCCTGCATCGCGGTCACGCAGCGAAGCCCCATTCGCTTGCTGCCGATGAACACGACGCGCCGCGACGCGCCTACCAGGCGGTAAACCCTCCATCGACGCGTAACTCGTGCCCCGTCACGTACGACGAGGCAGATGAAGCGAGAAACACGAGCGGCCCTTTCAGATCCTCAACGTCCGCCATGCGACCGAGCGGCACGCGTGAGCCGTACTTGCGCTTGAACTGATCGTCCTGACCACCGGCGACGCCGCCCGGCGACAACGCGTTCACGCGAACTCCGTGCGGCCCCCACAACGTCGAGAAGTACTTCGTCATGTTGACGACCGCCGCCTTCGACGCACCGTATGCCGGCGACTTCAGGAACGGCAGATCCCCGGGCAGGTGATCGTAGAACCGCTGGTCGGGCGATACGGACGCGTAGAGCGAGCCGATGTTGATGATCGATCCGCGGCCGCGCGCCGCCATCTCTGAACCGAACACCTGCGTCACCTGAAACGTGCCCATCAGGTTCACGTCGAGCATGCGGCGGAACTGTTCGATCGGCAGATCGGCGATGCGCGATCGGTTGCCGCCGGAATCCGGAGGCTGATCGACGCCCGCGTTGTTGACCAGGACTGTTGGCTGTCCGATTTGCGCCTCCACAGTCGCTGCCGCGCTCTCAATGGACTCGCGATTCGTGATGTCGCAGTCGACGCGCTGGACGCGGGCGCCCGCGCGCTCTGCGACGGCGCGGTACGGCGCCGATGCGGGCGCACCGGGCAGTTCCAGTGCCGCAACGCGTGCGCCGGCGTCGACGAGCGCCTCGATCCAGATCGGACCCAGCTTCCCGCAGGCACCGGTGACGACGGCGATGTGATGCTCGAGACTGAACGGACCGTTCACGAACGCGCGAGCTCGACGTCCGGCTTACTCAACACCTCGAAGGTCAGGAAGTCATCCTCCATCAGCGGCCGCAGCGTCACGCGTCCGAGCACCTTGTTCAGATCGTAGGGCGGGATGCCGCCGCCGGGAGACTTCATGACGATGTCGTTCGGACCGAGGATGTGGCCGCTGGGCAGATCGCGGGCGACGACCAGGCTCTTGCCCATCTTGATGATCGGCGCTTTCTCGCTCTCGTAGATCTTCTTCACCCCATTGCCAAGCGCCTTGTGCGTGCGTTCGAGATCGCGGCACATCTTGCGGAGCCCGAGGGGTTCGAGCGAGAAGGCATGGTCCGTTCCCTTGCTGGCGCGGTTCAGCGTGAAATGCTTTTCCACGATGCGCGCGCCGAGTATGTAGGCGGCGACCGGCATGGCGATGCCGTTGTCGTGGCTGGAGAACCCGATCACCGCGCCCGGGAACCTATCGCGGTAGGTGCTGATCACGCGCAGGTCGAGCTCCTCGAACGCCGCCGGATAACCGGCGGTGCACTGCAGGATCGCGAGCTGCTGGTTGATCGGCATGATCGCATCGTAGGCGCGCTGCACGTCTTCGATCGTGGCGCCGCCGGTCGACACGATAATTGGTTTGCCGAAGCTGGCGACGTGGCGCAGCAGCGGCGTGCTCTTCAGGTCGCCTGACGCAATCTTGTAGGCCGGCACGTCGAGTTCGCGCAGGAAATTGGCGCTGGCGAGATCGAAGGCGGTGGAGAAGAAATCGACGCCAAGCTCCGCGGCGAATGCCTGCAGCTCTTTGTATTCGTGCACACCGAACTCGAGAAACTCGCGGTGCTCACCGTAGGTCGAGCCAAAGCTGTTTTCGTTGTCGTACGGTTTGTTGTACGCGGCGCGCGTGTACAGCCCGCGGTTGTCGCGCTTCTGCAGCTTGACCGCGTGCGCGCCCGCCGTCTTTGCCTCGCGGAACAGCTCGCGCGCCTTGTCGAGGTTGCCCTGATGATTGTGGCCGATTTCCGCGATGACGTAGCACCGGGAGTGATCGCCAATCTCGTGCTGTCCGATTCTGAATGTGCCTGCCAAGTACCTGTCTCCCTGTCGCGGACCGCAGAAGGTCCGCGCCCCTATGCTTGTACGACTGGGCGCAGTTGCGCGACCAGCTGGTCCCATCCGTAGTCGGTGTGCGCGATGTCGCGCGCCGCGCGCCCGATCTTTTCCGCTTCCGCCGGATCCGGAAGCGCCTCGCATCGATTGATGTCGATCACATTCGTCATGTGCACGAGCCCGTCCGGCGAGTACTCATCGAGGTTGGTGATCACCGCGCAGCCGACTTCCATGGCCGCGTTCACCGTCGTGTTGTTCGCGCGCAGCCCCTTCTCGAAGAACGCCGCAAGGAAGTTGCAGTCGACGAGGTGGTTGAACACCGCAGTGTCCGACAGGTAGCCCATGAAGTAAATCTGCCCGTTGAAGATCGACTGCAGCTCATCGAACCGGACGATGAACGAGTCGTCGAAGCTCGTGTTCTCGTGCAGCGCGGTCGAGACGAACACCGAATAGCTCTTGCCGGTTGCATCCAGCAGGTCCCGCAACCGGCGGTACAGCGACACGCGGATCTTGTGCGCCATGCCGAAAGTGAAAACCTTTAACTGGGTATCGTCGAAACGCTGCGGGTTCAGCAGGGTGCCAGGGCAGAACGACTCAACAATATCGGACCGGACCGGATGCAGTTGCTCGAACAGCTCGCGATTACCGCACGCAACCCGGGCTGCGGCTGCAAGCATGCGCTTTTCGAGCGCCGTGTTGTCAAAGGCATGGAGGAACAGCTCGAATTCGCCGGCGTGGCGCTCGATCCACGTGTCGAGTGCGAGCGCGTCCTCCGCGGAAAATTCGTTCATTTTCAGGGACAACAGGGGCCGCCGGTAGTTGGCGAGTTCAGTAGACCCGATCCGGACCACCGGCAGGTCGAGCCGCCGGGCGAGAATCGCGTTGAACTTCGCGATGCCGCAGGTCCAGGGATTCAGGTGGTAACCAGCAATGCAGTCGATCAAAAGGGTGCCTCAGGGATAAGTGCTCATTCTACGGCAACTTGGCGGGGTCCCCAAGACGCTCGCCGGCGCTTCGCAGGGCCGTGGCTGGTTCCCTGTGGCCCACGAGCGCTTCAATCAGGTAGGCGGGACGCCGTCGCGACTCCTCGAGCGCCCGCCAGACATATTCGCCGACGACGCCGATGGCCACGAGCTGCAAACCGCCAAGCCCGACGATCAGCGACAGGAGAAACAGCACTCCTCCGCCGAGCTGCGGCAGAAGAGCAATCGCGAACACGAGCAGCGCCACCGACACGAGCATCAGCGCCAGTCCGACGGAAGTACAGATGCGAATCGGAAAATCAGAGAACGACGTGATCGAATCGACGACGAGCTTGATCTTGCGTGCCAGCGTCCAGCCGGATTGCCCGGCGGTCCGCGGCTGCTTGTCGTATTCGACAAACTCCTGCCGGAAGCCGAGCCAGGTGATGAGCGCCAGAACGCTTACGTTGCGCTCGGGGAAGCGGCGGAACGCGTCGACGACGAGTCGATCGAGCAGAAAGAAATCGGCGCCGCGCGCCGGCATTTCCTTCATGCCGACGAGACGCCGCATCATCCAGTAATAGAGAGCGGCGAAGCCGCGATGCGATCGGTCGCCTGGCTGCTCGCGCCGAGTCGCCCACACGACCTGCGCGCCCTGCCGCCATCGCGCAATCATCTCTTCCATCGTCTCGGGCGGATCCTGCAGGTCGGCGGCGATCATAATCGCGGCATCTCCCTCGACCTGATGCAGGCCGCACGTGATCGCGACATGCGATCCGGAGTTGCGTGCCAGCCTGAAGCCGCGGACACGGACATCGCGCATCGCCAGCGCTTCGACGACCGAGAACGTCTCGTCGCCTGAGTGATCGTCGACAATCACCCATTCCCACTCGCCGCCGACCTTCCTCATCGTTTCGACGAGACGTTCGTACAGGCGCGGCAGGTTTGCCGCCTCATTGAAAGCCGGCGTGAGGACACTAATCACAAATTACAGATCACGAATGGCCGACGTGAGCGCGGCGACCACTCTGTCCTGATCTTGTTCGGTCAATTGGTGGTAAAGCGGCAGGACAACCGTACTTTCCTGTGCACGTTCGCTCTGCAGAAGGCCGCTGCCGGCCCGCCACGACCCGGGTGGATACGATGTTTCGCGGTGGACGTTCATGACGCCGCGCCGCGTGGCGACCCCGGCGTCGAGCAGTGTCTGCATCAGCGCGTGCTGATCGATCCCGTCGTCCAGCCGGATTGCGTAACTCTGCCAGTTCGTGCGCGCCCATGGCGGCTCGCGCGGCACCATCACGCGATTGCTTGACTGCAGCCGGACGGTGTATCGCATGGCAAGCTCGCGACGACGGGAGACGATCGCCGGCAGCCGCTTGAGCTGCTCACGCCCAATCGCGGCCTGAATGTCGGTCATGCGGTAGTTGAACCCGACCACCGGGTACTGCTCACAGATGACGCGATCGGACGAGTGGCGGACCGCATCGGACACGCTCATACCGTGATGCCGCAGCAGACGAAAGGCGCGGTCGAGGTCGGCGCGTGATGTCGTCAACATGCCGCCGTCGCCGGTGGAAAGCAGCTTGCGCGGGTGAAACGAGAAACAGGCGACATCGCCATGCGGGCGACCGATCCGCTGCCAGTTCCCCTGCCACTCGATCTCGCTGCCGATGGCGCACGCGGCGTCTTCAACCAACGGCACGCCGCGCCGCGTTGCAATCGAGACGAGCGACGACAGCTCGCACGGCATCCCGAGTTGATGGACGGCGATAATCGCCTTCGTCTTCGGCGTGATCGCCTCTTGCACGAGCGCTGGATCGATGTTGAACGTCGTCGGATCGATGTCGACGAAAACAGGCGTGGCGCCGCAGTAGCGGATCGCGTTCGACGTCGCGATGAAAGAGTGGCTGACCGTTATCACCTCATCGCCGCTGCCGACGCCGAGTGCGACGAGCGCGACATGCAGTGCCGTCGTACAACTCGACACGGCGCAGGCATGCGTGGCGCCGACCGCCGCGGCGAATTCGCGCTCGAACGCCGCGACTTCAGGCCCCTGTGTCACCCATCCGGAGAGAATCGCGCGGCGCGCCGCGCCGGCTTCCTCCTCGCCCATCCAGGGCCGCGCGACGGGGATCATCGTATTCACCGTCACGAGGTCACCGCCCTGACGTCCCAGTTCCTAACCACTTCGTTCCGCAGCAATTCTTCCGGTGACGTTCCTTGTGCGCGATACCACTCCAGCAGCTGCCGGAGTCCTGCGGCCAGCGGAATGCGGGGTTCGTAGCCGAGCAGCAGCCGCGCCTGTGACATGTCCGCGTAGAGGCGCAGCACATCTCCCGGCCGGGGCTCGTCATGCTGGATTGCGGCGTCAGACCGCTCGGCAGTCTCCGCAATCGTCTTCGCCAGATCGTTGATCGTCAGCTCGAAGCCGCTCCCGAGATTGATCGTGCGGCCGATGGCTGCCGGCGATGTTCCAGCCAGGATGATGCCGCGCGCGGAGTCCGACACGTAGGTGAAATCGCGCGTCTGCGTGCCGTCGCCGAAGATGATCATCGGTTTGCCGGCGAGACAGCGGAGGAGAAACTTCGGAATGACTTCGCCGCTGTCTCCCTCATGATGGCTTCGCGGTCCGTAAGTGTTGAACGGACGAACGACGACCGTGGGATACGCGTAGGTGCGATGAAACGCCCGCGCGTAAGCCTCGCCGGCGAGCTTCGATCCACCGTAGACGGTGCACGGAAACGTCGGATGATCTTCGGTCATGGGCACGCGCTGTGCCGTGCCGTACACCTCGGAGCTCGATATGTAGACGAACTTCGGAACGCCCGCTGCGCGGCTGGCGTTGAGCAGATGCAGCGTGCCCGTCGCGTTCACCTCATGATTCTCGATGGGCGAGTGCACCGAATGGCGGACGCCGAGGCAGGCAAGGTGATACACGACGGACGCGTCGCGCAGCACGGACGCATAGGTGTTGACGTCTCTGATGTCGTGCTCGAGCAGCGTCACCGGGCCAGGAACATCCGCCAGGTTCGCGCGCTTGCCGTTCGCCAGGTTGTCAATGACGACGACCGCCGCTCCGCCGGCGGCGAGCTGACGAACGAGCTCGGAACCGATGAAGCCGGCACCGCCCGTTACGACGACGGTTTGTCTGCTCACGAGGTTCGATCCGCGGACATCAGCTCGGGGACGTCGATTTGGTCCAGCACGGCCAGATCCATCGGCGTGAAGCGCGCAGCCTGCATCGAGTTGTAGGCGTGACGCGCCGCATAGAGATGCGGCGTCAGAAAATGATCGTCGGCATAGATCGCCAGCGTGTCGGTGCCAAGCATCGGTGCGAGCCAGGCGAGGCTGCCGCACGTGCCGACGAAGCGTGTCGCGCGCCGAATGACTTCCGTCTGCACGGCGAGATTGTTCTGGGGCGTCAGCCAGCCGTCGAGCGCCATCAGGCCTGGAATATCGCGGAAGACGTAGTCCGCGTGTTCGTCGAGCGAGAGGTTCGTATTCAGCGCGACGATCGGAAAACGTCTGGCGATGCGCTCGACAACGCGACGGAGCTGCTCGCGATGTTCTGCGGTGTCCATCAGCGCGCGTCCCGTATAGAACTTGATGGCCACGAAGCGATCCGGAAGCTTCGGCAATGCCACTTGCGCGATGTCCGTCATCGGCTCGAACTCGGTGTAGTCGAGCACCGACTGCAGCGAATCGTTGCCGAGCCAGAAGTGGCGCATCAACTGGAACATCGCGGAGGGGTGACAGACATTCGCCGCGTCGATCCCCAGCCGCGCGAGTGCGCGCGCAACGATCTCCTGATCGAATGCCGACAGGCCGAGCTGCTTCTGATCCGATTCGCCACGGCGAACGCCGTTGCGTTCGGCAAATTCGGCCGGCGTGAACAGATCGAACTGCTCGACGTAGCGTGATGCGATGCCGCCGTACCACGCGCTGACCCCGCCGCGCGACACCGCAATCACACGAGCGGGATCGACGTCGTATTGCCGCATGAACCAGCGCACAAAGGGCACCCAGTAAAGTGTTTCGTATCCGACCTCCGACAGCCATGGGCCGACGATGATCGGATCGGAGCCACTGGCGGCCTGCCGAAGCGTACGGCGGACACCCACGTCGCGCGCGATGATCGGCCATGCGCGCCGGCGCAGCCGGTCCCAATAGCGGGTTGTGCGCACGGCGCCGGCGTACGCCTGCTGCGCGGTGTCGCGGCCACGCTCGCCGCCCATCTTCAGCTGCGCGCGCGCCTGCTTTCGCGTCTCACGAAGATCCTTGCCACGCCGCCGCGTCCACTGCCGGCCGCGGCGAAACAGCTTGGCCGTGCGGTTCCAGACGACGCGCGCCACGTTCTGCGCGGCCAGCGCGATGCTCACACGCGTGCCTTCGACACGACCGCCGCGACCCTCTCCACCTGTTCGCGCGTCATTTCCGGAAAGATCGGCAGCGATAACACCTCGCGGGCAACGGTTTCCGCGACGGGGAAATCCCCAGCGCGATAGCCGAGATCCTCGTGTGCCGGCTGCAGGTGCACGGGAATGGGATAGTGGATCCCTGTCTGGATATCTTCCTTCGTTAGCGCCTCGCGAAGCTCGTCGCGCGCATCACTGCGCACAACAAACACGTGATACACGTGCCGGCAGCCGCGGCGCTCCTTCGGCAAACGCACCGTTTCGGGATCCAGTGCCTCCGCATACCACGAGGCAACGATGCGCCGCTGCTCGGTCCACGCTGCCAGATGGCGCAGCTTCACGCGCAGGATCGCGCCTTGGATGCCGTCCATCCTGTAGTTGAACCCCTTGAAGCGATGCTCGTACCTCTTCTCCTCGCCCCAGCTGCGCAGCGTCCGGCATTTCTCCGCGATATCCGCACGCATCGTCGTCACGGCGCCACCCTCGCCGTAGGCGCCGAGATTCTTTCCCGGATAGAAGCTGAAGGCCCCAATCTCGGCGATCGACCCGCACCGGCGGCCGTCGTACTCGGCACCATGAGCCTGCGCCGCGTCCTCGATGACGGTCAGACGATGCCGTCGCGCGATGTCCAGAATCGGGTCCATGTCCGCCGGCTGCCCGTAGAGATGCACCGGAATGATGGCGCGCGTCCGATGCGTAATCGCTGTTTCAATCTTTGACGTATCGATCGTGAAGTAGTCCGGCTCGATATCAACGAGGACGGGCGTCGCTGCGGCGTAGCGAATCGCTGCGACGGTCGCGACAAACGTGAAGGGTGTGGTGATTACTTCGTCGCCGGGTCCGATGCCGGCCGCAAGCAGCGCCAGATGCAGGGCGCTAGTCCCAGAATTGACGCCAACGGACTCGGTCGCCTGACAGTAGGTGGCAAACTCGCGCTCGAACGCCGCGACCTCATCACCAAGAATGAACTGTGTGCTGTCGAGCACGCGCAGCACGGCCGCGTCGATTTCATCCTTGATGCTGCGGTACTGCGCCTTTAGATCGAGATACGGAATCATTGAAAGCAGGGCCACCCTGTTTCCGCATCGCGGCCGGTTGCCGGAACGTCACGGCTGACGAGAATACGGATGGTCTTGTCGTCATCGACCGGCACTTCAGTAAGCGGCGCGTAATGGGTGTGAACGTACGGCGCGACGCGCGAAAAACGCTCGTCGAATTCGTGCTCATCGTCGCTTGGAATAATCGCGAAGGGGACGCGCTGTAGGCGCAGGCGATCGAAAGCGAATCGCTCGTTTGCCGGAGAGCCGAAATACGCGCCGAAGTATTCCTGCCCGCCCGCGAAGAGGCGTCGCGCGTAGAACGGAACCTCCACCATGAATCCACCCACCAGCAGCCGGTCATCCGGTTTCGTGCACCGATCGACGTACTTGAAAAACGGCACCAGCAGCCGCGACGCAGGCGTCGGCATCTGATAGTCAAGGAACCGCTGCTTCAAATCTGCGGTCCGCTCGACGAAGCGGTGCGGGATCTCCTGCCTGTGGCCGAGCAGACCCGCGCGATCGATCTCCTCATGCGTCTTCCCGACCGCGAGCACCGACGCGCCGAACAGGACCACGAACGCCGCGGCCATCGGCGCAGCAATCAAGCGAACCCGTGAGGGCGAGAACGCGCGCTTCAGCAGCCACGATCCGACGAACACCGCCGGAACGATCGCATCGGCGAGACGGGTGTTGAGCGGATCGCGAATGAAACTGAAATCGACGAGCAGCGCCACCAGGGCCAGTGGCACGACCCAGGCCGTGGTCCGGCTGAAGCCGGACCCTACCGTTGACGCGACGGCCAACGCGAGCGCGACGATTGGAATGAGATACAGCTCGTACACCATTGCCGATTCGAGCGGCCGCTCGTCGCCCAACACGCGCGGCCACACGTGCCACTGACGCACGGCCTCGCGCTGGCTGAACTCAACGCCCGTGCGCAAGTACGTCGCCAGGCCGCCATGCACCTGCACGTAGAGCAGATACGGAAGCACGAACCCCACCGCCGCGATAGCGAACGCCGCAAGATCCGCGTTTCGGCGCGTCGATGACGCGAGAGCGATCGTCAGTGCGGCTCCGATGCCGAGAAACAGTCCGTGGTCGTGTCGGAACAGAAACGCGACGGCAACGGCCGCGGCCATCGCTACCGCGCGCGCGACACCTGGCCGACTCAGATACCAGCCGTACGAGAGAAACGCGACCGCGTACGCCAGGATCTTCGGATAGCTGTAGGTGCGGGGAAACACCGCGACCTCGACAATCGCCGCGAGCAGGCCGAGCGCCATTGATGCGGTGAGCTGCCGCACGCCTGCCGCCGTGCACGCGGCCGCCACGCCAAAGGCGATCGAGACGAGCATCGCCTCGGCGAACAACGTCGGACCGAAGACCTTCTGCGCGAACGCCGACGCGGCGAACATCAAGGGCAGACCCGGATCGATCCAGTCCCGCGTCGGCCACTCGCCGAACAGCATCTGGCGTCCGCCGCTGATGTAGACGAAATGATCGTTGACGAATCCGCTCTTCAGCGCCAGGAATCGGAACGCAGCCGTGACCGCGAACAGCAGCGCATAGACGATGAGCGGCCAGCGCTTCACGGATTAGATGACAGGCGAGGACGCGCCGAGTGGAACCAGCGCTCCACGCTGAGCCATCGAAAGTGTCGCCGCCTCCAGCAGACGGACGACGCGAAGTCCGGCCTGACCGTCGGTCGTGGGCGTCCTGCGCTGCTCGATGCACTCGATGAAATGCCTCGCCTCCGCCTGCAGTGCTTCGCCGAGCGGCAGCTGCGGCGCCCACATGTCGCCGGCGCGATAGCCGATCAACATCTGATAGACGTTCTCGGGGCTGGGGTTCACCGAAATGCCGCGGTCGTAGACCTTGATCTTTTCGCTCGCCTCGAGATCGTCAAACACGATCATGCGGCGGCTGCCGCCAAGAAGCGTGCGTCGTACTTTCACCGGCGCCAGCCAGTTGACGTGCACGTGCGCAATCAACTTCCCATCGAAGAACATCGTCATGTAGGCGATGTTCTCGGGCTCGCCGTTGACGTGCGACAGACCGGTTGCCGAGACGGACAACGGTGTCTGTCCGAGCACGTAATCCATGATCGACAGGTCGTGGACCGCCAGGTCCCACAGCACGTTCACGTCGTGCTGGAACAACCCGAGGTTGATGCGCACCGAGTCGTAGTAGTAGATCTCGCCGATATCTCCGCCCTGCGTCAGCTCGCGAATCTTGCGCACCGCATTCGTGTAGACGAAGGTGTGGTCGACCATCAGCACGAGGCCGCGCTTTTCGGCCTCGTCGATGAGGGCGAGCGACTGTTCTGAGGTCGCGGTCATCGGCTTTTCGACGAGGACATGTTTGCCTGCGCGAAGCGCAGCCATGGCCAGGTCGAAATGCGTGGAGACGGGCGTCGCAACGACGACCGCATCCACAGCCGGATCTTTGAGCAGATCACGATAGTCGGCCGACACCTTCGCGCCCGGGTATCGGGTGGGAACCTGCGACAGCCGCTCGGCGCGGACGTCGGTCACGAAGCCGACACGTCCGTCAGGCGCTTCGGCGAAGTTGCGCACCAGGTTCGGCCCCCAGTAGCCATAGCCGATGACGCCGACCGTGATCACCGTGTCCCCTGCGTGCGTGCGTGCAGCCGCGCTGGAACGCCGGCCACGACCGCATCCGCGGGCACGTCGTGCGTCACAACCGCGCCGGCGCCAATGAGCGCACGTTCGCCGATGGTGACCCCGCACATGATGACCGCGCCGCTGCCGATCGAGGCGCCGCGGCGGACGCGCGTCGGGACCACCGTCCAGTCGGCCTCCGTCTGCAATCCTCCCGCAGCGGTGGCGCGCGGAAAGCGATCGTTGATGAACATCACGCCGTGCCCGACGAACACTTCGTCCTCAATCTCGACGCCTTCGCAGACGAACGTATGCGAGGAAATTTTGCAGAGCGCGCCGATGCGCGCGTTCTTCTGAATCTCGACGAACACGCCGATCCTGGTGTCATCGCCGACTGTGCATCCGTACAGATTCACCAGATCGGGATGGTGGATAACAACGTTGCGTCCGAGCCGAACGGACGGTGCAATCGGCATTTACGACCCGATCTTCTCCAGCACGAGCACCCGGCCTTTGTTGCCCCAATCCATCCGCTGCTCGAGGTCCGGGCGCGAGCGGCAGCCTTCGAGCACGAACATCAGGCGCAGCATGTCCTTGTTGAGCAGCGTGATGTGCGACGGATCGACGTCGAACTGCGTTGTGAAGTCGAGCAGGCTCTGCGGATTCGGATGAAACCTCGTCGTCACGTACATGAATTTCGACGACATGCGCACCATGTTCGCCACCGTCTGCTTCACCTGCAGCACCGTGAGGTGCTCGAACACTTCGCGGCAAATCACGAGGTCGTAGGTGTCCGCCGGCTTCAGCGTTGAATCGCCGACGTAGCCGACCGTGATGCGATCGCGCACCTGCGGTGTCGCGAGCTGCCTGCTGCTCTCAGCGAAATCGATTCCTTCCACATCGACATCGAGCTCCCACAGCAGGTGCATCAACGCGCCGGGGCCGCAACCGAGATCGAGCACCTTCTTCGGCTGGAACACTTCCTTGATCAGGAATGGATTCTTCGCCTCGATCTGGCGGCGCGTCTCGAGGTTGTAGTTGTTCCCCTCGGCGCGCCAGTCGCCGGTGAAGTATTCGGAGTCGTAATGGCCGGATTCAACCGGCTTCTGGTCGATAACGCGCTGCTCGAACTCGGTAATGTTCATCGTTGACTTAGCTGCTTGATCATTTCGTTGAGAATTCGCGTGGACGAATCGAGCACGGTGTTGAGGTAAACGACTTGGATGGCGTACTCGCCGCAGATCTTCACCTGCTCGGACGGCAGCCGTCCTTCCCAGTCCTTCCCTTTCACGTAGTACTTCGGCTGCAGCTCCCGAAGGATCGTTTCGGTGTCGAACTGGTTGACGTGCGTGTAGCTGATGTAGCGGATCGCATCGACAATCGCCGCGCGCTGATCCTCGGGCAGCAGTGGCGGATGCTTGCTGCGCACGTAGCCGTCTGATGCGACGTTGCAAAGCAACGGCACGTCGAGCTGCTCGGCCGCGGCGCGGAAGTATTCGATGTGACCGCGATGCAGCGGATCGAACGCGCCGTCCACCATCGCCACCTGCTTCCGGTAGTTCTTCAGCTGATCGAAGGTGAGAATCAAACGAGTGGGCTCACGATTTCACCAGCAGCCCTTTTTCCTGCAGCTCCTGCAGCGCCTTGTCGAAGAAATCGACGGCGACGTCGGGGGTCGTCTTCGCCCACTCGATCAATTCGGAGAAACCCTCATCGAGCGAAACCTTCGGCGTAAAGTCGAGCGTCTGCCGCGCGCGTGTGATGTCCGCGGTGTTGTGGCGGATGTCGAATTTGCGTCCGCTCTGCGTGATCTGCGGTTCGATGGAGCTGCCCAGCAGCCGTGCAAGCAGCCGTGCGATTTCCAGAATGGTGATCGTCTCACCCGATCCGACGTTCACCGGAAGGTAGTCGGCGCCCGGCTTCTCGAGCATCAGGACGAGACAATCGACGACGTCGTGTATCGACACGAAATCGCGAAGCTGCCCGCCGTCCTCGAACACAATTGGCTGCTTGCCGTTCAACAGACGACTCAACCAGATGGCCGCCACACCTGCGTATGGATTGCTCAGGCTCTGGCGCGGACCATACACGTTGAAAAAACGCGGTGCGACCGACGGGATGCCGTAAGTCTTTCCGATGAGCAGCACCATCTCTTCCTGGTGGTACTTCGTCATCGAGTAGATGTTGTCGCGATAGAGCGCCTTGTCCTCGGGCGTCGGGATCGACTTCACGTGTTTGCCGCAGTGCGGGCAGTGCTGCTCCCAATCGCGCGCCGCGAGCTGCTGCTCCGATCGAATCGTTGGCGCAACCGCACCGTGCGTGGCGCACTCGTAGGCGCCCTCGCCATAGACGCCGATCGACGAGGCGACGAGCACCTTCTCGACCTTGTGTTTCGTGTTGACGAGGATGTCGAGGAGCAGCGCCGTGCCGCGCGTGTTGACGTCGACGTAGCGGTCGATCTGATACATGCTCTGGCCGACGCTGACCGCGGCGCCGAAGTGCACGACTGCCTGCGCACCGAGCACCAGCGGCTCGAATACGGACCGATCGCGAACGTCGCCCTGCACGTACTTCGCTTTGGGATTGGCGTAGCTGGGCCACGTACCGGAGCGGTGTACCTGCGGCTCGAGGTTGTCGAGCACGGTGACGTGATAGTCGCGCGCAACGAGCGCATCGACCAGATGCGAGCCGATGTAGCCCGCGCCGCCGGTCACCAGAATGTCGCGAATGGTCATAAAGATTGACGAATCGACAGTCCAAGTTGCTCGAATGCGGAGATGTCGAGCGGAGAAAAGCGGCCGCCGCCGATGGCGTGATACACACGGCGTGCGACCTGAAGGTGCCCGTGAAGAAATCGCGCATCAGCGTAGACCGCGGTGGTGTCGACGCCGAGCATTGGCGCCAGCCACGCAAGCGCGCCGCACGTGCCGACAAACGACGACGCGCGGCTGATGATCGTTGTCTGCACCGCGAGGTTGTCGCCCGGCCGCAGCGACTCGCGCACGCTGTGAATCCGCGACGCGCGCGCAAAGGAATAATCCTCGTGGTCGTCGAGCGCCAGGCCGGTGTCGAGCATGACGACGTCGCTGCGCTCGGCGAGCGCGAGCACCATCGACTGCAGCGCGCGGCGGACGCTGTCGGTCGGTGGCAGCGAGGCAGCCGTATAAAACTTCACCGCGACGAATTTCTCAGGCAGAGGCGGCAACGCCACCTCCGGAGCAGCAATGCGCCGGTAGCGCGTTCGCTTCTCCAGAAACGACGGTGGCCGATGGCCGAGCCAGAACTGATGAAACAGCTGGTAGAGAAACGATGGATGCAGCACAGGTGCGCCGCTGATGCCAAGCCGCCGTTCGACGTCGGCAACGATCTGCTGATCCATCGACGATGGTCCGAACTGCTTCAGCGTGCCGCGATCCTCGGTGCTCCGCCGCACGTTGCCGGCGGCGTATTGCTCCGGCGACATGAGGTCGAACAGCTCCACCGCGTTGGTGGTAATGTCGGCGTACCACGCCGCTGCGCCTCCGCGCGTCACCACGACGAGCCGCTGGCGCGGAATGTTGAACTGCGACTGCACCCACCGGACAAACGGCACCCAATAGAGCACCTCGTAGCCGACTTCCGACAGCCACGGACCAACGATGATCGGCTGTGAGCCGGAAACGGTCCGGCTGAGGTCGCGTTCGACCGCCCATTCAGCGCGGTAGGTATCGACGCGCTTCTTCGTCTCGCCGAGCTCGTGCGCCTTCTTCTGCACGCGCGCTCGCATCCACACCATGCGGCGCAGCTGCTTGGCCGAAATATTGACGAACGCTGCGCCGGCGTTGCGCAGCTTCTCGCGCAGCAGCTTGAGGCTGCGTTTCGTTTCGGCGAAGACCGCGCGCTTCGCGGTCCTCGCGCGCGCATCAATAGCCTCCAGCCGCATCGCGGACCTCGAGCAGCCCCGCTGATCCGATCGCGTCAAACGCCGAACGAGCCATATGCAGATGCTTTGGTGAGAAGCCGCTCGCATCGCTGTAGAAGGCCGTCGACTTGACGCCGTAAAACGGGGCCATGTAGGAAAACCCGCCGTACGTTCCGACAAACGCGTCGGCGCCGGCGACGAGCGCGCTCTGCACCTGAAGATTCTCCGCGGGATTGAGTCCTTCCGGCAGGTGCCGAACGCCGTACTCGTCGACGCGCACGCCACCATGGTCGTCGATGTTCAGGCCGGTTGAGAGCGCGATGACCGGACCGCGTGCGGTCAGCGTACGCAGCACGTCACCGACAAAGGCACGATTCTGCGCGGTCGGCGGAAAACAGTCGTTGAAATAGAACTTCACCGCGACGTACCGCGCCGGCAGCTCGGGGATGCCGCTCGCCGGCAATGACGCCAGCCTGGCGTAGGCGGCGTGCTCGTGCACCCACTCACTCGACTGATGTCCCCACCAGTACGGATTCAGGAGCTCGTACATCGACGAAGGATGCAGCAGCGACCACTCGACGACGTGTGCGCGGCGCATGGCGGCAGCCACGAGCTCCCGATCGAATGCGGTCACCCGCGTCTGCTTCTGCTCGCCCAGCTCGCGCACCCGCGAGTCGTGCTGATCGCGGAACGTCTCCGCACTGATTTGATCGAAGACGTCGACATAACGGGCGGCAAACGGCCTGTACCATGACGCCGTGCCGCCACGGGACATCACCACGAACCGATCCGGATCGACGCCAAGCCGATTCGCGCACCAGCGCAGAAACGGTACCCAATAGAGCAGCTCGAAACCGACCTCGCCAAGCCAGGGACCCGCGACGATGGGACCGCCGTGCACCACCATGGCGGCGAGCTCGCGCTGCAACCGCGCGCTCCGCCGATGCGCAAGCCACGCGCTCGCGGCCCGGCGAATCGGGCGCGGAATCACGTGGCGCAGCGAGTTCATCGCGCCGCGAGGACGCGCTCCGCTTCGTCCCAATCATCCTGCGTGTCGATGCTGAGCGATTCGCGCGCGTCGATGAGCAGCGGCCGGCAGTCGTCGCCGTAAATGCCGCCGAATCGTTCGAGCGTGGACCGCCGGAACGCGTAGACCGTGCCGTCGCGTGAATACGCGGGCCGCGCGTCCTGCCGACGCGTGATGCGAAGACCATCAGGCAGAAACGGCTTCAACCGCCCCTCATCGATGCGCATCACGTAATCGGGTGACAGATGACGCGGCACCTCGACTACCGTCACCACCGAGTCCGCATTCGTCTCGCGCAGCAGATTGACCGCATCTCGAATGTGATCCGGCCTTCGCAACGGCGAGGTCGGCTGCAACAGGACGATGATGTCCGCAGACCAACCACCGCGCAGCATTTCGTCAAGGGCATGCTGGATGACAGGCAGCATCGGCGTGTCGTCAGCGGCAAGCGCCGCGGGGCGCATGAACGGCACTTCCAGTCCGGCACGCCTGCCCGCCTCAGCGATCTCCGGCGAATCCGTGCTGAGAATCACGCGATCGATCACGCCGGATTCGCGCGCCGCCCGCGCCGCGTACTCGAGCAGCGTCCGACCCGACAGCGGCCTCACGTTCTTTCCGGGAACGCCCTTCGAGCCAGCGCGGGCTGGAACGACCCCAAGCACCACACTGGATGTCATTCCGGACACGACAGCAGCGGCGCACCAGCAGGTCTGAGCTCGTCGACGGCCCGGACGACGTCGCCGGCGCCTGTTTCCATCGCCAGGCAATGAAGGCGGCGCCAGCCGCGTTCATTCAGCGTCGCACCCTCGTGCACCAACAGGTTGACGATCTCGGCACGCCGTGCGGCAACCGCCGCTTCAAGCGGGGTCGCACGCTCGATCGCGAGGACGCCTGGGCGCAACTCGTACTCGCGATTCGGATCGTCGCCGCCTTCGACCAACCTCGCGACTTCTCCCTGGTCCCGCAACGCCGCAGCTTCCGCGAGTGTCAGGGGGCCACCCTGCCAGAATGCCGGTGTAAACCCGAGCACGGCCGCGCCAAACACCGCGCCGCAGAAACTCACGGCGACTAGCGCCGGGATGCCGGCACACACCGCCGGTAAAGTCCTCAAGCGAACCATGTGACCGTCGCCATTAGAAGTAGTCGATGTCGAACACCCGGTCGGCCCATCGCGGAATGAACCATGGGTTGACCACGGGCCTGGAAAGCGCGTCTGCGCGCAAAGCCGTGACGAGCCGCCGCCCCACCGGATCTGACGGCATATGGTCACGCACCGTAGCCCAATCGTTGTGAAACGCGAATGCCTGCGTCCGCAACACGTGGTGCACGCCGATCACGCGCGCCGCCCACAGTGAACTGGCCGCCAGGAGAAGAGCCGCCAATGCGACTGCGGCTCCGATACGCCGGACGCGAATCAGCTGATCGCGAACCGCCCAGAACGCAACGAGCGCGTAGCAGGTCCCCGCCGTGCTCATGATTACGTCTTTCGCGTACGCGAACGAGGCCACTGCGCTGGCGGCCAGCACCGCGGCGAAAACAATGAAATCGGCCCGCATGTGGTCGCGGTGCGGCTCGGTGGCGACAGGCGCCGCGCGCCACAGTCGCCAGGCAGCGATTCCGATCAGTGTGGTCGTTATCAAAGATGACGCGATGCTGATCCACATGCGTGGAGGAATGTCCCCCGCCTGCCATGCGCGCATCACCACGAGAGTACCGTCACGCGGCTGCGAGAAGAGTACCGACGATATTGATGCAAACACCGTATAGACGTTGAAGCGGCTGAGGCCCGCGCCGAAGCGCTCTCGAATCTGGTCCGGTTCGAGCCGCTCCGCCAGGTACCCCGACGTGTTCTGTGTGTCCAGTGGCAGCAGCGCTAGACGCACGGCCAGATAGACCACGGTCACAACGGTGATCGCGAGCAAGGCCCGGTCTGACACACCGCGACCGCCGGCGATGCGTCCGGCCACCAGCGCGACCCACACGAGAACGCCGGATTCGAGCGTCAGGCATGCGGCGATCAGCGCCAGCATCGCCACGGCATCGACCCACCATGTATGAGGCCTCCGAGACAGCTGCATCCCCAGCAGCACGAGCACGACGATGGGCAGATAGACGTTCACCGGGGTTGCTTCTTTCACGAGACCGGTGAACGTATTACTTCCCACCAGGACGCTCAGCGCGAAGAGCGAAGCGGCGACGTCTACGCCCGTCTCGATGGGCAGCGCCGCCACGAACAAGCCGAACGCCGCCACCAGCAGTGCAATATGGAACGCCTTGTAGGCAATGTGCAGGTGACCGTACGACAGATCGAAGAGCAGCTTTATTTCCGCAACCCACAGCGGACGAAAATCCGTGGTCCCGATCTCCGAGGTGAACGATGTCCACACGCCGGGCGAATGTGCGGCGTCGACATACTTTTGCAACGTATCCGTGACCTGCAGCGGCACCTGCAGAAGGCCGTATGCCAGCGAGCCCACGATGAGCGCTGCGCAGATTGCAACGCAGAAACGAGGTGGCGCGGCGATCGTCACATCCGATGCGGTGCGTTCTGCACGAATCGCACCTCACGCAGCATTTCCTCGACGGACGCGACGGCGGGCATCACGTCTGCATCCGCACTCCCCGGACGGCACACGTAGCTGACATGCAGATGGTCGGCCGCGTAGTCGCTCCGCAGCACATCGAATCCTGAGCTCCGCAGATACGCGACCATCGTCCGCTCGGTCAGATAGAAGGGGTGGTCGATTTTGATGGCTGCTTCAACCGACCAGTTGCGCAAATAGGCCGCACGGAAGTCGACGATGTCGATGAAGAGGAGGCCGTCGCCGGAAAGCAGCTGCCGCACACGCGCGAGCGTACCGGCGACGTCGAGCAGGTGATCGACCGTCTGGCAGATGATCACCATGTCGAACCGGCGCGTCCCGAAGTCGTGCTGCTCGACCAGTCCGGTGATTGTTTCGAGCCCGAGCCGCTGTGCCTGTTCAACCTCGAGCGGCGCCGGATCGATCAACGTGCCGCGCATGCCAAACTCTTTCGCAAAATGCGCGGCGACGACACCCGTCGATCCGCCGATGTCCAGCATCGTCTTGCGGGCGGAGTTCGTCATGAACGGACGGATCAACTCCGCTCGTTCGGCGGCGTATTCGTGCTGCTCCGCCTGAATCGTTCGCGCATCAATCAACCGGCCGTGGAAGGCGCTGACAAGCGGACGGTAGACGCCATCGTAGAAGCGACCGTATGCCTCGGCCGTCATGCGGGGGTTGAGGAACACCAGACCGCAGTGGCGGCAGGCATGGGCCCGCGCTGGATACCCGTAGCGATCGCGATGCGTGACGATGACGAACTCACCCGCGCCGCACAGATTGCACGAGGTGAGCGCCTGTTTCGGCTGGGCCGCGTAGTCGTAGTCGAGGGCCGCGATACGGTCGCGGCGGTCCGCTGCAACGGTGCTAATAGGTCAACCTCTTTTCGATGGTGAGTTCGGCGCGCGACAGGCAATCAGCGATGCGGGCGCCGGCCTTGCCGTCGCCGTACAACAGGTCGCGCTCTGGTTTGCCGCGCCTGATGTGCGTGGCGATCGCATCCGCGATGTCGCGGCGATCGTGCCCGACGTCAATGACATTCCTGCCGCGCTCGCGGCCCTGCTGGCGCGTGCCGATGTTCACGGCGGGCACGCCCAGGTAGGAACATTCGCGAATGGCGACGCTCGAATTACCAACGATCGCCGTCGCGCCGCACAACAGGCGCAGGAAGTCTTCCGGCAGCATGTTGCGGAACAGATGGAAGTTCTTCGGGTTTTCCTTTTCCCGAAACACCCGGATGCCTTTGGAGGTCCCGTCGGAACCGGCATCCGGATTGGGCCAGAACCAGAGCACCGGCAGTCCGAAGTCCTTCACCGCGTATAGCGTCTCCTCAACCTGGTGCCGTGCCTCGTCGTATTCCGTGGTCACGGGATGCTGCATGACGACGAGATAGCCTTTCGCCAAGTCGGTGGCCGGACCGACGCCGCCGTATTTCTGGAACGGATCGAAATCCATCTGCGGCCGCGCGGCGACCTCCGCGGCGATATCGATGGACGGACATCCTGTGACATGCACGGTTGCCGGATCTTCGCCCAGCTTCTTCACGCGCTCCGCGGCGAGCTTCGTCGACACCAGGTGCAGGTTCGACAGCTTCGTCACCGAATGCCGCACCTTTTCATCGATCGATCCCGTCACCTCTCCGCCCTGCACGTGCACCAGCGGAATGTTCATGTACGACGCGGCAACGGCGGTGGCGAGCGTCTCGTAGCGGTCGGCAACGGTGACGACAGCATCAGGCCCGATGTTGTCGAATACCGTGGCGAGCTCGGATAGACCAATACCTGTGGACTTCGCTGAAGTGACGAGATTTTCGCCTTCCAGCACCATGTACACACGGGCGCGGATGGGAAAACCGTCATGCTCGATGGAGTGAATGGCGCTGCCGTACCGCTCGAGCAACGCGGATGCCGCCACCACAAGCTCGAGCTCGAGTTCGCTGTGCTGCGCGATGGCCTTCAAAGCGGTGCGAATCCGGGAGTAGCTGGGGCGTGCGGTAACGACGACGCAGATTTTTCGCTTCTTCAACTACGCGAGTCCTTCGATGTCTTCAGCCGCGAGCACCTGGTCAACAGCGACGGGCCGCACAAGCCGGCGGCCGATGATCTCTTCGAGACGGTCTGGCGCCAGACCCGTTCCCGGTTTCTTGATCGAGAGATGCTCGCGCGAGATCACCGTGCCCGCTGGCAGATCGGCGCTGGCAACCAGGCTTCTCGTGAACAGCTTGCGCAGCGGCGCGGTCTCCTGTGCCGAGGCGTTCTTGTCGATCGGATGTGCGCGCATGCGTTCGATGAACCGGATTCCATCGACAAGCTGCCGCAGCTCGTTTGTGGTGACGGACGCCACGACATCGGGGCCGAACATCTCGCGCGACAGCGTGACATGCACTTCGAGCATGTCCATACCGATCGCCGCGCCGGCGAGGCCGGGATAAATCGTCGCCGAGTGGTCCGACAGGCCGACCCAGCAGCGATAGCGCTCGCGGTAGAACGGAAGCATGTTGAGGCCGATCTTCTCCGGCGGACACGGATACGCGGTGGTGCACTGGAAAACGCCGACATCGACGTGCCGGGCGCGCACACGCGCGACCGCGCGATCGATTTCTTCGATGGGGCTCATGCCGGTCGACAGCAGCACCGGTTTATTGGCGTCGAGGATCCGATCGAGCAGCACGTCGTTGCACGTTTCGCCCGACGCGATTTTCCACAGCGGCATGCCAATCCGCTCGAGCAGCTCCACCGCCTGCATCGAAAATGGTGATGACAGGAACAGAATGCCGCGATCGCGTGCGTGTTCGGCGAGCCCGCGCCATCCTTCGTCGGTGAACTCCATGCGCTTCCAGTAGTCGTAGCGCGTCGCGTCCTGGCGGCTGAACTGGACGCGGAACGGTTCCGCCGGCGTGCTTTCGGCAGAGGCGATATGTGTCTGGAACTTCACGGCATCCGCGCCGGTGTTGGCAATCGCATCAACAAACGCATGCGCCAGGCCGAGGCTGCCGTCATGGGTCAGCGCAACTTCCCCAATGATCAGACAGCGCCCTGAGCCGAGGCCGGCAATGGCGGGATGGGTCATGACCTCACATGCACCGGCACGCCGAGCGGATCGAGCGAGCGAAGATCGAGCGCCGCAAAGTGGCCAGCCCCCACACGGTGACACGCGCGCAGCATCACCCCGAGATGCGCGTGCAGCCACTTCGCATCCAGATAGACCGCCGACGTGTTGACGCCGAGCATCGGCGCCAGCCATGCGACGCTGCCGCAGGTGCCGACAAACGCCTGCGCACCGGCGATGATCTGCGTCTGCACGCCGAGATTGTTCGCCGGCGTCATCCACGGCTTCGCGCTGATCACGCGGCCGGACGCTCCGAATGAGTAGTCCGCGTGCTCGTCGAGAACAAGGCCGGTATCGAGCAAGACGACGTTCGTCCGCTCGGCGAGGCTCTCCACGAACGAGGCGAGCGTGCGCCGCACATCAGGCGTGTCGGGCAGCGATCGCGCGGCGTAGAACTTTACGGCCACGTACTCTCGCGGCAGGCGACCGGGGTCCAGAATCCGCGGCGGAGTGAACCGCTGCAACCGCGTGTGCGAGTCGAGAAAGCTCTGCGCCCGTTGGCCCGACCAGAACAGCGAGAAGAGGCGATACATCAACGATGGATGCAGCACGGAAACGCGCTGGCCCACGACCCGCTCGACGATTTGAACGACCTCGCGATCAAACGGCGAGACCTCGAGCTGCTTCGTCGCGCCGCGTTCGCCCGTTCGCCGGGCAAATTCCTCGGGCGCAAGGTGGTCCCAGATCTCGACGTATCGCGTCGCAATCCCCTCGTACCATGCACCGACGCCGCCTCGCGACACCGCCACCACGCGGGAAGGGTCAACGCGAAACGCCGACCTCACCCACCGAAGGAACGGAATCCAGTAGAGCGTCTCGAACCCGACCTCCGACAACCACGGACCAACGACGATCGTCCCGCCGCTGTTGACGACATCGTCGATCTCGCGCTCGACCGCCCAAGCAGCGCGCGACCATCGCAGCTGCTCGCGCAGCTCCACGCGATGCCGCAGCGCGTCGCGGACCGGTCGCTTAACCTTTCGCCACAAACTCATCGTGCAGCGCGCCGAAGCCGAGGCGTATCAGATCGACGGAACGCACATCGAGCTCGACGAAGCTTCCCTTCCGCAGCCCTGAGAAAACCCGCTTTGCGAGCTCGAGGTGGTCGAACCGGAACCCGGTAATGTGCGAATAGAAGGTCAGCGCATTCGTGCCCAGCAGAGGCGCGACGTACGAGAAGCCACCATACGTGCCGACATACGCTTCCGCGCCGGCGATCACGCGGGTCTGCACGTCCAAGTTGTTTGCCGGGGTCATCAGATGATCGATGGTGTGGATGCGGCCGCGGCTCGCCTTCGCAATGTCCGAATGATCGTCGAAGCGATGAGGCGTGTTCAGCAACACCACGTCGATGTGCCGCGTCAGCTCCTCGAGATAGGAGGCCACGAACGCCTGATTCTCGGGCGTATCCGGCAGCCCCGTGTTGCTGTAGAACTTGGCGGCGACATATCGCTGCGGCAGGCCGCCGCGCAGGTCGCCGAGGTCCACCGGTGGCAGCGCCGCGAACGACGTGAACGCCTCGATCAGCGTTATCGGCACACGCTGGAACCAGAAATGATCGAACAGCCGGTACATCGTCGATGGATGCAGCAGACGGACGCCGCTCAGGCCCCGCTTCTCGCTGACCTTGGCGATGATTTCGCGATCGAAGCTGCAGATTTCAACGTGCTTCAACCGACCGTGCTGCTCGACGATGCGTGCCTCGTTGCGCACGCGGAACTCGTCGGGCGAGTAGAACGACAGGACGTCCTCGTAATTCGTCGTGATGTCGCGATACCAAGAGGCTGCGCCGCCGCGAGAGATGACGACAAGCTGTGACGGGTCGAGGTTGCCGTAGGCCTTGGCCCATGCGAGGAACGGAATCCAGTAAATAAGCTCGAAGCCAGCTTCCGAAAGCCACGGCCCGATCAGAATCGGTCGGCCGCTGCGGCCAAGAGCCGTGATCAGCTCGCGTGTCTCCTCGGCTTCGGCCAGGTTCCAGCCCGCCAGCTTCTTCGCAGGATCGCGCTGACGGCCCGGCTTCGGCGTGAGCGCCGACGGCGGACCGAGTGGCGACGCTGTGAGCTCCTTCTCGCCGAGCTGCATCTGCGCGAATTGCTTCAGCCACACAAATACACGGCGCCGGCCGTCTTGGAACACCTTCTTGATACCGAGGCGCACGGTCTTGCGATGCGGCTGCGTCATCAGCAGCAGCTGCAGTGCACCGACGGCGGGATACATCGCCAGACGCAGCAGCCGCTCGGCGAGACCATCGCCGGATGGGTGCGGAGGCGCAGCGGCGGCCAGCTTTTCGATGGCGTCGGCAAATCGCGGCGTTGCGGACTCCGTCAGCCCGAATGGGCGAATGAAACCTTCGGAGAAACGCTCTGCCTTCGGATCGCCTCCACCTTCAGGGGCGAGTGATTCGGCGAGCAGCCGCACATGCTCCTCGAGCGAGCGCGCGACGCGCAACAGGCCGCCGTTCACGTCCAGGAGGTAATGAAAGTGAATGGTCCCTTCCTGGTTGTCCTTCGAGATCCCTTCGTCGACAACGGTGTGCACCGGCTTGCCGACAACGGCCGCCTCGAGAAAGGCGCTCGTATTCAGACCGACGACCGCGGCGCTGTAATACATCGAATCGAAGTAGTCGTTCTTCGCTTCCTCGTCGACAGGATGCTCGCCCCAGAATGCGATGTTCTTGAAGCCGGAGAGATCGATTTGCTTCCATTCCTCCGGCCGGGCGGGATGCGGACGAATCAGGATGCCGATCTCCTTCAGCCGCGGATCGTCGCTCGTTCTGATCGCCTCAACCCATCGCTCGACAAACGCCGGCTCGCTTGCGGTGTTGCGGAAGAGCGACGAGCACAGATACAGGACGAACGGACGATCCGCTCGCAGCCCGACGCGCGAGCAGAAGCTGTCGCGCCTGCGTGACGGCGCTCGACTGAACCACTGATCGTAGGGATGCGCGCCCGTGACGACGATGCGATCCGGCTCGATGCGGTGCATCTCGATCGCTTCGCGCTTCTGCATGTCGTTCCAGACCAGGATCATGTCGGGAACGTTGCGGATCAGCGCCTTGCTCGAGAGGTGATCCCAGCTCGCGACCGGAAGCGCCGTTCGGGTTCCGAGCACTTTCGCCGCCGCCAGATGGTCCATCTGCGGAGAGCCGAGCTCGATGAGCGGCGTCACCATCACCACATCGGGACGATGTGTGGCGATGTAGTCCCGCAGCTCGCGGCGAACCGGGATGCCGCGCTCGAGCGTACGAAGAAGGCGCGCGAACATCTGACGCCCATCGGCTCCGAGCCGCTCGGCAATCACGACGACGCTGCGGGGAGCGCGATCGCGGGCGCGCGTCTTCAGATGTGGGGTCGCCGCGTAGCGCGGGTCGAGGTAGCGCACGTAGTCAATGCCAAGCCGCAGCCGGCGCGCGAATTCGCTCCACGCGTCAGGCGCGCGTCCGGGCGTCGTGCCGAGCGTGATGTCGGGGTACTGCTCCGCGAGCCGCTCCACCATGCGGCGCCCACCCATCGCTTCCTCGCGATCCGCGGACAAATGCAGCGCATGGCCGCGACGCGCGAGTTCCGCGATGGAGGACTCGAACAGCCGCAGATACGAGTAGTGACGCGCGAAGAACAGAATCTTCACAGCCAGCTGACTTCCCGTCCCTCCGTATCGGCACGGCGAAGCTTTCCCTCGATTTCCCGCTTGTTGAGCAGCAGCTTGCGGCCGCTCGGGATCCGTTCGACCGCGCGCAGTGTCATGAGGCCGAGTCGCGCCGCTGCGGATGGCGCGCTGGCCGACTGCTGCGGCCGCAGCATGCCGAGCTGCTCGACGGCATCTGCCATGACCGTGGTCGCCGGCACGTCAAGACCGAGCGGCCTGACGAACGCGCGAACGAAATCACGCTGTCGCCGGAGGATGTCTTCCGTGTCGCCTGCCAGAATCGACGCGAGTTGGCCGGCGTGCTCGTCAAGCGAGCGCGATACGGTCAGCAATCCGCCGTCGATCAAGTAGTGGAAGTGCAGCGTGCCTTCCTGATTCGACCGGAACTCCTCTGGCAGGATGGCCATCACCGGTGAACCAACGATACCGGCCTCAATGAAGGCGCTGGTGTTCAAGCCGACGACAGCGGCGCTGTAGTGCATCGAATCGAAGTAATCAGCGCGCGCTTCCTCGTCGATCGGATTGTCGCCCCAGAGGCTCAGGTTCGAGAGCGACCGCCATGGCACGTCGTCCCACTCGCGTTTCCGCGATGGATGCGGCCGGACGAGGATGGCCGTCTCGCGCAGGCGCGGATCGGCAGCGGATCGCAGCGCGGCGGCCCATCGCAGCACGAACTCGGCTTCCGATGGACTGCCGGGAAAGAGCGCCGAACACACCCAGAGAACGAAGGTGCGCCCTTCTGGCAGTCCGACGCGGCGGGCGAACTCGTCGCGGCTGCGCGACGATCGTCGATCGAACCAGCGATCGAAAGAAGGCGCGCCGGTGATCACCACACGCTCTGGCGGCACGCCGTGCATCTCGGTTGCCTCCGCGCGCTGCACGTCGTTCCACACGAACAGGCGATCGGGAAGGTCCCGGATGATCGCCTTGCTCGAGAGATGATCCCAGCTCCACACACACACCGCTGTCGGGATGCCGCGAGCCTGGGCACTGCGCAGAAGGTCGAGCTGCGATGAGGGGACCAGGCCGATCAGCGGAGTGACCAGCAGCGCATCGGGCCTCTGCGCATCGAGAAAGCGTTCGATGTCGGGACTTGCCGGAACCGATCGATCGATCGCGTGCAGCCCTCGTGCGAGCAGCCGCCGTGATCGGCGCGACCGCAGCATCCCGTGCCTGGCGAGCGCAAGGAATCCGCTCGGCGTGCGAATTTCGGCGCGCTGCCGCAGCGCCGGGGTGCCGGCGTATTCAGGTTCTAGATACCGAAGGTAATCCAGCGTAAGCCGAACCTTTGTCGCGAGAAAACGCGTTTTCTGCTCGCGCGTCGGCACCTTGCCATAGGTGACGTTGGGATGCGCGGCAGCCAGGCGCTCGACGATCGATTGCCCGCCGAGCGCGGAGTCATGCCGTTCCGCGCCGAGGTAGAGCTGATGGCCGCGAGCCGCCAGCGCCTCCATCACGGACTCGATGTTGCGGTAGTAGCCGTTATGCAGCGCGGCGACGAGGATCTTCACCGGCTCTGACGCCGCAAACCGGCGCGGTGCGTAAACATCAGAATTTCGTACAGCGCTTTGCGGCTCGCCCTCCGGCTCTTGCCGGCGACCTTTCTCGCGCCTACGAGCGTGTAGTACACGGCGTGGTGAAAACCTTTCTTCACCAGCTTCTTGACCAGGTGCACATTGTCAACGCCGCGGCCGATACTTTTCGACGTCTCCGTCTTGCGCGACGCACGCCACGTCGACGCAATGACGTAGCTCGCGACCATCGACAGGTTGAAACCTGCGCGTCGCAGCAGCACCGCATGCTGCAGCGACGGCGGCCAGTTGAATCGCGGCGGAGGCGAGCCGGCAAACAACGACTGGCGTTGACGCTCGACGCTTGCCGGCCCTGCCTGTCGCCGGTACCACAGCGGCTCCGCAACCTGGCGGATTTCACCGAGGTGCGTGAGCTGCGCAATCAGCAGACGGTCGGGGTTCAGCACCGGTGGGAAGATTCCTGCCGTCTCGAGCGCGCGCCTGCGCATCAGGCCGTAGACCATGTCGCCCGATCCGAAGCCGCTCCAGCAGAATCGTCGCCAGCGCTCGCGCGGATCTGCGACGCCTTTCGTATCAAAGGCACGCGGCTCTTTCTCGATCAACGCGCCGCCATCGTCGACGCGAAGCGTCTGCGGATACGCGAGCACCGTCTCGGAGTGCGCGTCGAGCTCCGAGACCATGCGCGCCAGCCACTGGGGCGCCCATCGATCGTGATCGCTTACCCACGCGAAGTATTCGGCAGCCGGGTACTCGCGCCGCGCGATTTCGACCACTTCGCGCCACGTCGGCACCATGCCGCGGCGCGCGGCGTGGCGCCAATAGCGGACGCGACGATCGCGCGCTTCGTATTCGCGGCCAATCTGCTCGCTCGCGGCGTCCGCGCCATCGTCGAGCATCAGCAATGCGAAGTCGGAGTGCGTCTGATGTAACAGCGACTCGGTCGCCTCGCGCAGATGACGCGCGTTGTTGTATAGCGTCATCCCGAGCACGACGCGCGGCGATGGATCAGTGATGGCCCACCTCGATCAACCGTTTGACGCTGGCCTTCAGCCGCGCGACCTGCTTGCGCGCGCTGAGGCCGCGCCGCCATTTGCGCCACTCCTTGGCGGTGCGTTCCTCCTGGGTAGCGCGAATGATCGCCTCACGTTCCCGCTGCTCGCGTTCGCGATAAGCGGCTCTCGCACCGAGGACCTGCTCCTTATGATCACGGCTGGCCCGTTCACTCTGCGCGCGTGCGGTGTCGATGCTATCCATCAGCAGCCACGTGCCGACGGCAGTGCGCGACGCGGCGACAGCGGCCCTCACCGTGAGCGGCATTGAAGCGGCCGGCGGTTGCGCCTTTCGCCCACTCCGGCCGAGCGCTTCAACAGCGTCGACAAACCTTGGCGTGGATGCCGATTCCAGCCCGGCCGGCCGGACGAACGCCGTGAGGAAGCGACGGTTCCGATCCTCTCGCGAGCCGTCGGTCTTCATTACCTGCGCAAGCTGCGACACATGCGACGCGAGATCTGGCGCCGTATGCAGCAAGCCGCCTTCAACCTCGAGGAGGTAGCGGAAGTGGACCATCCCATCCTGGTGTATGCGATACGCAGGCAGCTGCATCGTCATCACCGGACGGCCGATGATGGCGGCCTCCAGAAATACTGTGGTGCACAGACCAACGACCGCGTTGCTGTAGTAGATCGAATCGAAATAGTCGGCTTTCGCTGCGGCGTCGATTGGATTGCGGCCGTTGACGGCAACGTTCTCCAGCCCGTCGAGCGAAACGCCCGCCCACTCCTTGATCCGCTCCGGATGTGGACGAACCAGGACCCCCGCGTTGCGAAGCACGGGATCGCCGCTCGACCGAAGCGCGCCAATCCATTGCCTTACGAAGACAGGCTCGACCGGATCCGGCACAGGACTCATTGCCGAGCAGACATACAGAACATACGGACGACAGGGATCGAGTCCAACCGCCCGGCAGAACTCCTCGCGCGATCGCTGCGGCTGCTTGTCGAACCACTGGTCGTAGCATTGCGCACCAGTGACGATGACGCGCGACGCGGGAAGCGCGTGCATCTCGATGGCTTCACGCTTCTGGACGTCGTTCCAGACGATCGTCGCGTCAGGCTGGATGTGGATCAGCGCCTTGCTCGACAAATGATCCCAGCTGATGATGCAGGCGGCGGTCGGAACGCCGAGCGAGCGCGCGGCCTTCAGCTGCTCCATCGCCAGCGAGCGCGAAAAGGTCAGCGACGTGAGCAGCACGACGTCGGGCCGCTGTGCGTCCAGCGCGCGCGTGATGGCGCCGCTCGGCGGCAGCCGGCGCTCGATGGCTTTGAGCAGCGCCGCCGTGCCACGGTGACCAACCAGCACACCGCCTACGCCTGATGTCATCCATCGTACGAGGCGCGGCGTTCTCTCGACGTTGCGCAGGCGCAGCTTTTCGGCGTTGGCGTAGCGTGGATCGAGGAAACGAACGTAATCGAGCGCGAACCGCACCTTCTGCGCGAAACGGAACCATGGCTCGTCGGCCGGCGACGGCGTCAGCCCGAAACTGACGGCGGGATATTCGGCCGCAAGCCTCTCCACGAACGCCTGGCCGCCGAACGTTTCAGCTTCGTCGGCGAGCAGATGAATCCGATGACCCCGCGTCGCCAGCGTGCGGATGACCGATTCGAAGTTGCGGTAATTCGCGAAATGGAGCGCGGTGAAAACGATCTTCATGCCGGAGTCCGCTTCACGCGGCCCTCCTCGCAATGACGCGCAGGTTCTTGCCGTAGCACCCCGCGTTGGCGAGGAACTGAAGTACGTCGGCGATCTCAGCGAGGCCATCCGCGTCGCGGTGCAGCACCTCGCGCCGGTACCAGATGTAATCCTCGATGTCGAGACCTTCAGTGACGATCAACTCCGGGCTCAGCGAATGGCGCTGCACGAGATCGCGAATCGTCGTCGGCGTGTAGTAGTTCAGATGGTGAGTCGGCCAGATGAAGTGCGCGTTCGCGCCCATGAGCAGCCGCGACGCCGAGTCGAAATTCGGCACGTAGAGAAACAGAATGCCGCCAGGCGCCAACAGGTCGACGCACGTCGTCAGCGTACATCGCGGCTCGAGCAGGTGCTCGAGCACATCGAACAGCGACACGGCGTCGAAGGTGCGCGGCGCGAAGCCGGCATCTTCCAGCGGGACGTTACGAAGGTCCAATCGGCGGGAGCGGCCGAACTCGATCGCCGATGGATTGAGGTCGATGCCCATCGCATGCCAGCCTCTGTCGCGTGCCGCTTCGACAACGAAGCCCGTACTGCAGCCGACGTCGAGATACCTCGGCGCATGGCCATTCGTCACGCGCAGATGCTCGCTCATCATCTGCACGCGCTCGGTGCCAAAGCGTTTCACGCGGTACTCGTGGCTGTTGATACCCAGGTCGCGGACGATCTCCTGGTAGGCCTGAGACGCGTACACCTGCTTGTAATGCGCCTCGTCGAACGTGGGATTGACGAACACGAGATCGCACGCGTTGCAGCGCACGATGCGCATGTGGTCCTTCTCGAATTCGAGTGTTTCCTCAGTGCTGCCGCACGTCGGACACGCGCGGCGCGACAGCAGTTCCTCCGGTATGCGACCGAACCGCGACACCAGATCGTCAATCGGATGCGTCCGCTTCTCGATCAGCGTCTTGTAGGAGCTGCCCGGACGCAGCTTGCTGACGTCGACGGGCTGGTATTCAGAGACGCGTCTGTAAGGAATATTCATGGATGGTCCGGCTAAAGCCGGACCCTACCGATTAGGTACTCAACAAAGCTCAGGTCTTCGGGGGTGTCGATGTCGATCGACTCTTCTGGCTTCATGATGAGCGGCCACGTTTCGCTGCCGTAGAGCGATCCCGCTTCGATGACGCGCGCGTGCACCGCCAGCACCGCCGGCCCGTTGCGCGCGTACACCGGCGTCTTGTCCTGCCGTCGCGTGGCGGTCGGACCGTCGGCGAAGGGCTTCAACCATCCGTCATCAACCCGCATCACCGACGCTGGATTGAACTGATGCGGCACCTCGACAACCGAAACAACTGAGTCACCCCGAGTGCGCCGCAGCGAGTCGACGGCCGCATCGATGTGCTCCGCGCGGCGCAACGGGGACGTCGGTTGCAGCAGAACAACGATGTCGGGGTTGAATCCGCCGTCACGCATCGCCTCGATCGCGTGCTGCAGCACAGGCAGCATGGGCGTCTCGTCGGCCGCCAGCGCTGCCGGCCGCATCAGCACGCCAAGACCAAGCGACTTGGCGCATTCCGCAATGCGCTGATCGTCGGTGCTCACGATCGTCCGCGTCAGTGTCGTACTCGCCTTGGCCGCTTCGACGGTATACGCGAGGAGCGGGCGACCGCCGAGCAGCGCCAGGTTCTTGTTCGGGATGCCTTTCGACCCGCCGCGCGCGGGGATAACCCCAAGTACTTTTGCCATTGCAGGGCGGGCTTACGGCCCGCCTCCTCAGTAGGACAACCGTTTCTGCACTCGCAGCGGCGCGTCAGTGAGGATCTTTGCGATGCGCGCCCCCGCGCCCCCATCGCCGTACAGCTGGCTCGACGGGTAGCGGCCGTGCGCGAGCTGACGTTGAACCGCCGCTACAATCTCGCGCCGGTTGCACCCCGCATCCATCACGTTGTCCGCGCGATCGCGTCCCTGCTGCCGTGTGCCGATGTTCACGGTCGGCACACCGATGAACGCGCCCTCGCGCAGCGGCGCCGATGAATTGCCGACAGCACACGCGCAGCTGAGCATCAGACGCACGTAGGTTTCAATCGGAAAGTTCTTGTAGAAGCGAATGTATTCCGGCCGGTATCTCTCGCGAAACTTGCGCATACCGCGTGAAATGTCCTCAGAGCCGGCATCGGCGTTCGGCCACAGCATGATCGTCGGCATGTGCAGTTCGTGCAGTGCCATCAGTGTTTCGTTGATCTGCTGCTCGCCCTGGCCGTACTCCGTCGTCACCGGATGCTGGCTGACGAGAAGAAACGGCCGATCGAGCGTGATGTGGGCGCCAACGCCTTCTCGCTCGAGCCAATCCGGCGACTCGAGGTGTCCGTTGCCGCGCGCAATCTCCGCCACCAGGTCGATGCGGGGACAGCCGACGACGTGGACAGCACTAGGATCCTCCCCCATGCGGACGATGCGCTCGGCGGCCTGCGAGTTCGCGGGGAAATGCACGTGCGCGAGCTTGGTGACCGCATGACGGATGCTCTCGTCAATCGTGCCGCTGATCTCGCCGCCCATAGTGTGCGCCAGCGGAATGTTCATGTAGGCTGCGGCGACCGCCGTTGCCATCGTTTCGAATCGATCGCCGACGCTGACGACGATGTCGGGCTTCAGCATGCCGAAGATGGTCGGCAACTCGAGAAGCCCGAGGCCGGTGGACTTCGCCATCGTTCCCGGCGTCTCACCCTCCACAATCATCGTCACCTGCGCGTCAGGCTGAAATCCGTCAGCCTCGATGATGTCGATGACCGAGCCGAACCGATCCAGCAGCGCCGACGCGCCGACGACCAGCTGCAGCTTCAGTTCGGGCGTGGCGCGCACCGCACACATCACCGATTTGATGCTGCTATAGTTCGCGCGCGAACCGACCACGATACAGATCTTTCTCATCGGCTACCGGACGTATCGACGTTGTGCGCGCGCCGCGCTTCGGCGCGCTGCAGCGCCTTGAGGCGCCGTGCGCCACGCAGCTTCTCGAGCGACGCGAGTTCGCGCGAGGAAAGCGTCCACTGCTCGTATCGCTCGTCATCACGTAGTCTGACGGCGCGGGACGCCGCCCATCGCCAGAGCCGCGCCAGCGGATCCGCATGCGCGGGTGCGACCTGCATGCCTTCCATTCCTTCGACCGCGGCAATGAACCGCGACGTGGCGGACACACCAAGGCCATGCGGTCGGACGAATGCGCGTACGAAAGGCTTTACGTTCCCCGTCGCTGCGGCGAGTGCATTGTCGAGCTGCGCGACGTGCTCGTCGAAGCTTCTTGCCACCTCGAGCAGACCCCCGCCGGCATTGAGAAGGTAGTCGAAATGCACCGTACCGGTCTGGTTATCGGCCGTTTCCGGAATTACGAGTGTGTAGACCGGTCGGCCGAGAATCGCTGCCTCGATGAAGGCGCTCGTGTTGATGCCCACTACCGCGGCACTGTAATAAAGCGTGTCGAAGTAGTCCGCACGCGATTGCGTGTCCACTGGATTGCCACCCCACACCGTGGCGTTCAGGGTCGACAGGTAGACGCCTTCCCATTCGCTCTGACGCGACGGGTGTGGTCGCACCAGAATAGGAATCGATTGCAGGCGCGGTGATGCGCTGCGACGCAGCGTCTCAATCCACTTGACGACGAACGGCGCCTCCGGAGCGCTGCCGTGGATGAGCGCCGAGCAGACCCACAACAGGAAGGGCGCTGCAGGGACGCCGGCTTCACGGCAGAAGGTCGCCGCGTCGCGCGACGGCTGCCGATCGAACCACCAATCAAAGCATTGCGCTCCAGTCACCACGACGCGCTCGGCGGGTACGTCGTGCAGGTTGATCGCCTCCAGCTTCTGCGTGTCGTTCCAGACGAACACGCGATCAGGCGAGTCTCGAATCAACGCTTTGCTTGACAGATGATCCCAGCTCCAGACACACAGCCCTGTCGGCACGCGAAGCCCGCGCGCTGCGCGCAGGTACTCGATCTGCGACGAGGCGAGATCGACGAGCGGCGTCAGCAGCAGGACGTCGGGCTGCTGGGCTGCGAGATAGCCGCGGATGGCAGGGTCCTCGGGCACCGCGCGTTCCACCGCACGCAGCGTGCGCGTCAAAAGACGCCGCGACCACCCTCCCAAGACTCGGGCGAATGCCGCCAGGCGCACGAAGGCACCAGGCGTCCGTTCCCGCGACCGCTCTCGAAGTTTCCACGCGGTCTCGAATACCGGATGCTGATAGCGCAGGTAATCCAGACCGAGCCGAAGACGCTGTACGACCCACGACCACTCATCGGGCGTACGGGAGGGCGCCTCGCCATAGGTAATGGATGGGAATTCGGCGGCGAGCTTCTCAACCATTGCGAGCCCGCCAAACGTTTCAGTCCGCTCCACGGCCAGATGTACGCAGTGTCCGCGCTGCGCCAGTCCACGCACGACCGACTCGAAGTTGCGGAAGTACGTATAGTGCCGTGCGAGAAACAGAATTTTCACGCGAGCAGGTGGAGCTTCGCCCTGTCACCTACACGACAGGCGAAGATCGGGCATAGCGCCGCTGGTTTTGGCGGATCGGCCGCGTTGCTTGTCCACACCTCGCCCAGACGCGAGCAACTACCTCAGAACGTGCTCGATATCCTCTGTCTGACGTACGTGGCCCGGAGAAGTAGGTCGGCTGCGAATTTGACCCGGGACGGTGTGGTGTGCCAAAGCGCGGCTAACCCCTGAATAGTAACATTTAGCGGGATCCGGTCAACGCGGCGACTTCCTCGAAAATGCCCCGACAAGGCCCAACCTTTATCATCGCCGGGGCTCCCCGGTCAGGAACGACGTGGCTCTATGAACTGCTCGACCGGCATCCTGACGTGTTCATGGCAAAACCGCCGCGCCCCGAACCCAAGTTCTTTCTCGTGGATGAGCTCTATGCACGCGGCATCGCCTACTACAACGAGACGTGGTTCACTGGCGCGGCTCAATATGCGGCTGCTGGAGAAAAGAGCACGAATTACCTGGAGAGCGCGACCGCTGCCGAGCGGATCCACGCGCACCTTCCGGCGGTGAAACTGGTATTTATTCTTCGGGAGCCCGCGCATCGCGCCTATTCCAATTGGCTGTGGTCGTCGATGAATGGGATGGAGACCGAAGATTTCGAACGCGCGCTCTCGATGGAGAACGAGCGCGAGCGCACAGTCGATCCGCGTCTCAGATATGCGCGGCCCCATGCGTACTTCTCGCGCGGCCTGTACGCGAAACTGCTGCGGCCCTATCTCAATCTGTTTCCCCGTGACCAGGTGCTCTGTCTGAAGTTCGATGATGTCGTTCGATTCCCGGAGCGACTCGCGCAGCGCCTGCACACGTTCATCGGCGTGACGCCGCGTCCGGACGATGCCGTCGGGCTCGACGTCGTCAATCCCTCGGAAAAGCGGGGTGAAGCCATGCCGGACGACGTCATTCAGCGGCTGCGCGCCCGCTACGCCGATTCAATTTGCGAACTGGTGGCAATGGTCGGCGAAGAATTCGCCGCGTGGGAAGAGCTGTGATCCCGGAGACCAGCCACCGGCCGATCGTTGTGCTCCTGACGCCGGTCTACAACGAGAGCGCCGGGCTCGACGCCTATGAAAGCGGCGTCACACGAACGCTGCTGTCGCGGAGCGACTGCGATGTCCGCGTTCTGTTCATCGAGGACGGCAGCTCGGACGACAGCTGGCGGAAGATCTGTGCGATCGCGGCACGCGATCCGCGGTTTCGAGGCATCCGCCTCTCTCGCAATTACGGATCGCACATCGCGCTCAGCGCCGGGTTTGCGAACATCGGCGAGGCCGATGCCGTGGCCACGCTCGCGTGTGATCTGCAGGATCCGCCGGAAGTGGTCGCCCAGTTCATCGACCGGTGGAAGGCGGGGGCCGACATCGTCTGGGGTAAGCGCGTGTCGCGCGACGAGCCGTTCATCAGGATCATGACCAGTCGCCTGTTCGAATCGCTGATTCGGAGGCACGCGATGCCATCCCGCTCGCGGTTTACAACAGGCAGCTTCCTGCTGGTCGATCGCAAGGTCGCCGACTGCTTCGCGCAGTTCCAGGAGCACAATCGCGTCACCTTCGCGCTGGTCGCATGGACCGGTTTCCGCGAGGAGGTCGTCGAATATCAACGCCAGCGGCGTCGCACCGGCCGCTCGGGATGGACCTACGGCCGCATGGTGAAGACGATGTACGACACGTTCATCGGCTTCTCGCAGACGCCGATCCGCTTGATGACCGTGACGGGCGGTGTCGTGTCGTTGCTGACGATTCCGATGGCAGCTTATCTGCTTTACCACCGCATCGTCGGCCACCCGATTCTCGGCTGGACGAGCACGATGCTGCCGATGACGCTGTTCTTCGGACTGCAGTTCCTGATGATGGGCATCGTCGGCGAGTATCTCTACCGCATTTATGCGGAAGTCGTTCGCCGGCCGCTGTATTTCGTGAGCGACGCGACCACCTCGGAGGCTCGCGTGCGACACGGCGGCGAAGTTGTCCGGTGACAGAGCTGCAAGGAGTCGCCGATATTGATCACACCGCTAATCGCCATCTGCCTTTAAGAACCCGTCACACCCTGAGTCTATGGACTGTCGGAGTGCTTCAGGCTTCCGTGTTAGTCCTTACCGCCGGCTTTCAGATTTACGACACAAATTTCAACGCGCTCGCAGAAACACCGGGGTTGCTGGCCGGTGATCATCCGTATCGAGATTTCTTCGATTGGGGTGTCCCGCTCCAGGCAATCCTGTCGGCCACTACGCAATGGCTGGTTGGGTATCGCCTGATCGGCGAGTTCGCTTTGCAGTGGGCGTTTATCGTCGCAGGCGTGGTTATGGCCATGCGTATCAGCCTTCGGCTGTCGAATTCCGTGCTTGTCTCACTTCTCTGTATGGTGCCCGCCATTTTTATGTTCCCTGGGGCACCGACCGTCCACTTTTCCAAAATATTCATTTATCCGACTGCGATCCTCATCATCTGGCGTTACATCGAGCATCCATCCTTCCAAAGAGCCGCAGCAATGGGTGCATTTGCCGCCGTGGCGTTTTTCTTTCGACATGATCATGGCGTGTACGTAGGCGTCAGCGTACTGTTCGGCATGCTGCTAGCGTGGCTCGCCCATTCCGGCGATCGGCGGCCCCGAATGCTCGTCCACGAATTCGCGGCGTGTGCTCTCGCCGCGAGCATCCTGGTGATTCCGTGGGCGATCGTCGTTGCGCGCAGTGAGGGGCTACTGGATTACGTTCAAGCGCGGGAGTACATCAACAGCAAATGGACTGTCGGCCAGTCTGTTTTCTTGCAGCCGCTCCACATGAACCCCTTCCTCCTGTTGACGTCGAGAGACGCCGATCGACAAGGTCTCGCGGCATGGCTGCCGACGAAAGGCGCTGCGCAGAATTGGCTGATGCAGACCAGTGTGGTCGTTGCGCTGATCAGCGTCACGATCGCATTGATTGCAGTCATTAAGGCGGTGCGTAGGCGACAACCGCTGAGTATCGACACCTGCCGGGTGCTGGTGGTTAGCGCGGTTGTTGCAATTGTGGAAGATCGCTTATTCCGCGAAGCAGGATATTTCATCCTGGTCGCTCCGCTCGTTGCGGCCCTCAGCGCGTGGCTTCTGTCATCTTCGGACACGGGACTGACTCGAACTGTTGGTGTCGCACTGTTCGTGCTGTCGACGATCGCGATAGGCGGGTTTTCTCCCGTGTGGGCGAACCCCACCTCGCTTGCGGAATCCCTGCCCGACACAGTCAAGAGCCTGATTGCCTCACCTCCATTAGATGGCTTGGAACCGTTATCCGACGCTCTCCGTTCCGAACGGACTGATTGGCTGCAACCGGGAGATTGGGAGCGAGTGAATTCGGGGCGCTCGAAGGTGTTGCTCCGTTATATGCGCGAGTGCGTCGCACGAGGCGATCGGATCTTGGTGAGCGGCCAAACGCCATATCAGGTCAGTTACTACGTCGAACGACCGCTTGCAGGGGGGCACCTTTATTGGCACGACAAATGGCGATCGGATCCGGTACGGGAGCAACAATCCCTTGACCTGTTGCAGCATCAGTCAGTGCCTTTTGCCTTTTCAACCCATGATCCGGTGCTCGACGACCTCAAAGCCTACCCGATGATTCGTGCGTACTTCCGTGCTAATTACGCAGAGCTTGAAGGTTCGTTCGGTCATTTGCTCGTGGATCGGCGACGCACACCGGTCCGCACCTTTGGTGCCCTGGGCTTCCCCTGCTTTCGATAAAGGATGTTCGCTTCGTCACGCACCGCCATGTATCCATGCTTCCGGTGAGCGCCGCTGCAATGCGACGCGCGGTTCTTGCTGTTGTCAGCGCAGCCGCAGTCGTACTGATTGTTACCGCAGGCACGCAAATTTTCGACGCGACGTTCTACGCAATGGCGAACGCTGTGTCGCTCCTCTCCGGCGATCGCATCTACCGAGATTTCTTTGAGCCAGGCGTCCCGTTAGCGAGCTATACGGCCGCCGCGGCCCAGATCCTGTCGGGGCACCGTCTCATCGGCGAGTTCGTCCGACAGTGGCTGTTCATCCTGAGCGGCATCGCCATCGCCACGCACCTCAGCGTGCGGATATCGCACTCGCCGCGCGCAGCGCTCGCAGCGATGACAACCGCGCTGCTGATTCTTGCCGTCACGCCCATCTATCACCACGACAAGCTGTTTTTCTTTCCGTTGATCGTCTGGGTCGGCTGGCGGTACATCGACCGGCCAGCAGCCCGCCGCGGCGCGCTCTGCGGCTGCGTCACGGCTGTCGGATTCCTGTTCCGGCATGACTACGGTGTGTATTTGGGCGCGACATCGGTGGTCGCCTTTCTCCTCGCGCGTATCGCCGTTCCGGAATCGCGGCACGCGGCAGCGATGTTGCGTGACGCGGGCGCGTACCTGCTTGCGCTCCTCATCGTATTAGCGCCGTGGCTGATTGCCGTCGAGACGACCGACGGCCTCATCTACTACACGCGATCGCGCGCCGAATTGTTCGAGGGAACGCCGGGCATCGCCTACGCGTCGCTGCTCCACGTCAATCCACTTCGCACGTTCACAGTGCCGCTGCCGCGATCCAATGATCCTGCAATCGTGTGGGTACAGCAGATGGCGCTGCTGGTGCCACTCGCTCTCGTCCTCACGGCGGTGCGGCTGCTATGGCGCACCTGGGGACAAGCCGAAGCGGAACGCGGTGATGCGTGTCGCATGCTTCTCGCGGGCAGCTTTCTCGGCACCGTGGACGTTGCGCTGTTACGCCAACCCTCGTACGTCGTCGTGGTTGCGCCGCTGACAGCGGCGCTCAGTGCACGATTTCTCGCGAACCGATTGTTGACGGGCCGCCTCATCGCAGCGACGCTCGTCACGTCAACGATCGTCGCAGCACTCATATGGATGCGGGGAAACCCGTTGTACTACCTCTACAAACCGCTCGAGTTGTCACGTTCGGTAGAAAAGACCTTCGCGCGCCTGGTTGCGTACCCGCCGGACTACGAGTACCTGCCGTTTGAGTATCTGCGCGAGTGCACCGCGCCCGGCGATCACATTCTGATCACCGGGCTCACGCCGCCGCACGTGAGCTACTTTGCGCAGCGGCCGATGGCTGGAGGCCATCTGCGGTGGCGCCGCGGCTGGCGCTCGGATCCGGTTCACGAAGCCCAATCGTTGACGTTACTCAAGCGGCAATCAGTCCCGATTGCCTTCTCGACGGCAGATCCGGTGCTCGACACGTTTCGGAGCTACCCACACATCTATGCGTATCTGACCGAGTACTACCGGACGGTAGAGGGTTCGAACGGCTTCATTATGGTGGACAGGAGACGTCGGGCGACTGGCACGTTCGGCCCGGACAAGTTCCCGTGCTTCCGGTAATGACACGTGCGCGCCGCGTTCGGAGCGGGCCTATGTCAAGCGAAGCCGTCGTACAGACGCGTGATCTGCAGCGGATCGTCGCGCCGATGCAGGTCATACTTCGAAAATCAGCACAGAGGTACCTGTCGCGCCCGCAGTCGCTCGTGCGCGGGAGCGGATCGCGGCGAAGCGCATCGACGAAAAATGCCTCGCGCCATGCACCCCTGTTCTCGTGCATCCGTAGCCCGTTCGGCCATCGCTGGACTTCCGGCAGCGGCCGTAACATCGCCGTCGAACGCCATCACGGAGCGGACGCCGAGCGCATCGAGCAGCGGGCGGCTTCGAATGGTCGAAGCCGTGGCCGAACTGTGGGGAGAGTTCATCGGTTGTAATGCCTTAGGCGACTACCGATATCGTCGGGATCCCCAGCGCGGGCAGTTCGTTCACCGCCAAGCCTGCTGAATTGAACAAGGGAAGACGAAGGGCCGCGTCGCCTTCGGGGCGAAGATTACACACCCGGCCGCCAGGCACTCGCGCGCCGCGATCTGTTCCGCGATACCCGGTGAGATGAGGACGTTTCGGTGAGGTCGCTGGAGACCAGCCGCGACACGAACGATCAAATACCACATGGGCGCCACTGCCACGGCCATCCAGCACGATTGCGCGAAGACGATTGCCGTCCGCAGCTGAACGCGATTCGGCGACGAGGTCCGTCGATCGATGCGCACACGGCAAGGATGATTCCGAAGACATGCAATTGAGCCCTGTAGAGCCATGGCGCCGAAACGATGTTGAACAACCAGGCGGGTGGAACGATGAAGAAACCGAGCACACCCAGAAGCAGTCCTATTTCAGCGGTCGGATGCGGCTATCGCGAATGACGAAGGCCCCGACTGCCGCTGCCACGGCAAATCAGGCCGGCCACGCCACCGAACAGCAGGTCCACAACAGTGCCGCGCGATGGTCTACCGTCTCGTCGAGCGCGACGAGCGCGTACATCACCAGCATCGGCTGCACTACCGACGAGCAAAGGCAGTAGGTGACGCCCGCCGCCGATGCGAGCACCCAGCTCGACGTGAACCGTCTGCCCAGCAACGTCATGAAGGCCGCGCCAATCAGCAGGTGGATGGCGGCAATCGATCGGAGCACCGCCTGGCAATCCCACACGAGGCACAGCGGCGCTAGCGGGTGCTGAATGGAATGGAACCGCAGCGACTGCGGCATGCCGAGGCCGAAATCGAGACTCCAGAACGGCCACGCGCCGTGAGAGATCGCGTTCATCGCCACCTGGGTGCTCACCACCCCGGTGAAATACTCTTCTGAGTCTGGCGGGCCGACGGCCACATACGGGATGGCGATGACCACACAGACACCTGCCAGCACAAGGAGCCAGCGCGGCACCAATCGCCGGTTCGACCGCGAGGATGGCCGTGGACCGTCAATCCACTCGAAAGCGCGGAGAACCAACGCTGCGCTGCGGCGCGCACCTCGACGTCCGGTCAGAACGGCGGCGCGAACTGTGCGCCGCAGACGCCAAGTCACAAGTGCGCCGGCCAGCGCCAGCGCGAGGCTCAGTTGACCGAGTCGATCCGATTCAAGCAGCGCACGCATGCGCGGCGACAAATCCTCGCTATCCAGCTCGACGCGAAGTGCCGCGCGATTGATGTGGAATGTGTCTTCGACGCGCCGGTCGCTGAGCAGCTGCTGGATCTCGGTGCGCGAGCGTTTGCGGAGGAAGTACTGCCATGTGCGCTTCTCGAGTGCGACACCATCGACGAGACCATGCTCACGTTCGCTCTGTGCGCGTTCGGAGATCGAGACTGTGGGCGCCCACCTCACATGAACCCGCTGTGCCGGCGGCCCGTGCGAGAGGTACAGCCACGCGAGAAATGCGGCGGCGGCAAACATCGAGACCGGGAGAACGAGCAGGACATGCTGCAGCGCGTTACGAACGCGCCACATCTGGTGGACCAATTGGGGCACGATGGTCAATGTGTTTTCGGCGACGGGTGGCGACTATCGCAATGGCAATCCCTACCGCGGCCTGGGTACCGAATCCCATTGCAAACAACGAGGCGCGAAGATAGGGCCGGTATTGCAGCGTTACGCTGCGCTCGCCCGGCGCGATTTCGACGCCGATGAGCTGTTCGGCCGCGCGTCGCAGAGATGCGCGGCCCTGCGTCACCCGCCATTCGGGGTAGTACCACTGAGTGATGAGAATGTAGCGGCGCGACCTGCTCGACGGAAACGTCAGGCGAAACCCGTCATACAATCGCGTGATCTGCATCGGATCGTCGCGGCGATGCAGATCGTAGTTCGAAAAGTCTGCACAGAGATACTTGTCGTGGCCGCACTCCGCCAGGCGTGGGATGCGATCGTTACGAAGCGCATCGACGAAAAACGCTTCTGGCCACGCCTGATCATTGCCGTAGAGGCGTAACTCATTCCAGCGTTGAATCTCTGACAGTCCTTCCGCCACGGTATCGCCACCGTAGGCAAGGACGTAACGGATGCCAAGCACGTTCAGCAGCGGACGAGTATCAACGGTGTGCGGCGCCGCCTTCAGTTGGCTTTCCATGACCGCCGATTGAGGATAGAGCGCGTCAGCGCTGATGCCGTTGATGACGGCCGACACAGTCGGAACCCGAAGGACCGGCAACTCGTTTGGCGCGAGTCCGGCGGAGTTGAACAGCAGCGGTTGTTGAAGCGCGTCATACGCCTGCGGCGCAAATATCACGCGACCGGGGACCGCATGCTCCCGCGCCGCGATGTCTTCGGCAATCCCCGGCGATCGCAGAATGCTGTGCGGAAATTGTTCGAGTCCGATTGCAATACCGGCAACCCTCAACCACGTCGGGGCGAACGCGACAACGACCCAGCACAGCTGCGTGGCGACGATGATGTTGCGCCACGAGAGACGGTCTCTCGAGGTCCAGCGATCGAGAGCAGCTACCGCCAGGAGGATGCCGAAGACGTTCACCTCGGCTCGATACGTCCACTGAGCGGTGTTCAGATTGAACAGCCACGACGGCGGGATCACGAAGCCGAGTATGCCGAGCAACAGGCCGACCAGTATTGGCCGGATGCGCCTGTCCAGAGTGGTTGCCGCGGCGGCTGTGGCGGCGGTGGCAAACGGCGCTCCGAAGAAGACCGTTCGCCAGTGGGACTCGTCAGCGATCAGTGGGAAGGGCCGCAGGAACGCGGACCACAAGTGCTGTCCGAGTCCGAACTCGTCGTGGTCGGCGCGCATCAGGTTGGCGGGTTCACGGATGTACTCCGCGTAGATGTGATGCAGATGCGCCACTCCTATCAGAGATGTGATGACAGCCGCGAGGATGAACCATGGTAGTCGCCGCCGCAGTTCGGGCGTGCTCAACGCGATGATCGCCACCATGATCAGCGTCGGAATCGGAAACGTGATGCTGAGAATGAGACCGGCAAGTCCCCCCAGAACCAGGCTCCACAGCAGCGCGTCGCGGCGTGCTCGCGCGTCGCCGATCGCGAGTACGGAGTAAACCATCACGGGAATCGCGCTTTCGTGCAACATCGTCAACGGCCAGTCGTCGGTGAACATCAAGTTCGCGACGGACGACGACATGCAGTAGGTCAGGCCAGCCACCGATGCCAGCAGCCAGCTCGCGGTGAACCGCCGCGCGAGCAGCGTGACAAACACCGCACCCACCAGGAGGTGAATGCTGACGATGATGCGCAACACCGTCTGACAGTCACCAACGGCGCACAACGGCGCGAGCGGATGAAAAATGAAGTGGTAGCGCAGCGGCTGCGGCGTGCCCAACCCGAGATCCAAGCTCCAGAATGGCCATGCGGCGTGTGTGAGCGCATTCACCGCGAGGTCAGTACTCACGACGCCCGTGAAGTACTCTTCCATGTTGGGCGGACCGACGGCTATATACGGCGCCACAATCACCGCCCACGCCATCGCCAGTACGAGCAACCAGCGAAGTCGAACGGCTCCTGTCGCGGCCTGACTGTCTCTGTCAATCCAGTGCGAATACCGGTGCACGCCGCGCTGGATGGCGTTGAGGACTGCCGCGAGCGAGCGACGCGACCACCACACGAGGAGCGAGGCAACGAGGGCGAGCGCCACGCTGATGTCGCCGAGCCAGTCGGATTCGAGCCACGCCTGGACTTGCGGCGACAGATTGGGACGATCCAGTTGGACGCGAAAGGTCTCGCGATTGATGTGAAAGGTGTCCTCGACGCGCGGATCCCTGACGAGCTCCTGGATGTTGTCGGCGGATCGCTTGCGAAGGAAGTACTGCCAGCTGCGGCCCTCGAGCGGAACGCCGTCGGTGAGCCCGTGCTCGCGTTCCGCACGCACGCGCTCTGACGTGGAAAGGTTCGGCGCCCATCTGACGTGCACGCGCTGCGCGGGCGGACCCTCGGTGAAATGAACCACCGCGAGGTACCCTGACGCGGGGAACATCACCAGGGCGAGCGCGAGCAGCACGTACTGAACCAGGGAACCCGTTGTTCGAGCCACGCCGACAGATTGCATCAGGGTCGGGCGCATTGTACGACACGGCATTCCACCGGACGGACCGCCGCATCGCTTCCGCTAATATCGACACGTGAGGTTCTGTGTGAGACGTCAACGCGCCGCTTGCCGCCGCGGCGGGATGGCAGTGCACAACATGCGACTGGCGCGCTGCTCGTCGCGACGGCGTCACCGTTTTCGTCGCAGACGTGCACGAGATCGTCGAAGCATTTTCAGCCGAGCAGTTCCACGATTTGGTTTCGGTGGAGTGGCGACATTTCTGGTTTGCGGCGCGGAATGAACTGATTGCGTGGGCGCTGAGCCGATTCTTTCCGGAGGCGCGTAGCTTTCTGGAAGTCGGCTGCGGCACCGGACGGCGGCGATGAACGAGATGGTCCGCAGCGTAAAGCCTGGCGGGCGCCGCTACACGCGCCGTGCGCTCACCACGCTCGCTCGTGGCGGGGCCTCGACGTGATGTTCGTCACCTCGCTCGTGTCGTTTCTGCTGCCAACGCTGTTTGTGTCGCGGATGAGACAACAGAGCGAGCACGTCGATCCGATGCAGGAGTTCCGGATTTCGCCGGCACTGAACGCGTTCGGCGCAGCGGCGATGGCGATCGAGCGGAGGCTCGTTGCCGCGGGCGTTTCTCTTCCGGCAGGCGGTTCGCTGCTTGTGGTCGCACGCCGGAGCTGAGGACTCCGGGGTCGTACAATGGCTCGCTCCATGAAGGAACCTGTCGCACGCTGGCGGGCGATGCGCGCCGAATACGCGTTCGTCGTGCTCGCGTTGATGGCGTATGCGTCCGCCGCCTCGGTCGCGCGGCTGCACAACACCGAAGGTCCCCCATCGCAGCGGATTCACATCCGCTGGGCACCTGACGTTTCAGCCGAAGGCCGGACACACGCGGAGCAGGCGCTCGGCCTGGTCGAAGGCGAACAGCTCGAAGGCCGTACGTGGCGGTATTTCGTTCGCAAGCGTTCACGCGACGATATCCGCCGACTGCTCGGCGATCCACGCGTCGAGGATACGTTTCACATCGATCGTGATGCCTTGCGCATCCAGATCGACCGACCGGATCTGTCGCCGCGGATGCGCGCGCTGCTGGAGTCCGATCACCTCGACGACATCAGCCTCATCCTGACGCTTGCCGCGATTTACTTCGCATGGCGCGCGAGACGTCTCTTCGTCCTGATCGTCTCAACACTCGCCGCATCGGTCGGCTCGGTCGTGCGCCCGGCCTTCGATCCGCGCCGGCAGCGCGCCTCCCCGTCATGGCGCGAGCTGGCGATCGGCGGCGCGATGGGCATCCTGTTTCTCATTCCGCTCCTGCCGTACGGTCCGTACGAACTCGAAGACGTTCAGCACACCATCCTGCCGAATCAGGTCTTCTACACCGAGCTGTTCCATGGCCGCTGGATCTACTGGCTGAACAACCTGGGATTCGGCGCGCCAATGCCCCTCGGCATCCCGTTGATGTTTCACCCGGTATTTGCGCCGCTGATCGCATTCACGTCGCTGCGCGTCACGATGACGACCGTCTGGCTCGTGCAAATGGCGGTCATGGTGTTTTATTTCCTGCGGCTTGCCGCGGCGACGGATATCCGGCTGCCCGGGCTGCGGCTGGTGTTGACCGCCTTTCTCGTCGCGTCGGCGCCGTCGATTTTTTACTTCTATCAGACGGACTGGATTGAGTACGTGGTCGCCTGGACTCTGTATCCGGTCCTGGTGTTCTATCTGCGGGCGGCGATTATGGGCGAGGCGTCAGAACGGTTCTGGCGCACTGCTCTCCGCCTCGGATTGCTGTTCGGGTTCTGGGTCATCAACGCCCATCCGGCGTTCGTCATTACGTCCGTGCTGGCGATGACCGTCTATGTCGTGGTGGCGGCGCCGCCCGAACGGCGCGTGTACCTCTGTCTCGGCACAGCCGCGGCGCTCTGCCTCGCCATCGCCTCGTCGCGCATCTATACGCTTCTCCGTGAACTGCGGTTGTTTCCGGTCACTTCGGAAGACCGTGGCGCTGTTGGCGTGACGTCGTATCTCGGAGCGCTGGTGTGGCCGCTCGCATCGAATGGTGGTCGCGCGCCCTTCATCGGGTTCGGTATCGGCACGGCAGCTATCGTCGCGTTGGGATCGTTCGCTCGATCCATGGACGCGCACCTGCGTGGCTGCATCGCTGCTTTCTTCGTGTCAGCTGTGTTCAATGTGATCCCAAGCACGACATGGAGCTCGATCCTTCCCGGCATGGCGCCATTTACGTTTCGGGATCCGACGCTGTTTTTTGGCCTCCTCGCCGGAGGACACGTGTTGCAGCGTGCCTTGCAAAACCGGGAGAGCGCCTACAGATATGCGGCGGGGATCCTTCTCCTGCTGCAGGCGATGCAGCAGTGGTTCCTCCTGGCTGCGCCGACTCTTGACCAACCGCGCCAACGCGCAGACAAACTGCAGTTCTACCGCTATCAGGGCCACCCGGTCGGGCTCGGACGCGTTCTTGTCGACGAGGCACGGCGGTTTGGACCGCGTATCTATCTCTCGCGCGACGTCGACAAAGTCATGCAGGGGAATCTGTCGTCGGACGGCATTCATTTGTCGTCCGACCTCGTGTTGCTCGGGCTCAACCCGGTGAACGGCTGGTTCAAGAGTGTGTCGGTCGCCGCGATGCAGCCGCCGATGGCGCTGATGGAAAGCTTCATCACCGGCGATGCGAACGTCATTGGCAACCGGGCGCTGCTCGAGGTGCTCGGCATCAACATGGTGTTGACGACCGAACACGAGACGGGCGTCCCGGCAGGCCTTCAAGTAATCGCTCGTCCCCACGTGCACGACGAACGATTGTCCGATGTTGTTTTGCTGGCGAATCCCGACGCGTGGCCCAAGGCAGTGCTGCTGCGAAACAACGCCTATGACGTGGCGTTACCGATTCACCCCGGTTGCGCGCATACGGGCGCGATGTGCCGCGATTACGCACCGCTGCTGCCGCTGCGCCTCGACGGCGACGTCGACCTGCAGACGTTCAACGGCAAGTACCTCGCGCACGTTCCCAGGTCCGATCAGGAGCGTCTTCTATTTATCTCAGCGATGTATCGCCCGGAATGGAGTGCGGAGACGGCGACCGCGTCGCTGCCCGTACATCCCGTCGCCGGCGCGTTTCTCGGGGTAACGGTGCCGCCCGGCGTCACCGACATCGCGATCGTCTTCACGCCGCGCGTGCAGATCGCCCTCACGTGGTTCAGTAACCTCGTCCTGTTCGGCACGCTCGCGGGAACGCTCGTGCTGATGCGCCGGACGCGCCTTGTTTCACCCGAACCATCGGTGCCAGTGGTCAACGTCGGAAGTGAACTACCCGCATCGTAAAATTTGAGCTCCGTGGCAGACCCAGTCGCACGCCGGCGCACGTCGCGCAGCAGCTATGCATGTCTTGCATTGGCGGTCGCCGGGTTGTGTGTCGCCGGCTGGCTCGCGTACCTGCAGTGGACGGTGGGACCGCCGGCGCAGCGCGTCAACATCCGGTGGGCATCGCAGATTTCCGCCTCTGCGCGGTCGCAGGCTGAACGCGAACTCGGGCTCGCCCGAGGCGATCAGTTCGAGGGCCGCACCTGGCGCTACGTCCTTCGCAAACGATCGCGCGAGGACATCCGGCGAATTCTCATGGACCGCCGCGTCGAAGATACATTCCACATCGATCGTGAGGCGCTCAGAGTCCGGCTCGATCGACCGGACATGTCATCGCGCCTTCGCACGCTCCTCGAGTCCGATCGCGTCGGTGACATCAGCCTGTTTCTCGCCCTCGTTGGGACATTTCTGTGGTGGCGAGCCAGAGCGGCCTTCCTCACAGTCATCCGCAGGTCGGCGCAGGTCAGCGCGTCGATTGCGCGCCGCGTATCGGATCCGCGACTTGAACGGACCCTTCCATATGGCCGCGAGCTGACGGTGGCCATTGGGCTCGGCATTCTCTTCCTCGTTCCGCTGCTGATGTACGGACCATATGAGGAAGAGATCGTCCAGGCGACGATCATGCCGAACCAGGTCTTTTACAACGAGTTGTTTCATGGCCGGTGGATCTACTGGCTGAACAATCTCGGATTCGGTGCGCCGATGCCGCTCGGCGACCCACTGATGTTTCATCCCATCTTTGCTCCTCTCGTCGCCTTCACGTCATTGCGGGTGACGTTGACGGCGTTGTGGGTCGGCCAAATCGTGGTGATGGTCGTGTATTTTCTGCGCCTGTTGGCGGCGACCGACATTCGCCTGCCGTGGCTGCGAGTGGTGCTCACCTCGTGCTGTGTCGCTTCGGCACCCTCGATGTTGTATTTCTACGAGAGCGACTGGATCCAGATGGTCATTTCCTGGACCCTGCTTCCAGTCGTCGTCTTCTATCTGCACGCCGCAATTACGGGAGGGGCGCGCGAGCACTTCTGGCCGACGGCACTCTGGCTGGGATTGCTGTTCGGCCTCTGGGTGACCAACGCTCATCCCGGATACATCGTGCAGTTGGCGATGATTCTCGCCATATACGTCGTCGTCGCGGCCCCGCTGGACCGGCGGATCTACTTGTGTCTTGGCGCAGGCGCACTGCTGTGCGCCGCGATCGCATCCGCGCGGATCTACACGCTGCTGCATGAGGCGCAGCTCTTTCCGGCATCGGCATCGAGCGTCCGCGACGGAACGGCGATCCAGTCCTACATCAGTGCGTTCATTTCACCCTTCGGCCATCCTCGTGTTCGGTCGCCGTTCATCGGATTCGGGGTGGGAGTCGCGGCAATTGGATCGTTGTTCTGGTTGCCACGGACCCGGACATCGCACGTGCGCGGCTGTGCCGCTGCATTTCTGGCTTCCGCCGTGTTCAACGTCATTCCACCGAAGGTCTGGAGCCACGTCGTGCCCGCCGTCTCGCCGTGGATCTTTCGTGACTCGATGGAGTTCTTTGGCTTGCTTGCGGGGGGATGGATGCTGCAGCAGGCCTTGCGAAGCCCGCAGGTGATTTACCGCTGTGGTGCGGTGCTGCTCGTTCTAATCCAGGTGGTTCAACAGTGGCACGTGTTGCCAAGGCAGAGCGTGCCCGAATTGGCGGCGCGCGGCGACAGGCTCCAGTTCTATCGGCACCAGCGACACCCGTTCGGACTCGGAAGCATTCTGGTCGGCGAAGCGACGCGTTTTGGGCCGCGTGTTTATCTGTCGCCGCTCGTTGATCAAGTGATGCACGGATATCTGTCTGCGGATGGAATCCATTTCTCATCCGATCTCGTGCTTCTCGGTCTGAACCCCGTGAATGGCTGGTTTAAGAACGTCTCAGTGACGGTCATGCAACCACCGATGTCGTTCATGGAAAGCTTCATCGTGGGCGACACACACGTGATCGACAACCCGACGTTGCTCGATGTGCTCGGGATAAACATGGTGCTGACCACCGAGCACGAGACGGGCATCCCGCCGGGCCTTGAAGTTGTCGAACGACCGCAGGTGCACGAGGCGCGGTTATCGGACCTGGTGTTGCTCGCCAATGCCGACGCCTGGCCGCAGGCGGTGCTGCTACGCAATGATGCATATACCGTGCAGTTGCCGATTCATGCGGGTTGTACGCATATGGGCGCGCTGTGCCGCGATTACGAGGCGCTGTCGCGAATGCGGCTGGATGACAGGGTCGCCCTCGAGGTTTTCAACGGGAGATATGTGGCGCATGTGCCGCCATCCGACCAGGAACGGCTTCTGTTCATCTCCGCGATGTATCGACCCGAATGGAAAGCCTCGTCTGCAAGCGGGCCGCTGACGGTCCACCCGATCGCGAACGCATTTCTAGGCGTGACGGTTCCCGCAGGCATAAGCGACGTCACCGTCGAGTTCACTCCACGAGTTCAGATGGCACTCACCTGGTTCAGCAACCTCGTGTTGCTCGGCGCGATTCTCGCGGTCTTCGTGATCAGGCGGCGGCGAACCCGCGATCAGCTTGCCGTCGACCGCGTTCGCGCCGCGATCCCGACAACATCGCCGAGATTGATCGGCACATACCAGCTCGGGGCGAGTCGAAGCGGCAGCGACAAGCCGTGAAGAACGCGGAGCACAGGACTTTGATGGCTGAGGTCCTTGAGTCGCTGTTCGATGTAGGAGAAGCGGTAGCGGCGGCCGAACGTGCGCCGATCGACGATGTCGAATCCCTCTGACAGGAGCAGCCGCGTCAGGGTTGCCGCGGAGAACAGCGACACGTGCTGTTCGAAATCGATGTAGTACCATCCGCGACCCAACACGCGGCTGCACAAGCTGCCGATGTCGGGTGTGGTGATGAACACCAGCCCGCCGGGAGCAAGGTAGCGGCGGCATTGCCGAAGAGCGGCTGTCGGTTCGTCAACGTGCTCGATCACGTCGAGCATGGTGACCGCATCAAAGCAGCCGACATATTCCGAGAGTTCGTCGAAGATCGAGCCTGATTCGACCTTCGCGTGCATGTGCTCGCGCGCCCAGGCGACCGCGCCGGGATTCGGTTCGATGCCGATGGCGTCGAATCGGTCTGATGCGCATTTCACGAACGCACCGACGTTCGCGCCGACATCGAGCACGCGGCGGCCCGAGGGCACGAACCTGGAGACCCACTCCACCTTGGCGCGTGCAGCATCGATCGCGCTCTCGTCCCGGTAATAGTCCGTGTACTGCGAATAGAAGTCGCGGTGTTCGTCCTCGTAAATCGAGAGCCCGCGAGGCGTGTAGACAACACCTTCAGGGATCCAGGTAAACCCACAATCGCGACAGCGAACGAGCCTGCGCGGCCCGCTTTCGAGCCACAGGTCGCCGATACCGCCGCAGATCTCGCACTGTGTGCGGACGCGTGCGTTCGGCGCGTTCATGCAATGGTCACGGTCGGTCGCGGCGAAACCGCCGGAAGCGGCGCCAGCGATCTGAAGTCCGGAGGCCGGGCGACCCGCTCCTCGTACCAGGCGACGAGGACCATCAGGCCCCAGAGTTCCCAGCCGAGGGCGGCACCCGCGAGGTGCTGCTGCATCGCTTCGCCGACGGCAGCGGCATCGAGGCAGCCGATGGCACCGACGCGCTCCCGTGCGAGCAACGACGTCATCAACACTCGTCCCTCATGACGCAGCCACGTGTGCACCGGAATGCTGAATCCCTGTTTCGGCGCATACGCGTGAGCGTGGCCGTAATGACGCGCGCACAGTTCGCGCAGAAGGTACTTGGTTGTCGTCCCCTTCACACGGAAATGCAGCGGCAGCGTGAGCGCAAATTCGGCCACCTCGCGGTTGAGCAGCGGCGCCCGGCTCTCGAGCCCGTGCGCCATGGTCGCGCGATCCACTTTCGCGAGGATGTCGTTGGTAAGGTATTCGTGGACGTCTTCGATCTGAAAATCGTGCAGAGTCGTTCCAGTCGAACGGGTGGCGACCTCTCGGAGGGCGGTCAAAGCTGCGGCGCGCACGTCGCCGGGACGCGCGAGCGTCGCGGCCTGCTCCGGCAGCCACGTGCCATTCCAGGTGAAATGCGCTTCGCGTGTCGGCAGCGGCATGGCACGCAGGAAGCGATGCAGCTTGTAGCTGCGGCTGACTTTTGCGCGGTCGTTCACGCCGACATGTCGCGAGGCGCGGGCGATCGCCTTCCACGCGGCGATCGGAAGTAGCGGGCGCAGCCGGTTGTGCCACGTCGATGCGACGTACGTCAGGTAACCGCCGAAAAGCTCGTCGCCTCCGTCACCGCTCAGCACCACTTTCAGCTGACGTCGAGCGGCGCGAGCGACGGTCCACACGGCCATCGCCGACGAATCCGCCAGCGGATCGTCCAGGTGGCGCGTGACGTCGATGAATTCGCCGAGCACCGCGGCATCGAACGGCACGCGTGTAATGCCGACGCCGATGCGGCGCGCGACCTGCGACGCGGCATTCCACTCCGAGAAGCCGCCCGCCGCTACATCGACGCAGAACGCCTGCTGCAGCCGCCCTAGCCGGGCGGCACTCTCCGCAACACACGCGGAATCCACACCGCCCGACAGGAAGAGACCGACAGGCACGTCGCTGCGCAGCGTCACCCGCATGGCGCGATCGAGCCGCGCCTGCAGATCGTCGAGTAGCTCGCCTGTCGTCTGACGCGCGGCGCGCGGCGCCGCAGGCGGCGACCAGTAGCGAGCTCGCCGCTGCAAACCGGTCGGCCCGTACAACTGCCATTCGGCGGATGGAACACGCGTCACGCCGCGCAACATCGTCCGCGTTCCGGGCACGTAGTTCAGACACAGGTACGGTCCGAGTGCCTCCGGATCGATTTCCCTGGCCGCGACGGCGAGCGCAGCCAAAGGCGACAACTCAGAAGCGAAAACGAGCGCGCCGCCCGGGTGCGCTACGAGCAGCGGCTTTTCTCCGAACCGGTCGCGTGCGAGGTACGTCGTGCGCTCACGTCGGTCGTAGACCGCGAACGCGAACATACCCTCCAGTTTCGACGTGACTTCAACGCCCCAGCGCGCGTAGCCCGCAAGAATGACTTCCGTGTCGGATGCGGTCCTGAACTCGACGCCACCGGCACGCAGCTCTTCGCGCAGCTCGACGTAGTTGTAAATCTCTCCGTTGAACGTGATGACGTATCGACCGTCTGCACTGAACATCGGCTGCGCGCCTGTGCTCAGATCGATGATGGACAGCCGGCGATGTGCGAGGAAGACGCCAGGCTCGTGCCAGCAGGCACCGCCATCGGGGCCCCGATGCGACAGCAGGTTTGCGACGCGCGCAAGATCGTCGACCGGCGGCAGATCTCGTCCGACAAACCCGAAGATTCCACACATGTGCGAACGGCTTAACGGCGCGCGTCGGCGGATGATCCGCTCGTCAACGTGCGCACCAGGAACGGCTTCGCCTGGCCCGGGAAGTAATACATGCGGACGATCACTTCGGAAACCAGACCGAACAGAAGGAATTGAATACTGCTCACAGCCAGGACCAGCGCGAGCAGAAACCAACCGCTGCGCTCCCGTACGACCGGGATGCCGTACGCCACGCTGATGTAGCCAAGCACCGCGATGATGGCGAATGCGACCGCGAACGTCGCCAGCGCAAGCCGCCCGAATACGCGGATGGGACGATCGATGTACTTGATGTAAAACACGAGGAACACGATGTCGAGGAGGACGTTGAACGTGCGGGACAAGCCGTAATTCGACGAACCGACCGGTCGCGCGATGTTCTGGATCGGCACCTCCGACAACCGTGCCCCGAGGTTGCGTGCGATTACCGGAATGAATCGATGGTGCTCACCGAGCAACTGCAGCCCGCGCGCAAAGTCGCCTTGATACGCGCGGAACGTCGTCCCCACGTCATGAATCGTCGTGCCGGTCAGCTTTCGAATCAGCCAGTTCGCGGCGGCCGATGGCCATCGGCGGACGACACCTTCGCGGCGCTCCGCACGCCAGCCGCAGACGACGTCATATCCGTCCTCGATTTTGGCGAGGAACTGCGGGATGTCTTCAGGGAAGTGCTGGAGATCCGCATCCATCGAGATGATGACCGCGCCTCGTGCCTGCTCGAACCCCGCCTGCAGCGCCGCCGTCTGTCCGTAATTGCGGCGCAACGCGGTGATGATGATGCGGTCGTCGTGGGTGGCAAGCCGCTGCACGACGCCGATCGTGTCATCTGCACTGCCATCGTCGACGCACACGAACTCGAAGCGGTACCGCGTTCGCAGCGTTTCCGCGACGGTTGCCAGGCGCCGGAGCAGCTCGGGCAGCGTGTCAGCCTCGTTGAAGACGGGCAGCACAACCGAGACCAGAGATCGCCGGTCGTCGGAGACACCACTCTCGGCGGCAGCAAACGTGTTGCTGAGTACTGGCATTCTGAAATCTAACTGGCGGCTCTGGATCGTCCCCGGAAGCCTATGCCCTGTCAAGGGTTCCGCGAATCGCGATCAGACGTACTGCATCAGCGATTCGGTCACGGACCCGACCACTCGATCGACATCCGCCGGCTGCAATCCGACCCAAATCGGCAGCCGAATCAGACGGCCGCTGAGATCCGTCGTCACGTCCATGCGGCTGCCGGTGCGCCCGTAGCGTCGGCCGCCGGGCGAGTCATGCAGCGGTACGTAATGGAAGATCGCGTTCACGCCGCGGTTGTTCAGATCCGTCAACACCGCCGGGCGCGAGACGCCGTCAGGGAGGAGCAGATAGAACAGGTGCGCGTTGTGCGCGGCATAGTCGGGCACGACCGGACACCGCACGCCGAGGGGCGGCAGGGCCGCGCACTCGTCGGCGTAGCGCTGCCACAGCCGCAGTCGTTCGCTCGTCATCTCGTGCGCCGACTCGAGCTGCGCCCACAGAAACGCGGCGATCAATTCACCGGGCAGGAATGACGACCCGATGTCTACCCACGTGTATTTGTTCACCTCGCCACGCAGGAACTGCGATCGATTGGTGCCCTTCTCCCACATGATTTCGGCACGCGCGCGGAAGCGATCGTCGTTGATCAGCAGCGCGCCGCCCTCGCCGGAAATCACGTTCTTCGTTTCATGAAAGCTGAGCGCCGCCATGTGGCCGATCGATCCCAGCGGCCGGTCACGATAGCGCGCGAGGAACCCCTGCGCCGCATCCTCCACGACAAAGAGATTGTGACGCCGTGCGATGTCCATGATGGCGTCCATGTCGCACGCGACGCCGCCGTAGTGGACCGGCACGATCGCGCGCGTGCGATCCGTAATCGCCGCCTCAATCAGCGACTCATCGATGTTCAGAGTGTCGGGGTGAATGTCAACGAAGACCGGACGAGCGCCCCGCAGCACGAACGCATTCGCCGTCGACACGAAGGTAAACGACGGCATGATGATCTCGTCGCCGGGTTGGAGATCCAGCAGAAGCGCCGCCATCTCCAGAGCCGCCGTGCAGGAGTGCGTGAGCAGCGCCCGCGGACACGCAAGCTCGCGCTCGAGCCACGCGTAGCACCGCTGCGTGAATTGTCCGTTGCCCGCGAGCTGTCCACCCGCGACTGCCTCGGAGATATACATGAACTCGCGGCCGGTCAGGTGCGGGCGATTGAATGGAATTGTCGTCACCGGCCCTCCCGCGCAGGTTGCCAGACCGCGATGCCAACACCGGTCTTCCCGTAGTCGTTGCCGTTGTACAGCATGTAGCGGCGACCGTGGTAATCAATCACGCACGGGTACTCGACCATGTCGCTATCCCACCCGTCGCCGGATGGCAACAGGCCACCAATATCGTCCGCGCGCGTCCACATAGTCCCGTCCGTCGATTCGGCATACCCGATGCGATAGCGAACGCCTCGAACAGCAAACCACATCCGGTACCGATCCGCATCGCGGATCACCCACGGTCGCGCGATGGCGTGTTCGCCGGGTCTGTAATCGACGCAAGTCCGGCCCGGACGATCCCAGTGGATGCCATCGGCCGATTCCGTATAGCGGATGTTGTAACAAGGCTCGAGGGCCGAACCTTCGGCCATCCAACCGGTGCCCGAGATGTACCACATTCGCCATCGGGCGCCCTCATGGAGCACGAACGGGGACGCGGTCAGGAATGGTTCTTCGTCCACCAACGCCAGTACCGGCGCACGCGAAACTCGACGGAACGGACCTGTGCCGTCGCTGATGGCGAGTCCTGCTCCAAGGTAAAACGGAACCGTCACGCCGCGATTCCAACCCGAATAGAACAGGTACCGGCGATCGCCGACGTGCGTCAGACACGAGCCGACGATGCCATTGTCGTCGAACGTGCCGCGCTCTCCGAGTTCGAGAACGGGATCGGGATCGAGAGGTGACAGCGCGGGCGCCGGGTCGAGCGTCAGCACGGTCCGGCCAATGCGCGCACGGCCTTGCAGGTCGCGGATGCTCAGAAACAGGTTCCATCGGCCATCGCCGAGCGGCTCAGGAACCGCCAAGGCCGCGTGCGAACCGGCCCACGCCGCCGCGCGCGACATGTCGAATTCCAATCGTCCGAGACGCACCCACGTCCCGGTCACAAATCGATCTCGTCGCTCGATTTAGGTGCGCGCTTCGCTCGTTCCGGGTAGTACACGCCTTTCGCCACTGTGCTCTTCATCACCACCGCGCCGGCGGCAATCAGCGACTCTGGGGCGATCGTGATCGAATTTCGCAACGTCGCATTCACGCCGAGAAAGCTGCCGCTCCCGACCCGTACGTGGCCAGAGACGACAACATGCGACGAGATGAAGCAGTGATCCTCGATCACCGAGTCATGGCCGATGTGATTGCCGCTCCACAACGTCACATTGTTGCCTATCGTGACGAACGGTTGAACCGTGTTGTCCTCGAGGATGAAACAGTTCTGCCCCGGAGGACTGGCGAGATAGGTACAACGCGAGCTGAGGTAGGTGACGCAGCGATAGCCGGCGGCGCGCATCTGTTCGTATTTCGCGCGCCGGAGACGGTTCATCTGCGCGTAGCTGATTGCCACGAACGCTTCGTAATCAGCAGGTGGGTAGCGGTTGATTGCCTCTTCGAAGCTGACCAAAGGCAGCCCATCGAACGTGTCGCCATTCTTGAAAGCGGCGTCCACGACAAAGGCGGCGACCTGATGCGGGCTGTCCGTACGAAAGTAGAAATGCGCCAGCCTGGCGATATCGCCAGCTCCGAAAATCACCAGCTGTGCCATCTCCTCCTACAACCTGACAAGTACAGTGAACTCAAACAGACCGTAATCGTGCAGCAGTGCGACCTGACGTGAATAGTTACGACGGCAGTGCTCGAACCACTCAACGGGATCGGCATAGTACAAATAGTCGCGTCGTCGTTCAGGATCGGAATGACTTGTCAGTACGTTGAAGCCGAAGCCGCGCACGCTCAATCGCCGCATGTCCTCGAGCACCGTGACGATATATTCGCGCCACGCGGCATCGGACGCCTCCATCCTCACGTTGAACAGCCCGCTTGCCACGACATAGTCCGCCGGCGAAATGGTGGCGCGGTCTGCGGTCAGACTGCAGCCGGAATACGCCCCAAGAAATCGCCTCCCCGCCTCAATCATCTGCGGACTCACGTCAAAGCCGGCATACACGCCCTGGTGACCGCGGCTTCGAAGATACGCTGCGAGTGCCCCGAACCCGCATCCGTAGTCGAGCACCGTGGCATGTGCCTCGTCCTCGAACAACCGTGCAAGCTGCCGGAAGCGCACCTCCTGCGATTCCTGCGAATTCCAGTCGACACCGCGCGGCGACGGACCGTGCTCTCGCAGCTTCGCCTCGTAGTACTGACGCGACTGCTCGCGAAGCAGGTCAACGTTCACCGGATGAATCCTCCGCGGGTTCGTAGACGTGGCGTACGACGGTATAGGGCCGATTCTTCGTTTCGGTGAACACCTTCGCCAGATAGATGCCGAGCACGCCCACGCAAAAAATCGTCACGCCGCCCAGGAACCAGATCGACACCATGATCGACGCCCAGCCGGGCACACCGATGCCACCCGTAAAGCTCTTGTAGACCAACACGAGGCCCGCCACGATGGAGATCAGGATTACGCATATGCCGAGTTGAAAAATATAGAGCAGCGGCCGGTTGCTGAATGACGTAATCGCATTGACGAAGACCGATATGCGGCGCCGCATACCGTACGAAGAGCCGCCGCGCTTTCCCTTGTTGACGTCGAGCGCGCGCTGGTCGAACCCCGTGATCACCCAGAGTCCCGCGAGATTGATCTCGCGATCCTGGTGCTGCACCAGCGCGTTGACATAGCGGCGCGTCATCAATCTCGCCGTGACCACATTTCTCGGAAACGGAAACGTCAGCAGCTTATTGAAAATGCCGTAGAAGAACGCCCCTGTCGCCCGTTCGAGCCAGCCACCCTTGCGCGACCGCTGCACACCGTAGATAACATCCGCACGTGTCGCCTGCATGGCTTCATAGAACGTCGACAGCCACGCGGGATCCTCTTCGAGATCCGCGTCGATGAGGAATACGATGTCGCCGCGCGAATGCAGAAGTCCCGTCATGAGCGCCTTGTGGTGGCCGAAGTTTCTCGACAGATCCACAATACGCACGCGCGGATCGCGCCGGTGCAATTCGATGGCACGCTCGAGAGAGTTGTCAGGCGACCCGTCGTTCACCATGACAATCTCCCAGTCGGGGGTCAGTCTCGCCGCCGCGTCCGCCGCGCGGCGATAGAACTCGCCGACGAACTCAGCGGACTTGTAGAGCGACGTCACCACAGAAAGACGGACGGTCACAGCGTTTTCATGAAATCGAGCGCTCGCGGCCCTGTACAGAAAAGCAGATCGAGCACGCTTACGTGGTGTTCGAATGGGCCGTGCGGCTGCGGATATTCAGGGTACCCGGAGTAATCGGCAAATTCCACGGCGATGCCGGCGGCCTCGAAAGCGGCGACGTCGAGATAATCCTTCGCGTTGGGACCTGAGAGGTACCGCGTCCCACCGGCGGCCAGGCAGAGATCAATCAGCCGCTCGCTGGCTGTCTCCCGCGCCTGGTACTGGTCCGACCACATGATCGGCGTCTTGATGCCTGCCATGTCGCAGATCGCGGCGATGAACGCGTAGTTCACCTCGCTCAAACGTTCCGACGGATTCTCATATAACGAGGCGAACCGGTCGGCGTAGCGATCGAAGTACGGGGTCTTCGCGTAGTTCGCGCGAAGAATTTGCCAGTGACGCCGGCCCCACGCCGGATCGGAGGTGGTGGTCTCCTCAATCAACTGTGTGTAGCGCCCGCGTGTGTGCACGGGAATCGACAGCCAGGCAACGCCTTGGTGCGTCTTGATCTTGTTCCTGCTGCGCCAGTCCCGGCGTGTGAACTGCACGTTGTCCAGGAGGATGAACGCGTCCACGCTTCGGATCAGGTCGAAATAGCCCTTCCACGGGATATAGCTCGATTGAACAATCGCAATCCGCTTAGCTGGCATGCATGGAGCTGGAGCAGCGTGGAGCGCGAATGTTATCACGTGGTACCATCGTCGGCGGTCCACACACATGGTCGACACGTTGAAGAGCTACGGCGTCAAGGAGCAGGCGGCGGCGATAGACGGCCTTGCCGCACACGCCGAGCGGATTCGACTTGCCGGCTATTCAGTGCTCCACGGCGCGTTCGATGACCACGACACATCGGATTTCGGCGCGCGGCTTGATGACGTGCTTCGTCGTCAGGCCGAGGAATTCGGCAGCGATCGTCTCCAGCAGATCGGCGATGGATTTACCGCGCGGTGTCCGCTGGTTGATGAAGCGGCGTTTCTGAAACTGGCGACGCATCCTCCGCTGCTGGAACTTGTACGAATGTTGCTCGGTGACTATGTTGTGCTCATGCAGCAGAACGGCGTGATCAATCCGCCGTCACAGGGCCACACGCAGCGTGCCTACCACCGCGATCTCCCGTATCAACATTTCGTCTCGAGCCGGCCACTCGCGATCGGCGCATTGTTCTGCATCGATCCGTTCCGCAGTGATACCGGCGCCACGCTGGTGATCCCCGGCTCGCATCACGCGGAGCAGTTCCCGTCCGCCGAGGTCGCGGCGTCGCTGGAAATCTCGGTCGACGCGCAACCGGGTTCCTTCCTGGTGTTTGACGCAATGTTGTTTCACCGTGCCGGTGAAAATCGATCCGGCCGCATCAGGCGCGCTGTAAATAATGTGTTTTCAGTCCCCATCATTGCGCAGCAGATTTCGCTTCCCTCCGCGCTGAACGGCCGCTACAGCGATGATCCCGCGCTCGCACGTCTGCTCGGCTACGAGTCTGCTCCGGCGGCATCCGTCATGGAATGGCGCACGCGCCGGCTTCGCAGGAGCGGGAAGTAGATGCGGTGACGCGGCGCGGCGTATGTGTCTGGCTCACCGGGTTGAGCGGCGCCGGCAAATCGACTATCGCAGGCATTCTGGCGCGGCGCCTCGAATCGCGTAGCCGGACCGTCACACTGCTGGACGGAGACGTCGTTCGCACGCATCTGTCGAAGGGGCTGGGCTTCTCGAAGGAAGATCGCGACACCAACATCCGTCGCATCGGCTTCGTCGCGTCCGAAATCGTGCGCCACGACGGCGTCGTGATCTGCGCGGTGGTTAGCCCCTACGAGGCAACGCGCAACGAGGTGAAACAGCAGGTCGGACCCGATTCGTTCGTCCTGGTGTATGTGGCGACGCCGCTCGAGGAGTGCGAGCGACGTGACACAAAAGGCCTGTATGCGAAAGCTCGCCGCGGCGAAGTCAAGGGGCTGACGGGCATCGACGATCCATACGAGCCGCCTTCCTCGCCGGACATCGTCCTGCAGACGACCAATTGCGATGCGCAAACGTGCGCCGATGACATCTGGCGACTCCTGGAACGTAAAGGACTTGTGCAGCAGGCTCGCTAGGGCGCGCGGGTGTCCGGCCAAACGCAACCATCGTCAGACCAAGGGAAAAACCGGCTTCAAAGGAAGCTCGCGGATTCCACTCGTTTTCGTCTGATCGATTTTCGACAGCTGCGTTTTTCTGCCTTCGCCGCCAAGTCTTAACAGCAGGTTGCCCGCCCGGAACAGCAGATTGGCGACGGGAACCGCGACGGACACAGCGGCCGGGACAGCACACCGGCCCCGACGCCTACCTCGATGAATGTCTTACCGCGATGATTGAACCTGTCGATGACTTCGTAGACGGCCTCGTGCAGGCACCATTGCCCTGGCGGAAGGAGACGAACGAACTTCATGCGTGATTGGGGCGCGGAAGAAGGTGCATGTAAGAATGGCGCGGGCAAAGGATTTATCTAAAATCTTGGCCGCTCGTCTTCGCGGGCGCGCGTTCGTTGCGATCCTGACGCTGACAGCAGCGTCCGCCGTTCTGTTCTGGAGTGTCGCTCCGCCCACTTACCTCACCAACGACGACGTCGCGATCAAGCGTGATCTCGAAGGACTGATCGCGCCCGACGGTGTTCCGACTGGATACGCCATCTGGCCGCATGCGTTGCTCGGCTGGGCCCTCGTTTACGTGCAGCGGCTGACCCCCATCCACGCGTGGGATGTCGTTGTCGCCGCGCTCATCATCTGCGCAGCGGCGCTTGTATTGACCGAAGCCTGGTCACTATCGACCGACTCGAGCGGCCGCTTCCTGTCAACCGCGGCGGCACTCATCGTCATCATCCCGTTGTTCGACGGCATGCAGTACAGCATGAGCGCAACGCTCGCTGCCGTCGCCGGGGCGTTGGCGATGATCATGGAGCTCTCGAGTCAGAGGCCACGACGATTCGTCCTCGCTGCATCTGCTGCACTGCTCGTCCTCGGATTGCTCGTGCGCAGCGACTCTGCGACAGCCGGCGGTCTGATGATGATCGGGTTGCTGGTTCCGCTCGTTGTGTCGTCCCGCGAAATGCGCGCGGTTTATCTGCGAGCACTGCTCATCGCTGCTGCCACACTGGGAGCCGCAGCAGTGGCGCTGGATCTCCTCAACGATGGAATGTACCGCTTGTCGCCAGCCTGGGCCGCTTATCGTTTTGACTGGCTTGCCACGCGGCGACTGCTCGAATGGGGCAGCGATCTGCCGGACGATGTCGTGTCCGCGCTCCGTGCTCGGGTCGGCTGGACGGCGAATGACTGGGAACTGCTGCGCCGATTCTGGGGAATCGACCCGACGATCCACTCGCAGTCGCGGATGGACGCGTTGTTCCAATTGTGGCCGCACTTAATGGATTTCCGAACTCGCGCGATGCTGCTGATGCAACGCGGCGCGGCCGAAGTTACCGGCGGAGGCTTTCTGCACCTCTTCTCGGAATCGTGGATGACAGTTGCGGCTGCAGCCGCGGTCGTGTATCGGACAGCAGATCGACGGGGCACCGCAACAGCCGTCGCCGCAACGACAATCTTCTATGTCGCCTGTGCTGCCTTGGAGGTGTTGTTCAAGGAACTGCCGTTTCGACTGTTCGCTCCTCTGCAGGTCTGCCTCATCCTCTCGATACTCTTGACGTGCCGTACGCTGGCGCGGCCGGCGTCAAGAATGAACGCGATCATCGGCGGCGCAGTACTAATGGGACTGGTGATCGGCCAAGCGTTCCTCGCCGGTGCAGATGCCGCAGCCAACGCCAGACAGGCGAACGACGTGGATGCGCAGGTTGCCGACCTCTTACAGCTGCACCCCTCGATGCTGGTGCTGCATGGCGACTCATTCCCTTCCGAGTTCTGGTGGCGGCCGTTTCATACCCCGACCGTCGTCCTGCGAGCGGTCGCGCTGGGGAACGAAAATCACAACCCGTACTTGCAGCGCTTCCTCGCAGCGTCGTACCGGCCGTCGCTGCTGCATGCAATTTGTACGGATCCCTCGATCCTGGTTGTCGGGGACCACGACCGGCTCACGCCGGTCACTTCCTACATGCGTGAACACTTCGGGAGTTACGTCACGTGGACGAACGTGTATCAGGGCTCCTTCGGCGCGTGGCGCTGCTCGCCAGTCTCGCAGGAGGCGCATGGCGACAAAGTGGGAACGGGAACGAACTTACGTCGCTGACGAATGGCGCGGCCGTGGGCGCCTGTACGTGGCTTCTACCGCAGCATATTGATCAACGCGCGTGTGCCACCAGTAGAAGAACAGCACACCTACGGGAAGCATTAAGGCGAGTTGCAGCAGATAAGGGCCGTGGTCGATCCATGGCCCACGACTTGATACGTAGAGGTCACGCCAATCGACTGGACCTACAAGCGGTAACACCATCGTTCGGTCCATCGGCAGCCATACTTTCGAGCAAAGCACGGTGACCGCGATAAATGTCGCCCAGCGTGGCCACGAGGCAACGACCTCCTCGAGAGAGGGAATGAGCAGAAGGAGAACGAACGGCAGCACGTTAATGAGCTGCCGGGACTCGCTGCGAAGGCTCAGGATTACAGCTGCACCGAAATATGCCACCGCACCCGGCCCGAATCGCCGGATGCGCGCGCACATCGCTCGCCATGCAAACGGCAGAAAGATCAGAATCGGGCCGAAGTAGAGCACGTGCGCCAGCAAGAACGTAAACGGCTGCAACCCGGCAGTCAAAAAAGACCCAAAGAATTCGCGAAGTCCGAAGTCGGGTTTTAAAGGGGCGATCAGCCATGCCACCACTTCGCTGACGACGCTCACAAGAACAGCCGACAGCAACCCAGACACCACCCGCAATCGTCGAACATGAGTCCAAATCGCGCGCATGTCGAGCAGCCGCCACAACCCGAAAAACGTGTAGACGCCCGCGAACGCGGCGCTGACATGACGAAGGTTCAGGATGGGGCGCACGGGCGTCCATCGAAGCTCGAACCCCGATGAGAACAGAAATTCGATCCATATGACGGTCGCGACGGCGATCGCAGCGGCCACGATCAGGTCAAAGCGGCTCGAATGGACGTCGTTGTCGCCTGATGCACGCGGAAAGATGAGCAGCAGGACGTTGAACCAAATCAGCGTCGGCCAAATGAATGCCCCGGCGAGTGTGGCAAACCACAATGCCCGGTTGCGACCCTGCAGATAACACAGCATCGAGGCGGCTCCGACGGCAAGCGCCGCCGTGTCCGTGAGCGTCGCGTAGTAGAGCGGCATCTTCAAGTTCGCGTAGCTCACGATGAGAGCAACGGTTCCGAGCCATTTGCCGTCCGCACCAAGACGAAGTTCATCGGCGCTTTTCAGCCAGCACCACACGGTCACAAGCAACAGCACGATATTGAGCCACGCGAATGCGAGGATCACGTTGTCGGTCGAGCGCTCGGCGCGAACCGCGCCCAGCAGGTAATACACCGCGATGGATGGCAGGACTCGATGCGCGTAAAAGCTGTCCAGCACCTCGTCGCCGCGCGTCGTCGGAATCTTCCCGTGGAGATGGTCTCGTGCGGCAGCCACGAGCGTCGCGATGGACATCGTCTTAGCCCATGACGCGTACCGGCCGCCGTCATACCCCGTGCCGCTCGCGTACGGGATCACATCGCGCGTCGCAAAACAGACGAGGAGCACCGCGGCGGTGGCGATAACAATGGCCGCATTCGTGGTCGAAGTTCGCAACGTTCCAAGCATGAACGGAGAGCAGACCCGGCGTCGAGATCCAGCGAGCGGACTGGGATTGTAATCGCTGTCCTCGGCGACACGAAGTCAGAACGAGCTGGTCGACACGTCAGGTTGAGCGCAGGGCAGGCCCGTCACTGCGTCAGCTGAGAAGCGCCGACGCTGATCGATCCAGATGTCCATCAGACGACCAGCCTCGACAGCAAATGTGCCCGCGCGCCGATAGTGGACGCGCAGATAGCCTGCCAGCAGTGGATAGTCCTTGGCGAACTCGTCATCAAAATCTTTACCCGCCGCAGTAAGAGCGATCGGCACCGACTGCAGCCTCCAGCGATCGATCGCGGTCTGCTGAAGAGTCGCGGACGAATAGAAGCTTGAAAAGAACGTGTTCTGACCCGCGGCAAACCGCCGCTCAGCGAAGTAATAGATCTCGGGCAGATTGCCGGCGATAAACAGGCGATCGTCGGGTGTCGTGCATCGGCGTAGGTAAGTTGACGTGCGCTGCAAGTCCTCGTCGATGCCGTTCAGATTCGCCGGCAGTGCCCCCAACCGGCGCCACACCGTCGTCGACTGCTGGCGGACGCCGTTGACCGACGGCAAACCGGCGACACGTAGTTGATGGGCTGTATCGGCAACGACGACGACCGCGCCTGCACTCAAGCCAACCAGCGCGGCGACCGTAACCGCGACAAGAACCTGTGTCGAGCGCGGGCGATGGCGCATCGCGCCTGCGATCGTGCTCACGAGCCAGCACCCGAGAATGCCCACGGGAACAGACATGTCGGCCAGGCGTGACGGGTTCGCGGTACGCAACAGGCCGAACAACATCAGCAACCCGAGCACGCACACAGCCTGAATGGCAGCCCGCGGAACCTCGGTGATGACGACCACGCCACCCAACGCAGGCCGAACGATCATCACAACCGCACTGATGACCACAAGCCAGGCCACGACGTAGAGCCACGGCACAGCATTCACCGGCGTCAGCAATCCGGGTGCAATGCGCCACCGTCGCAGTTCGGTAAACCACGACAACGGGTCCGGCGGCGCAGGCTGCATGATGGTGAACGTGACGCGGTTCACCCCGTCGGTGTCGACGACACGCGTATCACGGACAAGCGCGGCCAGCCGATCGCGGGACGGCTGGAGGATCGCATAGCTCCAGTTCCAATCGTCCTGCCGTCTGATCGGCTCGCCGAGCTCCAGCTCGCTTTCCGCGACCCGTCGCATCTGAGGTGTGAGCGTGCTGCTCCAGCGAACGGCCACGCGCGGCATCGGCGGATCCGCTGGCGCACTGCGCACAAGCAGCGGTTGTGACCAGTCGATCACGAAGCGAGCGCCCGGCTTTGCCGTCCTCGACGCCTCCTGCCGCGACGTCTCGAGACATTGGCGCAGGTAGGTGATGAAGCCGCCGTGCATCTGAGCGAACGCGATCCCAGGCAACAGCATGAGCAGGCAGGTGGCTGCAAGCACCGACAGTTGCCGGTAGCGCTGAGTGCCTGTTTCGACGAGCAGTACGAGTGTCGCTGCAGCCAGTCCCAGGTACAAGCCGTGGTCGTGTCGGAACAACGCGCCAATCCCGACGCTCACGCCAAGCGCGATCGCTCGCGTCCGCGTCGGTCGTCTCGCGTAACCGAGCATCATCCAAACGCCGAGGACGTATGGAACGATCTTCGGATAGTTGTAGAGCGCCGGTGCCAGCGCCGCGGCGAGCAGTGCCAGCAGCGCAGCGACGGCCATCGACCCGAACTCCGCCGAGACCAGGAACAGCCCCGCGACGCCGAGCGACAGCATTCCGGTCGTCAGCAGCGCCTCGCTGCGCAGCGAGGGGCCGAGCATCCGCTGCGCGGCAGCTGACAACGAGTAGGTCGGCGCCGGCCACAGCGCTTCGAGCGCCGTATCGGTGAAATCCCGAATCGGACGCTCGCCGTTCAGAACTGCGACCGACCGGACCAGCGCAATGAAATGGTCGTTATCGAACCCGCCGAGACGACCATCGAGGGTGTTGAACCGGTAAATGAATGTGGCTCCGGCGATCGCCGCCGCGATGAGGAGAAGGAACGCGCGTCTGAGGCCGGGACGCAGGGGGAACACTGGGATCCAGGGAGATTTTGAGAGCGGAGATCATATGGATGACCGACAAACTCCGCTATTGCACCATCGTGCCATACAGAATGGGACACTTGGTGCGTCGGGAAATTCGTGTTCAAATCATGAACGGCTCGTTCACGAAGTGAACGAGCCAGGCCGATACCCCTGTAACCCACGGGCCGGAGGTGTAGTTGCCTTCGGTTTTTTCCGCTACCCCCGTCCTCACTAATCCGCGTGGAGCTCGAATCCCGGAGAGACCTGCAACTGCTCGAGGCGCTCGAGCACGAGGCGACCATTACGCAGCGGACCCTCGCCAGCCGTCTGGGCATGGCGCTTGGCCTGACCAATCTCTATCTCAAACGCCTGGTGCGCAAGGGCTACATCAAGTGCGTTACCGTCTCGCCCAATCGGCTCGTCTATTCGCTCACGCCGAAAGGCGTCGCTCGCAAGGCGCGCCTGACCTACGAGTTCATGAAGTACTCGCTCGATTTCTACCGCGACGCACGGCAGCACCTCCGGCGCAGCCTGGTCGACGCGGTCGCCGAGCAGAAGCGGGTCGCCATCTACGGTACCGGAGACGCGGCGGAGCTCGTCTTTCTATTGGTGCGCGAAATGGGCCTCGAGCTTGTGGGGGTGTTCGCCGAGCGTGAGGGTCAGTTCCTCGGCCTTCCCGTACGCGCGATCACGGATCACGCCGCCGTTCCATACGACGTCCTCATTGTGGCTGCGTTGGAACGACCGGCCGGCACGCTCAAGCTGCTCACTCAGCTCGGCGTCGCGACCGAAAAAATTGTCATGCTTCGCCCCGACTGGACGGCCACAGCGATTCGTCAGAAAGCGGCCGGGATCTAGCGAAAACATGGAAACCCAAGCGCGCCGAAATAACTCGTCGGCTGTCGCCTGCGATCGACAAGGAGCTGTCCTTGACTGCCTGTCAGCTCAACGTAGTTCTGCTGAAAGTAATGGAGGATCTCGGGATAACTCTGCAGGTCGGCGAACACGGGGTTGCCGGTTGAAAACGCAAACGGCACGGATTGGGTTTGCAGCAGCTGCAGCGATCGGCGTGCGTGCGGCGCATCGGACAGCCAGCCGTGATGCCATTCAATGTGTCCCCCGGCAATCGGCCGCTGCGCGTAGTAGTCAACGGCGTACGGCGTCGAACCCGTTACCAGGATGCGGTCGCCGGCGCGCGTGCAATCGTGCACGTAACGAAGCAGGATTTTCTGGCGGGTATCGGCGTCGCTGGCAAACCACTGCGTGGTCCCAGTCTGTAACGCGGTCTTCGCAGGCTCGAGACCGTCGATTGGCGGACTTTTCATCAGCTGATCGAAGGTCGGGCCGAGCTCATTGATCTCGCTCGGTCTGAGAAGGTCCCACGCATTAACGTAGCCAACCACGGCAAACAACGTGACGAACACCGTACCGGTGACCAGCAGGCGCCGGACGTTTCGCCACATGGACGTCGCCTCGCTCCCGGGTCCGGCCATCAGCTGCGCGCCAAGGGCGGCAGTGAGCGGCAAGGTCTCGACGAAGTAGCCGTCCTCCCGAAACAACCGAATGCCTACGATCATTACCGTCGCGGCCGCGATGACCGTGTGACACATCTCGAGCGATGTGCGCGGCGCGGTGTTGCGCCGAGACGTCAGCTCGATGCCCGTCCGTATCAGCGCGATCACCGGCAAAACCAGCGTGAGCTGCAGCAGCCAGTGTTCGGCAGTGCCGCGCGAAGGAATACCGGCGATAACGGACGCCGGGTTGATATCGCGCAGCATCTCATACGGAAACTGATGTGCCGACCACATGCGGCCCCATTCACTGCGGGTCTGGACGTAATCGACCAATCCTTCGTTGCTCTGGACCAGAATGGCCCAAGGCAGAAGCGGGACGATGGCGGCTGCTACAAATGCGCCGACCTCGCGAGACGACGATCGCCAATTCCTCGATGCCGGATTGATGATGCGCGTCAGGCCAAAAGCGAGGACTGCGGCGCCGCCGATGTACACGCCATGATCGTGCCGGTACAGGAACGCCGCCGCAGTGACGAGACCCACAACCATTGCCCGACGGACGCTCGGTGCTGCCATGTACCACCACGTCACCCAGACTGCGACTGGATAGAAGAACAACTTCGGGAAGTGGTACGTGGGCGTTGCGCCGATAATCGCGATGGCGATGAGCGTCGTCGTCAGCGACGCGGCGATCGATTGGCTGAGCCGAAGTGCCAGATGAAAGCCGACGAGAACGCTGGCAACGATGAACGTCCACTGAATGAGAAATTCGCCGATGAGACGGTAGCCGACGGCCCATTGCACGGCCGCCGATATCACCGTCATCAGCGGCCAGCCCATTTCATAGAAGTCGCGATACGGGTGATCGCCTGCCAGGACTGGCGTCGCTTCCCACAGAAACAGGAAGTTCGTGTCGAACAGTTGCTCCGCAGCGCTGTAGACGAGGACGCCGGACGTGATGACGCCGAGCGCGACCTGCAGCGCCCAGTGGGCGCGAATTCCCGACCCCGCCCGCTGCACGGCCGGAGGGGACAACCGCGGGACTGCCATGGACAGTTGTTCATTATAGGGGCCGCCTCTGAGGCCTTCTGCGCTGCGCGCATACTGCTGGTGATGCCGTGATCGCGATTCGCATCCAGGGCGTGGGTCGCTACTTTGGTCCGCCGGTAATCATGGACGGCGGTGCCCAGCCGCGCGAGGCATGGCGATCGCTGCTGCGCATTGCCGGTGTCGAGCTGAAGGCGCCGCTGACGGATGACGACACGCTGGCGCAGCGTGCCGTGTCGGCACCGGGCCATGTCTTGCGCGACATCACGGTGGATATCGAGCAAGGAAGCATTACCTGCATCACCGGGCCGTCAGGATGCGGCAAGTCGGCGTTGTTGAAGATTCTCGCGGGGGTGCTGCTGCCGACAACCGGCCGCATCGAAATTTATGGCGATGTTGCGCGCCTGCTTGCCTCGGGCGACAACGTCGACCCGCGCATGACGGCCCACGAGAACATCGACAGTTCGCCGATGTACCGGCAGGCGACGACCGACGCGGCGGAACGGTTCGCCGCAGACGTAATCGACTTCGCCGAGCTCCAGGGATTCGAGCATGTGCCGCTGCGCACCTACTCGACCGGGATGCTGCTGCGTCTCAACGTCGCGCTCACGCTGTGCAGCGCAGCGCCGATCATCCTCATGGACGATCTGTTTGCCGTCGGCGACATCGGGTTTCAACAGAAGATCGTCGAGAAGCTGCAGGTCCTGCGTGAACAAGGACGCACGGTCGTAATTGCTTCATCAGACGATGCGCTGGTGCAACACATCGCAACGCGCATTTTGACGCTGGGCAACGGCCATATCGTCAGCGATTCGCCTCCGAGACGGTTCGCGCCCGCCGTCGCTGCAGCGACTGTCCCGGCTGAATTCCAGTGGCACGTCGCCCAAGACCTTCCGGGCAATGACGTCATGGTGCTGCGTGCGATCGAGCTGGAAAGGTGCGGTCATGACGACCAGGCGCATCTTGACGTGCGGCTCACGTGCGAGGCGAAGGCATCCGCGCTTCGCTGTCGGCCGTCGCTGACGCTCAAACGTGAGAAGAAGATCGTGTTGCGCAGCCTGTACCCCGGCCATCTCGAGTTCGCTCAGCCGGGCGCGTTCACCTGCGCGGTCCGTGTTCCTCTGCAAATCCTCTCGAGCGGCACCTACCTGCTCACCGTGGACATGCACACCTACCGCGGCAATAGTCTGTACCTGCTGAAAGCACGCGATGCGATCACTCTGAACGTGCATCGAGGCGGAGACGGCGAGGCGGAACGGCGGCAGCCACTGCTGACCGTCGCGTTTCCGTGGGAGCTCGAAGCGCTGGCGGAGGCGTCGGTGTGATCGAGTCCCGCATCTCGGTGCGGAACGTCTCGAAGGTGTTCCCTCGACGCAAGGCAACGCGGGTGAAGGGAATCGCCACTGACGGGTGGCCGGCGTTGCGTGACCTGCTGCAGAAGACCATCGGCTCGCACGAGCCGCAGCGGGAAGCACGACGCGGCCGCGCGCATCGCAATGACCTTCGCGCCCTGGACAACGTCACCTTCGATGTCGCGCCCGGCGAGATCGTCGGCATCATCGGCCGCAACGGCGCTGGCAAGAGTACGCTCCTCAAGATTCTCGCGCGCGTGCTGAGCCCGACCGCGGGACGGATTACCGTACAGGGTCGCGTTGTATCGATGCTGGAGCTTGGGATCGGGTTCGCGCCGGATCTTACAGTGCGGCAGAACATCCAGATTCAGGGCCGCCTCGCCGGCATTCCGGGCAAACACATCGTTGCTGCCGAAAACCGGATCCTGAATCTTGCGGGCCTGCTCGACTTTCGCGAGACGCCGCTGCGCCTCTGTCCGAGTGGCACCGCCGTGCAGCTCGGATTCGCCACGATGATCGGTCTCGGCGCGGAGGTGGTTCTTGCCGATGAGGTGCTCGCCGTTGGCGATGCCGCGTTTCGCAAAATGTGCGAAGAGCAGGTCGAGGCGGTCGGAGCATCAGGTGTCTCGGTGCTGTTTGTCTCCCATGACATGGCGGCGATTCGACGCATTTGCAGCCGCGTGATCTGGATTGACCACGGGCGCATCGTGCAAATCGGATCGACCGACGAGGTCGTGAACGCCTACACCACGGAATTGCTGTCCGGCCGGTTGTTGCCGCCACTGACAGGCGAGAGCCTGGCCGCGAGCTGCCGACTGGTCGCGTCGCGGCTGCTCGACGAAGACCACTCGCCCGTTGGCGCGCTGACGATCACCGATGGTGGTTACCTCGATGCGCTCGTCCGCATCTCACGCCCGGATGTCACTGCCTGGCTCGATGTCGAGCTCTGGCATGACGAGCATCATCTCTTCACCGCCACCAGCCCGCAGATGCAGTCGCCGCAGGCAACGACGTTTCGGACGGGTGTTCACATCCCGGCGGATTTTCTCAACGAGCAGCAGTATCAGGCACGGTTCCGCTTGCGCGCGTTCGGCTACGCCGACGCGCCGGATGCGCCCACGATCACCGGGGAAGAACGCCTCGACTTCCGCGTCATTAACACCCACCGCGACCGTTCCGTCTGGAGCGAATGGACGGGCACGAGCAAAGGGTTGATCAGCCCGCGCCTCACCTGGCAGTTCGCGCGCGTGCAGTAACAGTCATGTCGTCCTCTCAACCGACCATCGTCATCGAAGCGCGGCCCGACACCATAGGCGCGCGCCTGCGATCGCTCTGGCAGTACCGCGCCTTTCTCGGCTTCCTGTCCAAAGAAATCGTGATGCGGCGTGCGCGCGGCACGCTGCTCGGCTTCTGGTGGGTGCTGCTGCGGCCGTTGATGCCGGCCGTGACCTTGATCTTCACGTTCACGTCGGTCAAACCGGTCGACACCCCTGGCAACGTCCCCTATTCCGTGTTTTTCATGAGCGGCTACGTCACCTGGCGAGTCTTTCAAAGTGCGCTGCAATACCTGCCGCGCACGATGACCTGGATGCAATCGATCATGCGGCGCGCGTATTTCCCGCGCGTGCTGGTGCCTGTCGCCGGTCTCGCGCCGACCTTGATCGAATTCGCGCTCCTCTGCGGCGCCTTCGTGGTCGTCGTCATCTCGGCATGGTGGCACGACGGCGTCCTGCCGATCCGTCTCGGCCCGCAGATGCTGGCGCTGCTACCCGCCCTGCTCGGCGCGCTGATGTTCGCGCTCGCCATTGGCATGCCCACGGCGGTGATCGCGTTGTTCTTCCGTGACGTCCGCTACGCTATCCGATCGTTTGCAAACGTCTTCATGTTTCTGACGCCGGTGGTCTACCCGGTGACGTTCATTCCCGAGCAGTACCGGTGGGCGATGTACGCGTTCAACCCGATGGCGGCCGTCGTGGAGCTGTCCCGATGGGCACTTATCGGCGGGCAAATCGACTGGCGATACGTAAGCCTCTCGTTCCTCACCAACGTCATTGTGTTTGTCGTCAGCGTCGTCTTCTTCATGCGCGCGGAAACCCACCTCGGCGATCAGCTGTAAGCGTCAGACCTTCAATGAAAGTGCTGTTCGTGATGCGTCATTCCGGATACGTCCGGAATTTCGAGTCGACGCTGAGAATGCTGGGCGAGCGCGGTCACGCGGTGCACCTCGCATTTCAAGGTCGGACGAAGTACGAGCAGCTCGACCCGACGCAGATCGCGCAGCAGCTTGCCGACCGGTACCCGACGTTCTCTTACGGGCAGGCCCCGCTTCGCATCGACGGATGGGGACTGCTCGGCCGGGAGGTGCGGCTCGGACGCGATTACCTGCGCTACCTCGGACCCGAGTATCGCGACGCACCAAAACTCCGCAAGCGTGCGACCGCCGATGCCCCGCGGTGGGTCATTGCACGCTCCGACGGAGGTCTCCTCGGCACGGCGGTTGGCCGCGCGATACTCTCCGCGTCGCTGCGCGCGATTGACGACACCATTCCGTTGGACGCCGACATCGCACGGTTTATCGAACAGGCCAGGCCCGATGTGCTCGCCGTCACGCCGTTGGTCGAACCGGGATCGCCGCAGGTCGAATACGTCAGAAGTGCGCGCGCCCTCGGCATTCCCACCGCGCTTTGCGTGGCCAGCTGGGACAACCTCACCAACAAGGGACTCATTCACGGCCCGCTCGACCTTGTTGCCGTCTGGAACGACGCGATGAAGGACGAGGCGGTGAGGTTCCACGGTATCCCTGCGGATCGCGTGGTGGTGACGGGAGCGGCCGCGTTCGACCACTGGTTCGACTGGCGGCCGAGCAGCACACGCGAGGCGTTCTGTGCGCGCGTCGGATTGCGGTCCGATCGTCCATATCTGCTCTACCTCTGCTCGTCCCGCTTCATCGCGCCCGACGAAGTTCCCTTCGTCCATCGCTGGGCCGAACAGATCCGCGCGTCGCGCGGTGCGCTGCGCGACGCCGGCATCCTCGTCCGGCCGCATCCGCAGAATGCAGATCAATGGCGCGGCATCGATATGAGCGGCCTTCAGAACCTCACTATCTGGCCGCGAGCCGGCTCGGCGCCCGTGGACATCGAAAGCCGCAGCGAGTACTTCGATTCGATGCATCACAGTGCCGCCGTCGTCGGCCTTAACACAACGGCGGAGATCGAAAGCGCGATCGTCGGCCGGCCGGTGTTCACCGTGCTGTCGCCGGAGTTCCGCGACACACAGGAGGGGACACTTCACTTCCGCCACCTGCGCGACGTGAACGGGGGCCTGGTGCATGTCGCGCGCGACTTTGCCGAGCATGTTGCGCAGCTTGAACGCGCGCTTCAGAGCTCGACGGACGAGGCAGATCGATGCCGGCGGTTCGTGCAGGCGTTCGTGCGCCCGCACGGTGTTGACGTCGCGGCGACGTCGCGGCTCGCGGACGCGCTCGAGGCGCTCGCCGCCAAACGTGGCGCTGTCGGATGGCACGCTCCATTGTGGGCGCCATTGGTGCGAGCCGGGCTGTCACGTCGCGCCATGACCCTGGCGGCGGAAGCAAGAAGCGATCGGCAGTCCTATGCGGCGCGGCTGGCGGCGAAGACAACCAGGGTCGCGAAGCACCGATCCCGCACGACCGATTCGCCGCGACGCGCGACACCAGCTGGCGGCGATGTCGTACGTCAGCAGCGGCTCGAACGCGCGGTCGCAGATTTCCGCAAGATGGGCGAAGTCGATCGCCGAGAGTTCGTCCGTACCGTGACCGACGACGTTCCGTTCAGCTCGCTGCTCGACCTGCGCGGCGCGCTCAAACCGCAGCGCCTCGACTACGACCAGGCTGACATCTACCTGCACGTCACAAACAAGACCGAAACGTTCCGCGTAAAAGCCTGCGCGAAAGAACCGTTCACCATCGAATGGATGCAAACGCACATCAAACGCGGCGACGTTCTCTTCGACATCGGCGCGAACGTCGGCGCCTATTCGCTGGTGGCGGCGCGGAAGCCGGGTGGCGGCGCGCGGGTCTATGCGTTCGAGGCGAGCTACGCCAACGTTGCCGCGCTGTGCGCGAACATCGCCTTGAACAACGCCGCGGATGATGTCACGCCCGTTCCGGTGGCACTCTCCGGCGAAACCGCGATGGGGGTGTTCAATCTGCGGGACCTCGATGCCGGAAGCGCACGCCACGGTCTTGGCGCGCAGATGCCGGAGAACGGCCAGGTTGTGTTGCGGCAGCCGGTGATGACCTTTCGCCTCGACGACCTGATCGATCGCTTCACCCTGCCCGCGCCGAACCACATCAAGATGGATGTCGATGGAGGTGAGCTGGACGTGCTCGCCGGCGCCTGCCGCACGCTCTCATCGCCTTCGCTGCGATCGATGCTCGTCGAGGTGGCGATGGGATCCTCCGCCGCGGTGACACAGGCGATCGAACGTCACGGCCTGTCGCTCGCATCGCGGTTCACGGTAACCAACCGTGCCGGCGAGCAGGCGGTTTGGTACGGACTGTTTGAACGTCAAGGCTGAACAGGTTCGCGCCGCGTCCGCCGCCTACGAGTGCTATCAGCGCGCGCGAGCCGAAATTCTTCCGATGACGGCGGAAGGTCGGAGCCGTGAGCCTGAACTCACCGCGGCTGAACGTGCGTTGCTCGCTGACGTGGAGGACCTGTGGCGCGCGGATGCGGATTCCCTTGCCGACCTGCGACGCTACGGAAAGACGATCAGCGGCGTCCGGCGCTCCAACTACAAGGGTGAACGCGCCGACCAAGTCCGCCTGCGCCTGGATCGCGATCGACTGAAGCTGCTGGAGCATGGCGATCCCGCACTGTGGCTGGACGAGCCGGCAGTCCTAGGCGGCTTCGGGTTGCAGAGCGGCACCGGGCTTTTCAACGAGGACACGCTGCGGTTTTTTCGCATCGTGACACTGCTCAATGACGCCGCATTGCTGCGCGAGTTCCGCTCGTCCGCGAAGCGACCGGTCGTCTGGGAAATCGGTGGTGGATGGGGCGGGTTTGCGCACTATCTGAAGACGCTCTTCCCCGACCTGACGTATCTGATCACGGCGCCCCCGACGCTTCTTCTGCTGTCGGCCACGTACCTGATGACGCTGTTCCCGGAGGCGAGCGTTCGCTTCTTTCATCCGTCGGATGCGGCAGCGTTCTGCTGCGACCTGAATGAAGTCGATTTCGCGTTCGCGCCGGACAGTGCGGTCCACGACATCGATCCACGCGATGTGGCCCTCACGATCGATGTCGGAATGCTGCAGCGCATGAACGCTGCTCGCATCAGCGCGCACGTGCAGCGAGCGTTCGAGCTCGGCTGCCGCTACATGCTGTCCGTCTGCTTCGACGAGGGGTCTGACGCAGAGTCCACGGTGCGGCCTGCCATCGAGCGGTGTTACTGGCTGCATCCGATGGCCTCGCGTGCATATCTCGATCGACATCTTCTGGTGCGAAACGGCGCCTTCCTGTTCGGATGGAAGCGGCTGCGCGCGTGAGCGCTGCACCGCGCGTCGTGCTCGGCCTGCCGGCGTTCGCGCGTCCCGATTCGCTGCCGCGTGCGCTCGAGTCACTGCTCTCGCAGACATATCAGGACTTCGCGTTGATTGTCGCCGACGACGCGCCGCACGCGGGCGTGGCATCGATTGTCAATAGCTACGCGCGCGACTACACGCAGGTCAGCTACGTCGCAAACCCGAAGCGCCTTGGCATGGTCGGAAACTGGCGCCGGGTTTTCGAAGAGGCTCGTGCCCGCTATCCGCAGAGCGAGTACTTTGCCTGGGTCAGCGACCACGATGTATGGCATGCGCGCTGGCTTGAAACGCTCGTCTCGGTCCTCGACCACGAACCAGAAGTCGTCATCGCTTACTCCGCCAGCCTGCGCACTACTGCGGATGACGCGTGGCTGGAGAAGAAACGATTCGACACGACGGGTATCGATCGCGCGTCGACTCGAATCGCGCTCGCAGCGCAGAACATGCTGTCGGGCGACATGATCTACGGCCTCATGCGCGCGCCGGCACTCGAAGCCGCGGGCATCTTCCACCACGTCGTGACACCGGATCGGCAGGTACTGCTTGCCCTGTCGCTCTTCGGCGAGGTGCGCCACGTGCCTGAGGTGCTGTGGTATCGGGAAATGGTGCGCGATTTCGATCTCCAGCGGCAGAGGAAGGTGTTCTTTCCCGACGGCACACCGCTCTACGCCTATCTGCCTTCGCACGTGCAGCACTGCGCGTCGCTGCTGTGGGACTTTGGCGTACGCGGCAAAGGACGTCCGCGCTTCGGCCGCGTCGCCGGCGCGTCGTACGCCGCCGTGCAGCTCTGGTTCTCGATCGCGCGCCAGCTGCCGCGGCTGCGCAGAGGAACGGCGCGCGCATGAAGATTCTGTTCGTCATGCGCCATTCCGGCTACGTGCGCAACTTCGAGTCGACGCTGCGCATGCTGTGCGAACGCGGTCACAACGTCGAGCTCGCGTTTCAGATCGGCGGCACACACTGGCTGCTCGATCCGACGGATGTTGCGACGCAGCTCGCCGAAACCTATCCACGCTTTTCGCGCAGTGTCATTCCGGTCCGAGACGATGCCTGGGGCTATGCCGCACGCGAGCTGCGTGTCGCCCTCGATTACCTGCGATACCTGGCACCCGCATACCGCAACGCCCCGAAGCTGCGCGCCCGCGCCGAACGCGAAGTCCCCGAGTACCTGCTCGAAACATCCAGACGCGGCATCTTCAATACGACGACCGGCCGTGCCCTGCTGGCGCGAACGCTGCGCCTGCTCTCGCGCGCCGTGCCGACCGACGCTCGCATCGACGTGTTTCTCGAAGCGCGACGCCCTGACGTTGTCGCAGTGACTCCCCTCATCGAGCCGGGCGCGCCGCAGGCCGAGTACGTGCGCAGCGCGCGTGCCCTCGGCATTCCGACCGCGCTATGCGTCGCGAGCTGGGACAATCTGACAAACAAAGGGCTGATCCACGGCCCTGTCGATCTGGTGACGGTGTGGAACGACATGATGAAGGAGGAAGCGATCGCCCTGCATGGCGTTGCTCCCGAAAAGATCGTCATCACCGGCGCGCAGCCGTTCGATCACTGGTTCGAATGGCAGGCCACGGTCGCGCGACATGACTTCTGCCGGCAGATCGGCCTCCCCCATGACCGTCCTTACATCCTCTACGTCTGCTCGTCGCGCTTCATCGCGCCGGAAGAGGTGCCGTTCGTTCGCTCATGGCTGCAGCATCTGCGGCAGGCGGGCATCGATGCAGGCGTGCTGGTCCGCCCACATCCGCAGAACGCGGACCAATGGCGGCATGCGGACCTGACCGAGTTCGGACCTGTCGTCGTGTGGCCGGCGGCGGGCGCAACGCCGAGCAACGCCCAGAGTCGAGCGGATTACTTCCATTCCATCGTCCACAGCTCCGCGGTGATCGGCATCAACACTACGGCGGAGATCGAAAGCGCAATCATCGGTCGCAGCGTGTTCACCGTCCTCGCACCCGAGTTTCAGGCAACGCAGGAAGGGACACTGCATTTCGAGCACCTTCGCAACGCCAACGGCGGCCTCGTCCACGCCGCAGCGACGTTCAGCGAACACATCGATCAGTTGACTAGGACGCTGCGCAATCCGCACGTCGATGACGCTCGCTGCCGTCGGTTCGTGGAGGCGTTCGTCAGACCGCACGGCATCGAAGTGCCAGCGACACCGGCACTCGTCGAGGCGCTCGAGAATCTCGGACGACAGCAACTCGCGCCGTCGAAGTCGTCGTCGTGGTTGGCTGCGCCAGCACGCAGGCTCCTGGCGCATCGAGGGGATCGGCTGCGGCGCAACGCGCTGATGGCTGCCGAACGGAAGGCGCTGCAGAAGCGGCGGAAAGACATCGCGGCGAGGACAGAGCGCCCTCAGAAGCGAGCCTCTTCGCGGTGACACGTAGCAGCCCACGCACAGTTCTCGGTATGCCGGCTTACAACCGGCCGGATGCGCTGCCGCGCGTGCTCGAGTCGCTGCTGTCGCAGACCTGTCAGGACTTCGCGCTCGTCATCGTCGACGATGCGCCGTCGGATCTGGTACGCGAGATCGTCGAGTCGTACTCCGGATACGGGCCACAGATCGTCTATGAACCGAATCCGACACGACTGGGCATGGTCGGCAACTGGCGCAAGGCATTCGAGCGCGCCCGCGAGCTGTTCCCGAAGAGCGAGTACTTCGCCTGGGTCAGCGACCACGACATCTGGCACCCGCGCTGGCTGGAGGTGCTGGTCGACGTGCTCGATCAGCATCCGCAGGTCGTCCTCGCCTATCCGTTGATGCAGCGCGTGTTTCCGACGCACCGCTTTGCCGTCCATCGACGGTTCGACACCACGGGCATCAAGAAGGCGGTAACGAGGCTACGACTGGCGGTCTACAAGATGACCGCGGGAAACTGCATCTATGGCTTGATTCGTTCGAGCGCGCTCGAGCAGGCCGGTGTGTTCACCGCGGTGCTGGCGCCCGATCGACATGTATTGATGCAGCTGATGATGCTTGGGCAGTTCAGCCATGTCCCGCAGGTGCTCTGGTATCGCGAAGTGGCGGGTGCGTTCAGCTACAAGCGTCAGCGCCGCATGTTCTTCCCGTCGCACATTCCGCTTCACACCTACCTGCCAATGACAGTGCAGCACTTCGGCGTCATGTTGTGGAGCTTCGGCGTACTCGGACGCGGCCGTCCAACGTTCGGTCGTCTGGCGGGGATCAAGTACGCATTCGCCTACCTGTGGTACGCGAACAAACGGGAATTGCTGCGAGACGACGCACGCTGGCGCCTGGCGCTGCAGCGAACAGCCATCGGTAAGGCATGAAGATCCTGTTCTGCATGCGCAGCACCGTGTACGTGCGCAACTTCGAGTCCACACTGCGCATGCTCGCCGAACGCGGCCATCAGGTGCAGATCGTCGCGGATCGGCATTGGCCCGAGTCGGACGCCCTGCTCGAGCGCCTGTGTGCGGCGCAGCCGACGATCCAGTACTCCGAACCGCCTATTGTGCCGTTCAGCGCCTGGTCGTTTTTCGGCAGCGAACTGCGCGCGGGAATGGACTATCTCCGGTATCTCGGCCCCGAGTTCGAGCACGCGGCGAAACTGCGCGTACGTGCCGAACGCAATGCGCCGCCATTCGTCCTGTCGATGCTGAAGCGCCCCGGCATGCACACACCTGCGGGGACGCGGCTGCTTCGTCGGATCCTCGGCACCCTGGATCGCGCGGTTCCACATCATCGCGAGATCGAAGAGTTCGTTCGTGTCTGCGCGCCGGACGTTGTCCTGGTGACACCGCTCGTCGAGCCGGGCTCCCCACAAACGGAGTACGTCCGTGCCGCGCGCGCGGTCGGCGTGCCGGTCGCGTTGTGCGTGTACAGCTGGGACAATCTCACCAACAAGGGCCTTATCCACGACCCGCTTGACCTCGTCACCGTGTGGAACGACGCGATGAAACAGGAGGCCGTCAGCCTCCACGGCGTGCCAGCCGAACACGTCGAGGTCACGGGGGCTCCCGCCTACGACCACTGGTTCGACTGGTGCCCGCGCGAGTCGCGGGAGGGGTTTTGCGCCCGCATCGGCCTGCCGGCCGATCGACCGTACATCCTCTACGTCTGTTCCTCCCGGTTCATCGCGCCACAGGAAGTCGAATTCATCCGACGCTGGATTGCGCACGTGCGAGCTTCATCGGAGACGCTGCGTCACGTCGGCGTGCTCGTGCGACCGCACCCTCAGAATTTCAAGCAGTGGAAGGCGGCGCATTTCGCCGATATCGGGCGCGTCGTGGTCTGGCCGCGCGAAGGCGCCAACCCGATCGACGACGTATCTCGTTCCGATTACTACCACTCGATCTACCACAGCGCTGCCGTTGTCGGCGTGAACACCAGCGCGCTCATCGAAAGCGCGATTGTCGGCCGTGCCGTGTACACCGTGCTCGCGCCGGAGTTCCGTGACACGCAGGAGGGGACACTTCACTTTCATCACCTTCTGCACGCCAATGGCGGCGTGCTGCATGTCGCGCACACGATGGACGAACACGCGGCGCAGCTCGAAGCCGCCGTGCGCAGGCCCGAAGACGATGGTCGCCTTCGCCGTTTTGTGGAGGCGTTCGTGCGACCGGGTGGCATAGACATCGCGGCGACGCCGCGGCTCGTAGCCGCCATCGAACGGACCGCTGCACTCGGCAGACAACAGCCGCATCGTGCTCCGTGGTACGGACGGCTGCTGCGAGCGCCGTTTGCGAGAACCGCGGCGACCCTCGCGCGCAGTGACGCTGCTCGCACGGAAAAAGCCGCTCGACGCAAGGCGATGAAACAGCGGCGCGAGGCGGCACGCGCCGCGCAGCGCCAAGCGGTAGAGGTGAGCAGGCGCGTGGCCGATGCACGACGTGCTGCCGATGCCGCGGCCCCGGCTGCCGCTTGGGCGCGCTACCTGAAAGTCCGCGAGTGGTTAAGCGCATTCCCTACACCGAACGGTGTGGAACTGAGTCGGGTCGAGCAGCAGATGGTGGCGGAACTTGCTCCTTTGTGGACCGCAACGCCCGGAATGATCGCGGCGGTGCGCCAGTCGTGTGGACCGATCAGCGGCGTTCATCCCACCGACTACCTGGACACCGCACCCGATTCCGAGCTGTTCGTTCGGCTGAAGCGCGACGTCTCGTTTCTGCGCCGACAGGGCAACGACGCGCTATTCGTGCAGGAATCTCCGTTACTCGGGGGCTTCGGCTTCAAACGGCAGCATGGGCTCTACAACGAGGACACAATCCGGTATTTCAAGGCGCTCACGGCGCTGCAGGACGGCGCGATTCTGGATGAATTCCGCGCCAACGCCGAGCGTCGCCTCGTTTGGGACATCGGCGGTGGATGGGGCGGTTTCGCATTTCAGTTCAAGACCATCTGCCACAACGTCACCTATGTGATCACCGGCCTGCCGGAGGCGCTTCTTGTCGCGAGCGTGTACTTGATGACCGCGTTTCCCGAGGCGCGATTCCGCTTCTGTCGTGGACGCGGAGACAACGATCTGTGGTCGGACTGGCAGCACGTCGACTTCGTGTTCGTGCCGGAATCCGAGCTTGCATCCTTCCAGCCGCCGCGCGTCGATCTCGTCGTCGATCTCATGGCGCTGCGCAACATGACGGACAGCCGCATTCACGTCCATGTGCAGCGTGCCTTCGACGTGGCCGCGCGCTACTTCTATTCGCTCGAGCCCGGACCTGTTTTTCCCGTGGAACCGCCGCGCGCCTGGCGCATCGCCGAGATGCTGTACTGGACCCACCCGATTCCACCGCGCCTCGATGCCTCTGTCTTCGGCGTCAGCGCCGATCGCGCGCCGCAGGTGGATGACTACGCGCACCTGATCGGGTGGAGGCGCATCCGTCCGCTTGCAGTAATCGCGGAAACGACTCTGGCAGCCGTCGAATGAAGATCCTCTTTCTGCTGGGCGCGACGAGCCGCATCCGCAACTTCGATCACACGATTCTCGAGCTGGCCGACCATGGACACGTCGTGCAGCTTGCGGGTCGTCTACGCAAAGGCGCATTCGAACTACCGAAAGGCATCGAACACGCGCGCATCAGCGGACGCGTAAACCCGACGCAGCGCTCCGACGACTGGCGCGACCACGTCGATCTACTGCGCGGGGCGCGCGACTACGTGCGCTACTTCGATCCTCGCTACGCGCGGGCAACACGTTTGGTGCGACGCGCCTACGACATAGCGCCAACGGAAGTCGTCCGCTACTGCGATCGACATCCGTGGGTGAAGCAGCACTGGCGGACCGCAGCGCGTGCACTGGCGTTCTGCGAGCAGCTGATTCCGTCTGACCCGGGGTTCGAGGCGTTCCTGCGCGAGGAACGACCGGACGTCGTGCTCGTCACGCCGCTCGTGACCTTCGAGTCGTACCAGACGGACTACGTGAAGGCCGCGCATCGTCTCGGTATACCGGTGATCTTCATTCCCTTCAGCTGGGACAACCTGACGAACAAGGGCTTGATGCGCGTCCAACCGGACCGTGTCATCGTCTGGAATGACGTCCAGCGGCGCGAAGCGGTCGACTTGCACGGCTGCGATCCGAAACACGTGGTGATCGTTGGTGCGGCGCGGTTCGATGACTTCTTCGCGCGGCGACCAGCAACAAGTCGAGCCGAATTCTTCGCGTCCTACGGCCTCGACCCGGCAAAGCCGATGCTCCTTTACCTCGGCTCGTCGCAGCTGACCGGCCCCAACGAGATGGAATTGATCCGCCGGTGGGCCGAGTCGTTCCGTGCTTCAGAGGACGCGACGATCCGCGGCTGCGGCATTCTCGTCCGTCCACATCCGGCGTTGCGCGCTTCGTGGACGTCGGTTGACATGTCGGCCCTCGGCAACATCGCCATTTCGCTCGAGGCGAGCCGCGGCGCCGATCAGGAACTCTTCGACTCGCTCTATCACGCCCACGCCGCCGTCGGCCTCAACACGAGCGCCATGCTCGAAGCGGCGATCGTCGGCCGTCCCGTACACACACTCCTCATTCCCGGCTTTGACGAGGGACAGGTCGGGACGATGCATTTCCACTATCTCGTGGAGGCGTACGGTGGGCTGGCGACAATCGCGCGCGACTTCGACGAACACCACCGCCAGCTTGTACCGCTGTTGCAGCAGGCACCCGCGACGTCGGCGCGGAGCCGATCGTTTGCGGAGCAGTTTCTCCGGCCGCGCGGCATCGACATCCCCGTGTCGCCGATTCTCACCGCGGAGATCGAACGGCTCGCGAAAGAGATCGTCAAGCGGCCGAAGGGTGGGCGGCCTGTCTGGCAGATGATGCTCGGACCGACGCTGCTCGCCTCGCTCCAGCGGCGGCGCGTCAGGACGCGCACGCCCGTGGACGCGACGATCATCGGATCGTCGATGTCGCTGCGCGTTGTCCGGACCGCGTTGGAGGAAATTCAAAGCGGCACGGCGCCGGTGTTCGTCGGCCCGTGGAACGATTCGATTGCGAACGAACTGTTGTACTGGATTCCGTTTGTGCGCTGGGCGTCTGCCGCTTACGGCATCGCGCCTGAACGTCTGATCGTCATGACGAACGGTGGATCTCCGGCCTGGTACGCGTCGGTCGGGCAGCGGTCAATCGACGCACGGTCGCTCTTCTCGGCGCCCGAGATCGATCGCTGGATGAGCCGCACCGTGCCGCAGCACGAACAGGATTACAAGCAGGCGGTCATGTCGCCCTTCGACAGCGAGGTCATCGAGCGGGCGGCTCGGGCGTTCGAACTGTCGGATTACCAGGTGCTGCATCCGTCGCTCGTCTTCAGGGTCATCTCGCGTCTGTTCAAGGATCGCGCGCTCGAACGGCTGCCGGACGTGCTGCGCTACGAACGCCGCGCGTCCGACTCTGCTTCTTCCATACCCGGCCTGCCGGCGCAGTTCGTGGCGGTCAGCACCGCGTTCACGGAACCGCTGCCGAATACGCCGGACAACCAGCAGTTCCTGAGCGAGCTGGTTGCGCAGGTGTCAGCGGAGAACCCGGTCGTTCTCGTCGACTGTCCACCACCGGCCGACATCGAGATCCCACGGGATGGAAACGTGGTCGCGCTGCAGTCGCTTCGCCCTGACGCGGATGCGTCGACACAGACCGAGGCAATGACCTTCGCCTCCGCATTCGTTGGCAGTCACGGCGACCTCGCCGTGCTCGCATCGTTTTGCGGAACACCTGTCGTGTCGTATCAAACGGAACGGCTGCCGACCGATCAGGCGGAGCGCCTCGAGTACGTGGCGGCACACGCCGGATGGGGACCCGTGTCGGTGCGGCGCGCGCACCGCTTCAAGGGCGTGCAGTTACCGAAAAAAGCGCGCGTCGCTGCGGCACGCGGCCGCTGATCCTGTCTGGCTCAATGCGGATACTCTTCGCCGTCACTCATCTCGGCTTTTTGAGGAACTTCGAATCGACACTGGCGCTGCTCGCGGAGCGCGGCCACACGGTTCACCTCGTCACCGATCGCGGCTCGCAGGGCGGCGTCGTGGACGGCATGCCGATCGTCGAGCGGCTGCAGGCACGGTTCCCCGATTCCTTCACGCTGGAGACGATTCGCGCATCGAAGAACGATCGCTGGTCATCGGTCTCGAGCGGCGTACGCGAGGGGCTGAACTACCTCCGATATCTGTCGCCCGCCTTTGCGGATGCGCCGATGCTTCGCGAACGCGGCCGCAGGCAGGCACCGGCGCCGCTTGTGTGGCTCAGCGATCTTCCGGTTGTGCGATCGCGCGCCGGCATTGACGCACTCCGCGGGGTACTCCGACGCGTCGAGCGCAGCCTCCCGTATCGGCGCGAAATTGGCGCGGCGTTCGATCGCATCAAGCCGCACGTGCTGCTCGTCACGCCGCTCCTCTACTTCGGTTCACGTCAGGTGGACTACGTCCGCGCCGCACGTGCGCGCGGCATCCGCAGCGTGCTGGCAGTCGGCAGCTGGGATCATCTGACGACGAAGGGTCTGATCCATGAACTGCCGGATCGCATTGTCGTCTGGAACGAGCTGCAGAGAACCGAGGCCGTGGACCTGCATGGCGCGAATCCGGAGCAGGTCACGGTGACCGGTGCCCAGGCGTACGACCACTGGTTCACGACGCAGCCGAGCACCACGCGCGAAGCGTTCTGCGCGCACGTCGGGTTGCCGCCCGAGCATCCCTACCTGCTGTACCTCTGTTCGTCCCCGTTCATCGCGCCACGCGAGGTCGAAGTCGTAGAGAGATGGATTCGCGCAGTTCGCAGCAGCCGGTGCGAGCGTCTCAGCACGATGGGCATTCTCGTGCGGCCGCATCCGCAAAACGCGGCGCAATGGGCGGACGTCGATCTGTCGGAGTTCGGCGACACGGTCATCTATCCTCGAGCCGGGGCGAATCCGATCGGCCTCGACGCACGCAGCGAGTACTACGATTCGATGTACCACTCTCATGCCGTCGTGGGGGTGAACACGAGCGCGCTTATCGAGTCGGGGATTATCGGCCGGCTGGTCTACTCGTTTCGTGTTCCGGAACTCTCGGGCACGCAGGAGGGCACGCTGCACTTCCGCCATCTGCAGCGCGAAGGCCTGCTGCAACTCGCCGACACGCTGGACGAGCACGTCAAGCAGCTCGAGCGCTCGTTGCAATCGACCGAAGCGGATCAGCAGCGTGTGCGCGCGTTCACGCAGCTCTTCGTGCGGCCGTATGGATTCAACGAGGCCGCGACGCCGCGGGTCGTGCGCGCCATCGAGGAAGAGGCGCAGCGGCGATGAAGATTCTCTTCCTGATGGATTCCCCGGAGTACCTTCGCTTCTACGACTCCGCGATTCAGGAGCTCGCGTCGCGCGGTCACGAGGTCGCGATCGCAGTCAACAATCAGCGCGACAAAAAGCCGGTCGGCATCGAAGGCCTCCGCACGTATGCGGACCGTGTCCACGTGCTGGGCGTTGTGCCTGAGTCGGTCGGCCTGTGGAGCAACGTCGGCTACAGGCTGCGCGGAACGATGGATTTCCTGCGCTTTCTCCACCCCACCTTCCGCGATGCGCCGGCGTTGCGAACGCGCATCAAGCGGAAGGTGCTTCCGCGAGCGTATTACTGGCTCGACGCGATTCCGCGTCTGAGCGCTGGAACGGTTCGCCGCGTCGAGCGGCTGCTCATGACGGCGGAGCAAGCGATTCCGGTGCAGCAATCGATCGTCGATTTCCTGCGAACGCAGGCGCCGCAGGTGCTGCTGATTTCACCGCTGGTCGCCGCCGCTTCCGACCAAGTCGACTGGGTGAAGGCGGCGCGTGAGTGCGGCATCCGGACAGGCGTCTGTATCGCCAGCTGGGACAACCTGACGAACAAAGGTCTGCTCCGCGTCGAGCCGGATCTCGTCATCGTGTGGAACGAGGCGCAGCGCCGCGAGGCGCACGAGTATCACTACGTCGCGCTGGACCGTGTGGTTGCGACGGGTGCGCAGCTCTTCGACAAGTGGTTCGACAAGCGGCCGACGCACGACCGCGAGGCATTCTGTCGTGCGACGGGTCTTCCAGACGCCGGCCCGTTCGTCCTGTTCACCGGATCGTCGAGCTTCATCTCCGAATCGAGCGCTGAAGTGGCGTTCGTCCGCAGATGGATCGCGGCGCTGCGCGCCAGCCCGCATCCCGAGCTGCGCGATGTCAACGTGCTGGTGCGGCCGCACCCCTACAACTTTCATCGCTGGGCCGACGAGCCGGTTGCTGACCTGCCGCGCGTCGCCGTGTACCCGCGGCGCCCATACAACCCGGTCGATCAATCGAGTCGGGACGACTTCTTCGATTCTCTCTATCACTGCGCGGTCGTCGTCGGCATCAACACGAGCGCGATGATCGAGGCCGCCATCATCGGACGGCCGGTCTGCTCCATGCTCACGCCGGAGTTCGCGCACACGCAGGAAGGCACCATTCACTTCCACCATCTGCTGCCCGAAAACGGCGGCTTCCTGCGCATCGCTTCGACGCTCGATCAACACGTGAGCCAGCTGGGCGACTGCCTTCGCAACCCGGCGGCAACACGCGCCGAAACAGAGCGCTTCGTCGCGTCCTTCATCCGGCCACACGGCCGCGACCGCGCCGCCACGCCGATCTTCGCGGACGCGGTCGAACGGCTTGGCACGGCGACGCCGCAGCCTGCGACGCCACCGCCTCTCGGATCTCTCCTGCGACTGTTGCTGATCGTGGCCGCACTGCCCGCGTTCGCGGTCGATCAATTCCGGCCCCAGGCGATCGCGAAGCACCGCAAGCGGATTGCGTCGATGCCGCGGCGAGTAAGCAAACGGGTGAAGAAAGCCACCGCGCGGTGGCACAAGCTGATTCCCTGAAGTGACTATCGCTGCCGTTGAAACCCGGTTCGGCACTCGGCCTGTCGTCGTGGTGCGACCTGATTGGTCAGACCCAGTTCGCAGCGGCATCGATCTGCTGACGGCAGCCGAGCGCGCCCGCAGCATCAGCGGCGCCATATGCGTGCTCGACGGCATGCGCGAGGCGCCGCCGCTTGCGTTCGCCGACGTGCCGGTCGTCAGGGCCGAAGGATCGCGCGGCGCGTGGCTATCGGCTCGGTGGAACGTCACGTCAGCCGCGCGCGAGACGCGTGCGTGGTGGCGCGACCGCGCAGGCTCGTTCGCTCGAGAACTGCATCGCGAATGGCGCCGCAATGCGGGCGACGACAGGCTGCCGTTCGAATTGCGGCAGCGGCTGCGCGCCATCGCTGATGCAAGCATCGTCAGGGCGCGACCGGACATCGACCGCTTTCCCCGACGGCTCCTCCGAGACGCACCCACGGTACTGCAGCTGACGGATGTCGCAGCTCAGGCGCGTGTCGTGTTGACGGCGCACGGCGTCCCGGTCGACGCGCCGCTGGTCACATTCGAGTCTCGAACGCGTGCCGACATCGCCTCCGCCGCAATCGATGCTCTTCGGCGCGACGGGTACACCGTCGCCTGGATTGGCGATCGGTGGGACGACTGGGATGCGCCGCAGGGCCTGGTTGATCTCACTGAGGCCGTCGAGCGTTCACCGCTCCTCCAGATGTTTGCCCTCGCGGCGTCCGCGTTTGTCGTGTGCGAGTCGGTTGATCTGCAGCAGCTCGCCTATTTCACCAACACGCCTTCCTTGTTGATCAATGCGAAGGAACCGTTCATGCCGTACCCGGTGACGGCGAAGGGCCTGTACGTTCTCGCCACCGCCATCGATCTCGAGCGCGTGCAGCCGATTCACATCGAGCAGATGTTCACGGAGCCGTACTTCAGGGATATTCGTAAACGCGAGGCGCGTGGACGCCGCAGAGGCAGCTTCGGCTATCGCGACAACACGGCGGACGAGGTGGTCAAGGGGATCGAGGAATTGCGGGCGGGTGTCGCGTCTAACTGGACGGACGAAAGCGAAAGCCAGCGCCAGTTCCGCGCGCGCGTGGTCGAAGCGGGTGCAGCGCTCGCGGCGGTGTCACCGCATGTCGTCGAATGGGGGCCCGACGCGGGGTTCATTGGCGACGGACGATTGGTACGCTTCCAGGCGGACAGGCTGTCGTGAGCCGAATTCTCTTCGTGATGCTGCATCCCGGATTCATCCGGTATTACGAGGAGGCCATCCATACGCTTGCCGCATCGGGACACCAGGTGAATCTCGCGTTCGAGATCAGCCGCGACAAGCTTGGCGAGGATGTCACCGCGCAGCGCATCGCGGCGAGCTCCCCGAATATCCACTGCGAGCCGGCGCCGCAGCGGACCGAAAGCGTCAGGGATTTTCTCGCGCGCAGCGACCGCGCGGCCGTTCGCGTTGCCGACGAGCAGCGCGCGCGATCGCGGCAGGATGCCTGGGAAAGCCTGGCGACAACCGTTCGGTTGCTCGAAGACTACGTGCGCTTCTTCGATGCAGAGTTCCGCGACGCGGGCACGCTTCGCCGCCGCGCCGAAAAGCGGCTGCCGGGTGTTTACACCGACGTGCTGGAGGTGGCCGCGCGTCCGGCGTTGTCGCGGCGCGCGATCCGTGGACTCCTGCAGGGCGTCGAGACGGCAATTCCGACGCTGCCGGCCATCGATGCGTTCCTGCGCGAGCGCAGTCCGGACCTGCTCCTCGTCACCCCGCTCATCGAGCTGGGATCGCAGCAGGTCGACTACGTGAAGTCGGCGCGAAAGCTGGGCATCCGCAGTGCGCTGTGCGTGGCCAGCTGGGACAACCTCACGAGCAAGGGACTGATACGCGTTCTCCCCGACCACGTCATCGTCTGGAACGAGGCGCAGGCGGCCGAGGCAAGAACACTTCACGGTGTGCCCGCGGATCGCATTACAGTCACCGGCGCGCAGACCTTCGACCGGTGGTTCGCGATGCGGCCGAGCCGATCGCGCGAGGAGTTCTGTCGGCGCGTCGGGCTGGATCCGGATCGTCCCTATTTGCTTTACACGGGCTCGTCGGTCTTCATCGCACCGGAAGAAGTGCCGTTTGCCGAGCGCTGGCTGCTGGCGCTGCGCGCGTCAGCAGACGCGCGTCTCACTCAGCTCGGCGCGCTGTTCCGACCGCATCCGGCGAACTCGCGTCAATGGCACACGTTCGACCTGGCGTCGTTTCCCAACGCCGCCATCTGGCCGCCGATAGGAACCGACCCCAACAGCGCCGGTTTCAAGGAAGACTTCTTCGATTCCGTTTACTACAGCGAGGGTGTAGTCGGCATCAACACGAGTGCGCAGATCGAGGCGAGCATCCTCGGACGGCCGGTGTTCACGGTGCGATCTGCGGAATTCGCGCACGGCCAGGAAGGGACGCTGCATTTCCGCCACCTCGTGGACGAACGCGGTGTCGTTCGCGCCGCAACCTCGCTGTCCGAACACGTTCGGCAGGTTGCCAGCACCCTCGACCCCTCTGCTGCCGCCACGCGCAACGATGACTTCCTCAAGTGGTTCGTTCGTCCACATGGCCTCGACCGTCCGGCGACGCCGATCTTCGCTGACGCCGTAGAAAGACTCAGCCGCCAGCCGCGTCCCATCGCACGTCGTGATTCACTCTGGACGCGCACGACTCGGCCCGGCGCGTTTCTTCTCGCGCGTGCCGCGCTGGCGCTGGCCGAAGGCAGGCCGCTATGGGTCTACGTCGTGCGCCAGCCGATGACGACGGCGATGCGCGCGGCCGCATTGCGGTACGAAGCGAAAGATCTCTGGAACGAAAACGCGCGCCCGGTGATCAAGCGCAGCAGACGCGCGATCTGGCGTGCGTGGTACGAATCCTCCCAACAGCTCTCCCGGCGCTGGCAACGGTCGAAGAAGCGTCTGCTCCGCCTCGCCCGAGGCGTCCGTCCCTCAATCCGCTGAAAACCTGAGCTGTCCGTGGTCGTCGAACGCAACGGCGCCGGCGGCCAGGCTGTGTTCAATGGCGGCTGTCCAGTGATGGCCGAGACGCGGTCGCATGTCCTGCGGCACCTTCAGAATGGCGCGATCGCGCGCCAGCCGGTAGGCCTCGATCCGCCGTTCCAGTGCGTCCACCGCGATCGGCGACCACGCCACTGAACCCTCGGCGGCGCGCGCCAGCACCATGAAGCTGCAGTCGCGCGACTTGATGAAAGCCACCTCCAGCCCGTTTGCCGCCAACGCACGCATCATCGCCGCCTGATCGAACGTCTGCATGTGCAGCGGATTGAGGTGCGCGATGATCGACTGCCCCTTCTCGAGGAATTCGCGGTCTTCAGGCTCGTTGTAGAAGTACACGTGGCCGCCGGGGTTGAGATGCGCGCGCAGCTCGCGCAGGAACTCCGCCGGACGTACGGCGTGCACCATGATGTGGTTGCAGATGATCAGATCGAAGCGGCCTTCGAACGGGATCTGGAAGTGGTCATAATCGATCAACCCCTTCGCGTCGAATCCGTAGAGCTCCTTCAGCAGCAGCTTCTGGCTCTCCCACATCGGCATCACCGACACATCGGAGTGAAACAGACGTCGCAGGCTCTCGGCGATTGTTCCGGCGCGCGGCCTGATCTCGAGCACGCGCGCGTTGGTGGGTTGCACGAGGCTGGCGATGAGATCGACATGCACGCTGTTGGCAAATCGATCCCGCAGCGCCCCCTCGACGTAGTCGTTGTTCTTCAGCCCCAGATGGTCGGATACCCACACACCGCGTGCCGCCATCTGACGGAGTCGCTCCTTGTCCGCGTCGCTCAGCGGATACGGGTTGAGCATCGGGTTGGGAATGACGCCGTCGGCGGCCGCCTTGCCCGTGACTTCGCCGAAGTGCTCCAGGAGAAACAGAAATCGCTGCCCGACGGGGCGGCGCGCGGCGTACACCACACCGCAGCGGTGACAGCAGCTGTAGTTGTAGGTGGCGGACTGCTGGTCAGGTCCCTTGGCGAGGATGATCAGCTTGTTCCACTCGACGACGACGGTTCGCTCGCGATGTCCGCAGAACGGGCAGCTGTCGACGAGCAGCCATTCGTTCCCCGAGGGATCTGGGTGCACCTCGCCGCCGATGACCGGCGCCCAGTGCGCCTCTTCAACGTCCACAGTCGGCGGAATCACGCGGCCGGAGAGCCGGCCTGCGCCGGTCCTCTCCGGTGGCTCGCCTCCAGGCGACGTTCCCTGCTGCTGCATGACGCGCATCATCGCGCCGAGTTGCAGGTTGATGCGCAGCAGACGATCCGACACGTCCCCGCGCAGCGTATCCAGCTCGCGTTTCACCGCTGACAGCCGGTCGCCCTGCTTGTCGAGCCGTTCGTCGACGCGTTGGACAGCGCTCGCGAGGTCGGAGGTGGTCTTGCGAATCGTGCGCAGGGCCTGGCTGACATCGGCCAGGGCTGCCGCGGCGATGCGCTGAATCAGCCGTCGCACGGATTTCAGTCTAGCGCACCTCTCCGCGGCGACTGGACTTCACCGCCGCGCGTGTCTCGCGATCGACCTCGCGGCGCCTGATCGTCTCCCGTTTGTCGTGCGCCTGCTTGCCGCGCGCCAGGCCGACGAGCACCTTCACGCGCCCGTTCTTGAAATACATCTGCAGCGGCACGAGCGTCAGTCCCTTCTCCGCCGTCCGTCCGATCAACTTCCGGATCTCATGCCGATGCATGAGCAGCTTGCGCTGGCGCATTTCGTCGTGCGTCGCGTAGCCGCGATGGCTGTATGGACTGATGTGCACGTTCATCATCCACACCTCGCCGGCATCCGTGCGCGCGTAGCTGTCGCGCAGGTTGACGCGTCCCTCGCGAATCGCCTTCACCTCCGTGCCAAGCAGCGCCACGCCCGCCTCGTAGGTTTCGAGGATGTGATAATCGTGGCGCGCCTTGCGGTTGTCGGCGATGATCCGCTGCGCCTTCTCGCGCTCGTCCTTGTCGGCCACGATTCACCGACTATACTCGACGCGCCGACGCTTCCGTGCCACGAACCCGGCTCGTTCTGATCTTCCTCCTCGCCTTCGCCGCACGCTACGCGGCAACCGGCGCGATCGAAAACGATCACTTCGTCACTTTCACGCGCGGCCTGCAGGTGCTCTATGGCGACTGGCCCGTGCGTGACTTCGACGACCCGGGGTTTCCGCTCTCGTACCTCATCTCCACGTTGACCGCCGCGGTGTTCGGCCCGTCGCTTTTCGTCAACGTACTCCTCTGCGTCGCTCTGATCGCGCTCACCTCGACGATGACATTCCTGCTCGCGTATCGCGCGACCGGCAGCACCGCCGTCGCCTTCCTCGCGGCGGTGATCACGATGGCGTTCTACCCGCGTCTGTACAACGCGACGAAGGTCATCGTCCCCGTCGTCGCCATCGCGATCGCGTGGCGCTATGCGGACTCGCCGAGTCCGGGCCGCCTCGTCGCGCTCGCTGTCTGGACGGCCATCGCTTTCCTGATGCGCCACGACTACGCCGTCTATGTCGCCGCAGGCAACCTGGCACTGCTCGTCATCTGCCACGCGTTCGAGCTGCGCGTGCTGACGATCCGGCTGGCCGCCTACGTGGCCCTCTCGGTGCTGTTCATCGCGCCATGGCTGATCTATATCCAGCTGGTTGAAGGCCTGGGCGAATACTTCGCTTCCGCATTCCGATTCATCGCCGCTGAAGGCCGCCGCACGACGACAACCTTGCCGCCGGCGTTCTTCGCGCTGACGGCTGTTCCCGTGGCCGGCCTACTTGCGTCCTTCAAGCGTGTCGCTCGACTCGGCCCTGCACATATCGTGTCGGCCTGCGTCATCCTGCTGACGCTCGACGTCGTGTTTCTGCGCGACGTGCTCGGCGCGCGCATCCCCGACGTCGTCGCTTCAACCGCAGTGGTCGGTGCGGCGATCGCGGGCCGCTTCATGTCGGAGCGCGCAATGCGGACGGCGGCAACAGTCGGATTCGTGCTGCTGATCGTTGTGGCGGCGGCGCTGCTGCCGGGTCGCGCCAACTTCGGAACATCAGTGAACGCGTTCGCCCGCGTTTCGCAAATCAGTCGGCGTCTTCGACAGGTGTCTGCCGAGATCATTCCGAACCCGTCGATGGCGCCGCTCATCGCGTATCTGTCACAGTGCACGGATCCACAAGATCGCGTCCTCGTCACCGGCTTCGGTCCGGAGATTCCTGCGCTTGCACGTCGACCGTTCGCCGCACGGCTGCCAACATGGATCCCCGGTTATTACGAGGATGCGGCTGACGTGAACCGCGCTCTCGCTCGTCTACGCGACGAGCGACTCGGTGCCGCGGTATTCCTCGACGGAACACCCGTCGTCGAACGCTCGTGGCCGGCGCTAATGGCGGCGATTCGCGATCGCGGCTACGACGAATATGCGCCAGGTTCGAACAATGGAAGGCTGCGCGTCTGGCTGCCGCACGAGGTACATGACGCGCGTCGCGACCCAGCGACGGGTCTGCCGTGCGCGAGGGTTGACCTGAAGGCCGGCCTCTACGGGACGGATCGCCACGGAGCGGATCGCCACGCGAGCGATCGCTGAAAGCGTGATGCTATGCTGGCCGTCAATGCTCGAGGTTGCCGGCCGCTCGAAAGCGACGCTACTTTCGCTCGTCATCGCCGCCCTCATCACCATTCCGCTGGCGAACAGCCTGTATCGCGTTCCCATTCAAGTCTCCGACAGCCTTGAACCGATCGTGGTCGCCGCAAAGGCCGACTCGACGATTTCGCTGCTGAAAGAGAGCATCCGGTTTTCGCCGACGACACTGCGGCCGTCGAGGTATCTGCAGGCACGCTGGCTAATCGAGCTGGCGGAGAAGACGAGAGTGACGTACACGGCAGTGTTCCGTGGGGTCCACGTCGCGCTGCTCTTTGTTCTCGTCGCGTTGTTTTTCCTGGCGACCCGCGTGCGTGACTGGACCGACCTGACGGCTTTCAGCGTTGCGTTTCTCGTACTGCTCGGCATTCATACGTTCGCGGCAATGCTCTTCGAAGCGTTTCCCGTCAACCATTACGCGGAGGTCGGTGCCTGTGCGCTCGCTGTCTTTGTCCTCGCACAGCGCGCACCAAGATGGTATGTGCCGATCGTCGCGTGCGCGCTGCTGGTGATCGCGCTATCGGTGATCGAATCCGGTGCGATCGTCTGGCTCACGGTCGTCTGTTGTGCCGCGGCCGGGATGCCGGGCATCAAACGGTCGACTGTCATTTCAACGACCATGCTCTTCGGCGGCTATCTCCTTATCCGCGATCAACTCGGAATCGTGTCGCCCGGCGTCGGCGGCCATGGCAGCGGATATGGCGCCGCCTTCTATTCAGCAGAAGAGCTCGCGCAGCGATTCGGCGCGCATCCAGTCGGCTTCATGATCTACAACGTCGTTGGCGGCCTCGCGTCGCTGCTGTTCTCCGAGCCACGCAACGGCGTCTATAGCCTGCTGGTTTCATGGCGCGCAGGGGCGATTCATCCCGTGGTTACGGTGAACGTGCTGTCGTCGCTCGCGACAACGATCGTGCTGGTGTGGTACGCCACGCGGTACGCGCACATCCGGCGTGCCGACTGGTCCGATGCGGATCGCGCATTCTTGGCGGCTGCGGTGGTCTTCCTCGCCAACGCGGCGCTGACGGCGGTGTACATCAAGGACGAGATCATCAGCGTCGGCGGCTTGTTCTATGCCGTCTGCACGTTCATCGCAGTAAGGGCGCTCATCGCGTCGCTCCCTGAAAAGCGAGCACCACTGGCATCGGCGCTCTGCCTGTTCCTCGCCGCCGATGCAGCCCTGTGGGCCTTTCGCGTCGCCGGGGTTCACTACCAGCTCCGCTACGATGCCTTCAAGACTCGCAACGACTGGGTCGAGGTCCTGCGCGAAGACAAGCGCGACGACTGGCCGCACGACACGCGCGAGCTCGCCGTAACGCAGCGGCTCCGAACAGAGGCGATCGAACGGAAGACGACGAGCCCATCGTTTCTGCCGCGTAAGGGAGATGCGTATTGGGTCGAGTGATGCGCATCGCGATCGCAGCGCCGTGCATTGTGCTCACCGTGACAAGTGCGTGGTGGACTGTGGGCCTCGCGACGGGCGGCGGCCTCTGGCCTTCGGACGACGTCACCCTGCCCGAAGCCGTGGCGACGCGCAACAACGCCGAGGCCCTGCGGCTGATTCACCACGGCGCGGATCCGAATCGCGCCGGTCGGGTGCGGGATGGCTTCCTCACCAACGGGTACGCCATTGACGTCCTGCCCGTTGAAGCTGCCGTCGCGGCGCAACGAGCCGACACACTCCGCATGCTGCTCGCCAACGGCGCGATCGTCGACGCGCGCGAGCTGCGCGTGCTTCGCTGCCTCGAGCAGTCACGCCACGATTCGGGTGTTCGCGAGATGCTCGATGCACGCGCCGCCGGCGAGCCTGACTGCACGGGCATCTCCCTTCCCACAGATCGAACGGGCAGCCGATGACCGCATCGTCACGCCGCGACGTGGCGAAAGCCGCCGTTGCCGCCGGCGTGCTGGCCTTCGCCTATCGCGTGTTGGTTCTGCGCGACCTGACGAACGATCACTACATGCACCTCGCGTGGGCCCAGCAGCTGCTGTTCGGCCAGGTGCCCGGTCGCGACTTCGTCGATCCCGGCATGCCGCTGATGTATTCGCTCTCCGCTCTCGTCCAGTGGCTTTGGCCCGGTCCGTTCAGCGAAGCAATCCTGACATGTGCGCTGATGGCGTTCGCCGCCGCCGCGACCCTCGTCGTCACCGCGGAGTTGACCGGCTCGTTGATCATCGCGTCAGTAGGAACACTCGGCGAGGTCGCACTCGAGCCGCGTCTGTACTCGTATCCGAAAATCCTCGTGCCCGCGGTCGCGCTGATCCTCGTCCAGCGTTACGTGCGGCAACCGTCGCGCATACGGCTGGTGTGGCTTGCAGCGTGGACCGGCGTAGCCGTTCTGCTGCGCCACGATCTCGGCGTGTATGCAGCCGCCGGTGTCGGCGCGTGCCTGATCGCGGTGCAACTGGGCGATCCGCGACACATGCTTCGCGAGCTCGGTGAATACGCGCTCGCGCTCATCATCCTCATGCTCCCCTACGTCGCGTTTGTCGAATGGTCGGAGGGGCTGTTCGAGCATCTGCATGTCGCGGTTGAATTCGCCAAGGGCGAGGCGCATCAACGCTTCGTCTCGCCGCCGGGGTTTGCCTTCTGGAGCAATCAGGACGGTATCGCCGCGTGGAATAACACGGATGCGGCAGTCTTTCTCTTTTACGCCGCGCATCTGCTGGCCCTCGTCTCGATCGTCCTGCTTGCGAGGCGCCGCACGTCGCGACCCGAGCAGCGGCCTGTGGCGATCGCCGGCGTTGCTATGCTGCTGCTCTACCTGACCGTCGTACTGCGCCATCCGATAGATTCGCGCATTCAGGATGTTGGCGCGCTGCTCGCGATCATGGGCGGCTGGGTGGTCGCGCAATCGATCCGCGACGGCCTCGCCGCGGCCATTACGGTTCTCGCCGTGGCGGCTGCGAGCCTGGTGAATGTGTGGATTCTCGGCGGCCTCGAGGGTCGTCTCAAAGACACGCGCATCGCAGATGGTCCGTCGGCAATGGAACGGCAGCTTGCAAGCGTGAAGCAATCCGGCACGGCATGGCCATGGGAGCGCTTCTGGCCCGCCGGCGCACTGCCTCCCGCCGTCCGCTATCTCAACGCCTGCACGACGCAGGACGATGCGGTGCTGCTGACGTGGGCCGCGCCGGAGTACTACTTCTTCGCGCAGAGGAAATTCGGCGCAGGGCACGCGCTGTTTCTGCCCCCTGATGCATTCACCACCCTGCACGACCGCCAGAAAATGCTCGCGCAGATGAATCGCGAACGAATTCCGATCGTGCTGATCAACGAAACCCGGCGCCAGGAGTTCGCGAAAGCGTATCCCGAGGTGGATCGCTACATCTCGGATCAGTACACGCCCGCCGGAGCGTACGACATCCGCGATGGCTCGCACGTCATTGTCGCGATCGGTCGCAAGTTCAAAGCGAACGGAACCTACGCGGCCGAAGGATGGCCGTGTGGATTCGCCAATCGCGCCGCCAGCAGCACCGCCTCTATCATGCTCGACGGATCGGCGACACCCTTGCCCGCGATGTCGAACGCGGTGCCGTGATCGACTGACGTCCGCACGATCGGCAGCCCGAGCGTCACGTTCACCGAGCGGCCAAAGGCCAGCAGCTTCACCGGAATCAAGCCCTGGTCGTGGTAGCAGGCGATCACGACGTCGAATTCGCCGCGTGTCGCGCGTCCGAAGATCGTGTCACCCGGGAAAGGCCCTTCGATCGCGATGCCGCGCGACTGCGCATGCTCAACCGCCGGCTGCATTACCCGCGTTTCTTCTTGACCGAGCAGGCCCTCCTCGCCGGCATGTGGATTGAGGCCAGCCAGCGCGATATGCGGATGCGCGATGCCGAAGCGCGGCAGCTCGAGTGCCGTGAGATCGATGATGCTGCCGAGCAGCTCGCGCGTCAGCAGACGTGGCACTTCGGAAAGCGGCACGTGCACGGTCGCAAGCACCACCTTCAGCGGCTCCGACCAGAACATCATCGCCACGCGCGGTGAGCCGGTCAGGTGCGCGAGCAAATCCGTGTGTCCCTTCCACGGCAACCCCGCGCGCGAAAATCCCAGCTTGTTGACCGGCGCCGTGGCGACCGCGGCGATGCGGCCATCCATTGCATCCTTCACGGCGGCGCAGATGCTGTTGTATGCCGCGCGCCCCGCCTCCGCGGAGAGCACACCAGGCTCGAAGCGCGACCCTGCAGACGCACCGTAGATCACGGGTTCGCACAGCTCGCGGACGCGCGGATCGTCCGCCGCTTTACGGGCGATCTCCGGGCCGATGCCGGCAGGATCGCCAGCCGTGATCGCGATGCGCGGCTTCACAGTTCGAGGAGCAGCCAGTCCGCGACGACCTTTGGGCTGGCGTTGCGGTCGAGCGCGGTCAGCGCACGATCGACCGCGGCATAGGCGCGAAGGCTGCGGTCGGCATCGTAGGAAGCGGAAAGCTTCTCGAGCTGGCGCTCGAGATCGGCATTCGCCAGCATCGTCCGATCGCCGCGGCTGGCGATGATGCCGACGTCGCGCAGCAGAGCGCCGAGCGATCGCAGACGGACGGCGAGACGATTGCGTTCTTCGGCTGGCGTCCCCTTGCCTTCGGTTAGATCGCGGGCAAGCCCGATGCGCCGCACGGGATCGTTGTTGCGCGCGGTCTCTTCGAGCACGTGCTGCGCCGCCACGCGTGCCTCGGTCAGGTCTTCGGACTGCGCTTCCAGCGCGAGACCGATGCTGCCCTCGGCATCCGCGGCGGCCGCTCTCGCATCGGCCTCCGAGTAGCCGTGTTCCTTGACCAGCACGCGCGCGACCTCCGCGGGCGTCAACGGACCGAAGCGCAGACGCGGGCACCGCGAGAGTACGGTCTGCAGCAGCGCGTCGGGCACGGACGAGATGAGAATAAAGATAGACGCGGAAGGTGGCTCCTCCAGCGTTTTCAGCAGCGCGCTCTGCGCATCATCGCCCGCGGCGTCTGCCTCGTCGATGATCACCACGCGGCGCTTCCCCTCGAACGGACGGTACTGCGATCGGTCAATGACGTCGCGCAGCTGCTCGATCTTGATCGAGCCCGAGTCGCCGGGCTCCACAACGATGACGTCCGGATGGATACCGCGCGCGATGCGACGGCACGACGCGCATTCGCCGCACGCGTCGCGCGGGAATTCGGAGGTCGACATCGGCTGCAGGCAATTGATTGCCTGCGCCACCGCAACCGCGGTCAGCCGCTTGCCTATACCGGCGGGGCCCGCCATCAGCACGGCAGGCGGCATCGAGTCACGCGCGATCGCGCGCGAGAGCAGCGACAGCAGACGGCTGTGGCCCGTGATCGTGCGAAACGGCACGATCGCATTATCGCAAGTCAGCGTCTGAACAAGCGACCCCAGAACCCGCGGCGGCGCGGTTCGGGCGTTGACGCTGTGGACGGATCGGCAGCGGCGGGGGTCGGTGCAGGCGTCGAGTTGCTAAAGCGTCCGTCGGGACCCTTCGGCGCAGGATCGCGAAGGTGATCGACCGGCGTCAGCGATGGAGGTGTCCCACCGGATCCGGTTGTCGCCGCGACCGGCGGTGTCGCCGAGATGGCGCCGGAGGTCGCGACCGCGGCGGGGTACCCGCCCATGTGCAGCGGACAATAGTCGTTCGGCTCGGTGCCGCGAACGAAGTACTCGGTGTAGACCATCGAGCGATCGGTCGGCAGCCCGTCGTTGTCGAGCACTACGGCGTCGCGACAGCCATCGGTCGCAAGCTTCCCGCTCAACCGGCAGACGGTGACCGGCACGACGGTCGCAGGCATCGTGAACCGATCCGGCTTGTCGTCGCGTGTCGCCGCCGCCATGAATCGTCCCCACAGCGGCACCGCGAGATCGGCGGCATAGCCATTAGCAATAATGGTCCGCGGCATATCGTAGCCGACCCACACGCCGGCGACGAGATGCGGTGTGAATCCGATGAACCACGCGTCGCGATAGTCGTTGGTGGTTCCGGTCTTCCCCGCCGCCGGCAGCGTGAACCCGACACGGCGCGCCTGCCAGGCGGTGCCGGCATTGATCACGTCGGACATCATCGAGGTCATGATGAACGCCGTCGCTTCACTCAACGCGCGATCCTCGTGTGCGGACGACATGAACATCACATGCCCTGATGCGTCCTGCACGCGGCGGATGAGCGACGGCTGCGCGAGCATTCCCTGATTGGCAAACGCCGAGTAGGCCGAAGTCATCGACAGCAGCGAGACTTCGCCGGAGCCGAGCGCGAGCGATGGCACCGCCGGCACGTCGCTGATGCCGAGCCGTTGCGCGTAACGCACCGCGGTTGGAATGCCGACCTGCTCCAGCAGCGACACCGCGGCACGATTGCTCGACGTACGCAGCGCTGCGCGCATGTTCATCGCACCGCTGCCGCCATGGTCATCGGGCAGCCAGTCCCCCTGCAGCGTCGGAATGGGGGTCGTCAGCGCGGCAATCGTCATTGCGGGCGTAAACCCCTGTTCAAGCGCGGCGGCATACACGAACGGCTTGAATGCCGACCCCGCCTGCCGACGTGCCTGCGTCGCCCGGTTGAAGCGGCTCTGATCGAAGTTGCGGCCGCCAACCAGAGCGCGCACCTCACCGGTCGTTGGATCGAGCGCGACGAGCGCCGCCTGCAGCGGATCCGGCCCGACCTGCTTGTTCCTGCTCTTCGACTGTCGCTGCTCGATCTCAGCGATTGAACGCGCCACCTCGGCCTCCGCCGACTTCTGCATGTCCGCATCGAGGGTCGAATAGACCTTCAGCCCACCCTGATACACGCGGTCCCACCCGAAACGCTGCACGAGCTGCTTGCGGACTTCTTCCTTGAAGTACTGACCGTAGGTCTCTTCCGCCCGCAGCGCGTCGGCAATATGCGGCTTGGTCCGCAGTGCCGATTCATATGTCGCGCGATCGATCGCCCGGTTGTCGAGCATCGCCTGCAGCACGACGTTGCGGCGGACGATGGCGCGATCGAGGTTGATGGTGGGCGCGTATGTGGATGGCGACTTCACCAGGCCCGCGAGCAGCGCCGACTCCTCCACGTCGAGATCGCGCGCGTGCTTGCCGAAGAAACCGAGCGACGCGGCCTCCACCCCGTAAAGACCGTCGCCAAAGTACACCTTGTTCAGATACAGCTCGAGGATCTGATTCTTGCTGAACTCGCGTTCCAGGCGCCAGGCGAGCACGGCCTCCTTCATCTTCCGGCGCAGGGTCTTGTCCGAAGACAGGAAGCTTTGACGTGCCAGCTGCTGCGTCAGCGTGCTGCCGCCCTGCGCCGCACGATGCTCGCGCAGGTTCTCGATGGCCGCGGCCATCACGCGAATCAGATCGATGCCCGCGTGATCATAGAAGCGCTGATCCTCGACCGCGATAATCGCTTTCACCAGATGCGGCGATACGTCCGCGAGCGGAACTTCAATCCTTCGCTCCTGGAAGATGGTGAACGCCGGCTTGTTGTTTCTGTCGTAGATCGTCGTCGCCTGCGCCATCGCGCTGATGTCGTGCAGCTGCTTGTCGCCCGGCAGATCGCGGAACACATCCCAGACGACCCAGAGCGATCCAGCAAAGATGACGAACGACAACATCGCCGCAGTAACGGTTGCGATGAGAAATGCTGCGGGATGAGCTCGCTGGAGATGCGTCAGGCGTGCCCGTGTGAAAGCGATGTGCTGCTGAATGTAGTGCTGGAGTCGATCGCGGGATTCCATCATGGCGAGCCGCCTTGAAACATCGCAACGGGTGTGCCAGTAGTGGCACTCCGCTTGCTGCTGTGTCATCGGGGACATCGGCAATGACGCTTGGACGTGTCTGGGCGATGGTGCTGGCAGCGGCGATGTTCTTCATCATTGCCACTGCATGGACGCAGCATTCCTCCGCGCGCGTACAACCGTGGTTCGCACCGCCGGCGCCGCACACCACGACCGTTATCGACGACCGTGAGGAGACGTTACCTATCAGCGCTGACGATTGGTCGAAGCCCCGCGTCGACCTCAACGGCAACGAGATTGACGATGCGGTAAGCGATTACCGAGTAGATGGACGTGGTGAGATGTACGAACGCCACGCTCCCGATACCGCGCTGCTACACCTCTCGGCTCCTGAGCTTTAGATCAAGCTCCCAGATCCAAGCCCAACTCCAACGGTCAAAGTTCGTTTGGGATTTGGGATTCGGGATTTGCGATTTGGGATTTGCCTGGCAGCCGGAACCAAAACCACAACCCGAGCAGGCTCGACACGAGCAGGTGCGCGAAGAGCAACAGCGATATCGCGACTGCGGCCTCGCGCGGCACGCCGAGCGGCTGCAGCAGAATGGCGTGGAGCTGCTCGCGCAGTCCAAGGCCATTGACCGAAATCGGAATGTTGCTGAGCAGCGAGGCGGTCGTCACAGCGGTCAACAACGTCAGATATGCCGGGTGCGCCGTTGTATTGAGCAGCAGAAAAGCCCGATAGACCGCCGTCAAGGTGAAGAAGTACGTCGACACGACCGCGGCGGATTGAAAGACGATCGCTGGATGCCGTGCCGCTCCTGCCATGTCGTAACGGAAGCGCTGGGCACGTTCGGCAAGGCCCACGGCAAGAGCTCCGAATGGCGCCAAGCGCTTTGGCAGCCCGCCGGTACCGCGCGCCGCCAGCACCAGTCCTCCCACGAGACATATCGCGATTCCGGTCACGAATAATCGTGTCACCGCAAACTGTGGTGACGGATCGGGCGCGATCCAGTACATCGCGGTCGCGAGCACGGCGAGCAATCCGATGCTCAAGAGGCGGTCGAGCACAATCGACGCGGCGATCGGCCGGTAGCCGTGCTCTCGTCCAAGGTAAAACACCTTGGCCATATCGCCGCCGACGGTCGACGGAAAAAAATTGTTCAGGAAGATGCCGATGAAATACTGCCGCATCGCGGTGGGCATCGACACGGGCACACCGGACGCCGCAAGCACCTGGCGCCATCGCCACGCATAGAGCGCCTGACCGCCAACGACCACTGCCAGTGATGTGAAGTAGAACCAGACGGGGAGCGTCGCGTACAGTCCGCGCAACGCGGCCAGATCGAGATTGCGGAACAGCAGCACGAGAAGGCCGATCGACACCAGGCTTTGGATGACGAGCGCGAGCCGCTTGCGAACGGCCGAATCGCTCATCGCGCCAGCGCGCGCCGCCACGCGACGAACGCAGCCACGCCAGCGGCCGCGATCAATATCCGGATGCGCCACGTGGGGTCAAAGCCGGCATCGGTGACGTTCACGCGGCCGGCCGCGACCGAGTAAGGAAACCAGTCCACGAAATAGCTGGTGTCGGTGATGCGCGTCCATGGGTGCTGCGTGACGAGGGTCAGCACGATCGCAAGTGCGAGCGGGACCATCAACCGCGCCGAGTTGTCGCGTCCCCAGGCGGCGATGAGGAAAAACCAGAACGGTAGAAGAAACGTGATGATGCGAGGGACGTCGAGGCCACCGGTTGCAAGAAAGGGAATGACCGGAATCACCAGCGCGAGCAGTTCGGGCCGGCTGGTGAGGGCATCTCTCAGCCGGCGGGGGCTCGACCAGAGCAGCAGCGTTAATCCGCCGAGTGAGGTCACCAGGAAGTAAATGGCGTACAGGATGAACACTGATTCGGCCCAGAACGCCGCGTCCGATCGGACGCGCGAGATGCGCATCAGATCGACGAGTCCCGCAGCCCCTCCGCGTGCCCAGTACTGAACCGCCAGCCACACCAGCAGTGCAGGAGCGTAGACGACGAGCATCGCCGCCGGACGGCGTGCGCGCCAGTGTCTCCACATCCCGTAGAGCGGCGCGACGATGCCGACGGGAGATGCGAACGTGGCGCCGATCTGCAGGACGGCGGTCAGCACGCCGCTGCTCCACTCCGCCGCCGCGATCGCCAGCGCTAGCAACGCAACCCCAAGCAGATACGGTTGGCCCGGATCGTAGATGCCTGTCAGGCTTGGGTGACCGAGGAGCGCGAGCGTTGCCGCCGTCGCGACCTTCACACCCAGCGGAGCGCCGGCGAGATCGAGCGTCCAGCATGCGGCAAACGTCAGCACGACGAACGCCATCACGTTGACGAGAAAAAAGCTCGAGACGATGTTTCCCGTCGCGGCATAGCCGATGGCGGCGGCGAGCGGGAACGCGGGCGCCAGCTTCTTCACGGCAGGCGCTGCCTGCAGATCGTGATTGACCGCCATGGCCTGGTAGAGCGCGCCATCTTCACCGAGTCCGCCATTCATCGCCGTGCGGCCGGAGATGGCGGCCAACCCGAGGCACACGAGCGTTGCCACAATGGTGAGCACCACGTTCTCCGCGGTCCTGTTCATCGACACCTCTCGATCGCTGCGGCGATCTCCATCGGTGAGTCTGACGCGTCGGTGGAGGGCGCGTTCAGGTCCGGCAGCGCTTCCGGAAGGCGGGCCCTGGCCAGACAGATCGCACGCGCCATGTCGAACTTCGCAGCGCCGCTGCGTTGCAGCAGCCGCACCAGTTCAATGTGGCGGCCGACGACCGCGGCCTCCAGCGGCCGCAGGCTGTACTCGTTGGCATCGAGGATCCCCGGCGCGATGCGTTGCGCCTCGTTCGGATTCTGTCCTTGCGCGATCAGCTGCAGCGCGCGTGCGGCGTGTCCCATGGCAGCCGCTTCGGACACGGTTCCGGGCTCCACCGCGGCAAGACCGCGGAATCCGAACGACTCGGCGACGAGATACAACGCGACGACAAGGAACGCCGCAGCCGGCGGCACCACCATGCGCTTCGTCATTGCGTGAAATCGAACAGACGCTCGATGCCGCCGAGCGACAACTGCGGCACGCGCGGAGCGCGCAGGACGGCGTCGTCGTACAGGTGCTGCCTGATGACCTCTTCCTCTGCGGTCAAATGAACGTCGGTCGGCTGCTCACGAGCCCAGTCGTCATAGTACGCCCACTCGTCCTGCACCGACAGCGCCCGTGCACGCAGGTTGTCCTGCATGCCGACGAATCGGATGCTCCAGCCGATGGCGATGAGCAACACGACTGCCGGAGCAATCGCCACCGCGCTTCCTGAGAGCAGCTCGCGAAAGGCGAAGTAGGCGGCGACCGCGTAGAACAAACCGGCGGGGCTCATGATGACATCCTTCTCGTATGCGGCGGCGAACAGTGCATTCAGCGGCAGCACAACGAGAAAGATGATGATGAACCGATCGGCGTCATCGAAGTCGCGAGCCTTCCATTTCGGGATGCGCGAAGCCGCGAAACGCAGCATCACCGCGGTCGTGAGCACGCTGGTGATGACGTTGACGATTTGCCATGGCTCCGGGCGGCCCGTCGCCACCTCACGAACGAACATCCACACGCCACCGCGCGGCTCCGCAAACAGCACGCAAGCAACTGCGCTGACGATGTTATAGGCGTAGAACGGCAACGGGTTGCTGCCGAACCGCCGCACGAGCTCGTCCGGGTTCAGTACCGCAAAGCCGAACCCCGCGCTCCGCTCGTTGAGACCGGGCGCAGCGCCGCCGATGATCACGAACCGGCCGGCGAAATAGATGGCGACGCAGGCGGTCAACGCAATGAGCGCGCCGCGCGACACGCCGCGGTAGCCGACTATGTACGCGGCCGCAAAGATTGCCCAGACCAGCAGTCCGCTCTCGATCGTCATCATCGCTGCGACGAGCAGGGCGACGGCCGCCGCATCGACCAGCCAGGTGCGCTTCGCCTGCGCCAGATTCACGGCGCCGGCGCAACAGATCAGGATGGTGAGGAAGTGATTAATCGGCAGGCCCTCGCGCACGGCGCCGGCAAACGTATGCATGCCGACCAGCACCGCCAGGCCGAGCGGCACCGCCGCGAGCGCCGCGGCTGTTCGCACGCGAAGCATGCGCACGACGAGCACCAGCAGTAGCAGCAGTTCAAGGGCCTGAAAGCCGCGGAACGCGATGTAGTAGTGCCCGCCGGACAGGTCGTACACGATCTTGATCAGCGCGCGGCGGAACGGGCGGAAGTAGGCGCCGTTGTAGAACTCCGCGCTGATCACCTCCCACAGCCCGCGGCCGTGCATCGCGGTGAACTCGGTAAACGAATCACTCAGCTGCACGGGGATACCGAGCAGCAGTGTGCCCATCATCACGGCGACCGCTGACGCGTAGACGTAGGCAAGCCGGTGATAGCGAAGACCGAGGGTGTTGTGCAATGCGAAAAGGGTCGACTCGGAGTTTACGTGAAACGTCTCGATTCCAGCAGAGCTCGCATCGATTGACGTGACCTGTTACGCTCCCAGCTTTCCGATGACTGCTATTCGTCTGTTTTCGATGGTTGGAGAGCGGCGGTGTGGGAACACAGATCGGCGCCAGCTGCCGCGCGGCGGCCGGCGCCTGGTTGATGAAGTGCGACTCGTCGTGTTCGAGATGTTGCTATCGTTCGTTGCGGTCACTTGACGTCCTGCCGGAATCATCTTCATCGCATCGGCGTCGGTGGGCGATTATAGATAACGACGTTGGTGGGTGAATCCGTAGCGCAGTGGCTGGCGCGGCGGCGAGTAGCGCTCGGTCTCGCAGCCGCGGTGATCGTGCTCGTTCTCGCGCGCCCGAGCTGGGCCAGCTGGCGAATCGGTTTCATCGTCGCGGCCGCCGGCGAGGTCGTGCGCCTCTGGGCCGCGGGTCATCTCGAGAAGGGCCGCGAGGTGACGCGTTCGGGGCCGTATCGGTGGACGCGCCATCCGCTGTATGTCGGCTCGACGATCATGGCCATCGGCATCATCATCGCTGCGCGCAGTACGATCGTCGGCGTGCTGTCGACGATCTACATGGCGTCCACATTGACAGCGGCGATTCGCACCGAAGAAGCGTTCCTCACGCGCGCGTTCGGTGACACCTACGATCGCTACCGCGAGTCGCGTGCCGAGCCGATGCGGCGTCGCTTCAGCATGGCGCGCGCGATGCGCAATCGCGAGTACCGCGCCACGGCAGGGCTCGTGGCGGGGTTCGCGCTCCTTGCGCTGAAAGTGATCGGCTACCTATAATGAGTGTTTTGGGCTAACCTCGCTGAGGCGCTTCGTGGGACAGCACGTGGCACCAATGACGGCGGGCTTGCCCGCCGGAGCGCGAAGGCGGGCGGTTAGCTCAGTGGTAGAGCATCGGCTTTACACGCCGGGTGTCACAGGTTCGAATCCTGTACCGCCCAATACCATTGGTGATTTGCGATTCGTGATTTGCGATTTGGAATCACGAATCACGAATCACCAATCAGAATAAACCTTTGGGGGCGTAGTTCAGTTGGTTAGAACGCCGGCCTGTCACGCCGGAGGCCGCGGGTTCGAGTCCCGTCGCTCCCGCCAATTCCCTCGCTGCACTCGGTCACCCGCGTCATCGACGTCCTCAGGCGTCTGACACGCGTGCCGCGCGTCATTGACACGAGTCCCGCCAGGCGTTCATTGCGCAGCTCCCGACCCCAGCGCCTGTCCGTTGCGAACCGCCTCGACCATCGTCTCAATCCAGCTGACTGTTACGGCGGGGGCATACAAATGGATTTCGTGGTCGGCGTTATTGACCGTCACATGCAGGACGTTTGTCGACAACCTCGCAAGCTCGCCCTGAAGGCGTTCCTGCAGCGCACCGCTATTAATGCCCCTGGACAGCACTACGAGAGGGACGTCGCCCAACGGGTGATCCTGCAAAGTACTGATCTCGTGTAGACGCATCAAAGTGGCGTAGCTCGCCTTTTGGAAGGCGATCATCTCGGGCACTGTCGCCGCCTTCATGTTTTCCAAAAATCTCGTCAACAGCGCTAGATGAAGTTGTTGGATGTTCTCAGGAAGCCTGCGGTATGCGTCCTCCAGCCGCGCCTCGGGCACTCGCGGCGGCAACGACGGAACATTGGCTGCAAGATATTCGGTCTCACTCAGCGATGTGACCGGGACTGGTTTGCCATCACGGCTGGTGAACAGTCCATCTTCATGCGCCGCGTCCATGAGGATCATTCCACCAACGTCCTCTGGAAACGTGTCGTAGAAGAGGCGCGCGAACAACCCGCCCAGCGAGTGGCCCACCAGGACGTAGGGACGCGGTTGATTCGTCCGCAGGAGGGCTTCGTGAAGATCGCGAACGACCTGATTTCCGTCATCGACAACGCCTGCCACCTCACTCCACGCATATCCCGGACGATCAAATGCGCAGGTTCTGCTCGACAGCTTCGGCTGAACCAGTGCCCAATCAACCGAGAACGATGACGCGCCCGCAATGAGGACGACCGTTGGGCCTCCGCTTCCCGTGCAATACAGGTGAACCTTGTGCCCGCCAACGTCAACCAATACTCCGGGCGGCGTATCTAGATCGGCGGCACTCAGTGCGAGGGGCCAGAGGATCAATAGCGCGACACTCGGAAGGCGTAAAAACACCGAGGCAGAAGTATAAGACCCGCGCCCGACCCACCCTGCGCTGGATATACTCCTTGCACGAACCCGGGCCGCATCAGGCGACGCGACGCATTGGTCCCGAGGGACGAAAGTCTTCAGGAGGAAAACTATGAAGAACACTGCACTGAGAGTTTTACTCGCGGCGGCGGTTCTGATTCCTCTCGCGGTCTACGCCCAGCCCAGACCGGGAAACCCGACGACGGCTACCGTCATTACCAAGGCTGAGATCGACAAGATCAGCGCCACGGAACAAAGCCAGACGACCCGTGACGAGAACGCCAGGGTCGTCGATATCGGCGACGGCTGGAGCATGGAGTTGGGCATCATTCATCGCGGGAAGCAGAAAGTGATGACGGTCGGTGAGGCCAGAGCTCAGGCTGCCGCCGGTCGAGGCAATGCCCAGCCTGCTGCGGCCGGTCGTGGCAATGCCCAGGCTGCGGGTCCAACGACGCCGTGCGGAGAACAAATGGCCACTCCGCCGGCGGACGCACTTCAGGGCGCCATCACGCACGACAATCAGACGGAAGGCTATTACATTGTCTCCGGTGGCGGCACGGCGTTCATCGACGGAAAAGTTGTCAACGGCCGGCGCAGCACGAATAACCCCGACGGCGGACCGAACGGTCCGGGCTGCGGCGGCGGCGTGGCGGTGGGCTCACGCAAAGTGGAGCTGAAGGTCGGCGACGTGCTGATCGTTCCGCCGGGCGTCATCCACGGCTGGTTCGACATTCCCGATCACGTGGACTATCTCAGCTTCCGTCCGTCGCATGGCGTGATGAAGAACGGTTGGGTGAATCCCACCATCGCCTCGAAGTGACGCGCTCACTCAAGACCTGCGTTGAATTCCGTAGTTGGGCCTCTCTCGACTGGGCGGGATGCTTATGACCATTCACACGCGCCGTAGGTTCCCGCTTCGCGCGGCGACCCTCGTTGTGACCCTAGCCGCGGCCTCTCTTTGGATCGCCAATCCGCACGGCGCACAGGCCGTCGACGTAGATCGGAGCAGCCGAGACTACATGCTGCCCGAACAGATGCAATGGAAAGAAGCCGAGAACGGCATGATCGCCAATCTGTACGGCGACTCTTCCAAGCCAGGCCTCTACGCCTACGTCCTGAAGCGCCGCCCGAACACGTGGACCATGTCGCACGTTCACGACAACGATGTCTTCGTAACGGTGCTCGACGGGACGTTCTGGGTTGGCACCGGAAAATTTGATCCGCAGCGAACCGTCCCGCTGAAGCCGGGTTCGTTTGTCAGAGACGTGGCGGGCGGCATTCACTTTGAGGGAACGAAAGACGAGGGCGCAACACTGTATTTCGTGGGGATAGGGCCGTCGGCGGCGCATCCGGCGGAGCCGCGCACGAACGTTTCTGAATCGCGAGCTGACGTGATCGATCCGGCGATCAGCCAGATTCAGCGGATCGAGGACATGCGGAAGGAATCGTTCGTGCTCTATGGCGACTCGAGCAAGCCCGGGCTCTATCTGCAATACCAGCGACGCGCGCCGAACAACTGGAGCACACCTCACTATCACCCGATCGATCGTGTCGTCATGGTGATGGGCGGCACGATGTTGATCGGCACGGGGCCGACCGGCGACAAAACCCGGACGGTCGGGGTGACAAAGGGTGGCTTCATCCACGACATCGCGCGCGGTGTTCATTACGATGGGTCGGGCAACGATCCGATGTGGATTCTCACCGCGGGTGTGGGGCCGACAGCCACTATCAACGTCGACCCGCCGAAGTAGCTCCTCGGCAGGTCGCCACCGCGTGATCGAGCATTTGCGTTGCGACGGTTGTCGCCGCTGTGGTAGCGTCCCCGCGCATCTTCTACCTTCATACTCGCCAGGAGGCTACGGAATGAGCTCGAAAGTCCCACCCGGGATGGTCAGACTGTTCCTCTTCATCTGTTTCGCGATGGTCGTCGTGGCTCCTGCTGCCAGCGCGCAGAACGCGGCGGCTTTGACCGGCGTCTACAACGGTACCTATCGCTGTGCCCAGGGCGCGACGAATCTGAAGCTGTCGCTCACGACCACAGCGAGCGGAGAGCTTTCCGGTCTTTTCACCTTTTACCTTCCGCCGGGCACGCAGAACCAGGGCTACACCTACAGCCTCCACGGTCAGTACGACGCGCGCACGGCGAAGTTCTCCCTGATGCCGGTGCGCTGGGAAACGCAGCATCCCGCCAATTTCAACATGGTGGGAATGAATGGAAGCTTTGATTCGACGGAACTCGCCGGCAGCATTACAGGTCCGGGGTGCACCACGTTCAACGTCGAGCGGAATCAGTCTGAATCCGCAAACATCGCGGCGGTGATGGCGCTGCAGAAATCGGTCGCTCCAGCGGAGACTGGCGCGGCTCCAGCGCAGGGCGCCTATGAAACGGCGCTCCGCGCGCAGGCTCCGGCCAGCGTACGCGCTTCCCTACCACCGCCTGCGGCGCAGCCGCAGCCGGTGCCAGCCGTACCTTCGCGAACGCCGAGCCCGACTCCACAGCAGGCCGCACAGCAGAGGCCGTCTTCGCCCGCCGCGCCCGCTCGCACGGTGAATTCAACCATCAAGTTCCTGTGCTTCTCGTCCTATCCCGGGCCTGTCGTCTATTTCAGCGACATCTACGACCTACCCGACTATGGAACGATGCAGGACAACTTCCTTCGATTCGAGGGATCGAAACTTGGTTTCCAGATATATCTGGCGAAAACGTACAAGTACGAGCCCGATACCGACGCTCCGGTAACCTGCATGTACCTGAACGCGTCCACGACCCCGAACGTGGACGCCGCCATGGCTGCAAGGAAACAGAGCCTCGTCGCCCAGGCTGGCGCAGCGAGGAAACAGGTGGTCGAAACGGGTTGGAAGTACATCGACACACCGAGCACGTCTGCGTCCAGCACCGCGGGCGCGGCGCCGCCGGGCCAACAGACCGCGCAGCAGCGTCCGCAGGCTCCTACCGCACCCAAAGCCGCGGCGCCCGGCCCAGCCCAGTCGAAGCAGGATGATCTCGACGCGCGGTTCGCTAAAGCATTGAGCCCAATTCTTGGTTGGGGGATGAAGTCCGAGAAAGACGCTCTGACCGATGAGGTGACGACCAAGCCGACGTCCACGAAATTCATTCCGGGAGCCGATGGCAAACTCCAGGGCTATGTGACCACCAGCGCGTACTGCACCAACAACGGCGTGAGCATCTTCTTCCTCGCCGGCGCCGGCGACAAGGATCCTGTTCCGGGCTTCCCTTGGTACACTGATCCGTCCCGTGACGACGATGAAGTCGCCGACGTGCGTATCCGCGTGGATACCCGTGCGGTTCACGTCGCCCAGGGATTTCCGCAGATCGAAAACCGACAGCGTTACACCAACACCCTTGGGTTGCTGTTTTACGAACCCGGTACGTTTGACCGCGCTGTCCGTGACCAGCAGAACAGCGTCACTACAGGTATTGCGGCGTTCGACGGACTGTTGGGCGGATTGGTGCGCCAGTCGGCACAGGCCAATGCTCAGGCCTGGCAGGATAGTGCCGCCGGTCCGCTGAGCGATCTGATAAGTGCCCGGAGCATCCGCATCGAGCTACCGGTAACAACGTTCGACCCAAAGCCCGTTCTTGATCTGAATCCGCAAGACCCGGTGCTGCACAAGTTCGTCTCTGACTGCAACGCCAAGTTCGGCTCGCGGCGGTGATCCGCACGACGGAGGTCGCTGACTATGGATCCGACCAGACGCTCGATACTGACCGCGGGTGTTGCGGCTGCCGCAGCAGCCGCTATGCCGCGCCTCTTTGCGCAGCAGACGGGCAGCGGCAAGTTCTACGAGAAGGGTGGGGTTCGCATCTACTACGAAGAGGCCGGTTCCGGCTTCCCTCTCCTGCTGCTTCCGGGCGGCGGACTGAACGCGACCATCGGCTTCTTTACCGGCAACCCGCCTTTTAACGCCATCGAGGAGTTCAAAGGCGAATACCGCTGCATCACGGCGGACCTGCGCAACGCGCCCAACGGCCAGTCGACTGGTCCTGTTGAAGTCGACCGCCCGTGGGAATCGTATGCCGACGACCAGATCGGGCTGATGGATCATCTGGGCATCGACAGGTTCGCAGTGATGGGCTTCTGCATCGGCGGTCCGTTCATCTGGAATCTTCTGAAGCGCGCACCGAATCGCATTGCCGCAGCCGTGGTGGCGCAGCCTGTCGGCTGGCGTCCGGAGATGCGCGATCGGAAGTACCCGGGTGCGTTCTGGACCAATTGGGGGGCCATGCTGACGGCGAAGCGGCCGGAGATCTCGCTGGAGACAACCGACCGATTCGTGACCAGGATGTTCGAGACCAATCCGGACTTCGTGTTCACCGTGACGCGCGATTTCGTGCGCAGTTGTCAGAATCCTGTTCTGATCCTTCCAGACGAGGTACCCGCACACCCGTATGCTGTCGCCATGGAATGCGCGATGCTCGCGCCGAAGGCTGAAGTGAGCATCTTCCCGTGGAAGGAACCGAAGGAGCGTATTCCGCTCGCCGTGCGGCAGATTCATTCGTTCCTGCGCGCGCATCGGCCGGCGTAATGGCGCCGACGTGAATGCCGGCTCTCAGTGGACGACGGTAGAACTTGACGTCGCCGTGTTCACGTCCGTTTCGACGATGAACGCATCGTCGGCGGAATCCGCGGGCGATATTTCAGGCGCGTGCGACCACGAGAACGATCTGCTCGGTCGCTGCAACCGTCGGATTCGGTAAAACGCATCGCTGCCCCAGATTGCCGTCCGCGCCGGATACCAGATCAGCGCGATGATCGCGTTCGTTGTCGAACCCCGTGCCCCGCTGATAAACGCGACGACAAAACCAATCGTCAACACCACGACCAGTTCAAGCGTGGCTGCAAGCACCCGGCGATACAGCAGCTCGGGCCTGGGTGCGGATACGTCTGCAAATGTCAGACGTAGTGCATCCGGGGCGTCCTGCCGTTTGCGTTCTGATCCGCCACTGTGTTGTTCCTCGCCTGCCGCGGACAACAAAACGAACTGCTGGACGATCTCATCGGGAGGCAGGTCGACTAATTTCGCGTACTCGCGCACCAGTGCGCGACCGTAGATGCCGGGCGGCCACCGCGTGACGTCATCGCGTTCCAGTTGTTCGAGCAACGATTGTTTGGTCTTCAGCGTATCGGCCAACGCGGCGAGCGTGAGACCACGACGTTCGCGGTGCGTCCGCAAGCGGGAACCAAACGCGAGATTTGAATGGATCGACATCCTGAACGCGTCTTCGCGAAAAAGAAATCGGTGCAGTGGGGACGGGACCCGCCGCCTCGAGAACTGTTGTTTCGAAAGCTCGTGAATCGGGAAGGAGGATCAGAAGATACTCGCGGTCGCGCCTTTTCGCAATGCTCTTCGCATTCAGGTGTGCGCCCTACTCACAGAGCGTGTGGAAGCAGGACGAAGCGGCGACGCGCCTAACGGCCGACGGTTCTGCGGCGGCGTAGCCTCGTGGAGACCAGCGCCAGACCCGTTCCGAACAGAACGAGCGTGGTCGGTTCCGGAACGAGCGTCTGGCCTCCGCCCTGATCACCGCCACCACCCGACGTATCCGAGAGAACATCAGTGTTGATGCCATTGGTGTTGACATCGTTCGTGGTGAATGTGACGACGTTCTGATTGGCGTTGACGCCGTATTCGACACCACCAGAGTTCTGGTTGTTTCCCGAACTCGAAGAGCTCGAGCCGTTCGACGCTGAGCCGCCCGATCCTCCCGATCCGGATCCGCCTGATGTCGCGGGCAGCACAGACGCGGGCAGCACAGACAACGTCGGCGGGCCTTGTCTTCCGATGTTTTCGGGCGGCGGCGTGGAGTCGTTATCACCGATTGGCGGCGGCGTGATGGGAATCGCAGGTCCAAGGACCTGAGCGCCGAAGAGGAGCTCCACGGCGTCGGCCTGTTCAAGCGTCAACGGCGACTGCGGTCCACACGTGCTGCAGAATGGCGTAAACAGAAACGGATTCCAAGCCGTCTCATCCGCGCGCGCCGGCAATGCGCAGATGAACGTGGCCGCCGACAGGAGGCATGCGACCTTCACTCTCATGGCTTGCGCATACAGCAAGCGCGGAGCCGTCGTGTGCGCGCATACAACTTACTGGACGCACTGAACGTAACCTGAGCAATGCTGAGAGGAAGTCGTCCTCGGCGGCGATCTTTCTCGCGCGGCGAGAAAACACTGCGCGATTAATGCCGGCAAGGGTTATCGAAATGGTTGAGCGGCGACCCGCCGATGCACGGCGCTCAAGACCTCACCAATTTCAATTGTGTCGATGCAGCGCGCGGCCATTTTGCACCTCCGCTCGTAGACACACGAGCACTGCTGCACGCGCGAGATGGCGACATCGTCAAGACCCCAGGGTCCGTTCCGCTCGGCGCGCGTCGGACCGAACAGCGCAACGATTGGCGTGCTCACCGCGCCGGCAATGTGAAGAGGACCGGTGTCGCCAGAGATCATCAGCCGGGCGTGCCGTGCAAGGCCGACGAGATCGGTGATGGTCGTCGGCGGCGAGGCTTCCGCCGCGCCGTTTGACGCGGCGGCCACCGCGTGCGCGATTTCCTGCTCGCCGGGTCCCCACAACACGAGCGAACGCCATCCGAACTCACGCGCGACTGTCGCGGCAATCTCACCGAATCGATCCGGCGGCCACTGTTTGTTCGGCCAGGCCGCACCGGGATTGACGAGCACGTAGCCATTCGGCTGGTACCGCTTCAGCACTTCCATCACCGTCGGCGTGCGCGGAATCTCGAGCGGAAAGCGCACGCGCCGATCTGCAACCATCAACGGCGTCAGCAGCTCGAGGTTCTTGTAGATGACGTGAGTGGCACTGCCCGGATCCGGAGCAACGGTGTAGAACAGACGCGCGAGCTGTTCGCGCAGGTGCCTGCGCGGAAACCCGATCGTGCGGCGGCCGCGCACACTGCGCGCGAGCATCGCCGACTTGAGCAGCCCCTGCAGATCGATGACGGCGTCGTAGTCCGTCTCGCGCAGCTCGCGCAGAGTCGCGCGGAATTTCTCTCTGCCGACGCCATGCTTGATGGCGCGTGGATCCACGGGAATCCGCCGATCAATTCCTTTCACCAGGTTAAGCAGCTCGACGTATTTCGGATCCACCATCCAATCGATGCGCGCCGCCGGAAACTCGTTGCGCAGCGCGGCGGCGACGGGAATGCCGTGCACGACGTCGCCCAGCGAGCCGAGGCGGACGATGAGGAAGCGGTTCACTTCCCGGCAATGCGCGCGAGCAGATCGCGCGTCGAGTGATCCTTTGGATCGCCAACGATGGCGATACGCCCGCCATATCCCCGGACGATGTCGCGTTCGGGAACGGAATCAGAGGTGTAATCGGTCCCCTTGCAGTGGACGTCCGGCTTGAGGCGGTTGAGCAGCGGGCCGACGGTCGGCTCGGGAAAGATGACGACGTAATCCACACAGCGCAGCGCGGCGACGAGTTCCGCCCGATCGTGCGCGGGCAGAATCGGCCGCCCTCTTCCCTTCAGCGCCCTCACCGACTCATCGTCGTTAATGGCGACGACGAGAATATCGCCCTCGCGGGCGGCGGACTCGAGGTAGCGAACGTGGCCGACATGCAGCAGATCGAAGCAGCCGTTGGCGAACGCCACCGTACGACCCGCGGCACGATGTGCGGCGATGCGTTCCGCGAGCTCGTCGTGCGACACGATCTTGCTATCGGTCACGGTCACCTGTGGCGCTCACGCGTCGGCGAACGCGGACCGCGTCGCGGAGTTCGGCGGCGCTGACGGTGGCGGTGCCTCGCTTCATCACCACGAGACCACCGGCAAAATTCGCCAGACGCGCGGCCAGCTCGAATGTCGCCCCCGCCGCAAGCGCCAGCGCTAGCGTCGCCATCACCGTGTCACCAGCACCCGTGACGTCGGCGATTTCGTCCGAACCGAAGATCGGGATGTGCACCGTCGGCTCGCCGGGAACGAACAGCGCCATGCCGCGGCTGCCGCGCGTGACCAGTACGGCCTGCATCTTCGTCTGCTCGAGAATCTGTCGGCCGGCGCGTTCGAGCAATCGCAAATCGTCGTTGATGCGGATGCCGAGTGCATGCTCGACCTCCGATTCATTCGGCGTGCAGGCGGTCAAACCGCTGTAGTCGAGAAGACGGTATCTCGAATCCACGAGAATCGGCACCGTGTGCTCCTGACGCCTCAGCTCGCCGCGGATCTTCGACACCGCCGCCGGGGACACGAGTCCGCCGCCGTAGTCGGAGATGAGCACCGCGTCGGCACGCAGCGCCGCCGACACCGCCGCGCGAAAGAATGCGTCGCGGCTTTTCTTGTCGAGCGCGCCGTTGGCCACGCGGTCGATGCGCACGACCTGCTGCTTGGCCGAGTGGATGCCGCCCGCCAGGATCCTCGTCTTGATTGTCGTGCCGCGCGTCGCGGCGCGTACGACCGTACGCGGATTCACGCGCCGATGCAGCGACTGCAAAAGGCGGCGACCGGGCTCGTCGCGCCCAATCACCGTAGCCAGAAGCGCCGATCCGCCGATGGCCGCCACGTTGTTTGCCGCGTTGCCTGCGCCGCCGGGCAGCACCTGAGTGGTGTCGTATTCGAGAATGAGCACCGGCGCCTCGCGCGACACGCGGGCGACACGCCCATAAACGAATTCGTCTGCAATCGCGTCGCCGATGACTGCCACGCGACGACCAGGCAGCTCGTCGATCAGCGCGAGGACGTCCGCAGAATCCAACCGACCGCCTCCATCAAATTGTTGAGGATAGCATCGGGATGCGTGTTGCCGGGCGGCATCGCTTCTTCGTGCGCGCCGTGACCCGTGCGCACGAGAATGGTTCGCGTCCCTGCGTGCCTGCCCGCCGCGACGTCGAGGCGGCGATCGCCGATGGTGAACGAGCGCTTGGCATCGAGCGACAGCTCGCGACATGCCTGCTCGATCATGCCGGCTGCCGGCTTGCGGCACGTGCACTTGACGCGCAGCTCGGGGACGACCGCGTCCGGATGATGCGGGCAGAAGTAATAGCGATCGATGCGCGCGTTGCCGGCGGCAAGCCGCGCATCGATTGTCTCGTGAACCCGATGCAGGAACGGTTCGTCGATGATGCCCCGGCCGATGCCGCCCTGATTCGTCACCACCACCGTCATGTAGCCGGCGCGATTCAGCAACCGTAGCGCATCCGCGGTGTACGAATAGAGCTCCAGCAGATCGAGACGATCGAGGTAACCGCGCTCTTCGATGATCGTGCCGTCGCGATCGAGAAAGACTGCCGGCCGCATCAGGCGGTTACCCGCGCGATGCGATCGACGGCGTCGCGGACGCGCGCCGGCTCAATGCCGGTCATGCAGCGATGATCGATAGGGCATTCACGAAGCATACATGGCCGACACCACACCGGAGTGGTCACCACCTCTGTCGGCACGCCTGCGCGCGGCAGCGGTGAGGTCGCTTTGTCGTTTGTTGGGCCGAAGATGCCGACCACGGGCACGCCAACAGCGGCAGCGAGGTGCATGGCGCCGGAATCGTTGGAGACACAGGCCGACGACAGGCTGAGAATGGCCGCGAGTACCGGCAGCGTCGTCGCGCCCGCGAGATCGAGGATGCCAGTCCGGCATTCGCCCGGCGCCGCATCGCGAATCGCGCGCGTCGTCTCCGCGTCGCCGTGGCTGCCGACAAGCGCGCAGGTGACGCCTCGATCTGCCAGATCAGAGACGAGAGTGACGACGTGCGAGGGAATCCACTGCTTCGCTTTCCCATAGGCAGCGCCCGGCGCCAACGCCACGAGGGGTGCGCTCTCCTCCCAACCATGTTGTCCGAGCAACCGCCGGGCGTCTTCTATCGCCAGCGCGGGAACCTCAATGACCGGTTCGAGCGGCCCGGTTGCGATGCCGAGCTCGCGCACGAGATGCTGGTAATACTCGCCTTGATGCAGGCGCGCGGTCGATCGGCGCACCGCGCGCGTCAGCATCCAGGTGCGCATATCGGTTGCGTAGCCCCAGCGCTCGTGCACGCCTGCACGGCGCAGCAGCCATGCGCTCGCGAACGAATTCGGGAAGAGCACAGCGATGGACGGATCTGCGACGCGAATTTCGGCCGCGTCGGGCTTCACAGTCTGCGCGACGTCCGACGCCATTGTGAACAGGCTGGCCACGCTCGGACGCGCGGCAACAATCAGCGATCGATCCGCGAAGTGACGTTTCAGATCGCGGATAGCCGGCAGCGCCATCACCGCATCGCCCAGCCAGTTGGGCGCGAGCACCAGCAGCGGCCGTGCGTCAGCCATCCCGCCACCGCCGATGCATCCAGAGCCACAGCTCCGGATGACGCCGCACGTACATCTCGAGCACGTCGGTGCAGCGTTGTGTGAAGTCGCGAATGGCGTCTGGTGATTCGGTCTGCGGCGGATCGACAGGATGCTCGTAGACGAGACGGTAGCGCCCGTGCGGCAACGGCAGGGCGAATACGGGAATAACGGGTGCACCGGTTCGCAGCGCCAGCGCTGCCAGCGCCGAGGTGGTGGCCGCGGCACGCTGGAAGAAATCGACGAAAACCGCGTCCGGTGTGTGCAGATGCTGGTCGATGAGGAGCGCCACGCCGTGATTGGCCGCAAGCTCGCGCAGCACTTTCCGAACCGCGCCTTCCCTGTAGATCACCGAGTTGCCGGTCTTCGTGCGAATCCGCTCGAGCATGTCGTGCAGCTGTGGATTATCGAGCGGGCGCGCCAGCACTGAGATCGGCGGGTGGATCAGCGGCTCGACCAGCGCGTGGATTTCCCAGTAGCCGAAGTGTCCCGTAAAAAATAGAACGCCGCGGTCCTGCTCGTAGGCGTTGCGCACACGCTCATCACCTTCGACATCGACCGCCGCAACCATCTGTTCGTGCGTGTAGGTGCTGAACTTCAGCAACTCGAGCAGCAGGCTGCCAAAATGCGCGAACATCGCTCGCGCGAGCGCACGGCGCTCGGCCTCCGGCCGCGTGGGGAACGCCGCCGCCAGGTTTTTCATGGCTACTCGACGATGCGTGCGATCCACGAGATACGCAGCGCGGCCGATGCCCGCACCCAGGCTGCGAACGACCGGTATCGGAAGCACCGAAACGACTGCGGCGACGATCCGCACCGCCGCGAATTCGACGGCTCTAATCACATGCGATCCATGAGCCACGATTCGAATTCGGCGGCGGGTTCGATGGACACGGTCATCGGCAGCACGGCGGCGTCCATGTCGCACCGCACCGCATCCTTCTCGGTCGTAATGATCAGTGGCGAGCCCGCGTCGCGCGCCGCGGCGCGGATCGTCTCGATATCGCGCGGCGTGTACCAGTGGTGATCTGGAAACGTCAGCTCACGCGCAACGTCGTATCCGAGCGATCGCAGCGCATTGAAGAAGCGCCCGGGTCGCGCGATGCCGGCGAAGGCGACGGCAGGGCGCGCCTTGTCAGGCGCGCCGAGCGAGGCCGACAAGCCTCGCCCTGCGAGATCTCCATAATGCTGCACAACGCGGAACACGGTCGGCACTCCGAGCGCTGCAGCGACGTGAGCGGCCTCCTCCTCGCCGCCGTTCACGAGAACGGCATCCGCGAAACGCGCGGAACTGAGCGGCTCCCGCAGGCGGCCTGCCGGAATGACGCGATCCGTCAGGTCCGCGGTCGACACGAGCAGCAGATCGATGTCTCGCTCCAGCGTCAGATGCTGAAATCCATCGTCCAGGATGCTGACGCTCGGATGGAAGTACTGCTCGGCAAACAGTCCTGCAATGTAGCGATCCGTCGACACCAGCACCGGAACATCCTGCAGCTTGCGCGCGAGCAGCTGCGGCTCATCTCCCGAGCGTGATACGGGCTCGCGCAGGCGCGTGCCGTCACTGACCACGAGCACGCCTTCCGTCGGCTCTCGGCGAGCATAGCCGCGCGTCAGAATGACCGGACGCTCACCGCGGGCGCGGAGTAGACGCGCGAGCGCCTCGGCGACGGGCGTCTTGCCGCTGCCGCCCATCGAGAGATTACCAACGCTGATGACGCGGTGATTCAGGCGGCGGCGCCGACCCGGACGCGTGTACCAGGCGCGGCGCATGAGCGCCACGCGCCCGTAGGCGCCGCTGAGCAGATCGGTCAATGGACTACGCGGAATGGGCGGACCACACCTTCGCGGTCGGGCGGCATCAGATCGCGGATGACCGCCAGCGTCCGATCGCGCGCGCCGCGGTTCGATTCGACCAGCGCCTTTGCCGCCGCGCCGACGCGTGCACGGCGCACCGGATCGCCAATGAGACTCAGCATCGCTTCCTCGAGCTCGCCGCCCGAGCGCACCTGGATAGCCGCGCCGTTGCTGAGAAACGCTTCTGCAATCTCGCCGAAGTTCTGCATGTGCGAGCCGAAGATGATCGGTTTCCCGTAGAGCGCGGGCTCGAGGATGTTGTGGCCTCCGGCGGGGACGAGACTTCCGCCGACGAACACGACGGTGGCGATCTGATACAGCTGCGCAAGCTCGCCGATGGTGTCGAGGACCACGGCATCGGCGCGCGGCTCCGCATCGATCGGCAGCTCCGTCCGGCGCAGCGCGGACAATCCTTCCTGACGGCAGACGCGCTCCACCTCGTCAAACCGCTCCGGATGCCGCGCCGCGATGATCAGCAGCGCGTTTACGCCCGACGCGCGCACGCGGTTGAACGCACGAATCACCGGCTCCTCTTCGCCTTTCAACGTGCTGCCCGCGATAATCACGGGCCGGTGCGGCGGAATACGGAAGAAGCGCAGCACGCGCTCGCGGCCGCGACCCGGCGTCGGCGACGACTCGAGGGAATCGAACTTCAGGCTGCCCGTCACCGTTACGCGCGAAGGATCCGCGCCCAGCTCGACCAGCCGCCGCGACGTCTCCTCACCCTGCACGCAGAACCGATCGATGTCCGCCAGCACGCGTTTGATGAACGGGCGAATCATCCGGTAGCGCGGAAACGATCGATACGAGATGCGGCCGTTGACCATGACTGTCTTGACGCTGCGCCGCTTGCACTCGCGCAGCAGGTTCGGCCAGATCTCCGTCTCCATCATCACGAACAGCCGCGGCTTGACGACGTTCAGCGTGCGGCGCGCCGTGAATGTCCAGTCGAACGGAAAGTAGAACACTGCATCCACGTCCGACACGCTGCGGCGCGCCAGCTGCTGCCCTGTCAGCGTCGTCGTCGAGAGAAACAGACGCAGTTTCGGATAGCGGGCACGCAGCTCCGTGATGAGCGGCCGCGCGCTCAACACTTCGCCGACCGACACGGCATGCACCCAGATCGATTCGTCGCCGTCGAGATTGAACGAGATCGGCAGATAGCCGAGCCGCTGGCCGATGCTGCCAACGTACTTGTTGTGGCGCAGCGCCTGATAGAGAAAGTAGGGCGAGGCCAGCACGAAGACGACGAGCGTCAAAACGCTGTAGAGGAGATACACGCTAAGTTGTGGAGACGAAAGCTCTTATCGTGATTGCAGTATAACGCGCGCATTGACCCTGTTCAACGCGCGTTACTACAATCGAGTGTTTTACCAATCGCTGTAGGGGCCGACCTTTAGATCGGCCCATGGAGAGAGATCGATGGCAGTCAGAGTGGGGATCAATGGGTTCGGGCGCATCGGACGCAACATCATGCGCGCCGCGTTGGGGAACAAGGAGATCGATTTCGTCGCGGTCAACGATTTGACCAACGCAGCGACCCTCGCTCACCTGCTCAAGTACGACTCGGTGCTCGGCAATCTCGATGAGGATGTGCGCGCCACGGCCGACGGCATCACCGTCGCCGGCGACGAGTTCAAGGTGCTCTCCGTGAAGGATCCCGCGCAGCTGCCGTGGAGGGACCTCGGCGTCGACGTCGTGTTCGAATCGACCGGCCTCTTCACCAAGCGTGATGATGCGGCCAAGCACATCGCCGCCGGCGCCAAGAAGGTGATCATCACCGCGCCCGCGAAAGGCCCCGATATCACCGTGGTCCTCGGCGTCAACGACGAGAAGTACGATCCCGCGAAGCACCACATCATTTCGAACGCGTCGTGCACCACCAACTGCCTCGCGCCGCTGGCGAAGGTGCTGCACGAGCGCTTCGGCATCAAGAAAGCGTGGATGACGACGGTGCACTCGTACACCAACGATCAGAACCTGCTGGACCTGCCGCACAAAGACCTGCGGCGTGCACGCGCTGCGGCGGTCTCGATCATCCCCACGACCACGGGCGCGGCGACCGCGGTCGGCGAGGTGATGCCGGAGCTGAAGGGCAAGTTCGACGGCATTGCCATGCGCGTGCCGACGCCGAACGTTTCGCTCGTGGACCTGAACGCAATCGTCGAGAAGAAGACGACAGCCGAGGAGGTCAACGCCGCGCTGAAGGCCGAGGCATGCGGGAAACTGAAAGGAATTCTCGCGGTGACCGACGAGCCGCTCGTCTCCATTGACTTCAGGAAGAATCCGAATTCGTCGATCGTCGACAGCGCCTACACGGCGGTCATCGACGGCGATTTCGTGAAGGTCCTCTCCTGGTACGACAACGAGTGGGGCTATTCGAGCCGCTGCGTCGATCTGCTTCTGAGGATGGTCAAGCGCGGGTTGTGAAGAAGACGATCCGCGACCTGAATGTGAAGGGGCGGCGCGTCTTTATCCGCGTCGACTTCAACGTGCCGCTGAAGGGCGGTGTCATCGGCGACGATACGCGCATCGCGGCTTCACTGCCGACCATCAAATATGCGCTGGAAGCTGGTGCCTCCGCTGTCATCCTTGCTTCGCATCTTGGACGGCCGAAGGGCAAGCCGAATCCGGAGATGAGCCTTCGTCCTGTCGCAGCACGCACCAGCGAGTTGCTTGGGAAGGATGTGGCATTCGCGGAGGATTGCGTGGGAGCGGCGGCGAGCAATGCCGTCAAAGCGCTGCCCGACGGCGGTGTCGTGCTGCTCGAGAACCTGCGGTTTCATCCCGAAGAGGAAAAGAACGACGAAAACTTCGCGGCGCAGCTCGCCTCGCTTGCCGACGTCTACGTCAACGATGCGTTTGGCGCGGCACACCGTGCGCATGCGTCGGTCGAGGCGATCGTCCGGTTTCTGCGCGAGGCGGGCGCGGGGCTTCTGATGGAGAGCGAGCTGCGCTATCTCGGCGAGGCGGTTGGCAACCCTGCCCGTCCGTACGTCGCCGTGCTTGGTGGCGCGAAGGTCTCGGACAAGATCGAAGTGATCGAGAATCTCATCCCGCGCGTCGATCGGCTGCTCATCGGCGGCGCTATGGCGTACACGTTTTTCAAGGCGCAGGGCAAACCGGTCGGCAGGTCACTGGTCGAGGACGACAAGCAGGATGCGGCACGCGACATCCTGGATCGGGCCAAGGCGCGCGGTCTCGCGCTGATGCTGCCGACTGATCATGTCGTTGCGCCGAAGCTCGAGGCGGGCGCGCCGGCCGAGACGCTCGGCGTTGATGATCCGAAAATAGGGGAGCGCATGGGTCTGGATATCGGCCCGCGCACCGCAAAGGCGTACGCCGACGCACTGCACGATGCGCGGATGGTGGTCTGGAACGGACCGATGGGCGTGTTCGAGATCGACGCGTTCGCGCAAGGGACCGTTGCGGTCGCGCAGGCGGTCGCCAACGTCACCGGCACCACGATCGTCGGCGGCGGTGATTCGATCGCCGCCGTGAAAAAGGCGGGCGTCGAGGATCGCATCACGCACATCTCGACCGGTGGCGGCGCTTCTCTCGAATTCCTCAGCGGCCGGACGCTGCCGGGAGTGGCCGCTCTGCCGGAAAAATAATGAGAACACCCTTCATCGCCGGCAACTGGAAAATGCACAAGACCGTCACGGAGACGGTCGCCTACGTCAAGGAGTTCCGCAGCCTGGTGAAGGACATCTCCGATGTCGAGATTGTCGTCGCGCCGCCGTTTACCGCGCTGCATGCAGCGGCGGAGGCGGCGCGCAACAGCAATGTGGGCATCGCTGCACAGGATCTGTACTGGGAGCGACAGGGTGCGTTCACCGGCGAGGTCAGCGGCGCGATGATCGCCGAGACCGGCGCCGAGTACGTGATCGTCGGACACTCGGAGCGGCGCACGCTCTTTGGCGAGACCGACGCATCGGTGAATCGGAAGATCGCCGCGGCGTTTGCGGGCGGTCTGACGCCGATCGCCTGCATCGGCGAGACACTCGATCAGCGCGAGCGCGGCGAGACGTTCAGCGTGCTCGATCGCCAGATCAAGGATGGTTTCGATGGCGTCACCTCCGATCGGCTCGTGCAGTTGGTGATCGCCTACGAGCCGGTGTGGGCGATCGGTACGGGACGAAACGCGACGCCCGCCCAGGCGGCCGAGGCGCACGGTCACATTCGCAAACGCCTGCAGCAGTGGTTTGGCGCCGAGCCGTCCGAGCAGTGCCGCATCGTCTACGGCGGAAGCGTCAAGCCGGACAACATCCGGGAGCTTGCCAGCCAGCCGAACGTCGATGGCGCGCTGGTCGGCGGTGCCAGCCTCGATGTGAAGGGGTTTTTCGACATCGTTTCCCGCAGCCGTAACGCCCCTGTATAATCGAGTTTTCCTCAAAGAACGGAGGGGCCGCCCGTCGGCGCCCGCAGGACAACATCGATGCTGTATTACCTCGTCGCGGCGCTCTACATTCTCGTCTGTCTGGCGATGATGCTCGTCGTCTACCTTCAGCAGGGCAAGGGCGGAGACATCGCGGCGGCGTTTGGCGGCGGCAGCAGCCAGGCGGCGTTTGGCGCGCGCAGCGGTGCGACCGTGCTGTCGCGGGCAACCGCGATCTGCGCCATTCTCTTTATCGTGTTCGCGCTGACGCTCGGCATTATCGGCAGGCGCGGCCCGGGGTCGGTGGTCGGCGGCCGCACGCCGTTGACGCAGCCCTCGTCTCCGACCCCGTCGCCAACGAAGGCTCCGGTGCCGGCCGGCGTGCCGGAAGTCCCGGCGAAG